>NZ_CM001558.1:3714070-4319573 GCF_000281895.1 Pseudomonas fluorescens Q2-87 | reverse complement strand
ACCATGGCGCAGTTGGGCGTCGATCTGATCCGCAAGCATCAAGGCAATGCCCAGGCGATCCTCACTCATTGCAATACCGGCGCCCTGGCCACCGGTGGCTTCGGTACGGCCCTGGGCGTCATTCGTGGTGCCTATATCGAAGGCATGGTCGAGCGAGTCTATGCCGACGAAACCCGTCCATGGCTGCAAGGCTCGCGGCTGACCGCGTGGGAGCTGGCCAAGGAAGGTATTCCGGTGACCCTCAACGCCGATTCCGCAGCGGCGCACATCATGAAGACCAAGGGCGTGACCTGGGTGGTTGTTGGTGCCGAACGCATCGCCGCCAACGGTGATGTGGCGAACAAGATCGGCACCTATCAGTTGGCGGTCTGCGCCATGCACCATGGCGTTCGCTTCATGGTGGTGGCGCCGAGCTCAGCCATCGACCTGAGCCTGGCCAACGGTGACGACTTTCCGATAGAAGAGCAGGGCGGTGAGGCGTTGCTGGATGTCGGCGGCAAGCGACTCGATGCGGCTGTGGATGTATTCGATCCCGGGTTTGATGTCACCCCAGCGGACCTGATCGACGTCATCGTGACGGAAAAGGGCATCATCGAGCGGCCCGACACCGCCAAGATCGCGCAATTGATGTGCCGCAAGCGGTTGCATTAACCATTTTGTGGCCTGATACATTGCCTTCGCGAGCAAGCCCGCTCCCACAGTTAGATCGAGTCGTTGCCGTTATTAATGTACGACACAAATCCCATGTGGGAGCGGGCTTGCTCGCGAAGAGGTCATAGAAGGCACTAAACACCTCACATTTGACCTCTTTTCTTCATCCGCAACGCCTCTAAGCCCCTCTGATCCCATATCAGCCTGTCATCGGTCAACTAACTATGCTCCATGCGCATCTGGGGGATAGGTGCGTGGCGGCTCTTGTGATAACATCCGGCGGTTTCCAAGGCTGCCTCGCGAGGTGGCCTTTACTGCGCAGATCCATGGCATAACTCGTTGATTTGTCGTAAGTCGCTGCATGGCACTTGTTCTGCAGCGGCGAGCTTCGTTCATCCCATCTGGATGTGGCGAGGTTTCACCAGAAAAAGGAATCAGGCTTCTCATGGGCGAACTGGCCAAAGAAATCCTCCCGGTCAATATCGAAGACGAGCTGAAACAGTCCTACCTCGACTACGCAATGAGCGTGATCGTCGGGCGGGCGCTGCCGGATGCGCGCGATGGCTTGAAGCCCGTGCACCGCCGCGTGCTGTTCGCGATGAGCGAGTTGGGCAACGACTTCAACAAGCCGTACAAGAAATCCGCCCGTGTCGTCGGCGACGTGATCGGTAAGTATCACCCCCACGGCGACACCGCCGTGTACGACACCATCGTGCGGATGGCCCAGCCATTTTCCCTGCGCTACCTGCTGGTAGATGGCCAGGGAAACTTCGGTTCGGTAGACGGCGACAACGCCGCGGCCATGCGATACACCGAAGTGCGCATGACCAAGCTGGCCCACGAGCTGCTGGCCGACCTGCACAAGGAAACCGTGGACTGGGTGCCGAACTACGACGGCACCGAAATGATCCCGGCGGTCATGCCGACCCGTATCCCGAACCTGCTGGTCAACGGCTCCAGCGGTATCGCCGTGGGCATGGCGACCAACATCCCGCCGCACAACCTCGGTGAAGTCATCGACGGTTGCCTGGCCCTCATCGACAATCCAGAGCTGACGGTCGATGAGCTGATGCAATACATCCCCGGTCCGGACTTCCCGACCGCCGCGATCATCAACGGTCGCGCCGGCATCATCGAAGCCTACCGCACCGGCCGTGGCCGCATTTACATGCGCGCCCGCTCGACCATCGAAGACATCGACAAGGTCGGCGGCCGCCAGCAGATCGTCATTACCGAACTCCCTTACCAGCTGAATAAGGCCCGCCTGATCGAGAAGATCGCCGAGCTGGTAAAAGAGAAGAAACTCGAAGGCATCACCGAGCTGCGTGACGAGTCCGACAAGGACGGCATGCGCGTCGTGATCGAGCTGCGTCGTGGCGAAGTGCCTGAGGTGATCCTCAACAACCTCTACGCCCAGACCCAGCTGCAAGCCGTGTTCGGTATCAACATCGTTGCGCTGATCGACGGTCGCCCGCGGATCCTGAACCTCAAGGACCTGCTGGAAGCCTTCGTGCGTCACCGCCGCGAAGTGGTCACCCGCCGTACCGTGTTCGAACTGCGCAAGGCACGCGAGCGTGGACACATTCTCGAAGGCCAGGCCGTTGCGCTGTCGAACATCGACCCGGTCATCGCCCTGATCAAGGCCTCGCCAACCCCGTCGGAAGCCAAGGAAGCGCTGGTCAGCACCCCTTGGGAGTCCTCGGCGGTCGTGGCGATGGTGGAACGTGCCGGCGCCGATTCGTGCCGTCCGGAAAACCTCGACCCGCAATACGGTCTGCGCGAGGGCAAGTATTTCCTGTCCCCGGAACAGGCCCAGGCCATCCTGGAACTGCGCCTGCACCGCCTGACCGGCCTGGAACACGAGAAACTGCTGGCCGAGTACCAGGAGATCCTCAACCAGATCGGCGAGCTGATCCGCATCCTCAACAGCGCTACGCGCCTGATGGAAGTGATCCGCGAAGAGCTGGAAGTGATCCGCGCCGAGTACGGCGATGTGCGCCGCACCGAGATTCTCGATGCGCGTCTCGACCTGACCCTGGGTGACATGATCCCGGAAGAAGAGCGCGTGGTGACCATTTCCCACGGCGGCTACGCCAAGACCCAGCCGCTGGCCGCCTACCAGGCCCAGCGTCGCGGTGGCAAAGGCAAGTCGGCGACTGGCGTCAAGGATGAGGACTACATCGCTCACCTGCTGGTCGCCAACAGCCACACCACGCTGTTGCTGTTCTCCAGCAAGGGCAAGGTGTACTGGCTCAAGACCTACGAGATCCCTGAAGCGTCCCGTGCCGCTCGCGGTCGTCCGCTGGTCAACCTGCTGCCACTGGACAGTGATGAATACATCACCACCATGCTGCCGGTAGAGGAATACACCGAAGGCCACTTCATCTTCATGGCCACCGCCAAAGGCACCGTGAAGAAGACCCCGCTGGAATCCTTCAGCCGTCAGCGCAGCGTTGGCCTGATCGCCCTGGAGCTGGACGAAGGCGACGTGCTGATTTCCGCTGCCATCACCGACGGCGAGCGTGAAGTCATGCTGTTCTCCGACGGCGGCAAGGTGACGCGCTTCAAGGAGTCCGATGTTCGCGCCATGGGCCGTACCGCCCGCGGTGTGCGCGGCATGCGCCTGCCAGAAGGCCAGAAGCTGATTTCCATGCTGATCCCTGAAGAAGGCAGCCAGATCCTCACCGCTTCGGCGCGCGGTTATGGCAAGCGCACGGCCATCGGTGAGTTCCCTGAGTACAAGCGTGGCGGCCAAGGCGTAATCGCCATGGTCAGCAACGAACGTAACGGCCGTCTGGTCGGTGCGGTCCAGGTGCTCGATGGCGAGGAGATCATGCTGATCTCCGACCAGGGCACGCTGGTCCGCACGCGGGTCGATGAAGTGTCGAGCCTGGGCCGTAACACCCAGGGCGTGACGCTGATCAAGCTGGCCAGCGACGAAACGCTGGTCGGGCTCGAGCGGGTCCAGGAGCCGTCGGAAGTCGAAGGCGAGGCGTTGGAAGGCGAGGACGGCGTGGCGTTCGATGGCACCCTCGGGGCCGATATCGACGAAGCGGCCGGCGACCAACCGCTCGACGCTGCCGCAGACGAAGAAGAACCGCAGGACTAAGCGGACACGCAGGGGGCGGATGAAGATTCGCCCCCTTGTTGTTTGTCCCTTTTGAAAATTTGCGACACTGCGCATCTTTCCCTTGTGGGAGCGGGCTTGCTCGCGAATGCGGTGTGTCAGCCTATTGAATGTTGACTGGTACACCGTATTCGCGACCAAGCCCGCTCCCACAGGGGTGAAGATGTAGACCAAAAGATTTAGTGACCACCAGATCAGAGCGAGATTGGATGTGAGCAAGAGAGCCTATAACTTCTGTGCCGGCCCGGCGGCGCTTCCTGAAGCGGTCCTGAAGCGCGCCCAGGGCGAACTCCTCGACTGGCACGGCAAGGGCCTGTCCGTCATGGAAATGAGCCATCGCAGCGATGAGTTCGTGTCCATCGCCACCAAGGCCGAGCAGGACCTGCGTGATCTGCTGAACATCCCGTCCAACTACAAGGTGCTGTTCCTGCAAGGCGGCGCGAGCCAGCAATTCGCCCAGATTCCGCTGAACCTGTTGCCGGAAAACGGCAAGGCCGACTACATCGATACCGGCATCTGGTCGCAGAAAGCCATCGAAGAGGCGTCGCGCTACGGCCACGTCAATGTTGCCTCCACTGCCAAGCCTTACGACTATTTCGCCATTCCCGGCCAGAACGAGTGGAACCTGTCCAAGGACGCGGCCTACGTTCATTACGCACCGAACGAAACCATCGGTGGCCTGGAATTCAACTGGATCCCGGAAACCGGTGACGTGCCATTGGTGGCCGACATGTCCTCGGACATTCTCTCGCGCCCGGTGGATATCTCCCGTTTCGGCATGATCTACGCCGGCGCCCAGAAGAACATCGGCCCGAGCGGCATCCTGGTCAACATCATTCGTGAAGACCTGCTGGGGCATGCCCGTTCCCTGTGCCCGACCATGCTCAACTACAAGGTCGCGGCCGACAACGGCTCGATGTACAACACCCCGCCGACCCTGGCCTGGTACCTGTCCGGCCTGGTGTTCGAGTGGCTGAAAGAGCAGGGCGGTGTCGAAGCCATCGGCAAGCTCAACGAAGTGAAGCAGCGCACGCTGTATGACTTCATCGACGCCAGTGGCTTGTACAGCAACCCGATCAACAAGACCGATCGTTCGTGGATGAACGTGCCGTTCCGCCTGGCCGATGATCGTCTCGACAAGCCGTTCCTGGCGGGTGCCGACGAGCGCGGCCTGCTGAACCTCAAGGGCCACCGTTCGGTCGGCGGCATGCGCGCCTCCATCTATAACGCCGTCGATATCAATGCGGTCAATGCGTTGATTTCCTACATGGCAGAGTTCGAGAAGGAACACGGCTGATGTCCGAGCAAGAACTCAAGGCGCTGCGCCTGCGCATCGATGCCCTGGACGAGAAAGTCCTGGAGCTGATCAGCGAGCGCGCGCGCTGCGCCCAGGAAGTCGCCCGGGTGAAGATGGCTTCCCTGGCCGAGGGCGAAATGCCGGTCTTTTATCGCCCCGAGCGTGAGGCCCAGGTGCTCAAGCGCGTCATGGAGCGCAACAAGGGGCCGTTGGGCAACGAAGAGATGGCGCGGTTGTTCCGCGAGATCATGTCTTCTTGCCTGGCCCTCGAACAGCCGCTGAAAGTCGCCTACCTGGGCCCGGAAGGTACCTTCACCCAGGCCGCCGCCATGAAGCACTTCGGCCATGCCGTGATCAGCAAGCCGATGGCGGCCATCGACGAAGTCTTCCGTGAAGTGGCTGCCGGTGCGGTGAATTTCGGCGTGGTGCCGGTGGAAAACTCCACCGAAGGCGCGGTCAATCACACGCTGGACAGCTTCCTCGAACACGACATGGTGATCTGCGGCGAAGTCGAGCTGCGCATCCACCATCACCTGCTGGTGGGCGAGAGCACCAAGACTGACAGCATCAGCCGGATCTATTCCCACGCCCAGTCCCTGGCCCAGTGCCGCAAATGGCTGGACGCCCATTACCCGAACGTCGAGCGCGTGGCGGTATCGAGCAACGCCGAAGCGGCCAAGCGGGTCAAGGGTGAGTGGAACTCGGCGGCGATTGCTGGCGATATGGCGGCCGGCCTCTATGGCCTGACGCGCCTGGCCGAGAAAATCGAGGATCGTCCGGATAACTCCACGCGCTTCCTGATGATCGGCAGCCAGGAAGTACCGCCGACCGGCGACGACAAGACTTCGATCATCGTCTCCATGAGCAACAAGCCCGGCGCGCTCCATGAACTGCTGGTGCCATTCCACGACAACGGTATCGACCTGACCCGGATCGAGACTCGTCCGTCGCGCAGCGGTAAATGGACCTACGTGTTCTTCATCGATTTTGTCGGCCACCACCGCGATCCGCTGGTAAAAGGTGTGCTTGAGAAAATCAGTCAGGAAGCAGTGGCACTCAAGGTGCTGGGTTCCTACCCCAAGGCAGTTCTTTAAGGGCGGATAGCAAATGAGTGGCAACTTCCTCGCCCTGGCTCAGCCAGGCGTGCAACAACTTTCGCCTTACGTTCCGGGCAAACCTGTGGACGAACTGGCTCGCGAGCTGGATCTGGACCCGGCCAGCATCGTCAAGTTGGCCAGTAACGAAAATCCGCTAGGCGCCAGTCCCAAGGCGCTGGCGGCGATCCGCGACGAACTGGCTGACCTGACCCGTTACCCCGATGGCAATGGGTTTGCGCTCAAAAGCCTGCTGGCCGAGCGCTGCGGCGTCGAGCTGAGCCAGGTGACGCTGGGCAATGGCTCCAACGATATTCTCGAACTCGTGGCGCGTGCCTATCTGGCGCCGGGCCTCAACGCCGTGTTCAGCGAGCACGCGTTTGCGGTCTACCCGATCGCCACCCAGGCTGTCGGCGCAGACGCCCATGTGGTTCCGGCCAAGGAATGGGGGCACGATCTGCCGGCCATGCTGGCCGCCATCGACGCCAACACCCGGGTGGTCTTCATCGCCAACCCGAACAACCCGACCGGCACTTGGTTCGACGCCCAGGCCTTGGACGATTTCCTGCAGGACGTGCCCGAGCACGTGCTGGTGGTGCTGGACGAGGCCTATATCGAATACGCCGAAGGCAGTGACTTGCCCGATGGCCTGGATTTCCTCGCGGCTTATCCGAACCTGCTGGTTTCGCGCACGTTCTCCAAGGCTTATGGCCTGGCGTCGCTGCGGGTTGGCTACGGCCTGTCCACCGCCGTGGTGGCCGATGTGCTGAATCGCGTGCGCCAGCCATTCAACGTCAACAGCTTTGCCCTCGCCGCCGCCTGCGCCGCCTTGCAGGATGAGGCTTACCTGGCTGAAAGTCGTCGCCTGAACGGGGCTGGCATGCAGCAACTGGAAGCCGGGTTCCGTGAGTTGGGGTTGAGCTGGATTCCATCCAAGGGCAATTTCATTTGTGTCGACATCGGGCGTGTTGCTGCGCCGGTGTTCCAGGGCTTGCTGCGTGAAGGCGTGATCGTGCGTCCGGTGGCCAACTACGGCATGCCGAACCACTTGCGCATCACCATTGGCTTACCTGGGGAAAACAGCCGTTTCCTTGAAGCTTTGAGCAAGGTCCTGGCTCGTGGTTGATGTCACTTCACTGCAACCTGTTGCCCCTATGATCGGTCGCCTGGTGGTGGTCGGGCTGGGGTTGATCGGCGGTTCGTTTGCCAAGGGCCTGCGTGAAAGTGGCCTGTGCCGTGAAGTGGTTGGTGTCGATCTGGATCCGCAATCGCGCAAGCTGGCGGTGGAGTTGGGTGTGGTGGATCGCTGTGAGGACGACCTGGCGATCGCCTGTCAGGGCGCGGATGTGATCCAGCTGGCGGTGCCGATCCTGGCCATGGAAAAACTGCTGGCGCGCCTGGCGACCATGGATCTGGGGCAAGCCATTCTCACCGACGTCGGCAGCGCCAAGGGCAACGTCGTGCGCGCGGCCACCGAGGCCTTCGGCGGCATGCCGGTGCGCTTCGTGCCTGGCCATCCGATCGCCGGCTCCGAGCAGAGCGGGGTGGAGGCTTCCAATGCCGAGCTGTTTCGTCGGCACAAAGTGATCCTGACACCGCTGGAGCAGACCGATCCGGCGGCGTTGGCGGTGGTGGACCGTTTGTGGCGTGAGCTGGGCGCCGATGTCGAGCACATGCAAGTCGAGCGTCACGACGAAGTGCTGGCTGCCACTAGCCATTTGCCGCACCTGTTGGCGTTCGGCCTGGTGGATTCATTAGCCAAACGCAATGAAAATCTCGAGATCTTCCGTTACGCTGCCGGCGGTTTCCGCGATTTCACGAGAATCGCCGGTAGTGACCCGGTCATGTGGCACGACATCTTCCTCGCCAACCGTGAAGCTGTCCTGCGCACACTCGATACATTTCGCAGCGACCTCGACGCCTTGCGCGACGCGGTCGATGCAGGGGACGGGCACCAATTGCTGGGCGTTTTCACGCGCGCCAGGGTGGCCCGCGAGCATTTCAGTAAAATCCTGGCCCGTCGGGCCTATGTGGACGCTATGAACTCCAACGATCTGATTTTCCTGGCACAACCTGGTGGCTCCCTGAGTGGGCGTATTCGTGTACCGGGCGATAAATCGATTTCCCATCGTTCGATCATGCTCGGCTCCCTCGCCGAAGGCGTGACCGAGGTGGAAGGTTTCCTCGAGGGCGAAGACGCCCTGGCGACGCTGCAAGCGTTTCGCGACATGGGCGTGGTCATCGAAGGCCCGCATCACGGTCGCGTGACCATCCATGGTGTTGGCCTGCATGGCCTCAAGCCGGCTCCGGGGCCAATCTACCTGGGCAACTCCGGCACTTCGATGCGCCTGTTGTCCGGCCTGCTGGCCGCGCAAGACTTTGATAGCACGCTGACCGGTGACGCCTCGCTGTCCAAGCGCCCGATGAACCGCGTGGCCAATCCGCTGCGGGAAATGGGTGCGGTCATCGAGACGGCGGCCGAGGGTCGTCCGCCAATGGTCATTCGCGGCGGCAACAAGCTCAAGGGCCTGACCTACACCATGCCGATGGCCAGCGCCCAGGTGAAGTCCTGCCTGTTGCTGGCCGGCCTCTATGCCGAAGGCAAGACCACCGTTACCGAGCCGGCCCCGACCCGCGATCACACCGAGCGCATGCTGCGTGGCTTTGGCTACCCGGTCACGGTCGATGGCGCCACGGCCTCGGTGGAGTCCGGCAGCAAACTGACAGCCACCCACATCGAAGTCCCGGGCGACATCTCGTCGTCGGCGTTTTTCCTCGTGGCGGCGTCGATTGCCGAAGGCTCCGACCTGGTACTCGAGCACGTCGGCATCAACCCGACCCGTACCGGGGTGATCGACATCCTGCGCCTGATGGGCGCTGACATCACCCTGGAAAACCAGCGTGAAGTGGGCGGCGAGCCAGTGGCTGACTTGCGTGTACGAGCAGCTAAACTCAAGGGTATCGAGATTCCAGAGGCCCTGGTTCCACTGGCCATCGATGAATTCCCGGTGCTGTTCGTGGCGGCTGCCTGTGCCGAAGGGCGCACCGTGTTGACCGGCGCTGAAGAGCTGCGGGTCAAGGAGTCCGATCGCATCCAGGTGATGGCCGACGGCCTGCTGGCACTGGGTGTCAAATGCCAGCCGACACCGGACGGTATTATCATCGATGGCGGCCAGATTGGCGGCGGCGAAGTCCATGGCCACGGTGATCACCGTATCGCCATGGCCTTCAGTGTTGCGTCGTTGCGCGCCAGCGCGCCGATTCGCATCCATGATTGCGCCAACGTCGCCACGTCGTTCCCGAACTTCCTGGCGCTGTGCGCGCAGGTCGGTATTCGAGTAGCACAAGAGGCACAGTCGTGAACATCAAGGCACCGGTCATCACCATCGATGGCCCAAGCGGCTCGGGCAAGGGCACTGTCGCCGGGATCCTGGCCAGGCAACTGGGCTGGAACCTGCTCGATTCAGGTGCCTTGTACCGTTTGCTGGCGTTCGCCGCCGCCAATCATGGGGTCGACCTGACCAACGAAGAATTGCTCAAGGCGCTGGCCGCACATCTGGACGTGCAGTTCATCGCGGCGACCGACGGTCAGCTCCAGCGCATCATTCTGGAGGGCGACGAAGTCAGCGATGTCATCCGTACCGAAAGCGTGGGCGCCGGCGCTTCCCAAGTCGCTGCGCTGCCGGCGGTGCGCGAGGCGTTGCTGCAGCGCCAGCGCGCCTTCCAGGAGCCGCCAGGGCTCGTGGCCGACGGTCGGGACATGGGCACCGTGGTCTTTCCCGATGCGCCGCTGAAGATTTTCCTGACCGCCAGCGCCGAGGAGCGGGCTCGCCGCCGATATTTGCAGTTGAAGGGCAAAGGCGAGGATGTTAGTCTGTCGAGTCTGCTAGATGAGATCCGTGCACGCGACGAGCGTGATACCCAGCGCGCAGTAGCCCCGCTTAAGCCGGCGGCCGATGCGATTCAGCTGGATTCCACGGAGTTGTCCATTGACCAGGTGTTGCAACGCATCATGAGCGAGATCGCGCTTCGCGATATCGCCGGGTGATCAGGAAGCTCCGCAGGGGACCAGTCATAGTCCTGCGGCGCTTCTTATATATGAAACTAACCCACACCGTCTGGGGTGTGGAGATGGGCGTTTACTTCGCCCTAATCAACAGGAATTAAAATGAGCGAAAGCTTTGCGGAACTCTTTGAAGAAAGCTTGAAAACCCTGAACCTTCAGGCAGGCTCCATCATCACCGGCGTTATCGTTGATATCGATTACCAAGCTCGCTGGGTAACCGTCCACGCTGGTCTGAAGTCTGAAGCGCTTATCCCGCTTGAGCAGTTCTACAACGACGCTGGCGAACTGAACATCAACGTCGGTGACGAAGTTCACGTGGCGCTGGACTCGGTTGAAGATGGCTTTGGTGAAACCAAGCTGTCCCGTGAGAAAGCCAAGCGTGCTGAATGCTGGATCGTTCTGGAAGCGGCCTTCGCAGCTGAGGAAGTGGTCAAGGGCGTTATCAACGGTAAGGTTAAAGGCGGCTTCACTGTCGACGTTAACGGCATCCGTGCGTTCCTGCCAGGTTCCCTGGTTGACGTCCGTCCAGTGCGCGATACCACGCACCTGGAAGGCAAAGAGCTGGAATTCAAGGTCATCAAGCTGGACCAGAAGCGCAACAACGTTGTCGTTTCCCGTCGCAGTGTCCTGGAAGCCGAGAACTCCGCCGAGCGTGAAGCTCTGCTGGAATCGCTGCAGGAAGGCCAGCAGGTCAAGGGTATCGTCAAGAACCTCACCGATTACGGCGCATTCGTCGATCTGGGTGGCGTCGATGGCCTGCTGCACATCACCGACATGGCCTGGAAGCGTATCAAGCATCCTTCGGAAATCGTCAACGTTGGCGACGAGATCGATGTCAAGGTTCTGAAGTACGATCGCGAGCGCAATCGTGTTTCCCTGGGCCTCAAGCAACTGGGTGAAGATCCATGGGTCGCTATCAAAGCCCGTTACCCAGAAGGCACCCGCGTCACCGCTCGTGTTACCAACCTGACCGACTACGGCTGCTTCGCTGAGCTGGAAGAAGGCGTTGAAGGCCTGGTACACGTTTCCGAAATGGACTGGACCAACAAGAACATCCACCCTTCGAAAGTCGTACAAGTCGGCGACGAAGTGGAAGTCATGGTTCTGGACATCGACGAAGAGCGTCGTCGTATCTCCCTCGGCATCAAGCAGTGCAAGTCCAACCCATGGGAAGACTTCTCTGGCCAGTTCAACAAGGGCGATAAAATCTCCGGCACCATCAAGTCGATCACCGATTTCGGTATCTTCATTGGTCTGGACGGCGGCATCGACGGCCTGGTTCACCTGTCCGACATCTCCTGGAACGAAGTGGGCGAAGAAGCCGTACGCCGTTTCAAGAAGGGCGACGAGCTGGACACCGTTATCCTGTCGGTTGACCCAGAGCGCGAGCGCATCTCCCTGGGTATCAAGCAGCTGGAAAGCGATCCGTTCTCCGAGTACGTTCAAGAGAACGACAAAGGCGCAATCGTTAAGGGCATCGTGAAAGAAGTTGACGCTAAAGGCGCCATCATCACCCTGGCCGACGATATCGAAGCGACTCTGAAAGCCTCCGAAATCAGCCGTGACCGCGTTGAAGACGCGCGCAACGTTCTGAAAGAAGGCGAAGAAGTAGAAGCCAAGATCATCAGCGTTGACCGCAAGAGCCGCGTAATCCAGCTCTCCATCAAGTCGAAAGACGATGCTGAAGAGAAAGAAGCCATCCAGAGCCTGAAAGCAGCTCCGGAAGGCGAAGCAGCTGACACCACCATGGCTGCACTGCTGCGTCAAGCAATGGCCAAACAGAACTGAGTTCTGCTTGATCATTAAAAAGGGCGACTTCGGTCGCCCTTTTTGTGCCTGCGATTTTTCAAGGTGCTCTGCGCTCCGTAAGCTGCTACCCATGACGGTGTTCATTCGAGACGTTGCGAAACCAACCCTTTAACCAGGCTGTCTCTTTTATGAAGCAGATAAAAATTTACTCAAGGTGGGGCTCCGACTTGTATAAGTGATTGATCCGGACCCTCGTCTAAAGGAACTGAATGAACAAGCTCTTTCTGGTGTTGAGTGTCTTAGTGCTGGCAGGTTGCTCTACAAGCGCCAAGACCCACGCAGTGCGTGGTGTCAGTGGTATCGAGGTCGACTGCTCGGGGTTGGGTTCCGGCTGGGAGAAGTGCCACAAGAGAGCGGCAAGAGAGTGCAAGGGGGCGGGTTACAAGGTAATTACCCGATCCGACGATGCGAAGGATGAAGATCGGTACCCTTTTGGTTTTAATCCGGCTGGCTATCTGACGCGTACGATGCTCGTCATCTGTCGGTAGCTTTAGGAAAGTCTCCCTGCCAGCTCGGAAAGAGGTGACAAGGGAGTCAGGAAGAATGTCAATACTTGGGCTGTTCAAATCCCTCCGGTCATGCTAAAACCTTTTCAAGCGATTTTCCTAGCTGCTTGAAAAAGAAGGGAAAAATATGACGAAGTCGGAGTTGATCGAACGAATTGTCACCCATCAAGGGCTGCTCTCATCCAAGGATGTGGAGCTGGCCATCAAGACCATGCTTGAACAGATGTCCCAGTGCCTGGCTACCGGAGATCGTATCGAGATTCGTGGTTTCGGCAGCTTTTCCCTGCACTACCGCGCTCCGCGGGTAGGTCGAAACCCAAAGACCGGTCAGTCCGTCAGCCTGGACGGGAAGTTCGTTCCTCATTTCAAGCCGGGTAAAGAGCTTAGAGATCGGGTGAATGAGGAGGAGGGGGATGAGTTCTGACGAAAAGGCCGCAGAGGGGGGGGCTATGAGGGGTTTTAAACGGGTGGCTTTGTTCGTAGCCGCGCTGCTCGTAGCTTTGACGATTATTCTATTTGTAATTGAAAATACACAACCTGTATCCTTGGCGTTCGCCGGTTGGTCAGCCCCTCAGCTTCCTGTTTCGGCCTTGATACTCCTTGCGCTTCTGGCGGGGATGGTTATCAGTCCGTCACTCGCTTGGTTCGCGAAGATACGTTTGTGGTTAAAATAAAGCTACATGATTTGTCACCCTGGTGAAGGGATCGCCGTTAGCAATTGTTTATATTTGGGTGTGTTTTTCAATGTCAGAATTCTCAGGGTCTACCGAAATTTTTTTCGAGACCTCCTCAGCGTTAACCTTTAGTGCAAGCAGCACATTGAAGGGCAAATTTTCCGCCGCCGCATTTGAGAAACCGTATGCGTAATAATCGTGTTGATGCAAATGACGCTCAGGAAATTGATTTAATTGCGCTGCTACGCAATCTTTGGGTTCAAAAGTGGCTTGTTATAGGTGTTACGTTCGCAGTGACGGTTGGGGCTGGGGCGGTTGCCTATCTTACCAAACCAATCTATGAGGCTAGATTTTATATTAGCCCACCAACTCAAAATGGCATTGCTGAGTTAAATTACGGCCGTGGCACGAGCACTGAGCTGGAACCCTATTCAATAAAGCAAGTGTACGATCTGTTTGCTCGCAATCTTCAGAGTGAAACCCTTCGCCAAACCTTTTTCCGTGACATCTATTTGCCTTCACTTGAAGAGTCTCAGCGTAAGGGGCCGCTTGACCGTTTATATGAGAATTTTTCTCGTGTGCTGATAGTAGGAGGACCGGGTAAGGATACTCCCGAAAGATTCTCGGTCGTTGTCCAGAGTGATGACGCGGCAGAGGCAACCGAGTGGGTCAGAGCTTACGTGCAACGGGCCAGTGAGGCCTCCAAGGCAGAGCTGATCAAAAACGTTACAACTGAGGCAGCGGTTCGGGCAAGGAATCTGGAACAGCGGATTACTAGCTTGCGAGAGAATGCTCAACGGGTTCGTGAGGACCGTATCCAGCAGCTTCGTGAAGCTCTAAAAGTTGCTGAAATAATTGGTTTGAAAACGCCTGTGATAAATTCCTCTGCTGCGGTTGATATCACTGTCGATACAGGCAGTAAGATGGATTATCAGCGAGGAAGTTTAGCTTTGGCGGCGGAGGTATCCGCGTTGGAGGCAAGAGTTTCTGACGATGCATTCATTCCAGATCTGCGCACGCTGCAGATGCGTTACAATTTCTATCGAATGCTTAAAGTCGAACCTGATCAGGTGTCGGTATATAGGCAGGATGGTAACGTGGAGGTACCACAAACCCCAATTAAGCCAAATAAGCTGGCTATTTTATTGAAAGGAATGATCCTCGGCCTTGTTTTGGGGGTTGGGGCCGCGCTGTTGAGGCAGGTATTTCAAGCTCGTGTTGAAGAATAATCCATATCATGGCGTCAGGTCTGGATCGACAGGTTTCAGGCAGGTTGGTAGTGCATATGCCAGCGATTCGTATCTCTTGGCTGAATCGAAACTGGTGAGTTTGTTCCGGCAGCAGACCTCGATTTTGACAGCGTTAGTGTTAAGTCATAAGTATGCTGGTCCTTGATTTATAAAGTGGCATTTTTGGACATGGAATCCCCAGGCTGTAGGTCTGATCGATTCTAACGACATAAATAGTTACTTCCGGTTTCGAAATCGATGTCGTTATAGTTTTTTGCGCCGCTCGTGTTAGGTGTTACGCTATGGTTGGCAGTACGGCAACAAGAAAGGGAATGCTTCGGCCGATCATAAATATTGCCGTTCAGGCTGTATTTAAATTGATGTTTTCTGTCGCCTCGCTAAAGGTAGTTGCGTTTTACGTGGGGCCCAGTGGAATGGCTGTAGTTGGGCAGGTCCAATCCTTTCTTCAAATATTAAGTGCCGGTGTTTCATCAGTAACTACAACTGGTGTAGTAAAGTTGATCGCAGAAGATAAACACACTAAAGAGAGTATAGTGCGGACTTCTGCGTTTTTGTTGGCTTTTTTAAGTTTGATTTGTTTTGTCGTTTTTCTTCTTTCAAGTAGAGAAATTTCAAGTTATTTCTTACAAGGAGATTGGGTGGTAGTGCTGTTGCTTCTGCCGTTGGGAGGTTTTTTTTTAGGGCTGAATAATTTGTTTGTATCCTATTTTAATGGGATGCAAAAATACAATGAGTATTTTTGGTACTCTATGGCCACTGCTTTTATAACGGCGCTTTCAGTTTGCGTCATTTCATTCTTTTTTGGGAAAAAAGGGGCGGTTTATTCTGTGGTATTAGCGCCCGTTGTTGCGGGTGTCTGCATGCTGTTTTTGCCTAAACGTTTTTATCTGCCGCGAATGCGAGGTGTTTTTAAAAAAATTGATGGTGAGATACTAAAAGTATTAGTTTCATATTCCTTCATGGCGTTGGGGTCCGCCGTGGTTGTGTATGGAGGGCAGATATTCCTAAGAAACTATATTGCTACGAATGGCACAATGGCTGAGTCTGGTCTTTGGTACGCAGCAACACGTCTGTCAGATATTTATATGGGTATCTGTAGTGTACTGTTTTCTACTCTTTTATTGCCAAAGTATAGTGCAATGGAAGGACGAATTCTGGACAGCTTTGTTTGGCGGATGGCGGTAGTAGCGTTGGTTTTTGGCGTTGTCTTGGTCCTCGTGGTTGGCCAGCTGGCAAATTTTATTGTCTGGCTGATTTATGGTGAGGCTTTCGTAGTCTCCTCAGAAGTGCTGAAGGCATATGTCATAGGGGACGGGCTGAAATGCCTGGGCTGGATATTTCTTTATGTAATGCTCGCCAAACAGCGCGTTAGAGCCTATCTGATTTATGAGATGATTACGGCATTCTTATATCTGGCATTATGTATTTTTTTCTACAGGCTCTATGGGCTTGAAAGTATGGCTTACGGCTATGTTCTGCAGGGCATGATTTCGCTATTTCTAGTGCTGTTATGGTTTTTTGTCAGCAGAAATAAAACAAGGTCTGTTGGGGCGGCCGCGTCATGATGCAATATAATGTCATATATGCGCTGATTTGGGTGTTGGCCCTGTTGTCATTAAAAAAGGCAACTTCACCGTCCGTGGCGATATATACATTTCAAGTGGCGCTTCTCTCCTTGTTTGTTGGACTGAAATTTCAGACAGGCTACGACTGGCCAATCTACGAATCACATTACAATGCAATACGAAGTGGTGAAGAGTTTTATCTGGATTTTGAATTTGGATATGAATGGCTGGTTCATGTTTCATCGTTCCTTGATCTGGCGTTTGAGCATTTTTCCGCTTTGGTTTCTATTGCTGAGATTGTATTCATATCCATCGTAGTGAGGAGTTTTTTTCCCAAGCATTGTCTGCTGGTATTGGCTGTAATGTACTCTGTCCCGGACTTTTATTTGATTCCCGCGTTTTCCTTACTTAGGCAGGGGTTGGCGGTTAGTATCTTCTTACTTGGAGCACATAAATTTTTATCGGGAAGGCGGATTCTTGCATTTACGCTGTTCGCCATCGCTACCTCTATACACTACTCGGTATTGGGTGGAGTGTTGTTGTTACTGTTAATTTATTGGTTTCCCTTGAGTCGAACGACGTTTCTAATCGTCTTTCTGGTCTCGGTTGCGCTGTATTTATCTTCGTTGGATGTTATTCGTGCTGCCGTAGAAGTGCTTATAATTTATGTGGACCCCAAGTACATGATTTATCTGGATAGGGATGTGTTTAATGCTTCTTTTGCCTACCGTGCAGCCTATGTCCTTGTGTCTGTTGTGATTTTTTCAAGCATCTATCTAGCATGGGGTAACGGTGGCGCTCAAAACGATACCAAACAATCAGCACCTCCCATCCTCTATCGTCTGGCATTTGTGGGCTTGCTTATCCCTCTGATAATATTTGGATTTCCAACACTGTCTACTAGATACCAGTATTTTTTGCGGTGTTTTTAATCGGTGCGGCATTGAATACATTGTTGCGCTTAAACTATACAAGCCGGCTGGTTACGGTTTTTGTAATTGCATTAGTCGGGTATTTGCCGTTTTATCGATTTCTCTCGAGTCCGCTTTCCATCGTTTATATCCCCTACCAGAGTCAGCTGTTTTATGATATGCACAATTCGACGGGGCAGGAGCGAACAGATAACCTACTCAATCAACTTGACGAGCTGTGGTCCAAATGATGAGCTTGCGTAAAGATATTGTACTGCTTACCACCAAGTATGCTGACGACAAAAAAGACGCTTGGCTCACTAATGAGTTGGCCTATTCTATGAACGAACAAGGAAGCGACGTTACGGTCGTCGTTTTCTCTTGGCTAAAAAACGAGCCAGAATCGGTTACGAAAGTTATAGATGGGATTAAAGTAATACGAATCAAGCTTCCGTCGATATTTTATAACTCCGGAGTCATAGGGACGGCGTTGAAAATATTCATATTTCCCTTTCTTGCAAGATACAAAATTGCCAAAGAGATTAAATTTTGTGATTTGCTCATAGCGAATACGCCTTGCGTCACAATTCTAGGAATGTCCCACTTCTTTAAGAAGCGATATAATTCTAAAAGTTTCCTCGTGTTGTGGGATTTTTTTCCTTTCTATTTAAAGGATCTCGGTGCGATCAGGAACAAGCTGTTCTTCGGTTTTTTTCGATATCTGGAGGAATTGATGTATGCCAGTTTTGATCGAATCGGTTGTATGACTGAAGGTAATGCTCGATTTCTTTTCGATAATTTTCCTTCCGTCTCAAAAGAAAAAGTTAAACTTTTGCCGATCTGGGCGAAGATCAAGAAAATTGAACCAGTCGATAAAGTTGAGGTGAGAAAAAAGTATAATTTGCCACCTCAAGGGTTCATTGCGATATACGGTGGTGCGATGTCAATCGTGCAAGAATTGGAAAATATACTTGACTTGGCCGCGATGTATTCAAAAGATGAAGTGACCTTCGTTTTTATTGGTAAAGGCACTGAAAAAGAAAGCCTGCAAAAAGCGGTTGCGGTGCGTGGGCTGCAGAATATTATCTTTATTGATTATATTCCGCGGGAAGAATATGAGCACGTTGTGCAGTCGTGCGATGTCGGTCTCATATCGCTGTCTAGGAAGTTAACAGTGCCCAGTTTCCCATCGAAATCGCTTGATTACTTTAAAGTTTCATTGCCGATTCTGGCGTCGCTGGATTCGGTTACGGATTTTGGCGATATTTTGGAAAACGACGTTCGCGGTGGCTATGCTGTAGTGGCTGGTGACGCGGCGGCGCTGAAGGCGAAGCTGGACCTGCTGATTGAGGATTCAGCGCTCTGCGCTGAGCTGGGCAGGAACGGCCGACATTATTATGAAAAAAACTTGAGCGTAGAAAACGCGAGAAGTATCATTATTTCATTACTATAAGGGGTTTTTATGGCTATTTCATTCAAGGATTCTACGCTTTTAATTACCGGGGGAACAGGTTCCTTCGGAAACGCAGTGCTCAAGCGGTTCCTGGATACCGATATCAAAGAAATACGCGTATTCAGCCGAGATGAGAAAAAGCAAGATGATATGCGCAAAAAATATGCCAATAGTAAATTGAAGTTTTACATTGGTGATGTTAGGGATTTTCAAAGCGTCCTTAACGCTACACGCGGGGTGGACTACATATTTCATGCGGCTGCCTTGAAACAAGTACCTTCCTGCGAATTCCATCCTATGGAAGCCGTTAAGACGAACGTACTGGGCACCGATAACGTGCTTGAAGCAGCAATACAAAATAATGTTAAGCGCGTCGTTTGCCTCAGCACGGATAAAGCCGTTTATCCAATCAACGCAATGGGGATCTCCAAAGCGATGATGGAAAAGGTAATGGTTGCCAAGTCGCGTAATGATAACAACACTGTGATTTGTGGTACGCGATATGGGAACGTAATGGCCTCAAGAGGGTCGGTGATTCCTTTATTTATTGATCAAATTAGATCAGGTACCCCTCTGAGTCTGACTGATCCTAACATGACTCGATTCATGATGACTCTCGCGGATGCCGTTGATCTGGTATTGTATGCGTTTGAGCATGGCTCGAATGGCGACATGTTCGTTCAGAAAGCTCCGGCAGCTACGGTGGAAGTCTTAGCGCAAGCATTGACTAGTATGCTTGATGTGCCAGATCACCCTATTCAGGTAATTGGTACACGGCACGGCGAGAAACTCTTTGAAGCTTTACTAAGTCGCGAAGAAATGGCATGTGCTGAGGACCGTGGCGATTATTTTCGTGTGCCTCCTGACTTACGCGATCTGAACTATGCTAAGTTTGTAGAGCAAGGTGAAACAAAAATTTCTCGTACCGAAGATTATAATTCTCATAACACTGAGCGTCTCGATGTAGAAGGTATGCGCGAACTGTTGCTCAAGTTGGACTTCATGCGTGCGATTCAGCGTGGTGAGCACGCGGTGCCCGAGGAGTAATTAATGAAAATTTTGATCACAGGTGCTAACGGCTTTATTGGTCGCAATCTCATATCGCATTTTAGTGTAAAATCCGATGTTGAGGTATTATCATTTACGCGTAATGATTCTATCGCGAGCCTCCCAAGTTTAATTGATCAAGTGGATTTTATTTTCCATTTGGCGGGGATCAATCGCCCTCAAGATCCTTTGGATTTCCAAAAGGGTAACACTGATCTTACTGGTGTCCTTTGTGATGCGATCCGAAAGCGTGGTCGGCCGGTACCTGTGGTCTATACATCGTCTATTCAAGCGCCCTTGGATAATCCCTATGGAAGCAGTAAGCTTGGGGCTGAGCAGTTATTACGCGATTTACAAAATGATACCGGATCGCCGGTACATATATTTCGTTTGCCGAATGTCTTCGGAAAATGGGCGCGACCTAACTACAATTCAGCCGTAGCTACATTTTGCCATAACATTGCACACGGATTGCCGATCTCAATAAATGATCCCAGTGCGGCTCTAAAGCTTACGTATGTTGATGATGTCGTACAATGCTTTATGGATGTTCTAGAGGGGAGAAGGGAAGGAACCCCTTTTGTAGAAGTTGTGCCTCAGTACGATACCACTGTAGGCGCGCTTGCTGAGCAGCTGGAATCTTTTCGCGACAGTCGCTATACGATGATATCCGAGCGTGTTGGAGCAGGGTTGTGTCGGGCGTTGTATTCTACGTACCTCAGCTATCTGTCCCCAGATCAATTTACTTACGAAGTTCCAAGGCACGTTGATCCTCGAGGTGCTTTTGTTGAGATGTTAAAGACTAAGGATTCTGGCCAGTTTTCTTATTTCACCGCACACCCGGGCATTACTCGCGGCGGACACTATCACCACTCGAAAACTGAAAAGTTTCTTGTTATCAAAGGTACTGCTTGCTTTCGATTCCGCCATATAGTGTCGGGTGAGTTCTATGAGCTGACCACAACAGGCGAGCGTTCGGAAATAGTTGAAACCGTGCCAGGGTGGACGCACGACATCACGAATATTGGCACCGATGAAATGATCGTGTTGCTTTGGGCTAACGAAATTTTCGATCGTTCTGCGCCGGATACTTACGCACTGCCAGTTGGCACAGAGGCTTAACATCAGATGTTCAGAGATTGCGTGTCAGTAGGCGTGCGAAATGAAATCTCCGAATATTTCATCTCCTGTAAAGAGCTTGAGTGGCTGTCGTTGACTTAATGCGCGGTGGCGTGGTGGCTGATATGTTAAGCACATTTAATTTATTCAAAAATGGCCTGAGAAAATGAAAAAACTGAAAGTCGTGACTGTCGTCGGAACTCGCCCGGAAATCATCCGTTTATCACGGGTCATGGCCGCGCTTGACCAGTATTGTGAGCATATCCTTGTCCATACTGGGCAGAATTACGACTACGAGCTGAACGAGATTTTCTTTCAAGACTTAGGCATCCGAAAGCCTGATCACTTCTTGAATGCTGCCGGGACCACCGGCGCGGAAACCATCGGCAATGTAATCATCGCGGTGGACCGGGTGCTGGCTACCATCGAGCCTGAAGCCGTGCTGGTACTGGGCGATACAAACAGTTGCATGGCCGTTATCCCCGCCAAACGGCGCAAGATTCCGACATTCCATATGGAAGCCGGAAACCGTTGCTTTGATATGCGCGTCCCTGAGGAGATCAACCGACGTATCGTTGACCACACAGCGGACATCAACCTGACCTATAGCACTATCGCCCGGGATTATTTGCTAAGCGAAGGTTTGCCTGCAGATCGTGTGATCAAGACGGGCAGTCCCATGTTTGAAGTGCTCAACCATTATCGCGATAGCATCGAGGCTTCAAACGTCTTGGAGCGACTTGGGTTGGAGGCGGGTAAGTTCTTTGTTGTCAGTGCTCACCGTGAAGAAAACGTCGACTCGGATAAGAACTTTCTCAAATTGGTCGAGGTGCTCAATACCGTGGCCAGTACGTTCGGCCAGCCTGTTATCGTCTCTACCCATCCGCGCACCCAAAAGCGTGTTGATGCGATGGGCATCGTGTTTCATGAAAATGTCCGATTGCTCAAGCCCTTGGGATTCATGGATTACAACAAGCTGCAACTGGAGTCACGTGCGGCTCTCTCTGACAGCGGCACCATCAATGAAGAGTCTTCGATTCTCAATTTTCCCGCCTTGAACTTGCGTGAAGCTCATGAGCGACCAGAGGGTATGGAAGAAGCGGCTGTAATGATGGTCGGGCTGGAAGTCGAGCGAGTGCTGCAAGGGCTGAGTATCCTTCAGACACAAAAATCAGGTAGTGAGCGCAGCCTTCGCTTGGTGGCGGACTACAGCATGCCTAACGTTTCTGAAAAAGTTGCTAGGATCCTGCACAGTTATACTGACTACGTAAACCGTGTTGTTTGGAAGCGGTATTGAGTCGAGTTGTGAAAATGCCAGAGAGCAAGCTGAATATTTTGGTGGTGACGCAGTATTTCTGGCCAGAGAACATGCGCATCAACGACTTGGTACGTGACTTCACCGAAAAAGGGCACGCGGTAACAGTGCTTACCGGAGTGCCCAATTATCCGGAAGGGGTGGTGTTTGAAGCCTACAAGGCGGCACCTGCACAGTTCACCGAATATCAGGGTGCCCGCGTTGTGCGGGTGCCTATGCTCCCGCGCGGCAAACGCAGCATACAGTTGATTTTCAACTACCTGAGTTTTTTTCCAGTGCTTCGACCCTAGGTGCGTATGCGTTGCGAGGACGCAGTTTCGATGCCGTATTCGTCTACGCAGTTTCCCCGATCATGGCGGCGATCCCTGCGTTGGTGATCGGCCGTTTAAAGAAAGCCCCCGTGTTTATCTGGGTATTGGATTTGTGGCCGGACACTTTAAAGGCCGTCGGCGTTTTGAAACAACCGGCGTTGTTGTCCATGGTTGGTCGAATGGTGTCTTGGATCTATAACCGTGCTGACTACCTTTTGCTACAGTCCAATGGTTTTTTTGATAACGTCCGAGGCTACTGTACACGTCCCATGGACCCGCGACGCTTGATTTACTTTCCCAGTTGGGCTGAAGACGACTTCTCTGCAGCTCCGAATCACTTGACCTCGATACTTGCACGTGACGAGTCGGTTTTTACGGTGGTATTTGCTGGGAATCTGGGGGAGGCCCAGGATTTCCCTGCGGTGCTGGACGCTGCTGAGCAACTGCGTGGGAAAGTCGCTGTGCGTTGGGCCATCGTCGGTGATGGCCGGATGAGTCAATGGCTGAGCCAACAGGTGAGTAAGCGAGGCTTGGACAACGTTCTGCTCTTGGGCAGGCATCCATTGGATGCCATGCCTGCCTTGTTTGCCAACGCCGATGCACTGTTGGTGTCACTGAAGACCAATGATGTGTTTGAAAAAACCATTCCCGGCAAAGTCCAGGCTTACCTAGCCTCCGGGAAGCCTCTGCTGGGAATGATCAATGGGGAAGCAGCACGTGTAATTGATGAGTCCGGTGCAGGGTTTACATGTGCATCCGGCGACGCGGATGGCTTGGCACGTATCACTCAGGCATTGGCGGCTATCACTCCTCCCTTACGTAAGGTCATGGGAGAGAGCGGCCGTGAGTATTATCTTCAGCACTACTCCAAGCAACGGCTGCTGACGCGTTTGGAAGATATCTTCAGAAAAGCCACGCTACGAAAGGTCAATCACTGATGCAGAAAAGTATTCTCGTGACCGGCGCGAGCGGATTTGTAGGTGGAGCGGTATCCGTGCGGTTGCAGGCAGACTCAGGAAAATCGGTATTCGCGGTGGTTCGCGGTGATCGGAATTTATCGGCGCCTATCAATACTGTGCGAATTGACTCGTTCTCTGCACAAACCCAATGGCACACGCACTTGGCGAATGTGGATGCGATCATTCATTGCGCCGCTCGCGTGCACGTAATGAATGATACAGAAGCTGATCCGCTGGCTGCTTTTCGGCAGGTGAACGTTGAAGGAACGCTGAATTTTGCAAGGCAAGCAGCTGAAGCCGGCGTCCGTCGATTTATCTTTATCAGCTCCATCAAAGTGAACGGGGAAGGTACCTCGACCGGCCAACCTTATACTGCGGACGATATGCCTGCTCCAACGGACCCGTATGGCGTGTCCAAGCAGGAGGCTGAGCAGGGGCTGCGGGAAGTTGCGCTGGCGACAGGGATGGAAGTGGTCGTCATCCGGCCTGTCCTGGTTTATGGGCCCGGCGTGAAGGCTAATTTCTTGAATATGATGCGTTGGTTGGACAAAGGCGTGCCTTTGCCATTCGGCGCCATCGATAACCGGCGAAGCCTAGTGAGCATCGATAATCTGGTCGATCTCATCGTAACGTGTATCGACCATCCAGCGGCGGCGAACCAGACCTTCCTGGTCAACGATGGAGAAGATCTGTCGACCACGATGTTGCTAAGCCGGATGGCCCACGCGCTGGGTAAACCAGCGCGGTTGATTCCGGTCCCTAGTTGGATACTCGAGCGCGGCGCCAGCATGCTGGGCAGGAAAGCATTGTCCCAGCGCCTTTGTGGTTCGCTGCAGGTCAGTATCGAGAAGACCCGTACACTTTTGAATTGGAACCCTCCCGTGAGTGTCGATGATGCACTGGCCAAGACCGCACGGCATTTCAGGACGAATCAAGATAAATGACGTATTTCTGGATATTTGCCTCTGTCACGATGGCGTCGCTACTCATGACTGCCGGGCTGCGCCGGTATGCCTTGGCGCGTAGCATCATCGATATTCCGAATGCACGCAGCTCTCACAGTATCCCGACGCCCCGGGGCGGGGGCGTCGCCATCGTCGTGGCGTTCCTGATGACCTTGCCTTTGCTCGGCCAGCTGGGTTTGGTACAGCTTCACTACATGGTTGCGTTGGGTGGGGCAGGTGCATTGGTCGCCATCGTGGGTTTCATGGATGACCATGGACATATTGCCGCACGGTGGCGATTGCTTGGGCATTTCAGTGCAGCTGTCTGGGCGTTGATATGGCTTCAAGGCTTAGCGCCCCTGGACCTGTTTGGTGTCAGCGTTGATCTATCCTGGATAGGTCATGCTCTGGCTGCTTTTTATCTTGTCTGGATTCTCAACCTGTATAACTTCATGGACGGTATTGACGGTATCGCCAGTATAGAGGCTGTGCTGGCCTGCCTGGGGGCGAGTGCTCTCTACGTACTGTCGGGTTTCACCGGCCTGATCTGGCCTCCGCTGGTCTTGGCCGCTGCCGTGCTGGGCTTTTTTTTCTGGAATTTTCCGCCCGCGAAAATCTTCATGGGAGACGCGGGCAGTGGCTTCCTGGGCATCGCACTTGGGATCATGTCTCTGCAAGCCGCCTGGGTTTCCCCGGCCTTCTTCTGGGCGTGGCTGATTCTGCTGGGAGTGTTCATTGTCGATGCGACCGTCACCCTGATCCGGCGGTTTTTGCGGGGTGATAAAGTCTACGAGGCCCATCGTAGCCATGCCTATCAGTTTGCCTCGCGTCATTATGGGCGCCATCGCCCTGTCACGTTGGCAGTGGCGGCGATCAACGTGCTGTGGTTGTTTCCCCTCGCGTGGTGCGTCGTGGTCCTGAAGCTGGATGGGCTGATGGGTGTTTTGCTGGCCTACGTGCCGCTGGTGTTATTGGCTTTCAAGTTCAAGGCCGGCCAGTTGGAGGACGCCTGAATGTCCCAGGTAAAGATGTGAAACGGGTCATGGACGGCTGTCATCGAGCAGCTGGACATAACAAGAATGGGTACGAACAACAAGGTGCTGGAAATATTCATGGATAGACTTCGCATTGCATTGCTGGGCCTGCCACGTCGGCAGAAACGCCTGCTTCAGGTCATGACCGATGTGCTGCTGGTCTGGACCGCCCTGTGGTTGGCGTTCGCAGTGCGCCTTGGCTTCGACGAGATGATCAATCCGTTTAGCAGTCATCCGTGGCTCCTTGTCAGTGCTTCTTTAATTGCTATCCCATTGTTCGTGCGTTTTGGTATGTACCGTGCCGTCATGCGTTACTTGGGTAACGATGCCTTGATCGCGATCGTCAAGGCCGTCAGCCTGAGCGCGTTGGTTTTGGCGCTCGTGGTGTACTGGGGCGCCTCTTATATGGCGCCTGTGCCGCGTTCGGTTATCTTCAATTATTGGTGGCTCAGCCTGGTGATGATTGGCGGCTTGAGATTGCTTATGCGTCAGTATTTCATGGGCGATTGGTTCATTCCCTCCGGCCAAGTGCCCTTCGTCAACCGGGGGGCCGGTCTTACCAAAGTGGCGATCTACGGAGCCGGGGCTGCCGGTAATCAGCTTGTGGCGGCTTTGCGTATTGGTCGAGATATGCAGCCGGTAGCTTTCATCGATGACGACACCAGTATCGCGAATCGCATGATCTCTGGTTTGCAGGTGTTCAAACCCAAGCATATCCAGAAGATGATTGAGCTCACCGGCGCTCAGGAAGTGCTCTTGGCCGTTCCGTCGGCGAGTCGTGCGCGACGCCGTGAAATCCTCGAGTATTTGGAAGGATATCCACTGCACGTACGCAGCGTGCCGGGTTTTATGGATCTGGCCAGTGGCCGTGTGAAAGTTGACGACATCCAAGAGGTCGATATTGCCGACTTGTTGGGGCGCGATGCGGTGCCTGCGCAACCCGAGCTTCTGTCCCGTTGTATCAGCGCAAAGGTCGTTCTGGTCACGGGAGCGGGCGGGTCGATCGGTTCTGAACTCTGTCGACAGATTCTCGCCCTGCAACCGGCGACTTTACTGTTGTTCGATCACAGTGAGTTCAACCTCTACAGTATTTTGAGCGAACTGGAGGAGGTCATCGCCCGACAATCGATCCCGGTGAATTTGTTGCCAATTCTGGGCTCAGTGCGTAATGCGGCTAAAATGTTTGACGTCATGACTTCCTGGAACGTCGAGACGGTGTATCACGCCGCAGCCTATAAGCATGTGCCGTTGGTGGAGCACAATATTGCTGAAGGTATGCTTAACAACGTCATCGGTACGTTGAATACCGCGCAAGCGGCGTTGAAGGCCCAGGTCGAGAACTTCGTGCTCATTTCCACGGACAAGGCCGTGCGCCCTACTAATATCATGGGCAGCACCAAGCGCCTGGCAGAAATGGTCTTGCAGGCGCTGAGTCAAGAACTTGCGCCGGTGCTCTTCGCTGACAGCGGTAATGTTGCCCGGGTCAATAAGACTCGTTTCGTCATGGTGCGCTTCGGCAATGTGCTGGGGTCCTCCGGCTCGGTTATTCCGCGTTTCCGCCAGCAGATTAAATCCGGCGGTCCCATCACCGTTACGCATCCCAATATCACCCGTTATTTCATGACAATTCCAGAGGCGGCCCAGTTGGTGATCCAGGCGGGATCGATGGGGCGAGGCGGAGATGTGTTTGTGCTAGACATGGGGGAGCCTGTAAAAATCGCCGAGCTTGCCGAAAGAATGGTTCACTTGTCTGGCTTGAATGTATGCTCCGAGAAGAACGTGCACGGTGATATTGCGATTGAATTCACCGGTTTGCGGCCTGGTGAAAAGCTTTATGAAGAATTGCTGATAGGTGACAACGTGGTCGCGACACAGCACCCGATGATCATGAGCGCCAACGAAGACCATCTGCCATGGGAACAACTCAAGGCCAAACTGGATGATCTGATGGCCGCCGTTACCATGGATGATTACTCACGGGTCCGAATGCTGCTACGCGAAACCGTAAGCGGTTACGCGCCCGAAGGTGAAATCGTCGATTGGATATTCCAGCAACAACGCTTGATTCCGCAACACAGGGATCGTTAATGGAGCACGTTGGTGGTTGCCAGGAGGATAGGCTTGCCGTTTAAGTTTAGGGGACAACGGCAGTCCGCAAAACTGGGCGTCTGGGCCGAGATCCAGCTTTCGGATGGGCTGTGGATATCGTGTTGCCAGGGGTAAAAAACTTTCATTAATTTCCTGTTGGCCTGGGAACGTCATTGCGGGCATGCTCCATTTCATGACGGGCCCTGCTGATGCGCAATAGCTTATTGCTACAATCCAATCAAAAAGGCAGAGAAGAGGAGACAGCGCTGAGCATTCGTCCAGGCAGTTTGATTAATCAAGCATTACGCGGATTCAACTGATTGCGCAATACCACTGCGTTCTCAGGCATTGCTGCTGATGCGTGAAATTTCAGGAGCCTGGCGCGGCGCGGCAGGTATTAACGTGCCGCCGGTGCCATGTCATTCAGTTCACGCTGGGATGGCCAGAGAAGGTCTAACCCTCGAAGCTGACACAGGCACTCTTTTTGATGAGCGTTTTATCAGTCATGCGTGACGTCGCCCGGTTCAATAAAAACGGAGTTGCACCAGAGGCAGGTCAAGATGCGTAAAGGATTTATGGATAAATTAAGAGTCGCCCTGCTAGGGTTGCCACGACGCCACAAGCGGGCGCTACAACTGGCAACGGACATTATTCTCGTCTGGATCGCCCTCTGGCTGGCGTTCGTCGTTCGTCTGGGTGTTGAGGCATTGGCCAGCCCGATTGCTACGCATTTATGGCTTTTCGGCTCTGCCCCGTTGGTTGCCATCCCGATCTTCATCCGATTTGGCATGTATCGCGCTGTCATGCGTTATTTCGGTAACGATGCGCTGATCACGATTTGCAAGGCGGTCAGCCTTTCGGCCTTGCTGCTGGCCCTTGTGGTGTATTGGTATAGCAATCATAAAACCGTAGTGCCACGCTCCATTATTTTCAATTATTGGTGGTTGAGCCTGATCATGATTGGCGGTTTACGCCTGATGATGCGGCAGTATTTCCTGGGGGACTGGTTCACCGCAGCTCAACATGTTCCATTCGCCAATCGAGACGATGGTCTGCCCAAGGTTGCTATCTACGGGGCCGGAGCCGCTGGTAATCAATTAGTGGCCGCGCTACGCATGGGGCGGGTGATGCGACCGGTCGCATTTATCGATGATGACAGTAATATCGCAGACCGCGTGATCGCCGGGTTGCAGGTCTACGCACCCAGAAATATTCAAAAGATGATTGATACAACCGGCGCAGAAGAAATCCTGCTGGCGGTGCCTTCCTCCTCACGTGGGCGTCGTCGGGAGATATTGGCGCTGCTTGAAGGTTTCCCGCTGCATGTGCGCAGCGTTCCGGGCTTCATGGACCTGGCCAGTGGTCGGGTCAAGGTCGATGATATTCAGGAAGTAGACATCGCGGACCTTCTCGGGCGCGATTCGGTACCCGCACAAGCTGACCTGCTTGAACATTGTATCGCTGGACAATCTGTCTTGGTCACTGGGGCCGGTGGTTCGATTGGTTCCGAGCTTTGTCGCCAAATCCTGGCATTGAAGCCGACTACCTTGCTGCTGTATGAGCACAGCGAATTCAATCTCTATAGCATCCTGTCCGAACTTGAACCTCGAGTCATTCGGGAATCGTTGTCGGTTCGGCTATTGCCTATTCTGGGATCGGTACGAGACCAGGACAAACTGCTCGACGTGATGAAGACCTGGAGTGTCGATACGGTTTATCACGCCGCCGCTTATAAACACGTCCCGATGGTCGAGCACAACATCGCCGAAGGCATCCTGAACAACGTAATCGGCACATTGAACACAGCACAGGCTTCGTTACAGGCGGGGGTGTCGAATTTCGTCCTGATCTCCACGGATAAAGCGGTGCGCCCGACCAATGTAATGGGCAGCACCAAACGGCTTGCGGAGCTGACATTGCAAGCCCTCAGCCGTGAGTTGGCCCCCGTGTTGTTTGGCGACAAGGGCAACGTCTCGCGGGTTAACAAAACGCGTTTCACCATGGTCCGGTTCGGCAATGTATTGGGCTCGTCCGGTTCGGTTATACCCTTGTTCCACAAACAGATTAAATCCGGCGGGCCGTTGACGGTTACCCACCCCAAGATCACCCGCTATTTCATGACCATTCCCGAGGCCGCACAGTTGGTTATCCAGGCAGGCTCCATGGGGTTGGGCGGAGATGTGTTTGTGCTGGACATGGGGGATCCCGTGAAGATTGTCGAGCTGGCGGAAAAAATGATTCATCTGTCCGGCCTGAGCGTTCGATCAGAAAAGAACCCCCACGGCGACATTGCAATCCAGTTCACCGGCCTGCGCCCGGGCGAGAAGCTTTTCGAAGAGTTGCTAATTGGTCACGACGTCGTCGCGACCCAGCACCCAATGATCATGAGTGCCAACGAAGACTACCTGCCTTGGGACGTCCTCAAGAGCAAGCTGGCTGAATTGCTGGTCGCGATTGAGCGGGATGACTATGCCAGGGTCCGCCAACTGCTTCGGGAAACTGTCAGTGGTTACGCCCCGGATGGAGAGATTGTCGACTGGATCTATCAGCAGCGGCGTCTTGAGCCCTGATTGTTACACAACCGGTAACGTACACATTTTTGACAGCGGTGCATCATCGCCTAAGTTTGAGAGGCAGCTTGGGAAAAAAGCTGTTTCTTCTTAACGATGTCATGGAGCTTCACTGATGCGTACACGTTATTTCTACTCCTTGGTTTTTGCCCTTCTGACCAGCGCCTCAATAGGTGCTGTCGCCGCACCTGCCGCGAAACTGGAAACCGTAGCCTCGCAGCAAGCCGTTGACGTGGGAGCATCTCAACGCGTTAAAATTGATCTTAATGGTGCAGATGCCACGACCTTGCAACGTGAGTTGTTGGGAGTTGGAGAGGCCAAGGCCAAGGCGATTGTGGCTTATCGTGAGAGCAATGGGGCATTTTCGTCGGTTGAAGAGCTATTGGAGGTCAAGGGAATTGGCAAGGCTATAGTGGATCGGAATCGTGACAAACTGGAAGTGAGATAAGGGCTAAGTAGCTAGCGAAAAAGGCCGGCTTCGATGGCCGGCCTTTTTGCATTCCATCCGATAGTTCTAGCGTTGCACCAACATATTCGAAATCGCCACGCATCCTCTTTTCAGGAAACGGCGCGCTGTAGCGAGTCGACGATATGGGTGAGTTGGTCTTCACTCAGCCCCATCCAGAGTGGCAGGCGGATCAAGCGTTCCGACAAGGTATCTGTATTTGTCATCGTGCCATGGGTACGACCGTAACGTAGCCCAGCTGGAGAGGAGTGCAGCGGTACGTAGTGGAACACCGAATAAATATGGTCGAGCTTGAGTTTATCTAGCGTGCGCTGGCGGTCAATGCCGGGAGCAAGTAATACATAGTACATATGGGCATTATGCGTACAGTTTTCCGGGATGATCGGACGGCGCACCGCGCCTTTCAATTCAAGCTCCTTGAGCGCCTGGTGATAGCGGCTCCAGCTATTCAGGCGATTCTGTGTGATTGACTGTGCCTCTTCCAGCTGTGCCCAAAGAAACGCGGCGGTCAATTCTCCTGGGAGATAAGATGATCCAACTTCCTGCCATGTGTATTTGTCGACTTCGCCCCTGAAGAAGCGGCTTCGGTCCGTACCTTTCTCGCGGATGATTTCGGCGCGTAACGACATTGCCGGGTCGTTAACCAATAGAGCGCCACCTTCGCCGGAGATCACATTCTTGGTTTCATGGAAGCTATACGCACCTAAATCACCAATACTACCTAAAGCTCTTCCTTTATAAGACGCCATGACACCCTGTGCAGCATCCTCTACGACGTAGAGGCCGTGTCGGCGGGCGATCTCCATTATCGTGTCCATTTCGCAGGCAACGCCTGCGTAGTGAACCGGAACGATTGCCTTGGTGCGAGGTGTAATTGCGGCTTCAATTAACCTTTCGTCTAAATTCAAGGTATCTTCTCTGATATCCACAAACACTGGTATCCCGCCGCGCAATACAAATGCGTTAGCGGTGGAGACGAATGTGTAAGACGGCATGATGACTTCGTCCCCGGGTTGAATATCCAGCAGTAGAGCTGACATTTCCAAGGCCGCAGTACATGAGTGTGTCAATAACGCTTTTTCACTGTGGCTATACTGTTCCAGCCACTGGTGGCAACGTCGGGTGAAGGGGCCGTCACCGGAGAGTTTATTGAGGAATTTTGCTTCGGCGATATAATAAAGCTCTTTACCCGTCATATAAGGGCGATTGAAGGGAATTTTAAGGTCGCTCACTGCATGTCTCCGGATTATTGTTTTCTAGCTAACAACAGGAGCGAACTCCCGAAGGGGAGCGTGATACCTGCCTTCAACAAGCTATGCTCTATCTTCATGACGAATTCCAGGATCCGATTCGTCGTCGGGGTAATCTTGGTGGGTGCCATCCAGCACAAAACCAATACCGCAACCAATTTCCAAAAAATTGCGAATGTCGCCGATACGAGATCTCAATACCCACATAATTACTCGGTTACGGGCCCGAAACCACCAATGCCGTGCCTCAGGCGGAGCAAGGACTTCGAAGGCCGACTTGGGGAACGGGGTGCGATCTAAGTTCATTGCCTAAGCTCTCTGTTAGTTAATGCGCTTCAGGCGGCTGTCTCGAAGGGTATCCCACAAATAAATAATTGCGCCACAAGTGGCGGGGATTAGTACCATCAACGTGTAATTTGCCAGGGAGGCACCTACAGCTACGTTGGCCGGTACGTCCAACAAACCATAAAAATATACAAAAAAACCTTCTCGCACGCCGAGCCCGCCAATGGTTAATGGAACCATGGTCAGGATAGCAATGACAGGATATAGTGCTAAATGTTGAACGAAGGGGATGTCGTAGCCATACGCTCGAAATACCAGATATACCACCAATATTAGCGATATTTGATGGCAGAAAATATAGAGCAAGGAACTTTTAAGCGCCCGTTGATAAGGAAAGCTGACCGTGCTGGCGTGAAGTTTTTCTATATATCCTAATAGGCGAGACAGCAGCGAGTTCTGAAAAATGAGATGGCTATAGAGTGTATGGATTTTTCTACTGCTGAATGAAAGTTGCGCGCCGACTGCGATGCAACTGATAACGAGAACGGTAATGTTGAGCGAAGTGTAATTGTCTGATTTCGGTAGAAAAGGCAGAGCGCAAAGGGTAAGAGCACACAGCACCAATAGGCCCATCATCCTATCTATAATGACGGTACTGCCGGCCGTTCCTCGCTTATCCGGGTGACGTCGCTCGATATGGAGCATACGAAAAGCGTCTCCGCCTTGTGACGATGGAAAAACCAAGCCTTGAAACTGAGAGACCAAGCTCACCTTCCATAGACTGGGTAACGCTTCATCAATTGAGTTGAGTCGTAAAAATACTTGCCAGCGACTGATGGAGAAAAACGAGCTTAGCGTCAAGGGAATGCCCGCAGCCAACGCAAGATATTGCCATGCTTTAATGCCATCAATTAATGACGCTAGCTGGATATCTAGTGTTTTTGCCAGGAAGACAAAAATTAAAATGGCAAAAATCAGTCTTAAAAGCGTTGCGGGCATGCGGGCTGCTCAATGCTCGAGGAAGGCGAATACTTCGCTAAACACAGAGGAAATTGCCTGTGCAGTGGGGGGGGCGTGCGGGATGGTCGTTTGCACCATGTTTCACCTTGAGTGACAAAATATTGCTTATGACTGTTTAGAGTCTATATAACCGACCAAGTCGTTCACTGTTTGAAGGCGTTCAATGTCGTCGTCGGGTATCTGAATCTGGTAATGGTCCTGGATAGCAATCATGATGGCGAAAATATCCATCGAGTCGATTCCCTGGTCGATCAACTTCAGGTTGTCACGTAATGACGAAGCGTCCGCCACAACATTAGCTTTCTTGATGAGCTCAATGATCGTTTCTTTTGTAGTTGGCACGGTCGGTGTTTCCTCGTTCTGGTGTTGCTGTTATCCCGGTCAGAAATTTTTCTACTCGGATTAAATGATGCGACGGTTGGAAGGCGATTTCGCGGCGGGCGCGAAGCTCAAGGCCGAGAATTTTGCCACAATCCAGGCAGTAGCGGGGCTGTCCTGCATGCAGTTCACGACCTTTTCCCGCGCGGCCGTCAATCGACGTTCAGGGCGCTGAAGTAAATGGTGCCGATCTGTTCCGAACCGAGTTCAATGCGAGTACGGGTCAGTCGGGTGCCCAGGGTTTGTTCGATCGTCAGCTCTACTCCGCCCAACTCATGGCTCAGCGGCCACTCGGGGCTTTCCCAGCGGCAGAAAACCCATTGGTGAGCACTGGGTAGGCACAGTTCTTTGAGATGCAACGCCTTGTTCAGTGATATCAGCACTTCTATCGAAGAAAAGTTTGCTGGCATGTTCGTCAGGCTAATCGAATGCTTGGCGGGAGAGTAATGGCTGTTGCTGTTGACCAGCGACTCGTCATAGGCGCGTCGAGTTTCGGCAAGTCCTTCGGCTTGAATCAATCTGCCTTCATGTTCAACGCCATCTAGGTGAAAAGTGAAGCTGGCAATGTCGTTACCCCCTGGCGTTTGAGGAGCGGACCTTGGCCACCAGTGACAACTGAGGAGATGGCTGGTCATTCTGCCAATTTTGAAGTCGAGCTTTTCGATCCTTGCGTCCGGCGCACGATCCATAATGGATTGCATCGTGGCACAGAGGATGTCGGCTCCCTGTATATAAGTCCTTTCGCCCTTGAAACCCAGTGAAAGCTCGGTGGAGTGCATCATTTCAATTTCCCCAGGTGGGCCGTCATGTTCGCCCTATGATTGATCGCGAAGTTTCCGGACACAACGCTATGTGGTGCGATATCGCTGATGACTACCGAGCCCATTCTTATTTGTACAGCGTCCCCGATCACCAGACCCTGGGCGATGGAGCAGGAGGCACCGACCCATACGCCTGCTCCCAAGCGAGAGCGCCCGGCGACCACGGTGTTGCCGGATACAACGCAATTTTTGCCAATCACCGCGCCGTGACCAATATTCGTCATGATGCCAATCTGGCAATTATCGTGGATAGTGGTCGGTTGCTGGAATAAAGAGCGCGCAATCACCGCGCCAGCGAGCACTTGACAGCCTGATCCGATGCGTACGCCGCCCTGATGCTTGACCATCGTCAGCGTGCCGTCGCCGTTGCGCAGGGTGATGAGGCCCTCGGCGCCCACTACGGCATTCGAACCGATGAAAACGTTGTCTCCGATCTCGACAGGGCCTTCAATGACAACATTCGCTGAAACTTCGACGTTGTTGCCCAGTTTAGCCAATGGCGAGATAACGGCGCTGGGGTGTAGTTTGCAGTTGTCTCCGATGATGGGGGGAGGCAAAGTTGCGCATCCCGCCTCTTGGTTGAAACTATTGTAGAGACGGAAAAAGGCGGTTCGAGGGTCGACGCAGAATACAATTGTTTTTTCCGTCGCCCGTACTTCATCCATCAGATTTTCGGGGCACAGAATACAGGCCACGTTCACGATGGCCAGCGCTTTATGCAGGTAGTGAATGTTCTGACAGTACACCAAGGCGCCGGGTGCTTGTGCTTCAATTTCGTCGAGGTGCGTAAAGAAACCGCTATTTAAAGTATCTTCGGGCGGAAAATAATCCATGACTCGGTAGGTGGAGGTCATTATTAATCCACATGCTCTTCGATAATTGGGAACTGGCTAAGGTGAGTTGCGTTTTCTACCAGCCTCCCTAGGTACTCACCCTGTACGCCCAAAGCCAAAAGTATGTTGCCGGCAAGAAAGGACACGAGGATAGCAAGTGACGCCCAGCCGGGCACAATATGGTCAGTCAGGAGGGTGCGCAGCAGCACGAACACTGCGAAGAGAATACTCGACGCACTGACCATGAATCCCCAAATCACCACATAGCGCAATGGCAGGAGCGAGTAGTTGATAATGAGGAACGATAGCGTTTTGAACATCTTGCCCAAGGTGTAGGTGCTTGGACCGCCGTCGGCGCGCGGTGCGTGACGTATGGTCACATTCGCCATCATGCTGATGGGCACCGAATTGAACAGCATCGCGGCAATGTGAGGATGTGATCCTTGATACCTGGCCAGCTGTTTCGCCACTTGCTGGCTCATCGCCCTGTAGCTAGAAAGACCGAAATCAGTCGGTTTGCCCAACACCTTGCTGACTAGTTTCTGATTAAGCCAAGAGGCCAGGTTGCGCCAGGTACTGTGTTGTTTCTCGGCCATCGGTATCTTGCCGATTACGACATGCTTGCCCGCCTGGAGCTGGTCGATGAAAAGCGACAAGTCCTCAGGAAAACACTGCAGATCGTCGTCAATCGTCACGACATAGCGTTTGCAGGCGTAGCTGATGCCGCACAGGGTGGCATGTTGTTGCCCTTTGTTCCTTGCGAAGCGAATGGCTTTGACCCGCGGGTCCTGTTCGTGAAGCGCCAGTGCGGCAAACCACGTCTGATCCGGGCTCGCATCGTCCACCAGGATAATCTCCCAGTCGTCGCAAATCAGCCCGAGGGCTGCTTGTGCACGTGCGTAAAACTCCGGGAGCGTATTCATGCTCCTAAAAACGGGTACAACCAAGCTAACTGAAACGGTTCTATCGATCACCTTGAGCTTCATCCTGACCATTGGATTAAACGATGACACAGGCTGCCGATGCGTCCTGTATGGATGTTACGGGCTTGTAGATTCGTTGCTTCCGCTTGGTCGTGCACGGCATGTCGCAGCCGATGGGGTGAGCATCAGGCTTTACCAGTCACCAGCGTCGCTCGACTTCAAGCAGGCATTGTGAAACCTCAGCGGATCTTCGTTAAAAAGTGAAGGATTTTAAGCCATGGAAGAGAAGGTGTCACGGCACCGGGAGCTTGATGCTTCTTCAATAGGCGGGGGCTAGGTTGGTGTTCGAAGCGTTACCCTAAATGGATATCACGCCGAACAGTGGGCGCGACGGACGCATGATAGGTTCGGTGTCGGGATTCGGCTATCATCGGCGCTGGCGAGTGAGCCTCTATTGACAAGATGGACAGTCCATCTTGATTCGACCGGATGTTTGATTGATGAGAGAAGCGGTAATAAGAAAAATCCAGATCCTGCACCTGATATTGTTTTTTGCAGTATTGCTGAGTGGGATATTTCTCCCAATCTATTCTGATGAGGTGGTGACAAAATTCAGAATTGCGCGGCTTTTTCTTGAGGAAGGCAATGCGGTTACGTTATATCCACAATGCACGGCCACCGCCGGGCGAGCGGTCGTTTGGATATTTTATCCGGCTGCGATGTCACTGTCGGCCGTATATGGTCATCTGGGGCCGCTTGGCCTGAGGGTCAGTGGTATTGTTTTAGCGCTGATCTGGTTCGGTTTGCTGGCTTATTGGTGTTTGCGCCAAGCGCACGACTCGGGAGCAGGGCTCCAGCGTTTTGCCGGATTAGTCGCAGTGGCGTCGCTGGGTGTCCTGCCTTTTTTGTGGGTTATGTCGCGTCCGGAGCATCTTCTGATACTGGCGATTCTGGTGCTCTGCCTGTCTGCTCTGTTTTTGAAGGAAGGAAAGTCTCCACGAGCACAAGCGGCAATCGGGGTAGGGTTAGCATTTTTGCTGTCTTTGTTCTTCTATGCTCATCCCAAAAGCCTGTTTTACATGCCGTTCGCGCTGGCGGCCGTCTGGTCGGCGACAGCTACCTACCATAAAGTGGTTCGCTATGGCCTGCTGCTATTCGTATTGGCCTTGTGCGTTCAAGTCTTCCTGTATTTCAGCGCACTGGGGGCCTGCCAAGACGCTCCCCAAATTCAACAGCTGTTAGCGACCAACACCCTATTGCCGGGAATGTTGTTCAGTGCCCCCTTTGAGTTCATCAGCGCCGCCTATAACAATTTAATAAGCTTTCCTGAGCGGATGTTGCCGCACCTGAACTTTAATGCTACTTACCAATCCGGTTGGCTGCCTCCGATGACGGACAGCTTTGGAGCGTTGCCATATCTTAACTTGACCATTGAATACGCCCTATACGCATTTATAGTCGCGACTCACATTCTAAGCATTCTGGTGTTTTTGTTGCAAGTGCTTCGCCGACGAATCACTGTCCCGGTGGTGTTGGCGCTATTGTTGACCGGGGCAAATGTGATTAACGCATTCTTCTACAATATCCAGAATTTCTACGCAGGCGTTCAATTCGTGCCTGTTTCCATCATCATCGCGGCCTTATTGATGCATACCCGGCGCGCAGCGAAGCTGAACAACGCATCGGTATTGGCCGCTTATTCACTTCTATTGATCCTTGCGACGGCATCGCTGGTGACATTGTCGGTATTCGTTACGCCAGGCCTCGTTGGTAATGCAGCTTTTACCCAGTCAAGCTTGCCTGGGCAACCATTGTCAATTCCGGTTTTTGGTGTACAACCTCATTTGGAGTCAATTACAAAGTTGGGGACGTCATGCAATATTCCCACGCAGTCAGCAGAGAACGTTGTCGTTGATCATATGACATACTTTGCCTATCTGCGCGATAAGCAACCGATCCACGTTCTCTATGTGTCCGAAATTGGATATGGCGGCGACTTGAGTAACGGCAAGTTGTTGCCGTTTCTAAAAGGACTAAACAGTCCGGGGCTGATCACCCGGTGCGAATGGGTACCCTATCCATTCAGGGAGGCGCAGGAAAAAGATGATAAAGGTTATTGCTGTGTCAATTTCGGTAAGCTCTGACAGGCACTGCTCCTGATTACGTCGCACGGAAAGCGCTGATGGGAAAAGAGGCCGGTCGCAATGACCGGTCCGCGCTTTCCGGTGGGTTTGACTTCGGCAGAGTGAAGGCCAGCAAGCTCTGTAAAACATCGGCGTGATTGAACCCGGCATGAAACGTCACTGAGCCTTTATCTCGACGATTCCGAGCAACTGCTTTTGCAACTACTGACTCTTGCCAATCACACCTGATCAAGGATTCTCGCCATGTACAAAGACTACCCAGCCGCCTACCAGGTCAGCAAAGGCTCAGCCCTGCAGGTGGACAAGCCCTTTTACGACCGCATCCGCACCCAGCAGGACAAGCGCACGCTGATCGAGCAATTCGAAGTCCCGATCCGCACCGGCCGAGCCTGGCACGTACCGGCCGGTCATGTGTTTCGCGTCACTACCCCTGTGGGCCCGCAGGTGGGCGATTTCAACGTCTGGAACGCCCACGATCCCCGTGAACGCCTCTGGGCGGCGCGTACTCGCCAGCTCCAAGGCGCACATGTCAGCACTCATGATCGGTTGTGGTCGAACCTGCCATTCCTGCGGCCACTGGTGACCATCACCGATGACAGCCTGGCCGGTTATGGCATCGATGAGCACGGTGGACGGCTGCACGACTTGCTGGGTACGCGCTGCGACCCCTATGTGAACAAAATGCTGACTGGCGAGGACTTTCACCATCACTGCCATTCGAACCTGACCCGTGCGGTGCTGCCCCACGGCCTGACGGAGTTCGATGTGCACGACGTGTTGAATATTTTCCAGTGCACGGGGCTCAATCATGACGACATGTATTTCATGAAGGCCTGTCCGGCGCAGAAGGGCGACTACCTGGAGTTTTTTGCCGAGATCGATCTGCTGTGCGCGTTGTCCACCTGTCCTGGTGGTGACCTGTCGCTGGCGATGTGGGGGCCGGATGCGCAAGATCCGCTTAGCGTCTGTCGTCCCCTGGGAGTGGAGATCTACAGGCTCGAGGATTCATTGCTGGCAGGCTGGAGCCAGCCTGAGCGGGCGGCATACAAGGGCTTGCATGGCTTGCACATTGCCAAGGCGGATTGGGAGCAGTGAGGTAGCAAGCGCTGGCTTTTTGTGGCGAGGGAGCTTGCTCCCGCTGGGCTGCGTAGCAGCCCCAACAGCCCAAACCCGCTTAGCCTGACACTCCGCGCCAGCAGGTTTAGGGCCGCTTCGCGCCCCAGCGGGAGCAAGCTCCCTCGCCACGGAAGCGGTGTGCAGCTTAACGATCCTTGGCCTCCTTCGCATCCATCTCGGCATTGCGCTCGGCCACACGCTTGCGCTGTTCATCCGTCAATTCAACCTTGTTGGCGGTGTCGCGCAGCATCATCAGACCGCCAACGATCGAGCCGATTGCAACAATCAGAATCAACCAGGCATACCAGGGCATAGGGCTCTCCTTGAGGGGGCGATGGACGAACGAGCATTTCGCTGTTCCATCGCACCTATCGCTTATGAGCGAAAGTCGCTCGCAGTGGTTCAATACTACGCCCGTTCTGCCGCTTTCACCTCAGAGCCCGGTCAGCATCGCATCAGCCGGCGCATCGGCACGCAGTTGTGCGGTGAGCAGGAAGTACAGGAAGCCCGCCGCCATGAAGCCGAGGAAGATTAGCCCGATCAGCGCATTGAACCAGGCCATCGCCACCAGGCACACCACCGCCAGAACCAGGGCGATCCCCGGCACGATCGGATAACCCGGTGCGCGAAAAGTACGTTCCAGGTTGGGTTCGGTTTTACGCAACTTGAACAGGCTGAGCATGCTCATGATGTACATGACGATGGCGCCGAACACGGCCATGGTGATCATCGCGGCGGTCAGGGTCATGCCGCCGAGGTTGATCAGGCCGTCGCTGTAGATCGCGGCGATGCCGATCACGCCACCGGCGACGATGGCCCGGTGCGGGGTCTGGAAGCGTGACAGTTTGGCCAGGGAGACAGGCAGGTAGCCGGCGCGGGCCAGGGCGAAGAACTGGCGCGAATAGCCAAGGATGATGCCATGGAAACTCGCCACCAGGCCGAACAGGCCGATCCATACCAGCATGTGCAACCACCCGGAGCTTTCGCCGACCACGCTTTTCATGGCTTGGGGCAACGGATCGTTGATATTCGACAGGGTCCGCCAATCGCCCACGCCCCCAGCGAAGAACATCACGCCCATCGCCAGCACCACCAAGGTCAGGATGCCACTGATGTAGGCCTTGGGAATCGTACGTTTCGGGTCCTTGGCTTCTTCGGCCGCCATCGCTGCGCCTTCAATAGCGAGGAAGAACCAGATGGCGAAGGGAATCGCGGCGAACATGCCGGCAATGGCCGGTGCGCCGAATACGTCGGAACCGGCCCAGCCGTTCAAGGCAAAATGGCTGAAGCTGAACGCCGGGGCGACGACGCCCATGAACACCAACAGTTCGGCCACGGCCAGTACGCAAACAATCAGCTCGAACGTCGCAGCCAATTTGACCCCGAGGATGTTCAGGCCCATGAAGACGATATAGGCGCCGACCGCCGCGTGTTTCGGGTCCAGGGCGGGAAATTGCACATTCAGGTAGGCACCGATGGCCAGGGCAATGGCGGGCGGAGCGAAGACGAACTCGATCAGCGTCGCCAGGCCTGCAATCAAGCCACCTTTTTCACCGAAGGCTCGACGGCTATAGGCAAACGGCCCGCCGGCGTGGGGAATCGCGGTGGTCAGCTCGGTGAAGCTGAAGATGAAACAGGTGTACATGGCCGCGACCATGAAGGATGTCACCAGAAAACCCAGCGTCCCGGCCACGCCCCAGCCATAACTCCAACCGAAATACTCGCCCGAAATCACCAGCCCGACGGCAATGCCCCACAAGTGCAAGGTGCCTAGCGTGGGTTTGAGTTGTGTGTTCATCGTGGCTCCCCTCGATCGTTAGCAAAAGCGCTGGGGAAGGGCAGTGCAGTGGGCGTGCCAGGGTGGCGGGGGCAGTCGTAACGGGTCAAATGGTGTCGTATCGGGGATGTTCCTTGCTCGTTGGGCTCCTGTTGTGCGCCAGTTAAGGGCATCAGAGTCTGTGATGCCGTCTTCGCGAGCAAGCCCGCTCCCACAGTAGATCTGTGGTGATCCACTGATTTCACGTACACAACCTATCCATGTGGGAGCGGGCTTGCTCGCGAAGACGGCAGTCCAGGCACTGGCATAACGATGCCTTGCCCCATTTTTTACAGATTCTTTACCCCCCAAGCCTCCCTTCGATCTCGTTCCTTTACAGCCCCCTTGCCGACAATTACCTCACACACGGCACGACGCCGTACCACGGAGAAATCCCATGAGTGTTCTGGACGGGGTGTCGCTGCTGCTGGCAGTGGCGCTGTTCATTTATCTGCTGGTTGCGCTGTTGCGCGCGGATCGGAACTAGGAGCGGCTATGCACGGTTATGACTATGGGCTGGTCCTCGCCTTTTTGCCCTGGTGCTGATCCCGGCACCGTTTCTGGGGCGTTTTTACTATCGGGTGATGGAGGGCCAGCGCACTTGGCTGTCCCCGATCCTCGGCCCGGTGGAGCGCGGTTGCTATCGCCTGGCCGGCGTCGATCCCGACCTTGAGCAGAGCTGGCAGAAATACACCCTGGCCTTGCTCGCCTTCAACCTGGCCGGTTTTTTCGTACTGTTCGCGGTCTTGTTGTTCCAGGGATATCTGCCCCTCAACACCGAGCAATTGCCGGGCATGGAATGGACCCAGGCCTTCAACACGGCCGTGAGTTTCGTGACCAACACCAACTGGCAGTCCTACAGCGGCGAGGCATCCCTGAGCTACCTGAGCCAGATGATCGGCCTGACCGTGCAGAACTTCGTCAGCGCCGCCACCGGGCTGGCCGTGCTGGTGGCGCTCTGCCGCGGGATCGGGCGCAAGTCCACCGCGACGCTGGGCAACTTCTGGGTCGACATGACCCGCGCCACCCTTTATGGGCTGTTGCCGCTGTGCCTGTTGTTGGCGCTGTTCCTGGTGTGGCAGGGCGTGCCGCAGACTTTTGCGCATTATGTGCACGGGGTGACGATGCAGGGCGTCGACCAGGTGATTCCATTGGGGCCGGCCGCGAGCCAGATCGCCATCAAGCAATTGGGCACCAACGGCGGCGGTTTTTTCGGCGTCAACTCGGCACACCCCTTCGAGAACCCGACGGCCCTGAGCAATCTGTTCGAGGTTGCTTCGATCATCCTGATTCCCGCCGCGCTGGTGTTTACCTTTGGCCATTACGTCAAGGACCTGCGTCAGAGCCGGGCGATCATCGCTTGCATGCTGGTGCTGTTCTTGATCGGCGGCGCCACGTCGCTGTGGGCCGAGTACCAGCCCAACCCAGCCCTGAACAGCCCTGCCGTGGAACAGACCGCGCCCCTCGAAGGCAAGGAAGCGCGCTTCGGCACCACCGCTACGGTGTTGTGGTCGGTGACCACCACAGCGGCGTCCAACGGCTCGGTCAACGCCATGCATGACAGCCTGAATCCGTTGAGCGGCATGGTGGCGCTGGTGAACATGATGGTCGGCGAAGTGATCTTCGGCGGCGTTGGGGCCGGGCTCTACGGCATGTTGCTGAACGTGCTGATCGCGGTGTTTCTGGCTGGATTGATGATCGGTCGTACCCCGGAATACCTGGGCAAGAAGCTGGGTGCCAGGGAGGTGCAGTTGCTGGTGGTTACCCTGCTGGTCATGCCCGTGAGCGTGCTGGTGCTGGGCGCCATCGCCGCGAGTTTGCCCGGGCCGGCCGCGGCGGTGAGTAATCCGGGGGCCCATGGTTTCAGCCAGTTGCTGTACGCCTACACCTCGGCGGGAGCAAACAACGGTTCGGCATTCGGAGGGTTCAGCGCCAACACGTCTTTCCACAACCTGATGCTGGGCCTGGGCATGTTGATCGGCCGTTTCGGCTACATCCTGCCGGTGCTGGCGTTGGCTGGCAGTCTGGCGCTGAAGAAAACCGCGCCGATCGGCCAGAACAGCTTCCCCACCCACGGCCCGCTGTTCGTGACCTTGTTGACCGTGACCATCCTGCTGGTGGGTGGACTGACCTTCCTGCCGACCCTGGCGCTGGGGCCGATTGCCGAACACTTGAGCATGGGCTTCTGAGGAACTGATGATGAATATGCCGATGAGCAAAACCGTTGCCGCCAAGGCACCGGAACAACCGAAAGCCAGCCTGTTGGCCCTGTGGCGGCCCGCGCTGGTGCAAGCCTTCGTCAAGCTCGACCCGCGCCAGCTGCAACGCGCCCCGGTAATGCTGGTGGTGGAACTGACTGCGATCCTGACCACCGTCCTCTGTTTCATTCCCGACAGCGCAGTGCCGACGTTTGTGGCAGCGCAAATTGCCCTGTGGCTCTGGTTCACCGTGCTGTTCGCCAATTTTGCCGAAGCGTTGGCCGAAGGTCGCGGCAAGGCCCGGGCCGACAGTCTCAAGGCCGGCAGTGAGGGCCTGAGCGCACGTCGCCAAACCGCCAGCGGTTTTGAGGTGATCCCCGCCACCCGCTTGCGCAAAGGCGATGTGGTGCGCGTCGCAGCGGGGGAGATGATTCCCGGCGACGGTGAAGTGATCGAAGGCATTGCCGCCGTCAACGAGGCTGCCATCACGGGTGAATCGGCGCCGGTCATTCGTGAGTCCGGTGGTGATCGCTCGGCCGTCACCGGCAACACGCGGCTGGTGTCCGACTGGTTGCTGGTACGGATTACCAGCAACCCTGGCGAATCCACCCTGGACCGCATGATCGCCCTGGTCGAAGGCGCCAAGCGCCAGAAGACACCCAACGAAGTGGCGCTCGATATTCTGCTGATCGGCCTGACGCTGATTTTCCTGCTGGTGGTGGTGACGCTCCAGCCGTTCGCTCACTTCGCCAATGGCAGCCTGCCCCTGGTGTTCCTGGTGGCGCTGTTGGTGACGTTGATCCCGACCACCATCGGCGGGTTGCTCTCGGCCATCGGCATCGCCGGGATGGATCGTCTGGTGCGCCTGAACGTGATCGCCAAGTCCGGCCGTGCGGTGGAGGCAGCGGGGGACGTGCATGTGCTGATGCTGGACAAGACCGGCACCATCACCTTCGGCAACCGCCGTTGCGCGGCAGTCCATGCCGCCCCCGGCGTGAGCGCCCAGACGCTGGCCGAAGGTGCGCTGTTCGCCTCGCTGGGCGACGATACGGCCGAGGGCAAGTCCATCGTCGAATACCTGCGGGGCTTGAATCCGCAATCCGAGCCCGGCCTCGAAGCGTTGACGGTTGTGCCATTCAGCGCCGAGACGCGGTTGTCCGGCGTCGATTATCAAGGACGCATCTACCGCAAAGGCGCTGTGGATTCGTTGTTGGATTTCATCGGTCTACCGCGCAATGAGCTGCCGTCGGCCCTGGCCCGGGAGGTCGACAAGATCGCCCAGAGCGGTGGCACGCCGCTGCTGGTGTGCATGGATGGCCGGCTGCTGGGCGCGATCCATCTCAAGGATGTGGTCAAGCCGGGTATCCGTGAGCGTTTTGCCGAACTGCGCAAGCTGGGAATCCGCACGGTGATGGTTACCGGTGACAACCCATTGACCGCCGCCGCGATTGCCGCTGAAGCCGGGGTTGATGACGTGCTGGCCGAGGCTACGCCAGAGAAAAAACTCGCGAGAATCCGCCATGAGCAGAACGACGGTCGGCTGGTGGCGATGTGCGGCGACGGTGCCAACGATGCGCCGGCCCTGGCCCAGGCCGACGTCGGCATGGCGATGAACGACGGCACCCAGGCGGCGCGGGAGGCCGCGAACATGGTCGACCTCGACAGCGACCCGACCAAGTTGCTGGACGTGGTGCAGATCGGTAAGGAACTGCTGGTGACCCGTGGCGCGCTGACCACGTTTTCCATCGCCAATGACATCGCCAAGTATTTCGCGATTCTGCCGGCGCTGTTCGCTTCGATTTATCCACAGCTCGGCGTGTTGAACGTCATGCACCTGAGCAGCCCGCAGAGCGCGATCCTGTCGGCCATCGTGTTCAACGCATTGATCATCGTCGTGCTGATTCCCCTGGCCTTGCGTGGCGTGCGGGTGCAGGCGGCGAGCGCGGCGGCGCTGTTGCGGCGCAACCTGTTGATTTATGGCCTGGGCGGGATTGTCGTGCCGTTCGTGGGGATCAAGGCGATCGATATGTTGCTGACGGCGATGGGTCTGGTTTGAGCCAGTAATGGGATGACCACTGACATTGTGGCGAGGGGATTTATCCCCGTTGGGCTGCGTAGCGGCCCCCAAGCCTGATACCTCAGTGTGTCAGGCAAAACGATGGCGACTGTTTTTGGGGCTGCTGCGCAGCCCAGCGGGGATAAATCCCCTCGCCACACATGTGTTTTCATATTGAGGATATTTGGATGTCCACACTCGTTCGCCCGGCCCTGAGCCTGTTGCTTCTGATGACCCTGATCACCGGCGTCGCCTACCCACTGCTGGTCACCGGCGTGGCGCAGGTCGCCTTTCCCGTCCAGGCCAATGGCAGCCTCATACAGGATGCAACCGGCAAGGTCCGTGGCTCGATGCTGATTGCCCAGGATTTCACCGGTGACGCCTGGTTCCATCCACGGCCATCGGCCGGTGCCTTTGCCACGGTCGCCAGCGGTGCCAGCAATTTATCCCCGAGCAACCCGGCCTTGGCCGCAAGGGTGCTAGATGAGGCCGAAAAACTGCAAGTGCCCGGGCAGGGGCCGGTACCACTGGCGCTGCTGACCACCTCCGCGAGCGGGCTGGATCCGCACTTGCCACCGGCCGCGATTGCCTATCAACTGGCCCGTGTCGCCGCGACGCGCAATCTGCCGGTTTCGACCTTGCAGCGATTGCTCGACGACAACATCGAGCAACCCTTGGTGGGCCCGCCGGTAGTGAATGTGCTGGCGCTGAACCTGGCGTTGGAAAAGCTGTAGACCAGTGAAGCCGCCTTCGCGAGCAAGCCCGCTCCCACATTGAATCTTGGCGGACGTAGAAATAGCGTACTACGTAGATCCGGTGGGAGCGGGCTTGCTCGCGAAAGCGGCTGAACATCCGCTACATCAACATCTGAAACGAGAGCCACCAGCATGAGCGACGCCGGCCGCGCCGATGCACTGTTAGCCAATCTGCCCCGCAACGACCGAGGCCGACTCAAGGTTTTCCTTGGCGCGGCCCCGGGTGTCGGCAAGACCTACGCCATGCTGCAAGCAGCCCACACGCGGTTGCGCCAAGGGGTAAAGGTGATTGCCGGTGTGGTGGAAACCCATGGCCGAACCGAAACCGAAGCGCTGCTTGGCGGCCTGGTGCAACAGCCATTGGTGCGCTCGGAATATCGCGGCGTCATGCTCGAGGAAATGGACCTCGACGGTTTGCTGGCGGCCCGGCCAGCCCTGGTCCTGGTGGATGAACTGGCCCACAGCAACGCGCCCGGCAGCCGCCATGCCAAGCGCTGGCAAGACATCCAGGAACTGCTCGGCGCTGGCATCGATGTCTACACCACCGTCAACGTCCAGCATCTGGAAAGCCTCAACGACCAGGTGCGCGGCATCACCGGTGTGCAGGTCCGCGAGACGTTGCCGGACTGGGTCCTGCAGGAAGCCGATGAATTGCTGCTGATCGACCTGCCACCGCGCGAGCTCCTGGAGCGCCTGCGCGACGGCAAGGTCTACGTACCGGAACAGGCCCGGGCGGCCATCGATGCGTTCTTCACCCAGACCAACCTGACTGCATTGCGCGAATTGGCCATGCAGACGGCCGCCGCCCAGGTCGATAACGACTTGGCCCAAGGCTATCGGCAGATGGGCCAGGCCGCACCGGCGGTGCGCGGACGTTTGCTGGTGGGCGTAGACGGTGACGTCCAGGCTGAACGCCTGGTGCGCCATGCCAGCCGCGTTGCCCAGCGTCGACATCTGCCGTGGAGCCTGGTGCATGTGGACAATGGCAGCGTTCGCGACGAGCCTTCACGCCAGCGCCTGCAAAATGCCCAGCAATTGGCCGAGCGCCTGGGCGGGGAAGTGGTGCTGCTGCGAGCCGGCGAGGTGGCCAAGACCTTGATCCAGCATGCCTGCGAGCGTCGTGCCACGCTGGTGTTGGTGGGACAATCCAGGCCGCGCCTGCGCAGGCGGCTGTTTGGCGGCGGCCTCGCTTCGCGCCTGTTGCGTGATGCCCGCGGCCTGGAAATCAACGTGCTGGACAGCGACGAGCAACCCCGTCCCGCCCGCGTGCGCTCAAGCGTCGTCCAGACCGGGTTCGATTATGTACTGGCGCTGCTGGCGACCGTGGCGGCCAGCGCCTTGGCCTGGGGGATTTCGGGAGTGTTGGCATTGCCCAATATTTCCCTGGTGTTCCTGATGGCGGTGTTGCTGGTGGCCGTGCGCAGCAGCCTCGGCCCGGCGCTCGCCTGCGCGGCGCTGTCGTTCCTGGCCTATGATTTTCTTTTCATCCCGCCGAATTTCTCCCTGACCATCCAGCGCGAAGAAGACGTGCTGACACTGGTGTTTTTCCTGCTGATGGCGGCCCTGACCGGCAACTTGGCGGCCCGCCAGCGTCGTCAGCTGCAGGCCCTGCGCGACACCCAGCAGGAAACCGGCGAGTTGCTCGACCTGTCGCGCAAACTCACCGCTGCCACCGACCGCCAGGCCGTCATCAGTGCTGCCGCCCAGCACCTCAACGGCTGGCAAGACTTGCAATTGTGCCTGCTCAACCGCGACAACCAAGGCAGTTGGAAGATCGAGAGCGGAGAACCGCTGACGTTCACCGAACCCGAGCGCGCGGCAGCCGACTGGTCCTGGCAACACGACCAACCGGCTGGCGCCGGCACTGGGACACTGCCATCCGGGCGTTGGTGGTGGTGGCCACTGTCAGCGGAGGGCGGGCCGTTGGCGTTATTGGGCGTGTGTCCGAAAGAAGGCAAGCCCCTGAGCGGTCAGCGTCGTCGTCTGCTGGCGGCCCTCAGTCAGCCGTTGGCCCAGGCATTGGCGCGGGCGCAACTGGCCCAGGATCTGGAAGCGGCGCGCCTGCATGGCGAGACCGAGCAGTTGCGCAGCGCCTTGCTGGCTTCGGTGTCCCACGACCTGCGCACGCCGCTGACTGCCATGCGCGGCAGCATCGACAGCCTGCTGGCGCTGGGGGAGGCGATCCCGCTGGCGGATCGTCGCGAGCTGCTCGAGGGCACCCGCGATGAAGCCGAGCGCCTGGACCGCTACATCCAGAACCTGCTGGACATGACCCGCCTTGGCCACGGTGCCCTGAAGCTGGCGCGGGACTGGGTGTCGCCGGCAGATATCGTCGGCAGCGCGCTGAACCGCCTGCGTGCGGTGCTGGCGCCGCTGGCGGTCGGCGTCGAGGTGCCCGTCGAATTACCCCTGCTGTATGTCCATGCCGCGCTGATCGAACAAGCCTTGGTGAATGTTTTGGAGAATGCTGCGCGGTTCTCGCCGGCCCACGGACGACTGTTGCTGAGCGCGGGGACGACGGACGCCGAAGTATTTTTTGCCGTCGCCGATGAAGGGCCGGGCATCCCGCAGGAAGAGCGGGAAAAGATCTTCGACATGTTCTACACCGCGGCGCGAGGTGATCGGGGCGGGCAGGGTACGGGGCTGGGCCTGGCGATCTGTCAGGGCATGGTCGGTGCCCATGGCGGGCGCATCAGCGTGACCGATGGCCTCGACGGGCGTGGCACCTGCATCACTTTGCACCTGCCGTTGCAAGCACAGCCGGGGATGGACGATGAAGCTTGAGCGGCGCTGGGTTACTCTTTTCCCACCGGCTTGCCTTTTCACCTGACCGCATTGAACGGACCCCATGAGCCAGACCGCAACCCTTTTGGTTATCGATGACGAACCGCAGATCCGTAAATTCCTGCGCATCAGCCTGGTTTCCCAAGGCTATAAAGTGCTCGAGGCCGGCACCGGCACGGAAGGACTCGCGCAGGCGGCATTGAACAAGCCGGACCTGCTGGTGCTCGACCTGGGGTTGCCGGACATGGACGGCCAGCAAGTATTGCGCGAGTTTCGCCAGTGGTCGACGGCGCCAGTGCTGGTGCTCTCGGTGCGGGCCAGCGAAGCACAGAAGGTCGAGGCGCTGGACAACGGTGCGAATGATTACGTGACCAAACCGTTCGGCATCCAGGAGTTCCTCGCCCGAATCCGCGCCCTGTTGCGCCAGGCCCCGCCAGGCGAGCCGCAGGAAGCGGCGCTGAAGTTCGGCCCGCTGACGGTGGACCTGGCGTATCGACGGGTGCTGCTGGACGGCGCCGAAGTGGCCCTGACCCGCAAGGAATACGCGGTCCTGGCGCAACTGGCGCGACACCCTGGGCGGGTCATCACCCAGCAGCAACTGCTCAAGGATATCTGGGGGCCGACTCACGTCGAAGACAGCCACTACCTGCGGATCGTGGTCGGGCACCTGCGCCAGAAACTCGCCGACGACCCGACCCGGCCCCGGTTCATTGTGACTGAGGCGGGGGTGGGGTATCGGTTGTTGGGTGAATGAGGAATCTAGTCACGAATAGGTTTCTAGCCGTGCTCCCTCTCCGCATGGGGTCAGCAATCATGCTTAATTCTGCTCACTCTCATACCGATCCAACGTATCACTGGCAATCTCTCGCCCCAAGGCGATCAATTCAGGCGCCTTGTAGAACTCGAAAAACCGGCACACCCGTTTCGGCACGTTGATCAGCACATCCGGCGGATAACCGGCGATCTTGTACTGGGCCAGCGATGTCTGCATCACCTCGAAGCTCTGGTTGATCAGATCCAGCAACGACGCAGGCCCGACGTTGTCGATGATGAACGAGCCGGTGGCGGATTTCGGCGCGCCTTCGGTCTCTGGTGCGGCGGCCGGTTGCTGGCCTTCGGGTTCGGCGGACTCCAGCCAAGGATTGATATCGGCAGCTTCGGCCTTTAACGCTTCCTGTTCCAGCAGCAGCAATTGCTCGGCTTGCTTGCGGCGAAACGGCAGGCGCGACCCCAGGGAACTGACCAGGGTATCGAAGCGCCGCCTGAACGCGGCGGGGCGCTGGATGACCGGCAATCGGTACTGTTTCTGGTTGGTGGCGTTGAGGTTGACGGCGATGATCAGGTCGCAATGGCTCGACACCACCGGCACGATCGGCAACGGATTCAGCAGGCCGCCATCCACCAGCATGCGGTTACCTTGCATCACCGGGGTGAACAGGCTGGGAATCGCCGCCGAGGCGCGCATCGCCTGGTGCAGGCAACCTTCCTGGAACCAGATTTCCTGCTGGTTGGTCAGGTCGGTCGCGACGGCGGTGTAGGGAATGCGCAGGTCTTCAATGTTCAGTTCGCCGACGATCTTGCGGATCTGCCCGAAGACTTTTTCGCCACGGATCGCCCCCAGGCGAAAGCTGACGTCCACCAGTCTCAGCACATCCAGGTAATCCAGGCTTTCGATCCAGTTGCGATAATCCTTGAGCTTGCCTGCGGCATAGATCCCGCCCACGACAGCGCCCATGGAACAACCGGCGATGCAGGCGATGTCGTAGCCACGCCGTTCGATTTCTTCGATCACCCCGATATGGGCATAGCCCCGGGCCCCACCGGAGCCCAATACCAATGCGACACGTTTTGTCATGACCTGGCCTCTTGTCGAACAGACTTCAACAATGCACTGATCGACGACTTGGCTCAATCGTTGTGGCGCAGGCGTCGTTTTTTGACACGCCGGCGCGGCATTTGCGTATTCTCGGCCACACATGAATATAGACGGGCGGGCCAGGCACTTTTTACCGGCGCGACCGTCTTACCAGCACGACTGTTTACCTGACTTGAGGTGTAATCGATGAAAGCCCGGATCTGCCTGCCCCTAGTGGCGTCCCTGATGGTTCTGGCCCTGGCCGGTTGCGCAGGCAAAACCGCTTACCGTGACAGCTGCGGTACCCAGCTCGACGCCGCCTGGCATGAACTTGACCTGGCCAAGGCCGAGGGTTTTGCCGGCACTGTCAGTTATTCCAAGGCCCTGTCGCTGCTGACTGGTGCCAAGACCCAGCAGCAATTCGAAGCCTTCGAAGGCTGCTCCAAGAAAGCCGAGAAGGCGCGTTTCTACATTCGCGAATCCCGCGCCGGACGTTAACGACAGCCGCAAGCTTCGAGCTTCGAGCTTCAAGAAGGCGGCATAAGCTGCTTCCACTTGCAGCTTGAACCTCGCAGCTTGGAGCTGCACACGGAGTGCGTCCCATGATCGATCGGCTGGTGGCCCGGATATTGGGCCTGGAAGTTCGCCTGCTCGCCTGTCAGGCCCGTTTGAATGCCCACACCGACAGCGAAGCGTTGCATGACCTGCGCACCACGGTTCGCCGTTTGCGCAGCCTGCTTCGTCCGTTGCGCGGACTGCCCGGCGTCGAGCAACTGGAAGCCGCCGCTGCGGCGGTCGGCGCCCTGACCACGCCTCTGCGCGATCGGGAGGTGCTCGCGGCCTACCTTGAGCAGCATGGCAAGAACGACGCAGCACAACGCCGTCGAGTGCAGATGGCCGACGCTTATCCCCGCGTGGCCGCCAGTGCGCAACTGGCGCAGTTGTTGATGATCCTGGACGCGTTCCCACGCTTCATCCGCGCCGCCCAGCGCGAAGGATTGCTCAAGGGGTTGCGCAAGCGCATCGAGAAGCGCCTGGGCAAACAATGGAAACAACTCGGCGAAGCCCTGCATGATCCGGCCCACGACCGTCACCGGTTGCGCTTGTTGATCAAGCGCGTGCGCTACGCCATCGAAGCCTATCCCGAACTCGACCGCCTGCCCGAAGCTGCCTTGCCACGGCTCAAGTCTGCCCAGGCCGCGCTGGGTGACTGGCACGATTGCTGGCAATGGCTCGCCAAGGCCGAGGAAGAAACTGATCTGCAATCGTGTGTGCCAATCTGGCAGCGCACCATGGAAAAAGCCGAGGACAAATCCGATAAGGTCCTCGACAAGCTGATTGCGAGTTGCTTCAGATCCTGAATCCTGCACAGATTCATGTGGGAGCGGGCTTGCTCGCGAATGGGATAGATCAGTTCATACAGTTCTGACTGACCCACCGTATTCGCGAGCAAGCCCGCTCCCACAGTCGATTAGGGGTGGATTTAAAACTGCGGCTTATCTGTCAGCCTCTTTGGCCGGAATGAGCGCTGTGCCGCTGGCCGGGGCTGGTTAAGATTCCTTCATCCTTTTTTCTGTTGCCTTCGAGGTCGCCATGCGCTTTTCCGATTTGATCGATGCCGTGCGTCGGCAGCCAGATGCCGTGGTTATCGCGCCCGAATGGGGCCAGGGCCGCGCCAGTTTTGGTGGCTTGGTGGCGGCGCTGCAATATGAAGCGATGCGGGCCCGGGTACCGGCGGATCGCCCGGTGCGTTCGCTGGCGATCACGTTTGTCGGCCCGGTGGCGCCCGATGTGCCGGTCAGTTTCGAAGTCGACGTGTTGCGAGAAGGCAAGGCGGTGAGCCAGGTACTAGGGCGCGCGGTGCAGAACGGCCAGGTAGTGACCGTGGTGCAAGGCAGCTTTGGCGCATCGCGTGGCTCGGTGGTGGCGGTGCAGGCCGACCCCGCACCGGAATTCAAAAGCGTGGAGCAATGCCAGGAGCTGCCCTACATCAAAGGGGGCACGCCGGAGTTCATGCGCCATCTGGCGATGCGCTGGAGCGTCGGTGGCCTGCCGTTCACCGGCAACAAGTCCCGCAGCATGGGCGGCTGGGTGCGCTTGCGCGGCGACGTGAAAGAGGAGCCGTTGAACGAAAGCCATATCCTCGCGTTGGTGGACGCCTGGCCACCGGCGTTGCTGCCGCACCTCACGCAAATGGCCCCGGGCAGTACGCTCACCTGGACCATCGAGTTTGTCCAGCCATTGCTGGAGCTCACCACTCTGGACTGGTGCAAATACCTGGCCGAAATCGAGCACGCCCAGGACGGCTACGGCCACGTTGCCGCGAAGTTCTGGAGTGCCGATGACCGCTTGATTGCCATGAGTCGGCAGACAGTCACGATCTTCGGCTAAAGCTTGTATCCCACTGATCAGTGACGGTGGCGATCCCGCCAGGCGCGCCACCAGCGACCGCTGAGCAAGAATCGGGGAAAGGTCAGGAACTGTTCCACCATCAGCCGTGACACCGCGTCTTTGCGGTCACTGAATGGTTCGCTGGCCTGGGCCTCGAGGCTATGTCCGTGGCGCTGCAAGCCAAGTGCCGCGACCAGGCCGATGATGCCGATGGCGACATCGGCCAGGCTCAGGCTGAACACCCCGGACACAATCAGCAGAAACGCGATGATGAACAGCGGCACGGCAATCAGGTGCAACACCAGGTTGGTGGGGTGGCGATGATTGTCAGGGTAGGCGCGCCATTGCCAGGCCGCAAGGTTGGGGTGACGTTTGCCCATGATGCTGTTCCTTGAGTTCATGAAACCGAATAACCCAAGAATAGGCCTGCCCGGGCAGGGCGGCGAATCGCGGTTGGCTATTGACGCGATAGGGGGTCATAGCCATTTTTCCCTCTCCACAGTGAACGTGAGCAGGCCAAGGTCCTAAAGCTTCAGCTGCCCGATCGCCTTGCTCAACTCACCGGCCAACGTGGCCAATTCATGGCTGGTGGTGGCCGAGTCCACCGTTTGGCGCACGGTGTTTTCGGTCACGTCGCGAATACTCACCACCGCCCGGTTCATCTCCTCGGCGACATGGCTTTGCTGCTCGGCGGCGACAGCGATCTGTGTATTGCTTTCACGCATCTGCGCCACCGCACTGGTAATTTGCTCCAGTGCCTCGCCGGCCTCATGGGCTTGTTGCACGCAATCGTCGGCCTTGAATGAGCTTTCCTGCATGAAATCCACCGCATCCCGGGTTCCGGCTTGCAGCGCCGCGATCATGGTGGTGATTTCATCCGTGGACGACTGCACCCGCTTGGCCAGGTTGCGCACCTCGTCGGCGACCACGGCAAAGCCCCGGCCCATTTCCCCAGCCCGCGCCGCTTCGATGGCGGCGTTAAGGGCCAGCAGATTGGTTTGTTCAGCGATGCTGTGGATTACATTGACCACGCCGTTGATCTTCTGGCTGTCTTCGGCCAGGCGCTGGATCATTTCGGCGGTCTGCTGCACGCCGCAGGACAGCCCCGTGATCGACTGTTGCACGCGACTGACCACCTCGCGGCCATTGCCGGCCAGGGTGTCAGCAGTTTTCGACAGGTCGCGGGTGGCACCGGCATGCTGGGCGATGTGATGAACCGTGGCGGACATTTCGTTGATCGCCGTGGCCGCCTGATCGGTTTCGCTCTGTTGGCCGAGCATGCCGTGACGCACGTCATTCATGCTCGACGCCAGGCGCGCCGCGCCACTGTCCAGTTGCCGGGCCGTGCTGGCGACGGTATCGACCACACGTTGGTAGCCAGCTTGCATGGCGTTGAACGCCGCCGCCATCTGCCCCACTTCGTCCTTGCAGGCCAGGGGCACGCGGGCAGACAAGTCACCGGTTTTTTCCACATGCAGCATGACGTCTTTCAGCGTGTTGAGTTGGCTGAGCAAAAAGCGGATGAGCAATTGCGAGGCCCCCAGCATTGCCAGCATCAAAACGAACACGGCCACGGCGTATCGGCTGAAGCGCTCGGCAAACACCTGGCTCAGGCTGGCGCCTTGGGCCAGCACCGCAAGCTGTTGGCCGTCGCCTCGACGGATCACTTCGGCGCCCAGCAGCGGATCATCGCCGAACAGCAGGCTGGCATTGAGTTCGACCCAGCCCTGGGCCTGTGCCAGCGAAGGCAGCGGCTGTCCGTTGAACACGGGGACTTGATCGTGTTGGAGTGGCAAGAGATAGCCAGACTTGGGTAGCGCCTGCCCGACAGGCCAGGCTGCGAGCAAGTGTGCCTGGGCCTGGGCGTTCGCCTGGGCCGCGTGGTTGCGCGCTTGTTGCTCCAGGTGCACGGCATACAGCACCAGCAATAACGTGGTAACAAAGGCGACCGCATTGACCGCCCAGAATTTGTACTTCAGCGAGATATTGCTAAGCCAGGCACCCATGGAAGGTCTTCTCTGATAGCGGAAACAGCATTGGCAAGGTGCCAGTATTGTGCCGCTACCTGAGGACCTGAATGTTGATGCGGGTCAACAGACGCAGTAGTACCCCTGTGGGAGCGAGAAAGCCCGCTTCCACCGGAGCATGTGTTTATTCGGAAAGAGTGGGCAAGCCGAAAAATGCCCGGGCGCAGGCGGTGCTGTGAGCCGCCAGGTCTTCCTGGGTTTCGCCCCGGTGCAAGGCCACCTCGCGCAAAACCTCCGGCAGATAGGCCGGCTCGTTGCGACCATTCTTGGGTTTGGGCCGCAGTGTGCGGGGTAGCAGGTATGGAGCGTCGCTTTCGAGCATCAGCCGGCCACGGGGAATTTCGCGCACCAATGGGTGCAGATGCGTGCCCCGGCGCTCGTCGCAGATCCAGCCCGTGATGCCGATGTGCAAGTCCAGGTCGAGATAGTTGAAAAGCGCCTTTTTTTCGCCGGTAAAACAGTGCACCACCGCCGCTGGCAATTGGTCGCGAAACTCCCGGAGGATTTCCAACAGGCGCTGGTCGGCGTCTCGTTCATGGAGGAAAACCGGCAGCTGCAATTCCACCGCCAGGGACAGATGTTGCTCCAGGACTTTCTCCTGTTGCGGCCTGGGAGAGAAGTCCCGGTTGAAATCCAGTCCGCATTCCCCCACCGCGCGGACTCGGCTTTGCCTGAGCAAGTCCTTGAGGTGCCTGGCGCTGTCAGCTGTCCATTCACTGGCGCTGTGGGGATGGATACCGGCAGTGGAAAAAAGCCGCTCGGTGCTGTCGTCGAGGCGTTCGCACAGCGCCAGGGCCTGCTCGCTGCCCTCGATGCTGGTGCCCGTCAGGACCAGTTGACAGACCCCGGCTTCATGGGCGCGCTCAAGCACCGCCTGGTGTTTATCGGCAAAACTGGGATTGGTCAGGTTGACGCCGATATCGATGAGTTGCATGGTGCTACCTCGGCCCAAAGGCTGGAAAGCATATCAGAGCTGTAGATTTATAAGAAAAGCCAAGAACTACAACGAGTTGAGGCTGTCTGTTAAGGCCGCGAGACACATTGGATTGGTATAAAAGCCATCACTGTGCCAGTCTTCCGCACTTTTTCAGCGCCTAAAGCGCTCTGTTTCTGTCGACTCAGTCTCAATTTTCAACGAGGCGGTCGGCAGTATTCCTTCCGGAGAGTGGATGACACGTCCCCAGGTGTTGCTACTGCTGTGTTGTTCGCTGCTGCTGCCAATGCTGGCCGAAGCACGCCTGCCCGGACCGCTGCAGACCGTTGCGCCCGGCGCTACGCGCGACCTGGCGCAGATCCGCAGCAGCCGGGTATTGAAAGTGCTGGTCAATCAGAGCCGCAACAGCTCCGGTGAAGTCCAGGGTGAGCCCATTGGCGTCGAATACCACCGGCTGCGTGCCTTCGAGCAATACCTCAATGGCCATGCCCAAGACGGCCAGCAAATTACGCTCAAGATCATTCCCATGGCCAAGGACCAGTTGCTCGGTGCCTTGCAGCGCGGGGAGGGCGACCTCGTCGCGCCCGGTGAGTTGCTCCAGCCCCAGGCCGGGCAGGCGGTCAGTGCCAGCGATCCGATCCGTACCAACGTGCCGTTGTTGCTGGTGGGCATCAAGGGGGAAAAACGCTACACCCGCCTGGAGCAGCTTTCCGGCAAGACCCTGGCGCTGCCCAACGGCAGCGCGGCGGGAGACGCGGTGAGCCAGATCAATCAGAAATTGGCGCTGCTCAAATTGCCACCGGTGAAGGTCGAGTGGGTCGATCCCACCCTGGCGGTGGAGGACGTACTGGAGATGGTCCAGGGCGGGATCTTCCACCTGACGATCGTCGAACAACCGATTGCCGAGCGCTGGGGCAAGATCCTTTCCAAGCTGCGCCTGGACCGTCAGGTGCCGATCGGCGAACCAGGCGACGAATCTTGGTTCGTGCGTCGCGACGCAGGCATGCTGCGGGCAAGCATCGACCGCTTCCTGGCGACCTACAAGGCACCGTCCAACCAGGACGCAGCGTTCCTGCGCATCTACCGCCGCTTGTATCAGGTCCATTATCCCTTGGCCCGAGCCGATCGCCAGCGCCTGGAGAAACTGCGTCCGGTGCTGCAAAAGCATGCCGATGCCCAAGGCATGGACTGGCTTAACCTGGCGGCCCTGGCCTTCAAGGAATCGGCCCTGCAACCCGGCGCCCGCAGTGGCTCAGGCCCCACCGGCCTGATGCAGATCACCCCTTCGGCGGCCCAGCGGGTCGGGGTGGATAACATCCAGAACCTGGATGCCAACGTGCAGGCCGGCGCCAAGTACCTGGCCATGATCCGTCGCAAATTCTTCGCCAGCCCCAAGCTCAACGAGCGCGAACGCATGGCGTTCGTCCTGGCGGCCTACAACATGGGGCCCGAGCGCGTCCAAGGCATGCGTGCCGAAGCCCGGCGACGCGGCTTGAACCCTAACCAGTGGTTCTTCCAGGTTGAACGCATTGCCATGGAGCAGGTGGGAATGGGCGCGGTCAGCTACGTTAATAGTGTGAATAAGTATTATCTGGCATTTGATCGAGAGCGTGAGTCGCTGGAGCCCACGGAGCAAAAGGTTGCGCTGCGTAAGTGATCGATTAAGTTGATTGGTATGTCGCAATAATTGCGCTGTCAGCACAAAAAATTTCGATTAGTATGGCCGCAACAACCACACACTTGGATGACCTTGCATGAGCGCCTTGATCAACAAAGTATTGTTTACCCGTGCTGGCTATGGCCTGACTGTCCTGCGCATCGTCGTCGGGATCATTTTCGCTGCCCACGGCTCGCAGAAACTCTTCGGCCTGTTCGGTGGCTACGGCCTGGCGGGGACGGCACAGTGGATGGAAAGCATCGGGCTGACGCCAGGATACGTGATGGCAACACTGGCGGGCGGTACCGAGTTCTTCGCCGGGGTGGCACTGATCATCGGCCTGCTGGCCCGTCCGGCGGCGCTGGGCCTGGCCTTCCTGTCACTGGTGGCGATCTTCTCCGTGCACATCGGCAACGGCCTGTTCATGGCCAACAACGGTTATGAATTTGCCCTGGCACTGCTGGCAGGCAGCATTGCCGTGCTGATCGAAGGGGCTGGCAAGCTGTCGGTCGATCGCGCCATCGCCAACTGATCGCAGATTTTCAGCTGAAGGCCCGTCTGGTACGGGCCTTTTTCGTGTGTGGCGATTCTTGACACCGGCCGGTCAGCTTCTCTAGGATGCCGCCCATGCGCCGATTTAAACAGCTACTTGCGGGGCGCCAGGTGACTCATCTCAGTTGCCGATAGAAGCCGGAACAACAGGGCTTCGAAATACCGCTAAAGCGCTGGTTCGGTGTTGCCTCTCACCTGCCATGCAGACTTTTGAGGCAGAGACACGACACTATGAATGCACCCAACCCCCTCGTACGTCTTGCGCCGATCACGGCGGACCTTGTGCAACGCAACCCGAAAATTCTCCTGGGCGGCACCCACCAGCCCACGCTCTTGCGATATCTCGACGGCTGGCCGCGACGCAACCACGGGCCCGCTGCTTTCCTGATCCAGTTCGTAGACGACGGCGAGTCCCTGGCCCGTTTTGCCAATGACAGTTTTGACTTGGCTGTTATCCAGTCTCCCAGTGCGGCGGACGCTCCCGAGATGATTCGGCAACTGACCCGTGTCGCACGCCAGGGTTTGATTACTCGCCGCTGAAGCTGCCGATTACGGGTAAGTGATATCCACGATGTAGACCCGCTTTTCTCCGGTAGGCGTCTGGACGCTGACTTCCGCGTCCAAGGCCTTGCCGATCAGCGCCCGTGCCAATGGTGAATCGATACTGATCAGGTTCTGCTTCAAATCCAGTTCGTCCGGGCCGACAATGCGGTAGCGTGACTCCTTGCCATCTTCGTCTTCGACAGTGACCCAGGCGCCGAAGTAAACCTTGTTCGGATCGCTGGGTTTTTCGCTGACCACCTTGAGCGCCTCGAGGCGCTTGGTGAGGAAGCGCACGCGGCTGTCGATTTCCCGCAGCATTTTCTTGCCGTAGGTGTACTCGGCATTTTCCGACCGGTCGCCCTGGGCCGCTGCCTCGCTGACCGCCTGGGTCACTTGAGGACGGCGCACATGCCACAGCTCATGGAATTCAGCACGCATCCGCGCCTCACCCTCAGGGGTGATCAGCGCGGTGCCGGCGGTGCGGGGTGGGCGATAACGGCTCATGGCAACTTCTTGTGATAGCGAAGCCGGGAGTCTATCAACCCTCGCGCAATACTGTCAGCGGGCTGGCATTGAGCGCTCGACGAGTGCCAAACACTCCGGCCGCGCCGATCAGCAGCGCGCCCACCAACGGTAATGCCAATAGCCACGGATGCGGATGCCAAGGCAGGTCGAAGGCATAGCGGTAGAGCACCAGGCTGACCAGTTCCGAACCCAGGGCTGCGAGCAAGCCGCTGACTGCCCCCAGCAGGCCAAACTCGATACGCCGCGCCTTCACCAGCAATGCTCGCCCGGCGCCGAGTGCCCGCAGCAGCGCACCTTGGCGAATCCGCTCGTCGAGGGTTGCCTGCAGGCCGGAAAACAGCACCGCCATTCCTGCCGCCAATACAAACAGCAACACATATTCAACGGCCAGGGTCACCTGGGCGAGGATGCTGCGCAGTTGTTCAAGCAGGGCTTCGACCTGCAGGATCGTCACTGCCGGGAAGGCCCGGGACAGGTCGACAATCTGCTGGTCGTGGCCCGCCGCCAGGTAGAAGCTGGTGAGGTAGGTAGCCGGCAGGTCCTTCAGCGTGCCCGGCTGGAAAATCATGAAGAAGTTGGGTTGGAAGTTATCCCAGTTGATCTCCCGCAGGCTGGTGACCTTCGCTTCCCGGTTGACGCCGCCAACGCTGAACATCAGACGGTCGCCAAGTTTGATCTTGAGGTTTTCAGCCACTTTGCCTTCCACCGAAACCCCGGGAATATCATCCGCCGGTTGTTGCTGCCACCAAGTCCCGGCGGTGACGACGTTGCCCGCCGGCAGATCGGCCGCCCAGGTCAGGCTCAGGTCGCGTTGGAGGGCCCGGTCACCCGCTGAGTCCTTGGTGACAAATTCCGTGGCGGGTTCGCCGTTGATGCTGATGAGCCGCCCTGGCACTACGGGGTACAGCGGTGCCGATTGTGCCGACAGCGCCAGCAGCTTGTCAGTGAAGGCCTGCTTGTCGTTGGGCAGGATGTTCAGGGCGAAATAGTTCGGGGCATTTTTGGGCAACTGGTTCTGCCAGGTGTCCAGTAACTCGCCGCGCAACAGCGCGATCAACGCCATGGACAGCAGGATCAGGCCGAACGCCAGGGCCTGGCCGGTCGCCGCAAGGGGGTGGCGCAGCAGTTGCCCGAGGCCCAGCCGCCAGGGCAGGGCAGAACGGGCCAGCAGCCGGCGCAGGCTCTGGAGCAACAGCAGCAAGAGGCCGCCGAGCACCAGTGCGGCGATGACACCGCCCCCCAGCAGCGCGAAGGTGAGGACCAGGTCCAGGCTCAGTCGCCACATGATCAGGCCGAGGGCCGCCAGCGCGGCACCGTAGACCATCCACGTGCTGGACGGGATCGGCAGCATGTCCCGGCGCAGCACGCGCAGCGGTGGCACCCGGCCCAGCGCGGCCAGCGGTGGCAGGGCGAACCCCGCCAGCGCCACCAGCCCGGTACCGACTCCGGCGAATGCCGGCAACAGGCCCCCCGCCGGTACGGTGGTGGGCAACAGGTCGTGCAGCAAGGCGAAAAGGCCTAACTGCGCGACCCAGCCCAGCAGCGCACCACTGATGCTGGCCAGCAGGCCCAGAGTCGCCAGTTGCAGGCTGAACAACACCATGGTTTCCCGTCGCGACAGACCCAGGCAGCGCAGCAGGGCGCTGGCGTCGAAGCGTCGGGTGGCAAAGCGGTTGGCCGAAAGTGCAACGGCGACGCCGGACAGCAACACCGCTACCAGGCTGGCCATGTTCAGGTAGCGTTCGGCCTTGCCCAGGGCGCCACCGATCTGCCGGTTGCCGTCGCGGGCGTCCTGCAAGCGCTGATGGGCCTCGAGGCCCGGCTTGATCAGGTCGCGATAGGTTTGCAGCGCCGGCGCCGGGCCGCGCCACAGATCGCGATAACTGACGCGGCTGCCGGGTTGCACCACGCCGGTGGCGTCCAGGTCCTTGAGATTGATCAGCACCCGTGGGGTGAGGCTGTAGAAGTTGCCGGCGCGATCGGGCTCATAGGTCAGTACCCGGGCCAGGCGCAAAGTCTTGTTGCCGACATCGATGCTGTCTCCGATCTTCAGGTCCAGTGCCGTCAACAGCCGGGCTTCGACCCAGGCCTCGCCAGGGTTCGGACGTCCGCCGGGTTCTTCCGGAGCGAACGGGGCCGAGGCGCTTTTCAGTTCGCCGCGCAGTGGGTAGGGATCATCGGCAGCCTTGACGCTGGACAGCTGGATACCGTTATCGGTGGCGACGACGCTGGAGAACTCCACTACCCGGGCATGCTCCAGGCCCAATTCGGTGCCGCTGCGGATCTGCTCCGGACGGGCGGGCGCGCTGCCTTCGAGCAGCAGGTCGGCGCCGAGGAATTCGGTGGCGCGCATCATCATGGCGCCATTGAGACGGGCGCCGAAATAACCGATGGCGGTACTCGCCGCCACGGCCACCAGCAAGGCAAAAAACAATACCCGCAATTCGCCGGCGCGGGCATCGCGCAGCAATTGGCGGACAGCGAGACTGAACAGGCGCAACAGCGGCAAGCGTGCCATCAAGGCTCCAGGGGGGCGACCATCTGGCCGGCTTCAAGGCGGATCAGGCGCCGGCAGCGATGGGCCAGGCGTTCATCATGGGTGACCAGCACCAGGGTCGTGCCGCGTTCCTTGTTCAACTCGAACAGAAGGTCGCTGATGCGTTCGCCAGTGTGGCTGTCGAGGTTGCCGGTGGGTTCGTCGGCAAACAGCACGTCGGGTTCGGCGGCAAAGGCGCGGGCGATGGCCACGCGTTGCTGTTCGCCGCCCGAGAGCTGGCGGGGCGAGTGGGCCAGGCGCTGGCCCAGGCCGACGCGCTGGAGCAGTTGCGTGGCGCGTTCGCGGGCATCCTTGCGACCGTCCAGCTCCAGCGGCAGCATGACGTTTTCCAACGCGTTGAGGCTGTCGAGCAACTGGAACGACTGGAAGACAAAACCGACATGTTCGGCACGGATTCGGGCCCGCTGGTCTTCGTCCAGGGGGCTGAGGGCCTGCCCGGCGAGGGTCACTTCACCGCTGCTGGGCAGGTCGAGGCCGGCCAACAGGCCCAGCAAGGTGGATTTCCCTGAGCCGGACGCGCCGACGATGGCCAGGCTTTCGCCTTTGCTCAGTTCCAGGCTGAGTTCGTGCAGGATGGTCAGTTCACCTTCCGCGCTGGTAACCACTTTGCTAAGGTCCGTCGCGGTGAGAATGCTTGAGCCCATGGAGAATCCGATGCGTGTGTGGTTTTTGAGTGCTGGCCTGGCCTTGATGTGCATGGCCCAGAGCGCAGCGGCGGGTACAGTCCTGATCGTTGGCGATAGTATCAGCGCGGCTTTCGGCCTGGATACCCGGCAAGGCTGGGTGTCTTTGCTCGAACAACGGCTCAAGGCCGAGGGTTTTGACGATAAAGTGGTCAATGCCTCCATCAGTGGCGATACCAGCGCAGGAGGCCAGGCGCGGCTGCCAGCGCTGCTTGCGGCCCATAAGCCGGACCTGGTGATCCTCGAGCTTGGCGGCAACGATGGCTTGCGCGGACAGCCGCCAACGCAATTGCAACAAAACCTTGCAGCGATGATCGACAGCTCCCGCGCCAGCGGTGCGAAGGTGCTGCTGCTGGGCATGCAACTGCCGCCCAATTACGGACGGCGCTACACCGATGCCTTTGCCCGGGTCTACAGCACCCTGGCCGAGGAGAAGAAAGTGCCGTTGGTACCGTTTTTTCTCAAGGATATCGGTGGCGTAGAGGGGATGATGCAGGGCGACGGATTGCACCCGTCCGTCGCCGCCCAGGGCAAGTTGCTGGAAAATGTCTGGCCGACGCTGAAACCGCTGCTTTGACGCTTTTCTACAGGCGGGCTTTCGGCTAATGTGGCGCCCCCGATTTGGAGCCCCCGATGCCGCGTCCCGCCTGGTCTTTGTTTGCCTACCAACTGATCGAGCCTGACGAGCAGTTGGACCTATTCGCCTGCCAGGAAGTGCGGGTGCATCTGGTGACACGCCAACTGGAGCTTGGCGGCTCGGCCGATCGGACCCTCTGTGGCAGCCTGCTCCCGGCACAGCCGCGCTGGTCAGGGGTTGATCGCAAGATTTTCCAGGACCATCGCCTGTGCTCATTGTGCCGGGCGATCCTGGAATCCCAGAAGCGTGGCACGTCGCCGATCTGGCCTGAGCTGCGGTTCGAGTTGTAATTGCCCAACTCCGAAGGACGACTTCTGTGGTGGGAGCCAATCTTGTGGGCGCCAGAAGTAATGCTGCATATCGGACGCTCATTGCCAACCTCCCCGAATTAATGGGCGGCAGTGTACAATCGCCGTTTTCATACCCTTGTTCGATCTGCGAAGGATTTCCCGGATGTTGCCGCGCTTGCCTGCCGTCGCCCGCTGCCTGTCACTTGCCGCCCTGTGTATGGCGGGGCCCGTTGCCGCATTGGAGCTGCCTTTGCCACCGCCGGGTGAAGACATTGTCGGCCAGGTGCAGGTGATCAAGGCCAAATACGAAGACACCTTCGCTGACCTGGGCACCACCTATGACCTGGGTTACAGCGAGATGGTCGCCGCCAACCCGGGGGTCGATCCCTGGTTGCCGGGCGCAGGTACTGAAATCGTGCTGCCGACCCGCTTCATCCTGCCGCCAGGTCCGCGGGAGGGCATCGTGATCAACCTTGCCGAATACCGCCTCTACTACTTCCCCAAAGGCCGGAACGTGGTCTACACCTTCCCGCTGGGGATTGGTCGTGAGGGCTGGGGTTCGCCAATCGCCCATACCAGCATCATCGCCAAGACGCCAAACCCGACCTGGACCCCACCAGCCTCGATCAAGGCCGAACATGCTGCCGACGGTGACCCGCTGCCAAATGTGGTGCCGGCCGGTCCCGATAACCCGCTGGGGCCGTTCAAGTTCACCCTGGGTACGCCGGGCTATCTGATCCATGGTTCGAACAAGAAGTTCGGCATCGGCATGCGTACCAGCCACGGTTGCTTCCGGATGTTCAACAACAACGTCCTGGAAATGGCCGGCATGGTGCCGGTGGGGACGTCGGTGCGGATTATCAACGACCCGTACAAGCTGGGCGTGAGCGGCGGCAAGGTGTATCTGGAAGCTCATACGCCGCTGGACGACAAGGGCAACCCGTCGGTGGTGGACAAGCACACCGCTGTGATCAATGCGATGCTCAAGCGTGAGGACATCACCAGCAATCAGCGCATGAACTGGGATGTGGTGCGGGACGTCGTGGCTGCCGAAGATGGCCTGCCGGTAGAAGTCGCCGTGCCGAATACGTCGGCACCGATGGTGTCGAGTGCACCGATCGACCTGCAGCAATAAGAGAACCTGAAGCAACCCGCCGGCGTTTCACAATGCCGGCGGGTTTTTTATTGCCTGGAAAACACCGGGCAATAAAAAGCCGACCCAACGATGGGTCGGCTCGATAACAATCCCGAGGGACTATTACTTGCGGCTAGCTTTTTCCAGCATGCGCAGAGCACGCTCGTTAGCTTCGTCAGCAGTCTGTTGTGCTTTTTGAGCAGCAGCCAGAGCTTCATCAGCTTTACGGTAGGCTTCGTCTGCACGAGCCTGGGAGCGAGCTGCTGCGTCTTCGGTAGCAGTCAGACGTGCTTCGGTTTCTTTGGATGCGCTGCTGCAACCGGTAGCCAGAACTGCGGCCAGGGCCAGAGCAGAGAATTTCAGAACGTTGTTCATCGTGTTCCCCTTCAAGGACTTTCTATTGTGGACTGCTCCCCAGACTGGGGAGTTAGCCGGCGTACATACTACCCATTACTTGTAGTAAGTAAACTGACGTAGCGCAAGAAGCAAAAAAATTGTAGGCGGTGATTCTTTTTCGAGCAACTTTTCTGTTGGGTCGTTGAAAAAAAACACAGCGTCAAGCCCCTGACTGGAGCGCGCGGCTGAAAAAAAGTTCCGTTAGCGGTTGAACTCTTTCGGCTTGCGCTAACGTCGTTGCTTATTGATTAACCTATACTTTTGTTCATTTTTTGCGCAGGCGCCCAAGCATCTTTATTGGTATTGGGCGGTGACTTTAACTGCGCACGCTCGTCTCAAGACTCAACAACTGGCGATGTTCAGCTATTGCACCGTGACCGATTACAGCGCGACGATGGCGCTCAATCGATAAACCCGACGAGGTTTACCCCTTCGATGACAGGCGTGCCTTGAGCATTTGCGTCATTGGTGCCTACTATTCACGACGTGCTCGGGTTTGAGCGGTTCGGTTTTGGCGCTCGGTGACCAGGAAGGCACGGGGTGGCGTAGTTGTTCCTTCGCCGGAAAAACATCGGTAAGGTAGGGGTCAGCATTCAGACCCGCGAGGAGTAGTGATGAGCGAGGCGTTGTCCATCCACCATGACCAGGCTGGTCATCAGTTCGAGACCAATGTGGACGGTCATCGTGCGTATCTGACCTATATGGACCTGGGCAAGCAGACCCTGGATATCTATCGCACCTTCGTGCCCAACGCCTTGCGCGGCAGGGGCATTGCGGCGGCGCTGACAGAACGGGCGCTGCAATACGCCGAGGAAATGGGCTACACGGTGATCCCGTCCTGTTCCTACGTGGAGCGCTACATGGAGCGTCACCAGAGGCATGCGGCGAAGCTCTGAAAAAACGAATCCCCATAAAAAAACGCCGGGCTGAAGAGTCCGGCGTTTTTTTATGCGGTGCTTTTTATGAGCTAAAGCGGGTCGATCAGCTGCGCTGGCGCTTCGGCAGTACATCCTTGAGCTTGGCGTGCATGCTGCGCAGGGTGTTCTCGGTAGCGCTCCAGTCGATGCAGGCATCGGTGATGGAAACGCCGTACTGCAAATCGGCGAGGTCTTTCGGGATCGCCTGGCAGCCCCAGTTCAAGTGGCTTTCGACCATCAGGCCGATGATCGACTGGTTGCCTTCCAGGATCTGGTTGGCGACGTTTTCCATCACCAGCGGCTGCAGCGCTGGGTCCTTGTTGGAGTTGGCGTGGCTGCAGTCGACCATGATGTTCGGCTTGATCTTCGCTTTGTTCAGTGCCTGTTCACACAGCGCGACGCTGACCGAATCGTAGTTCGGCTTGCCGTTGCCACCGCGCAGTACCACGTGGCCGTAGGCGTTGCCCTTGGTGGTCACGATCGACACGCCGCCTTCCTGGTTGATCCCCAGGAAGCGGTGGGGGCTGGAAACCGATTGCAGGGCGTTGATCGCCACGGTAAGGCCGCCATCGGTGCCGTTCTTGAAGCCTACGGCCGAGGACAGGCCGGAAGCCATCTCGCGGTGGGTCTGGGATTCGGTGGTGCGCGCACCGATGGCCGACCAACTGATCAGGTCCTGCAAGTATTGCGGGGAGATCGGGTCCAGGGCTTCGGTGGCGGTGGGCAGCCCCATTTCCGCCAGGTCCAGCAGCAACTGCCGACCGATGTGCAGGCCATCCTGGATCTTGAAGGAGTCATCCAGGTACGGGTCGTTGATCAGGCCTTTCCAGCCGACTGTGGTCCGAGGCTTCTCGAAATACACCCGCATCACCAGGTACAAGGTGTCGGACACTTCCGCAGCCAGGACTTTCAGGCGCTCGGCGTATTCGTGGGCGGCCTTGATGTCATGGATCGAGCAGGGCCCGATGACCACGAACAGGCGATGATCGGTGCCGTCGAGAATGTTGCGGATGACTTCCCGGCCTTTGGTCACGGTGCGCAGGGCAGCGTCGCTCAGGGGGATATCACGCTTGAGTTGGTCAGGCGTGATGAGGGTCTCGTTGGAGGCGACGTTAAGGTCATTGATCGGTAAATCAGCCATCGTGTTACTCGTCAGGTCACGGGTGCCGGCCGCCAGCGATCCCCGCGCGGCGGTGCACAGCGGATATTAAGCGCGCCGGGGAGCCGAACCTTATCGCGTTACGAGGCCGCTCGACAATGGGCAAGGTCGGGTTTAATGCCCTATTGGCTGGGTAAGAAGCCTTCGAGGCGGGCCTGCAACAGATTCGTTAGCGGATGTAATGGAGATTGCATGCCATGCCGCTCACGCTGATAGTGTGCAGGGCCGTTTACCAGAGGAGTTGCAAAGATGCAGGCAGGCGCTAAACCGCGGATCGGAATGATCGGCACCGGTGCGATCGGCGGATTCTATGGGGTGATGCTGGCACGTGCCGGTTATGACGTGCACTTTTTGCTGCGCAGCGAGTTCGGTGCGGTGGCCGAACACGGCTTGCAGGTCGACAGCGCGGTGCACGGCGCGCTGACCCTCAACCCGGTCCAGGCATATCGCTCGGCGGCCGATATGCCGCCCTGTGACTGGTTGCTGGTCGGTGCCAAGACCACCAGCAACGCCGACCTGGCCCCGGCCATCATCCAGGCCGGTGCCGAGGGGGCGAGAGTCCTGCTGCTGCAAAATGGCCTCGATGTCGAAGACGATCTGCGACCTTTGCTCCCCGATTCGCTGCATCTGCTCGGCGGCCTGTGCCTGGTCTGCGTGCACCGCGTCGGCCCTGGGGTCGTCGCCCACCAGGCTCTCGGCGCGGTCAATATCGGTTATCACAGTGGACCTGGTAGCGACCAGGCGGAACGCATGGCGATTGTCGAAGAGGCGACGACATTGTTTCGTACCGCCGGTATCGATTCCCAGGCGATGCCTGACCTGCAACAGGCCCGCTGGCAGAAACTGGTGTGGAACGTGCCGTACAACGGTCTGTCAGTCCTGCTGGGCGCCAGTACCACGCCGTTGATGGCTGATGTCGACAGTCGCGGCTTGATCCAGGCGCTGATGGGCGAGGTGGTATGCGGTGCGCAAGCCTGCGGCCATCACATCGCGCCGGGCTACGCCGAGTACCTGTTCAGCATGACCGAGAAGATGCCCGACTACTGGCCGAGCATGCATCACGACTACGCCCACCGACGCCCATTGGAACTGGAGGCAATTTACGGTCGGCCGTTGGCGGCAGCGAAAGCGGCGGGGTGCGAACTGCCTAAGATCGAAGCCTTGTATCAGACGCTGGCGTTCATGGATCGGCGTAACCGCTGAGCCGACGAAGGGGGAGCGACATGGCAAATAACATCGACGACAAACTGGTGCTGGCGATTTCGTCGCGGGCTTTGTTCGACCTGAGTGAAAGCCACAAGGTGTATCTGTCGAGTGGTGTCGAAGCCTATCGGCAGTACCAGATCGAGCACGAAGACGAAGTCCTGGCGCCCGGGGATGCGTTCGCCCTGGTGCAAAAACTGTTGAACCTCAACGAGCACCTGGGGCGTGCCCGGGTCGAGGTGATCCTGGTTTCGCGCAACAGCGCCGACACCGGCCTTCGCGTTTTCAACTCGATTCACCATTACGGCCTGGCGATCTCGCGGGCAGCGTTCGTCGGCGGTCGCAGTCCTTATCCCTACCTCAAGGCGTTCGGCTGCGACCTGTTTTTGTCCACCCATGCTGAAGACGTGCGCAGTGCCTTGGACGCGGGGTTTGCCGCGGCGACTATCTTGTCGGGTGGGGCCAGCCGCGCCGCCAGCGAGGAACTGCGCATTGCCTTCGATGGCGATGCGGTGCTGTTTTCCGATGAATCGGAGCGTGTCTATCAGGCCGGCGGCCTGGAAGCGTTCCAGGCCAGCGAGCGTCAGGCGGCTCGCGAACCGCTGCGAGGCGGGCCATTCAAGGGCTTCCTTGCGGCGCTCAATGCGTTGCAGCGCGAGTTTCCCGAGGACGCCTGCCCCATTCGCACGGCGCTGGTCACGGCCCGTTCGGCTCCGGCCCATGAGCGGGTGATCCGGACGCTGCGTGAATGGGATATCCGTCTGGACGAGTCTTTGTTTCTCGGCGGCCTGACCAAATCAGCCTTCCTTGAAGCGTTCGCCGCCGACGTTTTTTTCGACGACCAGACCGGTCATTGCGAACTGGCTCGCGAGGTGGTCGCCACCGGTCATGTGCCCCATGGCATCAGTAACGAAGTCAAGCCTTAGTGCCCGTGGTTCGGGACGTTACACCGCACGCCGCACTCTCCAAGGCACTGCTAAGCTGAATCAATCTCCGCCATCTTGGCACGCGAGGAGGTCACATGATTCGTTCGATGCTGTACGCCACAGACCTGGGACTTTACGCCCCTTATGTGATGCAGCATGCCTTGGCGTTGGCACGGACGTTTGAAGCCGAGTTGTATGTGGTGCATGCGGTAGAACCGATGGGGCTGTTCGCCGAATCGGTGTTGCAGAGTTATCTCGACGAGCAGGCGCTGAACGAATTTCATCGCCAGGGTCTGAATACGGTAATGGCCAATATCGAGCAGCGAGTGCTCGACAGCTTTCGTGAGGAGCTGGGAGAGGGGCAGCAGGACTTGAAGCTGATCAAATCGGTCAGGGTTTACCAGGGTGATCCTTCCCAGGTCATTCTGGAGCAGGCGGCGAAACTCTCCGTCGATTTGCTGATCGTAGGCAGTCATTGCCAAGGGGCAAGCGGCGAGACCCCCTTGGGTCGGACCGCTGCACGGGTATTGCAGTTATCCCGTGTGCCAGTCTATCTGGTGCCGCTGATGCAACGTCGACGCCAGGGAGAGGCGTGAGGCTAAATGATGGCTTTTTATAAAAAGTTCTAGATTTATTGTCATAACCTTCCATATAGTTATATACCGTCGCTGATGCCCGTGGCGTCCAACTGCTTTGAGGGATACATATGAAGCTTCAACAACTGCGCTACATCTGGGAAGTGGCGCACCACGACCTCAACGTTTCCGCTACTGCCCAAAGCCTTTATACGTCGCAACCCGGCATCAGCAAGCAGATCCGTCTATTGGAAGACGAACTGGGCGTGGAAGTCTTCGCCCGCAGCGGCAAGCACCTGACTCGCGTGACTCCGGCCGGGGAGCGGATCATCACCACGGCTGGCGAGATCCTGCGCAAAGTCGAAAGCATCAAGCAGATCGCCCAGGAGTTCTCCAACGAGAAAAAGGGCACCCTGTCGATCGCCACCACCCACACCCAGGCACGGTATGCGCTGCCTCCGGTGATCAGCAATTTCATCAAGCAATACCCGGACGTGGCGCTGCACATGCACCAGGGCTCGCCGATGCAGATCGCCGAGATGGCCGCTGACGGTACCGTGGATTTCGCCATCGCCACCGAGGCCCTGGAGTTGTTCGGGGACCTGGTGATGATGCCGTGCTATCGCTGGAACCGCTGCGTCGTCGTGCCCCAGGGCCATCCGTTGACCAAGCTGCCGAAGCTGACCCTCGAAGCCCTGGCCGAATACCCGATCGTGACCTACGTCTTCGGTTTCACCGGCCGATCGAAGCTCGACGAGGCCTTCAGCCACCGTGGCCTGACCCCGAAAGTGGTGTTCACCGCCGCCGACGCAGACGTGATCAAGACTTACGTGCGTCTCGGCCTGGGGGTAGGCATCGTGGCGAAAATGGCGGTCGATACCAAGCTCGACAATGACCTGGTGGTGCTGGATGCCAGCGAACTGTTCGAATCCAGCGTGACCAAGATCGGCTTCCGCCGCGGCACCTTCCTGCGTGGTTTCATGTGCGATTTCATCGAGAAATTCGCGCCGCACCTGACCCGCGAAGTCATGGCCAAGGCCATCCAGTGCCACAACAAGCAGGAACTCGAAGAGTTGTTCGACGGTGTCGAACTTCCGGTGCACTAAGTCCCAGCCTGCTAGATCGCCTCGGTGACAGCGAACTGTTGCCGGGCGCCCGCCACCACGATCTCCACCTCATCCCCTTCGAACTTGCCCAGCAGGCCCCGGCCCAGCGGCGAGCGAGGGGTGATGACCGTGATCGGTTGCCCTACCAGCGAAACTTTCAACCCCGCCGCATCCGGAGCCAGGAACAGCCATTGCTGGCGGCTATCCTCATCTTCCAGGCCTATCAGCGTGCCGACCGTAATGCCGCGCTGCGCGTCGTAGGGCCTGAGCGGCAGGGCTTGGCACAGGGCGAGCGCCTGACGGATCTCTTCCACGCGCCTGGCTTGCCCGGCGGCGAGGTATGACGCCTCCAGGCCAAGGGTGTCGTACTTGTTCTCGGCGATGTTTTCTTCGTGGGTCGCGGTTTCGTACGCGGTTTGCGCCGCGCGCTCGGCAATGTCGAGATCAATCTTGAGCTTGTCGAGAATCAATTGGTGGACGGTCTGTTTGTTCATGGTTTATTCGCAGAATTGCAGGACATTGGCCCGGCTCTTGTCGCTGGGCGCGTTCTGGTCCTGTTGCAGCCAGAACTGGCACTTGGGGTTGGACAGGTTGCGCGGATTACTGCGCACCTGTTCCAGCGCCTGGCGCTGCTCGTTCCTTTGCAGGTTCTGCTGGTACTGCTCGAACATTGGCGCCGGCGGCTCCGGTGCCGGTTGCACCGCCGACGGTTGTGCCAGCTGATGGACGGCCGCAGCCACCGGAGCCAGTTGGTCAGCGAGGAACCATCTCGATAGCAGCCAGCCGGTGAGGACGATGGCGAGGAACCCCAGCCACAGGCCCAGGGCAATGCTGAATGTCAGTTGCAAGGCTGAGAGGCGCGGGGCTGGCGGGTGATCAGGCATGGCTGCTTCCTGGCAGAGTCATGGGATGGCGATGATTGTCGCATGAAGAATAATCGCCGTCGGCTCTTCTGCATGATCATGTTATTCGGGACAATCAGGCCTTTGCCACAAGGAGTCGGAAATGACCGTGCGCTGGGATATTTTTTGCACCGTCGTCGATAACTTTGGCGACATTGGCGTTACCTGGCGCCTGGCGCGTCAGTTGGTGGCCGAGCATGGATGCGCCGTGCGGCTATGGGTCGACGACTTGCGAGCCTTCGAACGGCTGTGCCCGGAAATCGACATCACCCTTTCCGAGCAGTGGCAGCAGGGCGTAAACGTGCGTCACTGGCCCCAAGTCTGGCCGTCCACCGAGGCCGCCGATGTGGTGATCGCCGCATTCGCCTGCCAGTTGCCGAGTGCCTACATGGACGCGATGACTGAACGGCAACCCGCGCCATTGTGGATGAACCTCGACTATCTGAGTGCTGAGGACTGGGTCATCGGTTGCCACGGCTTACCGTCGGTCAAATACAAACACGTGCAGAAGTATTTCTTTTTTCCAGGCTTCCAGCCGGGGACAGGGGGCCTGTTGCGCGAGGCGGGGCTGCTGGAACGTCGTCAGCGATTCCAGCAGGATGCCGAGGCGCAACGCATGTTCCTGCAAGGATTGGGCGTCGTTCGGGCGCCGGATACTTGCCTGATCTCGCTTTTTGCCTACGAGAACGCCGGGCTTGCCAGCTGGTTCGACGCCATGGCCGCCGATGTCCAGGCCTTTCATGTGCTGGTTCCCGAAGGGCGGGTGCTGGGCGATGTTGGGCGTTGGCTTGGTGTGGATGGCCTGAAAGCGGGAGCGGTGCATCGACGTGGCCGCCTGACCGTTCAGGTGCTGCCATTCGTCCGGCAGGATCAATACGATCAGCTTCTGTGGTGCTGCGATTTCAATGCCGTGCGTGGCGAAGACTCCTTCGTCCGCGCCCAGTGGGCTGGCCGACCACTGCTCTGGCACATCTACCAGCAGGAGGAAGACGTCCACCTGGAAAAACTCGAGGCGTTCCTCAGGCTGTATACCCACGGACTGCCGGAGGCGACGCAAAAGGCGATCAACGGTCTCTGGCGCGCCTGGAATGCCGGCCAGGACATGACCGAGCACTGGAAAGCCGCCCGCGAACAGCACCGGGAACTGGCCGAACATGCCCAGGCGTGGTGTCTGGAACAGGCCTCGCGACCCGATCTTGCCGCGGCGCTGGTGAAGTTTTATGTAAATTGGATATGATACGCGGCCTAGATTTTTGTAAATCCCATCCAAATTCGGATATTCGCAATGAAAACTGGTAAAGAACTGAAACCCGGGACCGTGATCCGTCTCGAAAACGATCCTTGGCTGGTTCAGAAAGCTGAGTTCACCAAGTCGGGTCGTAACAGCGCGATCATGAAGACCAAGCTGAAGAACCTGCTGACCGGTTACAAGACCGAGATCGTCTACAGCGCCGACGACAAACTGGATGACGTGATCCTCGACCGCAAGGAAGTGACCCTGTCCTTCATCAGCGGCGACACCTACACGTTCATGGACACCACTGACTACACCATGTACGAGCTGAACGCCGAAGACATCGAGGCCGTTCTGCCGTTCATCGAAGAAGGCATGACCGACGTCTGCGAAGCGGTGTTCTTCGAGGAGCGCCTGGTTTCCGTAGAACTGCCGACCACCATCGTGCGTCAGGTTGACTACACCGAAGGTTCGGCTCGCGGCGACACTTCCGGCAAGGTGATGAAGCCTGCCAAACTGAAGAACGGTACCGAGCTGTCGGTAGCTGACTTCATCGAAATCGGCGACATGATCGAGATCGATACCCGCGAAGGCGGCTCCTACAAAGGCCGCGCTAAATAAGCGAAGTCTTGTGTATGAAAAAAGCCCGACCTTTGAGTCGGGCTTTTTTATTTCAGGGCTTGCCCAGCAGCTTTCTCACCGCAAAGGCTGTGCCTGACACCATCATTTCAAATGTTGCTTGAGCTCTTCGGACGCCTGCAACATGGCCGAACGCACCGCTGGCACCTGGCTCACCACATTGAGCAGACCATAGTCATGGATCATGCCGTTGTAGCGCACGGCTGTGACAGGCACACCGGCTGCGTCGAGTTTGCGGGCGTAGGCTTCGCCTTCATCACGCAGCACATCGGCCTCGGCGGTCTGTACCAGCGCGGGCGGCAGGCCCTTGAGCTGCGCAGTGGTGGCCCGCAGCGGAGACGCATAGATCTCGTTGCGCTGTCCGGCGTCGGTGGTGTAGTTGTCCCAGAACCACTTCATCATGTTCTTGCTGAGGAAGTGCCCTTCGGCGAACTGGTTGTAGGACGCGGTCTCGAAGCTCGCATCAGTCACCGGCCACAACAGCGCCTGGAAGCGGATCGCCGGCGTACCTTTGTCCTTGGCCATCAGTGCCACGACCGCCGCCATGTTGCCGCCGACGCTGTTGCCCGCAACGGCCAGGCGCTTGCCGTCGACGTTGATCTGTTTGCCATGTTCGGCGACCCACTTCGTTGCGGCGTAAGCCTGGTTGATCGCCACCGGGTAGTGCGCCTCGGGTGAAGGCGTGTAGTTGACGAATACCGCGACAGCCCCCGAGCCTGCCACCAGATCCCGAACCAGCCGTTCGTGGGTCGGGAAGTCCCCCAACACCCAGCCACCGCCGTGGAAGAACATGAACACGGGCAATTCGCCCTTGACCCCGGCCGGACGCACGATGGTCAAGTTGATCGGCTGGCCATCGACCTGGATGGTTTTCTCGCTGACATCCGCCTTGGGCAAGGACAGTTTTACCCCGGCCTGGGCCCCGACCAGTACGGCGCGGGCATCCTTGGGCGACAGCTGTTCCAGAGGCTTGCCGGTGCCGGCATTCAGGGCATCGAGAAACGCCTGGGTGTTGTGCTCCACGAGGTCGTCGGCGAAAGCGCTGCCGACGCTGAGGGCGAGAAGAGTACCGGTCAAAGCTTTGCTGAGCGTGTTCATGTATATCTCCTTGTTCGGGGTCAGGTGCGGGTTGGTCAAACAGTTGGGGTGGTCAGCTTGACGTCGAGGATGTTGTCGCTGGAGATGGCACGACCATCACGGTCGCCGGTGGAGGTTGAGATTGCGGTGTTGAGAGTTTGCATGATGAGAGCCTCGCTTCAGGGTGGGTGTTTCGCGCTAAATGTTTGCGCGCTAAGTAGGTGTGAGGCGAATGTATAGCGCTAATGTTTTGCGCGCAAGCTAAATTTTCGAGAAATTGCTGATATATAAGCTGAAGAGGCGTGTAGGCCCCTGGCTAGAGGGGTTTCATGATGCTAACGAAGTTTGTACCGAGGATAGGCAGGCAAGGGCAGCCGCTATCGCGAGCAAGCTCGCTCCTACATTGGCTGACGGGTATTTGCAGGGTCGCGTCATCCAGCAACCCTGCGGGAGCGAGCTTGCTCGCGATAACGGAGGGGCAGTTGGCGGGGATATTGGATGTACCGCTGTGTTCGCGAACAAGTGCGCTAGAACACGGGCCAGTCAGAGGCTGTCCTGCAAATGCCCACGCAGCGCTTGCAGGTCAAGTTGCAGCTTCTTCAACTGCTCCAGGGTCTGGCCGCTGGCGGCGAGGATGCATTGAGGAATGTCCAGGGCCTTTTCTTGCAGGGCGCGGCCTTGTTCGGTCAATTCGACAATCACCACGCGCTCGTCTTCACGGCTGCGGGTGCGGCTCAACAGGCCTTCGGCCTCCAGGCGCTTGAGTAACGGCGTCAGCGAGCCGGGGTCGGTGAGCAGGCGCGTGCTGATTTCTCCAACCGTCAAGCCGTCCTTTTCCCACAACACCATCATCGCCAGGTATTGCGGATATGTCAGGCCCAGGGCCTGGAGCAGCGGTTTGTAGACCTTGGTCATCAGCAATGATGTTGAGTGCAAGGCAAAACAGACCTGGTTGTCGAGCAACAGGGCTTCGCAAGCTTCGGGGGTGTTGCGCTGGGTACTCATGGCAGAACCTTCAATCGATGATTGGTACAAATCTAGCGGACGAATGTTTAATGCGCTAGATAATTCGCACGATCTGACCCGATGCTCCGTTTCCCCGCCGGTGCTGACTGCGTAGGATAAGCACCCTGATAAAGGGGGAGTGGTCTGTGTTCGAGTTTGCGATTTTTATATTGTTCGGTGCCGCTTTGGGCACCTTGGGGGGATTGTTCGGGATTGGTGGCGGGCTGATTGCCATTCCGGTGCTGGGCGTCTGGTTCGGCCTTGACCAGCAACAGGCCCAAGGCACGGCCCTGGTGATGGTGGTCCCCAACGTGATGCTCGCGCTGTGGCGATATCACCAGCGCAATCGCATCGAGTTGCGCCATGTGCTGCCGCTCGCGTCGATGGGGTTTTGCTTTGCCTGGCTGGGCTCGATCTGGGCCGTAGGCATTGATGCGCAAAACATGCGCATCGGTTTCGTGGCGTTCCTGATCGCCCTGACTGCCTATAATTTCATCCGAATGTTCGCCGCCACCGCGCCGGCTTCGGCAGAGATGCGTCATGGCTGGCCGTGGCTCGGTGTGCTGGGGGCAGCCTCGGGCACCATGGGGGGCCTGTTCGGTGTCGGCGGAGCTGTCGTCGCGACGCCAATCCTGACCAGCCTGTTCGGCACCACCCAGGTGGTTGCCCAAGGGTTGTCCCTGGCGCTGGCCTTGCCCAGTACCGGCGTGACCCTTGCCACTTACGCTTATCACCATGAGGTGGACTGGAGCATCGGCCTGCCGCTGGCCGTTGGTGGTCTGCTGAGTATCAGTTGGGGAGTGAAGGTCGCCCACGCCTTGCCGGAGCGTCTGTTGCGCGGGCTGTTCTGCGGGTTCCTGGTGCTCTGCGCGGTGCTGCTCGCCCTTAAAGTTTGAAGCCTTCGACGATGTGCTCGGCCAGGCACTCGGTGATCGGCGACGGATTGTGCAAGTTGCGGATCAGCATGATGCTGGCCTCGGGCAGTTCCGGCAGGTCCTCGGCCTCGCCCAGTACACGCATGTCCGGGGTCAGCAGGCTTTCAAGTTGCGCGGTGATCGCCAGGCCCGCGCCCACTACCGCCATGAGTGCCGACAGGCTCGAACTGTTGTAGGCCACTCGATAATCGCGGCCCATGGCATCCAGCGCGTTGCAGGCCCATTGCCGACAGAAACAGTCACTGTTGAACATCGCCAGCGGTAGCGGCGTTTGTTCATGAACGTTGAAGCAGGCCGCTTCGGCCCAGACAAAACGTTCCTTGCGCAGCAACTGGCCGATTTCGTCCCCCGGTTTGCGGGTGACAATGGACAGGTCCAGGTCCTGGCGCAGTAATAACTGCTTGGACGATTCGCAGTGCACTTCGATTTCGATCAACGGATAGAACTGGGCGAAGCGCTGCAGGATCCCCGGCAGGAACCGCATCACATAGTCGTCCGGCGTACCGATGCGCACCGTGCCAACCATGTGCGGCTCGCGCAGGGTGTTGAACACCTCGCTGTGCAGCTTGAGGATCCGTCGGGCGTAACCCAGCAACACCTGGCCTTCGGCGGTGAGCTTGACTTGGCGTCCGTCACGCTCGAACAAGCGCCGCTGCAATACATCTTCTTCCAGCCGCTTCATCTGCATGCTGACGGCCGATTGCGTGCGATTGACCAATTCACCGGCACGGGTGAAGCCGCCCTGGTCCGCGATGGCGACAAAGGTGCGCAGCACTTCGGTATCGATGCTCGGGTAACTCGACAATTGATCAATCTCCGAGATGTATTGCATAAGAAACATTCGTTGGATTGATCTTAGCGTTAGCGCGAGACTTGAGCCATCCCCAACGGAGGACATCACGATGAAAGGTCAGAAAGGTTATCTACTGATAGAAAAACTCTCCCACGGCTTCTCGGTCAGCGCCCTGTTGCACAAGTTTAGTCGCTGGTACGAATTGCACCATGAACGCGAATTACTTGCCGGTATGAGCGACGAGGCGCTCAAGGACATCGGCGTCAGTCGTGCCGACGTGGAACAGGAAGTGGTTCGGCCATTTTGGGATGACCCAATGCACAAATGAGCCATCCTTCCCTACACAAACCCCTTATCGGTGAGGTAGGTTGCGAGCAGACAAGGAGATCTCCATGCCCGCGACTCTGTCCTTTACCCTCAAACAGGCCCGGCGTCTGGCGTTGTCCGCCCAAGGATTCGATGGGCGGTCAGCGTCGGCTTCGATCCAACCCTCTCGTCTCAATCGCCTGATCGAACGCCTCGGCGTCCTGCAGATCGATTCCGTCAATGCATTGGTGCGCTCGCACTATCTCCCGCTGTTCTCTCGTCTAGGTCAATACAACCCCGATTTGCTCGATCAAGCGGCCTGGAGCCGGGGACGCCGCCGCACGCTGTTCGAATATTGGGGCCATGAAGCGTCGCTGCTGCCGATGTCGATGTACCCGCTGATGCGCTGGCGCATGGCCCGTGCGTCCCGTGGCGAAGGTATCTACCAACAATTGGCGCGTTTCGGTCGTGAACGCCAGGACATCATTCGCCGCGTGCTGGATTCGGTCCGGGAGCAGGGCGCCATCGGTGCGGGCAGCCTTTCCACGCGTCGAGAAAAGGCCGGGCCCTGGTGGGACTGGAGCGCTGAAAAACATGCGTTGGAATGGCTGTTTGCCGCAGGCGAGGTCACGGTGGCGGGACGACGCGGGTTCGAGCGGCTTTACGATTTGCCGGAGCGGGTGTTTCCGGCCTCGGTCCTGCAACAATCGCAGCCGGACGAAGCCCAGGCTCAGCGCGCCTTGTTGCTGCACGCCGCTGAGGCCCTGGGCGTGGGCACCGAGAAAGATTTGCGCGATTACTTTCGCCTGGATCCTGCCGACAGCCGTGGGCGGCTGGCCGAGTTGGAGGAGGCCGGTGAACTGCTGCGCTGCGAGGTGCAGGGCTGGAAGCAACCCGCCTGGTGTCGACCCGCTGCGAAAATCCCCCGCAAAGTGGCGGCCAGTGCCTTGTTGTCACCCTTCGACTCGCTGGTCTGGGAGCGCAGCCGCACCGAGCGGCTGTTTGATTTCCGCTATCGGCTGGAGATCTACACCCCCGCTCACAAGCGGGTTTACGGCTATTACGTGTTGCCGTTCCTGCACAATGAACGCATCGCGGCACGGGTGGACCTGCGGGCGGAGCGGGCCTTGGGTCGGTTGGCGGTGCATGCGGTGCACGAGGAAGAGCCGGGGCTGGACGAGGAGGGGGTGCAGGCCTTGGCGATCAATCTGCGGCGCATGGCCGATTGGCTGGGGCTGGAGCGGGTTCAGCTCAATTGCCAGCGGGTGGGTGGGGTTCGGTTGGCGTTGGCGTTGGCCCAGATCGGTGGTGACTGAGCGGGCCTCTTCGCGAGCAAGCCCGCTCCCACAGTAGACCGGGTCGAACACACAAATCATATTCATCGCCGATCAACTGTGGGAGCGGGCTTGCTCGCGAAGGCGGTGGTTCAGTCGCTGCAAACTGAACGATTTACCGTCGAACCTGCTTCAACGTCTCGGCAATCAGGAACGCCAACTCCAGCGACTGATCGGCATTCATCCGCGGGTCGCAGTGGGTGTGGTAGCGGTCCGACAGCCCGTCCTCGGTGATCGGCCGGGCACCGCCGATGCACTCGGTGACGTTCTGCCCTGTCATTTCGATGTGAATCCCGCCGGCATAGGTGCCTTCGGCTTCGTGGACCTGGAAGAACTGCTTCACTTCGCCAAGGATCTGCGCGAAGTCCCGGGTCTTGTAGCCGCTGCTGGCCTTGATCGTATTGCCGTGCATCGGGTCGGAGCTCCACAGCACCTGCCGGCCTTCACGCTGCACGGCCCGCAACAGCGGCGGCAGATGGTCGCCGACCTTGTTGGCGCCCATCCGCGCGATGAGGTTCAGTCGGCCCGGGTCGTTGTCCGGGTTGAGCACATCGATCAGGCGGATCAGGTCGTCAGGGTCCATGCTCGGGCCGACCTTGACCCCGATCGGGTTGTTCACCCCGCGCAGGAATTCGACATGGGCGCCGTCCAGTTGACGGGTGCGGTCGCCAATCCACAGCATGTGGGCCGAGCAGTCGTAATAATCGTTGGTCAGGCTGTCACGGCGCACAAAGGCTTCTTCGTAATTGAGCAGCAGCGCTTCGTGGGCGGTAAAAAAACTGGTTTCGCGCAATTGCGGCGAGCTGTCCATGCCGCAGGCACGCATGAAGGCCAGGGTTTCATCGATGCGGTCGGCCAGGTGGCTGTATTTTTCCGCCAGGGCTGAATTGGCGATGAAATCCAGGTTCCACTTGTGCACCTGGTGCAGATCGGCGAACCCGCCTTGGGCGAAAGCGCGCAACAGGTTCAGCGTGGCGGTGGACTGGTGGTAGGACTGCAACAACCGCTCAGGGTCCGGTACGCGGCTTTTTTCGTCGAAACCGATACCGTTGACGATGTCGCCCCGGTAGGCCGGCAATGTCACACCGTCGATGGTTTCGTCGTTGGCCGAGCGCGGCTTGGCGAACTGTCCGGCCATGCGCCCGACCTTGACCACCGGGCAGCCGGCGGCAAAGGTCATGACGATCGCCATTTGCAGCAAGACCTTGAAGGTGTCGCGAATCTTCGCCGCCGAGAACTCGGCAAAGCTTTCGGCACAATCGCCGCCCTGAAGCAGGAAGGCCCGGCCCTGGGTTACCTCGGCGAACTGACGGCGCAACTCCCGGGCCTCACCGGCGAACACCAACGGCGGATAACTGGCCAGGGTCTGCTCCACCTGCAGCAGGTGCGCGGCATCAGGGTAGCGGGGTTGTTGCTGGATCGGCAGGGCACGCCAGCTGTCAGGGCTCCAGGGTTGGCTCATCATGATCTCTAGGTGATTTACGCTCGGAGGGCCATGTTATCAGCAATTAGTGCGTGACCTGTTTGCGTCGCTTCGCGGACAATCGCACCTTTGCCCGGTTGGCGTGCGGGTCCAGCGCGGTGCCGCAACCCGTCCGGCAGTTATCAGGAGACGAAATGACAGAGGAGCGCGACGAGCGTCTGCTCGCCGAGGTGCACGACGAGTTCGGCATGATCCGAGTCTTCGAAGTGGCCGATTACCGGTTTCTCGAGTTCGGCGATGCCATCGAGCAAAGCTGCGTGTTCACGGCGGATCCGAGCTGGCTCGAATACGATTACACCCGCGCCATGCTCATCGGTGCGTTGTGTCATGAACAGCCTGAGAGTGCCTTGTTCCTTGGCTTGGGCGCGGGGACGCTGACTCAGGCCTGCCTGAAGTTCCTGCCGCTGGAAGATGTCGAAGCCATCGAGCTGCGTCCAGACGTGCCGCGCCTGGCCATTGAATACCTGGGGCTGGATGACGACCCGAGGCTGTATATCCGCGTCGGCGATGCGCTGGAACTGCTCGAAACCGCCGAATCCGCGGATTTGATCTTCGTTGACCTATATACCGATGTCGGCCCGGGCGTCGGGCACCTGGCCTGGGGCTTCCTGGAAAACTGTCAGAAACGCCTAAATCCAGGCGGCTGGCTGGTGATCAACCAATGGGCCACCGATGATGGCAAACCGTTGGGGGCCGCGTTGCTGCGTGGCTTGTACCACCGGCACTATTGGGAACTGCCGGTGAAGGAGGGCAACGTGATCCTGATCGTGCCGGCGGATCTGGATCAGATGCTTGATCTGCAAGGGCTGGTCGCCAGGGCCGAGGCGTTGGCGCCACGACTGGGCTATTCGTTGCAGTCATTGATCAAGGCCATTCGCCCGGCGACTTGATCAGGGAAGCCAAGAAACCTGATGACCACAGGGGAAGCCGCCGCAAGGTGAACCGTTTTAGCCAACTGTCCCAAGGCCCAGGACAACGAGCCCCATAACGAGGTCTGGCGATAAAAAAAGCTCCCTTTTTGGGCGAATTCCGGTATAGTGCGCGCCGGCCTTTAGCCGGGCCGCGTCAAGGTAGCGCAATTCCCCGAAGTCAGCTTCGGTTGCATGTCCGCACAACGGATGCTTCCAGGACGTTCTTTTTTCATTCATTCGTTTTCGCAAATCCCCGCCGACAAAGCAGCCAGGGCGACTCTTGAGTCTCAACACGGCATGCGCAGCTTTGGAGCATGGGTCTTTGCGGATGCACTTAGAGGCAGACCCATGACCCAGGAAACCGGCGGCTTCGCCGCTTTTAATCTCAATCCGAATATTCTTGCCGCTGTCGCTGCGACCGGCTACGAAGAACCTTCGGCTATTCAGCAGCAATCGATCCCGATCATCATGGCCGGCCACGACATGATTGGCCAGGCGCAAACCGGTACGGGTAAAACCGCTGCGTTCGCCCTGCCGATCCTGCATTGCATCGATCCTGCCAAGCGCGAGCCGCAAGCCCTGATCCTGGCGCCAACCCGAGAGTTGGCGCTGCAAGTAGCAACCGCTTTTGAAACCTACGCCAAGCAAATGCCGGGCGTTACCGTTGTGGCCGTCTACGGCGGTGCCCCGATGGGCCCACAACTGAAAGCCATCCGTAACGGCGCACAGATTGTTGTCGCCACTCCGGGTCGCCTGTGTGACCACCTGCGTCGCGACGAGAAAGTCCTGGCTACCGTGAACCACCTGGTTCTCGACGAAGCCGACGAAATGCTCAAGCTGGGTTTCATGGATGACCTGGAAGTCATCTTCAAGGCCCTGCCAGCGACCCGTCAGACCGTATTGTTCTCGGCGACCCTGCCGCAATCGATCCGCGCCATTGCCGAACGCCACCTGCGCGATCCGCAACACGTGAAGATCCAGACCAAGACCCAGACCGTCACCGCGATCGAGCAGGCTCACCTGCTGGTTCACGCCGACCAGAAGACCTCGGCCGTGCTGAGCCTGCTGGAAGTCGAGGATTTCGACGCGCTGATCATGTTCGTGCGCACCAAGCAAGCGACCCTGGACCTGGCCAGCGCCCTGGAAGCCAAAGGCTACAAAGCCGCTGCGCTGAACGGTGACATTGCCCAGAACCAGCGTGAGCGCGTGATCGACTCCCTCAAGGATGGCCGTCTGGACATCGTGGTGGCGACCGACGTCGCGGCCCGTGGCCTGGACGTTCCGCGCATCACCCACGTGTTCAACGTGGACATGCCGTACGATCCGGAATCCTACGTTCACCGTATCGGCCGTACTGGCCGTGCCGGTCGCGAAGGTCGCGCACTGCTGCTGGTCACCCCGCGTGAGCGTCGCATGCTGCAAGTGATCGAGCGCGTGACGGGCCAGAAGGTGGCTGAAGTTCGCCTGCCGGACGCCCAGGCTGTCCTCGATGCTCGCATCAAGAAACTGACCAACAGCCTGTCGCCGCTGGTGGCTGATGCCGAGTCGACCCACGGTGATCTGCTCGATCGCCTGACCGCCGACATCGGTTGCACCCCGCGTGCCCTGGCTGCCGCGCTGCTGCGCAAGGCCACCAATGGCCAGGCGCTGACCCTGGTTGCGATCGAGAAGGAACGTCCACTGGTGCCGAACAACGCACCGCGTGGCGATCGTCCCGAGCGTACCGGTGACCGTCCCGACCGTGGCGACCGTGAGCGTCGTGCGCCGGTCCCGCTGGCTGAAGGTCGTGCTCGCTGCCGTACCGCTCTGGGTGCCCGTGACGGCATCGCTGCCAAAAACCTGCTGGGTGCCATCCTCAACGAAGGCGGCCTGGCGCGTGAAGCGATCGGTCGCATTCAGGTGCGTGACAGCTTCAGCCTGGTAGAGCTGCCGGAAGATGGTCTGGAGAAGTTGCTGACCAAGCTGAAGGACACTCGCGTGGCTGGCAAGCAGCTCAAGCTGCGTCGCTATCGCGAAGATTGATCGGCTTGCGGGCTGATTGATCGAACAAAAAAATCCCCGACTGGTTCGGGGATTTTTTTGCCTGTTGTTTGGTGTTCCGTCAGGTGAGCGGTGTTGTCCCATTCGCGAGCAAGCCCGCTCCCACACGGGACCACGGTGCCCACAAGTGCTGCGTTCACCGCAATCCCCCTGTGGGAGCGGGTTTGCTCGCGAATGGAGCGACTCGGTCTATCTCTCAGGCAAACCGATAAATGTCCATCCCCAACGTGCCCATTGTGAACCCTTGGTGAGCAACGCTGAATTCCCCACCCGCGCCCCGGGCAAAATACAGCGGCAACAGGTGCTCGTCGCTGGGGTGGCTGCGCACGGCATTAGGCGCCAGGCGACGATAGTCATGCAGCGCGGCTTCGTCGTTGGCCGCCAGCTTTTCTACGATCCAGTCGCGAAAGGATTTCGCCCAGGGCTCGATGCTTTCAGGGCCGGCGTTCCAGTCCAGGTCGCGCAGGTTGTGGGTGATGCTGCCGGAACCGATCAGCAGGATGTCTTCCTGGCGCAGGCTGGCAAGGGCTTGGCCGACCTGGGTCTGCAATGCAGGCCCCTGGCGGCTGGGCAGCGAGACTTGTACCACAGGGACGTCGGCTTCGGGATACATCAACGACAATGGCACCCAGACGCCATGGTCGAAGGGGCGTTGCGCATCGAGGCGTGCAGGCAACTGCGCAGCAGTGAGCAGGTCAGCGACCCGCGTTGCCAGGTCCGGATTACCCGGCGCGGGGTACTGCACCTCGTGCAAGGCTTGTGGAAAACCGCCGAAGTCATGCCATGTACGCGGCTGGGGGTTGGCGCTGACCAACAGTTCATCGCTTTCCCAGTGAGCGGACACAATGACAATGGCCTTGGGCTTGGGCAATTGCCCGGCCAGGCGGGCCAGCGCCGGACCACTGTCACCCGGTTCCAGGGCAAGCATGGGTGAACCATGGGAGATAAACAGGCTGGGCAGCATGGACGGACTCCTGAGCGTTAAGATGTTGTCATCTTCCGCCAGGTCAATCATCTAAATCTAATATAAGTTTTAGCCCGTTTTGATCGAATTATCAGGAGCAAAACATGGAATCCGAGTTTTGGCACAAGCGTTGGTCATCGAATCAGATCGGTTTCCATTTGCCGGACGTGAACCCCTATCTTCAGCGCTTCTGGCCGCAACTGAGGTTGGCCCAAGGCACGCGGGTGCTGGTGCCGTTGTGTGGCAAAAGCCTGGATCTGTTGTGGCTTGCTCAGCAGGGATATCCGGTGCTGGGCGTGGAGTTGTCGGAAAAGGCTGTCACTGATTTCTTTATTGAGCATCAGCTTGAACCGAGCGTGAGCGAGGAGGGCGCATTCAAAGTTTTTCGTGCCGCTGAAATCGAAATTCGCTGCGGTGATTTTTTTGCCCTGGATCAGGAGGACCTGGCTGGTTGCACAGCGTTGTACGACCGCGCGGCGCTGATCGCCTTGCCGGTGCCGATGCGGGAACGCTATGCGGCCCATTTGCAGAAGATCATGCCGCAATGCATGGGGCTATTGATTACCTTGGATTACGATCAGGCACAAATGCCCGGACCACCATTCTCCGTAGCGGATGACGAAGTGCGGCGGTTGCTGGGTGATGTCTGGCAACTAAAGGTCTTGCAGGAGCAGGATGTGCTGGGTGAAAGCTGGAAGTTCTTGCAGGCTGGAGTGACGCGGCTGGATGAACGGGTGTATCGGATCTCCAAGGGTTGAAGTGCTGCCCCATGCTGGCCTCATGAGACCCGGATAAAAAAGCCCGCATCGCTGCGGGCTTTTTTTATAAGGCTTGGATCAGCCGCGACGTCGCAATGCGTCAATGCGCTCTTCCAGCGGCGGGTGGCTCATGAACATGCGTGCCAGGCCCTGCTTGATGCCACCGTTGATACCAAAGGCATTCAAGGTGTCGGGCATATGGACTGGCAAACCTTGCTCGGCCCGCAGGCGTTGCAGGGCGCCGATCATGGCGCTGGTGCCTGCGAGGCGTGCACCGGCATCGTCGGCGCGGAATTCGCGTTTGCGCGAGAACCACATGACGATGGCGCTGGCGAGGATGCCCAGTACCAGTTCGGCGAAAATGGTCGCCACGTAATAGGCGATACCCTGGCCTTCTTCGTTCTTGAAGATCACCTTGTCGACGAAGTTGCCGATGATCCGCGCAAAGAACATCACGAAGGTGTTCACCACGCCCTGGATCAGCGCCAGGGTCACCATGTCGCCGTTGGCGACGTGGCCGATCTCGTGGGCCAGCACAGCCTTGACTTCATCCGGCGAGAACCGCTCGAGCAAGCCCTGGCTGACGGCGACCAGCGCGTCGTTCTTGTTCCAGCCGGTGGCGAAGGCGTTGGCCTCGTAGGCCGGGAAAATCCCGACCTCCGGCATCTTGATACCGGCTTCGCGGGACAGCTGCTCGACGGTTTGCAGCAGCCATTGTTCATGGCGAGTGCGCGGCTGGCTGATGATCTGGGTGCCGGTGCTCATCTTCGCCATCCACTTGGAGATGAACAGCGAGAACAGGGAACCGGCGAAACCGAACACCGCACAGAAGATCAGCAGCTGATTGAGGTTGAGATCAACCCCATTGGCCGCCATGAACCCGTTGAAGCCGAAGAGGCTCAGGGTGATGCTGGCAATCAGCACGACCGCCAGGTTAGTGGCCAAGAACAGCAGGATGCGCATCATGGTTGTGGAAATCTCCTCATGCTAAAGATGTAGCGTTATGCGGGGTATATAAGGTGCTGCCGCAGGCTATTCAACTCAGCGACTATTTCAAACTGTGTCCTACAGGCGTCCCAAATGATTGAAAGACTTTTCTGAAAGTGCATGTGGAAAAAGGAATTTGGTGCCCCTGTCCCATGAACGTTGAGCCTGGATGCTCATCGTCCGCTCAGGCCCAAGTGTAGAAGGCCTGTCGGAGCTGGCCGGAACGGATATGTTGCTGAATCAGACAGCGTGCGAGGCGAGGACTCCTCGCACGCTGTCTGGCTTATTGGCGGTAGGACTTGAGGAAATTGCCGATACGGCCGATCGCCTGGTCCAGGTCATCGACCCGCGGCAGGGTCACGACGCGGAAGTGATCCGGCCATGGCCAGTTGAACGCGGTGCCCTGGACCACCAGCAGCTTTTCGGACAGCAGCAGGTCGAGCACGAACTTTTCATCGTTGTGGATCGGGCAGACCTTCGGGTCGATCCGTGGGAAGGCATACAGCGCGCCCATCGGCTTGACGCAGCTGACGCCTGGAATGTCGTTGAGCAGTTCCCAGGTACGATTGCGCTGCTCCAGCAGCCGTCCCTGGGGCAGGACCAGGTCGTTGATGCTCTGGTAACCGCCCAGCGCCGTCTGGATCGCATGCTGGCTCGGCACGTTGGCACACAGGCGCATGTTGGCCAGCATGTCGATGCCTTCAATGTAGCTCTGGGCGTGGTGCTTGGGCCCGGAGATGGCGATCCAGCCGGAACGGAAACCGGCGACCCGATAGGACTTGGACAAGCCGTTGAAGGTCAGGCACAGCAGGTCCGGCGCCAAGGAGGCGGTGCAGATGTGCACCGCGTCGTCGTAGAGGATCTTGTCGTAGATCTCGTCGGAAAACACCACCAGGTTGTGCTGGCGGGCCAGTTCCAGCATGCCCAGCAGCACTTCCCTGGAGTACACGGCGCCGGTAGGGTTGTTCGGGTTGATGATCACCAATGCCTTGGTATTGGGCGTGATCTTGGCCTTGATATCCGCCAGGTCAGGGAACCAATTGGCCTGCTCGTCGCACAGGTAATGCACCGGGTTGCCGCCGGACAGGCTGACGGCGGCGGTCCAGAGCGGGTAGTCTGGCGCCGGCACCAGCACTTCGTCGCCATTGTTGAGCAACGCTTGCATCGACATTACGATCAGCTCGGATACACCGTTGCCCAGGTAGATGTCCTCGATGCCGATGCCTTCGACTTGCTTCTGCTGGTAGTACTGCATGACAGCCTTGCGGGCGCTGAACAGGCCCTTGGAGTCGCTGTAGCCCTGTGCGGTCGGCAGGTTGCGGATGACGTCCTGGAGGATTTCGTCGGGCGCTTCGAAACCAAAGGGCGCCGGGTTGCCGATGTTCAGCTTGAGGATGCGATGGCCTTCCTCTTCCAGGCGTTTGGCGTGCTTGAGCACCGGGCCGCGAATGTCGTAGCAGACGTTGGCGAGCTTGTTCGATTTGCTGACCTGCATGGCGATGTGTTCCCGAAAATGAACGATCCAGGCGGCGTATGAACTACCGTACTGGGGATCCTGCGTCTGTGCCCAGGCCCGACGCGGTACATGCGTGACAATCCGTTTGAATGCGCATGACGTGACTGCCAGACTGGCGCCTGACGAGGCGCAATCATACGTGCCGCCCGATCTGCTTAAAAGCGTCGGATCGGGCTTTTTCAATTGCCGAGGTAGGACGATGGAAAAGTTGGAAAAAACCCTTGAAGAATGGCGCGCCATGCTTGATCCGGAACAGTACAACGTCTGCCGGCTCAAGGGCACCGAGCGGCCGTTTTCCGGCAAATATAACGACACCAAGACCGACGGTGTATACCACTGCATCTGCTGCAACGAGCCGCTGTTCGACTCGCAGACCAAATTTGACTCCGGCTGTGGCTGGCCGAGTTTCTATGCACCGATCGAAGGCAGTGCGGTGGTGGAAGTGCGGGACGTCAGTCACGGCATGATCCGCACCGAAGTGGTCTGCGCCAAGTGCGACGCCCACTTGGGCCATGTCTTCCCTGACGGCCCGCCGCCAACGGGTTTGCGCTACTGCATCAACTCGGTGTGCCTGGATCTGGTGCCTCGCGACTGAGCTTTGTGGCGAGGGGATTTATCCCCGCAGGTTGCGCAGCAACCTCTAAGGGTTGAATACGATCAGCCTGGGACACCGAAGCTATAGTTTTCTGGGGCTGCTGCGCAGCCCATCGGGGATAAATCCCCTCGCCACGGTTTTGTGCTCGGCGGCAGCTCATCGGTGACAAACTGACGGTTTGGCTAATTAAATTGCACGCAATTGAATCGCTCGCTATCTTCACCGCCTGTCCAACCCATTCGGAGCCTTGCCATGAGCGAAAACCTGCTGGATATCCCGTGCACCACCATCAAGGGTGAGCAAAAGACCCTCGCCGATTTCGCCGGCAAGGCGGTGCTGGTCGTCAACACCGCCAGCCAGTGCGGCTTTACCCCGCAATACAAGGGGCTTGAGGCGTTATGGCAGACCTACAAGGACCAGGGGTTGGTGGTGCTGGGCTTTCCATGCAACCAGTTCGGCAAGCAGGAACCGGGCAACGAGGGGGCGATCACTGAGTTCTGCGAGCTGAACTTCGGCGTGAGTTTCCCGCTGTTCAAGAAAATCGAGGTCAACGGTGCCAACGCCCATCCGCTGTTCGTCCAGCTCAAGCAACGAGCACCTGGCGTGCTAGGGTCCAAGGGCATCAAGTGGAACTTCACCAAATTCCTGATTGGCAAGGACGGTCAGGTGGTCAAGCGTTTTGCCCCGACCACCAAGCCCCAGGACCTGACCGGTGAGATCGAAGCGCTGCTCAAATGAATGATCTGTCGGCCGATTCGTTGAAGCTCGACAGCCAGTTGTGCTTCAAACTGTATGCCGCTTCGCGCGCAGTGATCCGTGGCTACAAGCCGATGCTTGATCAGCTTGGCCTGACCTATCCGCAATACCTGGCGATGCTGGTGCTGTGGGAATGGCAGGAGACCGCCCCGCAACAGCCGACGGTCAAGGCCCTGGGCGAGCGGTTGCTGTTGGACTCCGGCACGCTGACGCCGCTGCTCAAGCGCCTTGAACAACTGGACCTTGTCCAGCGCCAGCGTTCGCCGCGGGACGAGCGGGAAGTGCACTTGAGCCTGTCGGACGCAGGGCGAGCCTTGCGTGAGCAAGTGGGCCCGCTCAAGGCACGCCTGCTGTGCGACAGCGGCGTCGACCTGGACCGTCTGGGAGCATTGCGCGACGGTCTGGATCATCTGCTGGGGCAGATCAAAGCGCTGACGTAGTCGGCACCCACTGGTCCAGGACCGCCGCCAGTTCTTCACGGCGGAACGGCTTGGACAAGTAGTCGTTCATGCCGGCTGCGCGGCAGCGTTCCCGTTCCTCAGGCATGGCGTTGGCCGTCAGCGCAACAATCGGCAGATCCGACCAGCGTCCGCTGCGACGGATCTGACGGCTGGCTTCGTAGCCGTCCATTACCGGCATGTTGCAGTCCATCAGCACCAGGTCGAATGCTCGCCGTTCAAGCTGATCCAGGGCTTCAGCGCCGTGGGCCGCGACGGTGACTTCGCACCCAAGCTTCACCAGCATGCCCTTGGCGACCAGTTGGTTGACCGGATTGTCTTCCACCAGCAATACCTGGCCGCGCCTGGAGGGTGCCAGGCTTTCGATCCGTGCGTCGTTGATGGTGGTCGCCTCGCTTTGCATGGCGCGCCGCAGAATCTGATACAGCGCTTGGCGTGCCAGCGGTCGGGCCTGTTGTATCAGCGGTGCGAGGGCTGCGGCTTCTTCGCCGGGCATGAAGCTGCCATAGGCGGTCACCAGCAGGATCGGCGCATCAATGGTCGGTCGCAGATTGAACAGGCATTCCGGGCAGTCGGTGATCACGATGTCAGGCTTGAGTCCCAGCAACCCATCGTCGATGGAGCGCTGCACATAATCCAGGCCCCATCCCGGCAACAGCATGCCCAGCAGCTCGGCCAGCCCGCTGCTGCTGGCGGTGATCGCGACGACATTGCCGTGCAGCCGATCGACGGGTGCTGCCGGGGTATGGCAGGGCAGCGGCAGTTCAGCGCAGAACTGACTGCCGAAACCGGCCTCGGAACTGATCGTCAAGCGACCCTGCATGGCTTCGCAGAGGTTGTAGGTCAACGCCAGGCCCAGCCCGGTGCCTCCGAACTGGCGGGTAATGCCGGCGCCGGCCTGGGTGAACGGTTGCAGAATCCGCGCCTGGGCCTCCAGGGGGATGCCGATGCCCGTGTCGCAGACCTCGATTCGCACGCCACCTTCATAGGCACTCACTTTCACGTCGACCCGGCCGAAGCGGGTGAATTTCAATGCGTTGGATAACAGGTTGCTGACGATCTGCCGTACCCGGGTCGGGTCGCCGAGGACTTGCGCGGGGAATTGCGGATCGATCAGGCAGGCCAGTTCGACACTGGGTGCGGCGTTCTGGGAAAGCAGGTTGGCGGTATCTTCGACCAGGGAGCCGAGGTCGAAGGGGATGCGTTCGAGCTCCAGTTGGCCGGCGTCGAATTTCGACAGGTCGAGGATGTCGTTGAGCAATTCGACCAGGACCTTGCCCGAGTCATGGGCAATCGACAGCTGTTGCTGTTGTTCTGCCGTCAGCGGGCCATCCAGGGAGAGGGCGATCATCCCCAGCAAGCCATTGAGCGGCGTGCGGATCTCATGGCTCATGTTGGCCAGGAAGGCCGAGCGGGCTTCGGCCATGTCCAGGGCCGTGCGCCGCGCTACTTCCAGCTCCTCGTTGGACTGGCTGAGGCGGGCATTGATCGCCTTGAGTTCGGCGGTGCGCGCCGAGACGATATTTTCCAGTTGCGCCAGGTATTCGGTGAGGCGATTTTCAGCCGTGCGCCGTTGCTGGATTTCGGTGGAAATATTTTCGAACTGCTGGTTGGCGACCGACACCAATACGCCGATTTCATCCCGCTGGTGGCCGGCGGGGCATTCCAGGCGATTCTGTTCGGTGCTGCTGGGGTCGCGGCTGCTCAGCTCGCGAATGACCCGGACCAGGGGCTTGGTCAGCATCACGTAGAACAGCGCCAGCAGCAGGCCGGTCAGGATCAGGCTGCGGGCGAACCCGTTGAGCAGCGTGATCTCGGCCCGGCGCAGGAAACGGGTGCCGAACGCGTAGGTATCGACGTCCAGGCGCAGTATGCCCAGGGATTCGCCAGGCAAATGGTCCAGGTAGAGTCGGTCTTCGAACTGACGCTGGGCGCCGAACAGGGAATCGCTGATGAAACGGTAGTTGCTCTGCAATTCGGGCCGCTTGACGCTGGCCAGCACGGTATTGTTGTTGTCGATCAGCTCGGCGCCGATGATCGCCGGAGAGCGCAACAGGCCCATGGACAATTCCTGGGCCAGTTCGGCATCGATGTTATAGGCGATGCGCGAGGCCGGGTTGTGGCTGATTTCCAGCAACGACAGGATTTCCCGGTTGATCGAAGCGTCTTCGCTGGCATAATCGATGCCGATCTGCATCAGGCTCAGCAACGTGCCCAGCACGAAGCCCACCAGGACGGTCAGGCGTGCTTGCTTGTACGACAGCCGCTGGGTGAATCTGATGTCCATGGAATGATGAACCACTTACGTTTCCCTTCGCCGGTCAAGCATAGCTGATCGTCTCTGAATACCGGGATAACCGGTGTGTATTGTGTGGGGTAGACCCACGATTGGATATGGCGTTTCGTTGTGTGAACGCCATCATTACTGTGAACCTGCCCGAGGAGAAGTCGTGGACTCCCGATTGAATGCTTTTCTTGAGCGCGCCGATGCCGTGCTGGCCCGGATCGAGCCTTTGCTGCCGGCGCCCCGGCTTGACATCGATTGGACCCAGACCCTGGCCGCCCGCTGGCAGCGTGACGGGCGCAGCGGCTACCTGTTGCCCTTGCAGGTCAGCCTCGACATGCGCTTGTCGGACCTGATCGGCGTGGATCGCCAGGTCGAGCAGCTGGGCCGCAATACCCGTCAGTTCCTCGACGGCATGCCGGCCAACCATGCGCTGCTCTGGGGCTCGCGTGGCACCGGCAAGTCGTCCCTGGTGCGTGCCCTGTTGGCTGAGCATGCCCAGCATGGCCTGCGCCTGATCGAGATCGAGCGCGATCACCTCGCCGACCTGCCGCGGGTGGTCGAGCAGATTGCGAAACTGCCCCAGCGTTTCGTGGTGTTCTGCGATGACTTGTCGTTCGAGTCCGGAGACGGCGACTACCGCGTGCTTAAAAGTGTGTTGGACGGTTCCCTCGAACAGGCCCCGGACAACGTGCTGTTGTATGCCACTTCCAACCGCCGTCACCTGGTGCCGGAAAAGGAAAGCGACAACGAGAACTGGAAGCGGGTCGACGGCGAACTCCACCCCAGCGAAGCCGTGGAGGACAAGATCGCCTTGTCCGATCGGTTCGGCCTGTGGCTGTCGTTCTACCCGTTTACCCAGGAGCATTTCCTCAACGTGGTGGAACACTGGATCGGCGAGTTGGCGGCCAAGGCGGGGCTGGCCTGGCAGCGCGACGAAGCGCTGGATGTGCAGGCAGTGCGCTGGGCCACGGGGCGTGGCAACCGCAACGGACGTTGCGCTTATCAGTTTGCCCGCTATTGGGTCGGCCTGAAATTGCTGGAGCACAAAGCATGATCGATTTGAAAGGCACCGGCACTGGCCTCGACGGCTACGGTTTGTTATCGGCACAGTTGGAGTCCTTGCTGGCGGACGAGCGTGACTTCATCGCCAACGCGGCGCAGTTCTCGGCCTTCCTGTTCAGCCAGCTGGATGACCTGAACTGGGCTGGTTTCTACCTCAATCGCAATGATGAGCTGATCCTGGGGCCGTTCCAGGGCCAGATCGCCTGCGTGCGGATTGCGTTCGGCCGTGGCGTGTGCGGCACGGCGGCAGCGACCCGCCAGACCCAGCGTGTCGAGGATGTCCATGCCTTCGCCGGACACATCGCCTGCGACAGTGCCTCGAACAGCGAGCTGGTGGTGCCGCTGGTCAAGGACGGACGACTGATCGGCGTCCTCGACCTGGACAGCCCGAAGCTGGCGCGCTTCAGCGAACATGACCAGGCCGGTATTGAAACGTTGGCCGCGATATTCCTGCGCCTGACCGAATGCTGATCATGCCTTCAACCCCGCTTTGACCAGCAGGCTGTCCGGGTCGACTTCGTCGATCTGCCGCGGGTCGAGAAACTGCTCGGCGTAGCCCAGGTAGATTTTTTCGCCGATGAACAGCCCGAACAACTCTGGGTCGATGTGGGCGTCACGGCACATGGTGGCCATGATGCCCAGGGCCTCGCTGAGTTTCTTGGCTTTCTTGTACGGGCGGTCGGCCGCTGTCAGTGCTTCGAAAATGTCGGCAATGGCCATCATCCGGGCGGGCAAGCTCATCTGCTCGCGTTTGAGCCGCTTGGGATAGCCGCTGCCGTCCATTTTTTCGTGATGGCCGCCGGCGATTTCCGCCACATTGCCCAAGTGGGTCGGAAAGGGCAGTTGGCTAAGCATCAGGATCGTCTGCACCATGTGATGATTGGTGACGTAGCGCTCCTCACGCGTCAGCGTGCCCCGCGTGATACTCAGGTTGTAGAGCTCGCCGCGGTTGTATTTCCACTGCGGTACGTCGAGCTGGAAGCCCCACGGATTGTCCGCCGGGATCAGTTCGGCCGGGTGCCGCTCGAACAGGTGCTCAGGCTTGTCCGCCAACAATGGCTCGGTTACCGGTAAGGGGGGCTTGGGGGTACGTGCCTGGCGCCGGTTCTCTTCCCAGGAAACCCCCAGGCGATCATCGAGGGTACGGGTCCACGAGCGTCGGGCGATGCTTTGCAGGCGTTGCAGATCGGCGTCGGCCATGGCTTCGGAGCCCAGGTTGCAACGGGCGACAAAGGCGAAATCATCATCGAGAGCGGTCAATGTCGCGTCGCGTTGCTGCGCCAGCGAGGACAACTCGCCACCCGTTGCCACGGCCTGCCAATAATCGACCCAGGCGTCGCGCTTGAGCACTTCGAAGCGTGTACGAATTTCGTGGATCCTGTCGTTCAGGGTCTCGAGCTTGGTGGCTTTGTCCACGACGTATTCCGGGGTGGTGACCTTGCCGCAATCATGCAGCCAGGCGGCGATGTGCAGGGCCTCCCATTCATCCTCCGTCGGTCGGTAGGCGTCGAATGCCGGCGCCTGGCTGGCGGCGGCAGCTTGGGCAAGCATCAATGTCAGGACCGGCACCCTCTGGCAATGGCCCCCTGTGTAGGGGCTCTTGGCATCGATTGCGCCGGCCAGCAACTGGATGAATGCATCCAACAACTGTTTTTGCCTGGCTTGCAGGCGCTGGCTTTCGATGCTGACGGTGGCGGCGCCGGATACGGCCTGCAGGAAGGCGATGCGGTCCGGCTGTAACTTTTCAAGGTCGGCTTCGGTGCCGCTGTCGCTGATCAGCAAGACCAATGCGCCAATGGTTTCCTGGTGGCGATTGCGTAGGCGAATACCGATCAGGTGAACCCGAGGAGAGTCCAGCGCCTGCAGGACGCCTTGGAGATCGGCCGCCTGTTCGAAGCCCAGGGATGTCACCACGTTGTCTGAAACGGCCAATTGCTTGAGCCATTGCGGGGTGTCTTGCGCCTGTAGCTCATGGTCTTGCAGTTTGAAGACCGCCAGATCCCGAGGGGTCCCATTGATGATCAAGCCACATGGCTTGACCCGATTATCGTCGTTCTCGCGCAGGTAGATCAGCCCGGCCTGGGCCTGGCCGATTTTCACGGTCTCGAACAGCACCCGTTCCAGCAACGGGGCGAAGCGGGTTTCTGCGCGCAGGCTGGCAGTGATTTCAAAGAAGCTGGCCAGGGTTTCTTTCATGCGGGCCATCGACACGCTCAACTGATCGACCTCCAGCACGGGCGAGCGGCGGGACACCGGATAATTGAAATCGAAGCTGCGAATGGCGTCGGCTTCCTGCACCAGTTCGCGTAACGGCTTGACCAGGATTCTCGACGTCAGCCAGCCGAGGGGCAGGCATAGCAGCAACGTGGCGAGGGTGATGAGTGCACCTTGCCAGCGCAGGCGATAGGCATCGTCCAGCAACTCGTCTTCAGGCACCAGCAACGCCAATTCCAGGCCCTGCGGCCCACCTTCCTGCATGTGGCTGCGTGAAACGATCCAGTGACGCCCGGCCGCCTCCAGGCGTGAAGTGTCAAGGCTTTCGTCCAGGGCGGCGTCGATGGCCGGGCTGAGGTCGCGGGCCTTGATCAGGCGCGACGACCGGGCATCGGTGACCAGCCGGCCGCTGTCGGGATAACCCACGGCGTTGCCTTCGGGGTCGAGCAAGACGATTTCGGTACCTGCAGTCACCTTGTGCTTGGCCAGGGTCTGGGACAGGGCCGCCAGGGTCAGGTCGGCCCCGATGACCGCCTGCCCGCCACTGCGCCGGGCGAGGGTGGTGCCGATGTTGCGGGTAGAGAAGAACACGTAGGGCTCGGTCGTGATCTGGCCGGCGCTGTCCAGGGCGCTGCGAAACCAGCCGCGGCTGCGGGGATCGTAGCTTTCGTCGGCGATGTCGGCGCGTCCTACGAGCGCGAGGTTCTCGTCATAGAACAGCGACTGGGAGTGTAGCGGGCCTCCGTCGTTTGCTCGCTCCACGGTCCAGACCTGATAAGCCGCTTGGTCCGGAGCCTTCAGGGCGGCTTTCAAGTCGGCGGTGCGCAACGGCCGGACCATCAGGAAGTTGCCATTGCTGTCGCCCAGGTACAACGACGCCAGGTTCGGGTTGTCCCGCAGCGCCTGGCTGAATGGTCCTAGCAGGGCCAGGCGTTGTTCCATCCGCGACTCGCGCGTCGCCGGGTATTCAGCCAGCAGGTCCAGCAGGTGGCGAATCGGCTCGTAGGTGTCATACAAGTCCAGGCGCACCTCCTGTTCAATGCGATTGAACAGTTTTTCACTGCTGGACAGGATGATTTGCGTCGTTTGTTGATAATTGAAAATGCCCAGCACCACTCCAGTCAGCAACAGGAGCAGGGTAAACATCACGCTGATATGCACATGCAGGGGAAACCGGCGCGGTTGCGGTCGCGGTGCGTTGGGCATTGCAGTCTCTCCATGGGTCAGGGGCGTTCTCGACGGGCTTTTCGCGCGCAGGGGAAACCGTTTGAGAACACCCCAGGTACGCACTGCTAAGGGGATAGCATAGTAAACGCTGGGTCATTGCGCCTTGGCGATGTCTCTTTGCAAGGCTCGTTGCAAAGCTCGCTCCAGCTCGGCCATGGCTTGGTCGAGGGCTTCGATGTGACTGATAAGGCCAGGCGCATGTGCTTGCTGGCAGACCTGTTCGAGTGCCTCGCACCGTTGGATCAAGGTGTTCGCCTGCACGATCCGGGCGACGCCTTTTATCTTATGCGCTGTTTCGGTCAGGGCCTGCCGGTTCCCGTCGCGGGCGACATCAAGCAACTCCTGGCGGTCCGAGCGGCTGCTGTTGAGCAATTCGGCCAGCAGGCGCCGGGCGGATGACGGGTCGCCGCCGGTCAGCGCTTGCAGGCTTTGCACGCTGAAGACACTGGGGCGGGACACCGTTTTGACCGTCTTGATCCATTGGCTCAGCGCGCTCAAGCTGATCGGTTTGAACAGGCAGTCGTCCATCCCCGCATCCTGGCAGCGTTGCTTTTCCTCGGGCTGTGCATTGGCGGTGAAACCCAGCACGGTGCAGGGCGGCCGTTGTTGTTCGGATTCACTGCGACGGATCGATCTGGCCAGCTCATAACCGCTCATGATCGGCATGTTGCAATCGGCGATGACCAGGTCGAAGTCCCCTGCATGCCAGACCTCGAGCCCGTGCGCGCCATCATGGGCAACCTGGTAGCGATGCCCGAGGTATTCCAGTTGCTGCGACATCAGCAGGCGGTTGGCGGGGTGATCATCCACGACCAGTACGTTGAGGACGTCTACCGCCGTTTCGAGCACCGGCTCGACCGGCACGCACGCGGGTGCCGGCGGCAACGCGCTCAATTGCAGGCTGACGTGGGCCTGGGTCCCGACGCCGGGTTGGCTGTTCATGCACAGACTGCCGCCCATCATCTGGCACAGGTTGCGACTGATCACCAGCCCAAGCCCTGCGCCTTTGCGAGCCATCCGCCCGGTGTTGTCGACCTGAGCAAACGGCTCGAACAGGCGCCGCAGGTCAGCCGGGCTGATGCCGATACCGCTGTCGCTGACTTCCAGGCGCAGGTGCACGCAGTCGGCCTGGGCGGCCCCGGTCAGCCTCGCCTTGACCAGCACCCGGCCCTGTTCGGTGAATTTCAAAGCGTTGCTGATCAGGTTCGACAGCACCTGCTTGAATCGCAAGGGGTCGATCAGCACGTCCGGGCAATCCTGGGCCGCGTCGAATTGCAGCGCCAGCTCCAGGTTTTTCTGCCGGGCCACACCCTCGAAGACCCGTATGACCGATTGCAGCAGCGCCCTGAGGTTGACCCGCTCGGGCGCCAGGCTCAGATGGCCTGATTCGATACGGGCGATGTCCAGGATGTCGCCTATCAGCTCGAGCATGCCGGAGGCCGATTCGTATGCGACTTCTATGGCCGGACGGTCCACCAGGCCCTTGTCGGCCTGCTTCAGGGCCAGTTCGAGCATGCCAATCACTGCGTTCATTGGGGTGCGGATCTCGTGGCTCATGGTTGCCAGGAATGTGCTTTTGGCCCGATTCGCGTCATCGGCACGCTTCTTCGACGCTCGCAGTTCCTCGAACAGTTGCCGTCGCTCGCTGATGTCGATCCACCCGCCGATGATGCCTTGCACCTGTGCGGCAGCGTTGCGGTAGGGGAGGATCCAGTGGTAGATCGTCAGTTTCCGGTCCCCGATGTGCAGGGGGCGATCCATGATCAGCGCGGTGCCTTCGGCCATCACGCGCTGGTAGTCCGCCTGGTACTCCTGCGCCTCGAAGGCATTGCTCATGGAACCGGGCATCACGCTCCTGCCGATGACGTCTTCACGGTTTGCGTCGAATGCTTCCAGGTAACTGTCGTTGCAGCTTTGCAGGACGCCGTCGCGATCTCTCACATAAATGGGATAAGGCGTGCCATTGAGCAGCGAATGCATGAATTCGAGCTGGTCGTTGAGCGCCAGCTCTGCCCGTTGGCGTTGCCTGATCTGTCGCTGCATATAGGCATTCCAGGCCAGGGAAAGCGCCAGTAACAGACCGACACCCGCGACAATCTGGAAAAACAGACGATTATAAGTGCGCCAAGTGTGTTCGAAGGGCGAGACGTACCCGCGCCAGCGGTTGTTGATCACACCCAGCTCATCGGGATCGATGCTGGTCAGGGCCTTGTCGAGAATGGCGCTCAACTCCGACGCGTGTTTGGCGGTGGCCAGGGCGAACATGGCCTGTTGGGTGCCGACCGTGCTGCTGATTTGCAACGTATCCCGCAGCGCCGGGGAGGACAGGAAATAATTGGCCATGACCAGCGAGTTCACTGCGCCGTCGACCTGACCCTGGGCGAGCATTTCCACGGCACGCAACGGGCCGTCCGTCTCGATTATCCTGATGCCCGGATGCTGGCGGCGTAGCCATTCGATGACGGGATTGCCCTGGGCGATCGCCAGGCTTGCGTTTGCGAACTGCTCGATCGTGGCGGGTGTATCGGATTGCTTTCGGGTCAGCAGTACAAATGAACTGTCGACGTAGGGGCGGCTGAATTTCAACTGCATTTGCCGTTCATTGCTGGGCAAAAGCGCCGCGATCATGTCGGCCTGGCCATTGAGGACCGAGGCAATCATATCGCTGTCATTCTGGCGGCGCTGGATGTCCAGGCGCAGGCCGGTACGCAGTCGGATCAGCTCCAGCAAGTCGGCGCTGATCCCGCGCAAATCGCCGTCCTGGTCGAAGAAAGTGAAGGGGGCGGACGTTTCGTTCACCACTACCCGAACCACAGGGTGCGCTGCCAGCCAGCGTTGCTCCCGGTCGGTCAGTTGGATTTTCGGGGCGTCGAGGTAGAGGTCGCTGCCGGCGCTCCAGCGCTTGGAGATGGCTGCCTGCTCGGCGACGGAAACCTGCTCCAGCGTGGCGTTGATGATCTCCAGCAAACCGGGATCGTTGCGTCGCACCGCGAAACCGAACCCGTGGGTTTCATGCTTGCCGAAGCTCGCCATGCGGATATTGCCCAGGTAGCCCTTGCTGATCATGTAGTGGGTAGAAAGGGTATCGCCGAGGAATACATCGGCCTGGCCGAAGGCGACGGCGTTCATGGCGTTCTGGTTGGAAGGGTAGGTGGTGATCTGCGCCTCGGGGTACAGCTTTTCAATGTCGCGCAGCGGCAGGTAGTGATAGACCATGCTCAAGCGCAAGCCCTTGAGATCCTCCGTCAAGGATCGGCTTTCATTCGTTCGGGTGACAAGGACCGGCTGGTCCACTGCGTACGGCGCCGATAGGGCGATGCCGGAATGACCGGCTTCAAACCCGTTGGCGGTGCCCAGCATGTCGATTTGTCCGTTCTGGAGCGCAGCGATGGCCGCCTCACGGGAATCGAAGCGCAGGACCCTCATGGGCAGGCGGGTCGCCTGGGCGATGATGTGGGCATAATCGGCGGTCAGCCCCTCGTAGTCGCGTCCGCTGGTGGACAGGTCGAACGGCGGGTAATCCGGTGCGGAGGTGCCCAGGACCAGTTCGTGGCGATCCTTGAGCCAGGCGCGTTGAACCTCATTCAGTTGGACGCCGAGATGAGCCGCAGGCGAACGACCGAGCAATGTGTACGGTTGCGGCGCACTCGATGCCGCCGCGAGGACTGCGGCATACAACCCCGCACCCAGCATTAGCAGACATTGAATTATGCACTTGAGCATGCTGTTTCTCACACCAGCGCGTTGCGCTTCGCCATTTCAATCAGATCCACCAATGACTTCACCTTGAGTTTTTGCATCAGCCGTTTCTTATAGGTACTGACGGTCTTGTTACTCAGGAACATGCCCTTGGCTATTTCCTTGTTAGTGCGCCCTTGGGCAAATAATTGCAGCACCATCAATTCCCGGTCATTGACGCTTTTGAACAGGTCCAACTCCAGGCTGCGAGGGTCATCCTGGCGCACCGGGTTCAATGCCTGGCTGGGAAAATAGTTATAGCCGGACAGCACGGCCTTGATTGCGCTGACCAGTTCACTGAGGTCTTCCTGTTTGCAAACGTAACCAGAAGCACCGGACTGCATGCATCGGATACCGAAGAGCGTGGGCGACTGCGCAGTCAGCACCAGCGTCTTGAGCGGCATGGTCATGGCGTTGAAGCGCGAGAGAATTTCCAGCCCGTCGAGTTTGGGGATGCTGATGTCAAGAATGACCAGGTCCGGCATGCATTCGCGCACCATTTGCATCGCGTCGACGCCGTTATCAGTTTCCCCGACGACCTTATAGCCTTCATGCTCCAGCAGCATGCGGACGGCGAGGCGGATGACCGGATGATCGTCGACAATGAAAACGGAGTTCATGAATAAATATCCTGCGAGCTTAATAAAGGGCGCACCTTAGCCCAGTTACAGCCGAGGCCGTACGAAGAGACAGGTGCGCAACTTCAATTTCAGAAGTTTCCTACAAGAAAAGAGGCAAGATATTACGAAGTTATCGGTTTTTTAGTAGGTGGATGACAATTAAAAGAAGGAATGTTGGAACTATGTGAAAGGATATTTCCTTGAGCGCGTTGTTTATTCAAACAGACGGGAGAAGGCTTTATTCAATGTTTGCCCGCAGGCGCAGATTTTTTATCCACCCAATCCCTGGCCCGATGGCTGCGAGAACCACCGCCATCACCACTCCCCTGTGGCAGTGAGCTTGCTCGCGATAGCGGCGGGCCAGTTGATCTGGATATAGAAGTGCCATGCTCATCGCGTACAAGCTCGCTTGCGCGGCCATATCTTTATTGGCGCGTACGGCCCGTCATCTCCTGGGCCATTTCGCTGGCGTAGCTGTCCGTCATCCCGGCGATGAAATCGATCATTCGCAGGAAGGCACCATGCAGCGGGCCATTGGGGTCGGGCGCGTTGTTGCCCAAGAGGTCGAGGATGCGGCGATTCTTGAAGGACGGCGTACGGCCGCCATGCTGTTCGAGCGCGGCTCCGCAAAATCCGTTGAGGAGGATTTCCAGCGTCGTGTATGCGCCGATTTCGTGCAGGGTCTTGCGCTTGTCCTGGAAAATCTTCTTGCGGGCCATGTCCTTGGCGTTCAATACGCAGCGCTTGGCCGGGCCATGCATGTGTTCCACCAGGTCACCTGGCAGCGTGCCGGCCAGCAATGCTTCCTGCTGTTCGACGAACGCCCGGGCAGCGGCATTGGTGAGGTGTTCGATGGCCTTGCCCCGCAGTATCGCCAGTTTGCGCCGCCGTGAGTCCAGCGGCCCCAGTTGACGGTAGGTGTCCGGGAGATCGTCGCCCACCAGGTCCAGGAGCAGCGACTCGACCTGCGAGTATTCGAGCAATTCCATCTCTACGCCGTCTTCCAGGTCGATCAGCGCATAGCAGATGTCGTCGGCGGCCTCCATCAGGTACACCAACGGATGGCGTGCCCAGCGTTGGTCCTCGATCTGCGGGAGGCCAAGCTTATGGGCGATCTGCTCCAGCAGCGGCAGTTCACTCTGGTAGCAACCGAACTTGTGCTTCTTGTAGCCCAGGGAGTCAGCGTGACGGGCAGTCCAAGGGTACTTCAGGTAGGTGCCGAGGGTGGCGTAAGTCAGCCGTGTTCCGCCGTCGAATTGATGGTATTCAAGCTGTGTGAGCACTCGGAAGCCTTGGGCGTTGCCTTCGAAGTTCAGGAAGTCGTTGCGCTCGACTTCGCTCATGGCATCGAGCCAACCGCGTCCGGCGGCCTGCTGGAACCAGTAGCGGATGGCGTCTTCCCCGGAATGCCCAAACGGCGGGTTGCCGATGTCGTGGGCCAGGCAGGCCGATTGCACCACCATGCCCAGGTCGCTGGGTTCGCACCAGTCCGGCAGGGCGTTGCGGATAGTCTCCCCGACGCGCATGCCCAGCGACCGCCCGACGCAACTGACTTCCAGGGAATGGGTCAGGCGTGTGTGGATGTGATCGTTGCTGGAAACCGGATGCACCTGCGTCTTGCGTCCGAGGCGGCGGAAGGCGCCGGAGAAAATGATGCGGTCGTGGTCCTTGTGGAAGGGGCTACGGCCCAGCTCTTGCGGGCTGTGCAGCGGTTTTCCGAGGCGTTCGCGAGTCAGCAGGGTGTGCCAATCCAAGGCCGGGTGCTCCGTCTGATAAGGTCGAGTGCCCTAGCTTCCCGGTTAGTGGGTTGCCGTGCAAGGGCTATGGCCCTGCACAAGAACGGGATACGCAAACCTTGTGGCCAGGGAGCAAGGTGCCTGGCCACAGGGTTTCAGGGTTTGCGCAGCGTCTTGGCCAGCTTGATCAATGGCAGCAAGGTCGTTGCCAGGCGGATCAGGCCTGTTACGCCGCCACCACCGCCATGGCGGGTCCGTTTACCGGTGATGAAGCCCAGCAGGGACACCGCCGCCACGCCCCAGAGTGGCGCATGCTTGATGCCGAAACCCTCATGCCAGCTTTGCGTCAGGCCGCGCACCCGTTGCAGGGGATGCAACAACTGGCGCGTTTCCTGGCGAATTTCCTGGCGGTGCATCTCCATGCGCAGGCGTACCAGCGCCTTGCGCATTTCCTGTCGTGTCCGTGCTTGAGGAATATCTGGCAGGCTCATGGCAGCAGGCGCTCCCGGTCATTGGCGAGTTCTTCAAGGGTGGCATGGAAAGGCGAGGACTCGTCGTAGATCGCTGCCTTGAGCCGCAGCCCGCAGAACAGCGCCGCCAACAGATAGAACAGGCACAAACCGATGATGCCCGCCAGGCGATAGGTGTCCCACACCAGGATCAGGACCAGTGCCGAGAGCCCGACCAGCAGCAGCAAACCGAACACCAGCGCAAGGCCGGCGAACAGCAGCAGGCTGACGGTGCGGGCCTTCTGTTCCTGCAGCTCCATGCCGAACAACTCGACATGACTGTGCAGCAAGCCAAGAAACGCCGCGCCCAGGCGTCGCGCTGTAGGTTGCGTGCCCGATTCGGGCGAGCCGGATTCGTCGATGCCCATCATCAGCGCCGTGTCGCCAGCAGACCGATAAGAAAGCCCACGCCAGCGGCAATACCGACGGATTGCCAAGGGTTGGCCTGTACGTACTCCTCTGTGGCGACTACCGCCGCCTGGCCACGCTCGCGCACCGAATCCTCGGTCAGTTTCAGCGTTTCGCGGGCGCGCAGCAGGGTTTCGTGGATCTGGCTGCGCAGCACGTCGGCCTGATCGCCTGCCAGTGTCGCGGTATGGTCCAGCAGCCTTTCCGTGTCGCTGACCAGCGTCTGGAAATCTTCCATCAGGGTTTCTTGAGCAGTCTTTGCCTGGGTTCTGGCCATCGGTGAATCTCCGTAAGTGACGTCTGAAGCGTTCGAGTATGAGCCTTGCCGGAAGGTTCAGTGAAAGTGGCTGGTACAACTTTTGCTCAGGATTCTGCCATGTACTGGTGCGTGAGCGCGTGCCGGTGCGCTGAAGCTGGGCGCAAGCCGGCAAAACCTTAACCCAAATAATCAAAACCCGCGAAGCACCTCGAAGCGGGGCTAGCGTTTTCCCTTTTCGTTGCACCAAAGCGGTTCATGGACCTGCGCCGGGTCAAACGAGCCGTTTCAACTTGGTGCGCCTCAAGGGCGAGCGAACCGGTTTGGTGCTTTTTTCAACTTTTTCAGGTCTGCCAACCTCATGGAAAATATGCAAAGTGCCGTGGACAGTCTCGTCCACAGCTCCAACACGCTGTTCATCCTGCTCGGTGCGGTCATGGTTCTGGCCATGCATGCCGGTTTTGCCTTCCTTGAAGTGGGAACGGTCCGGTTGAAGAACCAAGTCAACGCACTGTCTAAAATTCTCAGCGATTTCGCTGTCTCGACCTTGGCGTATTTCTTTATAGGCTATTGGGTGTCCTATGGCGTGACCTTCCTGCAACCGGCGGCGGCCCTTAGTACCGATCATGGCTATAGCCTAGTGAAGTTTTTCTTCCTGCTGACCTTTGCCGCCGCGATCCCGGCCATCATTTCTGGCGGTATCGCCGAGCGTGCGCGTTTCGCGCCACAGTTGTGCGCCACGGTGCTGATCGTGGCGTTTGTCTATCCCTTCTTCGAAGGCGTGGTGTGGAACGGCAATTTTGGTGTGCAGGCCTGGTTGCAGGCCCGGTTCGGTGCCAGTTTCCATGATTTTGCCGGTTCCGTGGTGGTACACGCCATGGGCGGCTGGCTGGCGCTGGCCGCCGTGCTGTTGCTCGGGCCGCGTAACGGTCGCTACCGGGACGGTCGCCTGGTGGCGTTCGCGCCCTCGAGCATTCCGTTCCTGGCCCTGGGTTCGTGGATCCTGATTGTCGGTTGGTTCGGTTTCAACGTGATGAGTGCCCAGACATTGCCAGGGGTGAGTGGCCTGGTGGCGGTCAATTCCTTGATGGCCATGGTGGGCGGCACCGTGGCGGCGTTGGTTGTCGGGCGCAATGACCCGGGCTTCCTGCACAACGGCCCATTGGCCGGTTTGGTCGCGGTCTGTGCCGGTTCCGACTTGATGCATCCGGTGGGCGCGCTGGCGACCGGTGCGATTGCCGGGGCCTTGTTTGTCTGGTGCTTCACCGCGGCCCAGGGCAAGTGGAAGATCGACGATGTGCTCGGCGTCTGGCCCCTGCATGGCCTGTGTGGCGTCTGGGGCGGGATCGCCTGTGGCATCTTTGGCCAGGATGCGTTGGGTGGCCTGGGTGGGGTCAGCCTGGCCAGCCAGTTGATCGGCACGGCGCTGGGTGTCGTCGTTGCCCTGGCTGGCGGATTCGCGGTCTATGGCGTGATCAAGGCCTTGCTGGGCCTGCGCCTGACCCAGGAAGAGGAGTATTACGGTGCCGACCTGTCGATCCACAAGATCGGCGCGGTCAGCCAGGACTGACCGTCGCATCAAGGCTCCTTGTCCTGGTTGCCAGGATAAAAGCCGTGCAGCAGGCGATAGCGATCGTGACGGACCTGGTCCACGTGATGTTGGACCTGCTGTTCGGGCAGCCCGAGCATGATCAGGGCATGGGAAGCCAGCATCAGGCTCGACTCCAGCAGCTCCGGAACCACTTCGGTGGCTCCGGCAGCCTGCAACTCGGCCAGTTGGCTGTCATCACGGGTGCGCACCAGGATCGGCACCTGCGTGCTGACCCCTCTGGCCGCCTTGAGTACGGTGATGGCGATGTCAGTTTTGTCCACCGCGATCACCAACAGCCTGGCGCGGCTCAAGCCAACGGCAGCGAGCAGGTCGCCTCGTCGCGAATCCCCGTAATGCACGCATTTTTCCCCGACGGTGGCCTCCTGAATAATGACCGGGTCGTCGTCCAGGGCGACGAACGCCTGGTTTTCCCGGCGCAGGAACCGGCCGATTGACTGGCCGACGCGCCCGTAGCCGCAGATCACCACATGCCCCGACAAGCCGGCATTGAGTGCACTGATCTGATCCAGTTGCGCCTCTTCGTTGGGCTTGCGATGCAGGCGGGCGGCAATGCGCGGCGCGGCGCGCAGTAACAGTGGGGTCAACAGCATCGAGCAGAACGTTGCCGCCAGCAGCAGGCCGCTGATCTCGGCGGGCATGAGGCGGTTCTGCTGCATTGATGCCATCAACGCAAAACAGAATTCGCCACCTTGGGCCAGGGCCAGACCGCTGCGCCAGGCCGTTTCACCATCGCTGCCGCGCCATTTGACCAGGGCGGCGACCACGCAGCCCTTGATCAGCATCAGGCCGAGGCAAAGCCCGAGGATCAGCAGGCCATCGGCGATGAACAGTTGCAGGTCGATGAGCATGCCGATACTGACGAAAAACAGCCCGAGCAGGATGTCGCGGAATGGGCGTATATCGGCCTCGATCTGGTGTCGGTAATGACTTTCCCCAAGCAGCATGCCCGCCAGGAAAGCCCCCAATGCCGGTGACAATCCCAGCAGGTGGGTCAGCCACGCCGTCAGCAGTACAATCACCAGGGCCAGCAGTACGAACAGTTCCGCGGACCGGGACGCGGCCACCTCGTGAAACAGTCGGGGCAATACCCAGCGGCTGGCCAGCAGCAGGCCACCGAACATGACCAGGGTCTTGCCCAGGGTCACAGGCAGTGCCCAATACCACGGGTGTTCGCTGCTGCCGGCGAACACCGGCACGAGGGTCAGCAGCAGCACTGCGACAACATCCTGGAATAGCAGGACGCCAATGGCGTTCTGGCCATGGCTGCTGAAAATTTCTCCGAGGCTGGTCAGTTCCTTGCTGACAATGGCGGTGGAAGACAAGGCCAGTCCCGCGCCGAGCAACAGTGCGACGACTACCGGGGCACCGGCCAATGCCAGCAGCGCGGCCAGGAGCGCTGCGGAGCACAACACCTGCAGGCTGCCGAGGCCGAACACCACTCGGCGCAGCTCCAGCATCTTCGACAGGGAAAATTCCAGCCCCAGCGAGAACAGCAGGAACACCACCCCGAGTTCGGCCAGGTCCGGCAGTTCTTCACTGTCGTTGATCCAGTCCAGCGCGGTCGGTCCGACCGCCAGCCCGACGCAGAGGTAGCCCAGCACCGGGGGAAGGCGTAGCCGCCTGAACAGGGCGATGACCACCAGGGACGAGGCGAGGATGATCAGCAGGTTGGCAAACAAGGGGAACTCCATTTCAAGGCTGCAACGCACAGCGTAGAGGGGAAATTGCGACAAGGGTCGCCGCAAAGGCGTTGGCGTCCGGTGATTTGCATCAGCGTTTTACCGAAACACCTTGACGCGGGCTCGCAACTCGACGGTTTCCAGGGGCAGGCCTAGAATGACCGTCTCTCTTTTTTGGGTCTACCTGCCATGCTTCCTGAATGCCAGTTGTTCGGCACCCTGGGTTGTCATCTCTGCGAAGTCGCCGAAGCCATGCTGATGCCTTTCGTTGTTGAAGAACACTTACTGGTGGAACTGGTGGACATTTCAGAAAACGAAGCCTGGGTGGACGATTATGCGTTGCGTATCCCGGTGCTGCGCAGGCTGGATACCGGGGCCGAGCTGGAGTGGCCCTTCGAGACCGAACAGATCGCCAATTTCCTGCGTTGAGCGTGCGTCCGTCGGTTCCTGATACGACGATTGGCGATAACCGGGTGTTTCGGTTACTGTATGCCTATACAGCTATCCGGAGTGTGCCCCCTTGGTCAATGTCGAACAACTAAAAAGCAGCGTAAACAGGATGTCCGCGGACGTTGTGCACGAGGCGGTCCTGGAATTGCGCCTGGATGGATTGGTTACCGAAGGCAAGACGCCCTTCAATAAACTGCATTTCAATACCTGTTTCGCCGAGATCGAGGCACTGTTCCAGCGTGCCGGCTATCACAAGCAGCTGGACGTGGTGGGTTACCAGGGCTTGTTGTACGCGTTGTACGATCCGGGTCGCTGGGAGGCGGTGGACGTGCTGCGCTGGCTGAAGGAATTCACCGAGGCGGCGGCAAAGCCTGCTTCACTCCCGGCATGAAGCAATAGCGCTGGGCGGGCTTGCGTGACTGGCGGATAATGCCGTCCTGCAAAAAACGTCAAGAGTCTTCAATGTCAGGTTCATCGTTTTCCGCCGCTCACCATCAGGCCAGCACTTTGTATTTGCCGCCCGGCTCATGGCCGACGGTGCTGGAGTGCCTGTGCGAACATTTCAGCGCCATCAGCCGCGAGCAATGGCTGGACCGGATCGCCCGGGGCCGGGTTTTGGACGGAGAGGGCAGGGCCATTCGCGCCGACTTGCCTTACCGTGAAGGCCTGCGCATTCATTATTTCCGTGAAGTGCCCGACGAGAAGCCAATCCCGGTGGTGGAGTCGATCCTGTACGCGGACGAGCATCTGGTGGTGGCGGACAAACCACATTTCCTGCCGGTCACGCCGGCGGGCGAATATGTCGAGCAAACCTTGCTGCGACGCCTGATCCGTCGGCTGGACAATCCTCATCTGGTGCCTTTGCATCGTATCGACCGGCATACCGCCGGGCTGGTGTTGTTTTCGGCCAACCCCCACACCCGTTCGGCGTATCAATCGCTGTTCCCGACACGGCAGATCGAAAAGCGCTACCAGGCCATTGCCCGAGCGTTGCCTGGGTTGACCTTCCCCCGGGTGCATAGAAGCCGGATGATCGATGGTGAACCGTTCTTCCGAATGCAGGAAGGGCCGGGCGAGCCCAATACCGAAACGGCCATCGAAGTGCTGGAACGCAACGGTGGGCTGTGGCGTTATGGCTTGTACCCCGTCACGGGCAAGAAGCATCAGTTGCGGGTTCACATGAGCGCCCTTGGGGCTGGGATCTGCAATGATCCGTTTTATCCTGATGTGCTTCGGGACGTTGAGGATGACTATGCCAACCCATTGAAACTGCTGGCTCAGGGGTTGCGTTTTGTCGATCCGGTTTCGGGTGAAGAGCGCGTGTTCGAGAGCAGTATTGTGTTGCAGTGGTAGTTGCCCAAAACGAAGCCAAAAAAAACGGTGCTTTCCTCTTCAGGAAGCACCGTTTTTTTTAGCTACATCGGGGCAGCAGCGTTACAAATTACAAATCCTTAACAGTACGAACCTGATCCTTGTTCACGCGGGTCTGCTTGCCATCCAGCTGTTCGAATTCGTAGAAGCCGCTTTCTTCGTCGTACTTGGGGGTGTCGACGGCCTGGATTTCGCGACCGTCATTCAAGGTAATCACTGTAGGCGATGCGCACCCGGCGAGAGTGGCGAGGCCCAGAGCGAGCATGAAAGTGGCGAGGGTCCGTTGAGTCATGGTGTTTCTCCGAAATGGATTCTTCAAGTTACTGACCTTCAGACGTATACAACGCGCGCAAGTTCCTGGCTAGTGTCAATCTGACACGCCTTTATGCTGCGCCAGCAATTGCGGCGTATTCAGATTTGCCAGCCGCGGATCGTCGGCAGGGCATTGCAGCGCAACGGCACGAAGGGTGCGCATGATACGGCCGGGGCTGCGTTCGCCTTCGTTCCAAGCCTGTTCGAAGGTCGCGGCCAGGGTTACAGGAATGACGCACAGCAGAGGCTCCCAATGCTCGCCTTGTCGCACCATCAGCGGTGTATACGGGTGTTGGCTGGCCGTTATGCGCATGCTGTCGAGCAGGCTTGCGTCGATTTGCGGTACATCGCACGGCAGCACCAGCAGATACGGATGCCGGGCAGTCTTCAGGCCCGCCCGAATGCCTGCCAATGGCCCGGGAAAATCTCCCTCATCGTCATGCACCAACTGATCGGCGTACAACGCGTAGCGTTCCCGGTTACGGTTGCAGGAAATAATCAAGTCATCGCTCATGGCCCGGGTCTTGCGATGCAAATGCGCGATCAGCGGTTCGCCTTGCCACTCCACCAGGCCTTTGTCCTGGCCGCCCATGCGTTGCCCGCGCCCGCCCGCCAGGAGCAGGATGGAGCAGGGCGACAGGGGTGTGTTCGGGCTCATGGCGTGTCTCCGCAGGGGCGAAAAAATGAAGCGCTGTGATATAACACCAGGCTGTTTTCCCTACAACTGGAAGAGCCTATGAAAGCCAAGGCTGATGTACCTTTCGTGCCGCTCAATATCGCGGTGCTGACAGTCAGTGATACCCGTACGCTGGAAACCGACACCTCGGGGCAGGTCTTCGTCGATCGGCTCACGGCGGCCGGCCACAACCTGGCAGAGCGGGTCCTGCTCAAGGATGATTTGTACAAGATCCGGGCGCAAGTCGCGACCTGGATTGCCGAGGACGTCGTGCAAGTGGTGCTGATCACCGGTGGCACCGGTTTCACCGGGCGTGACAGCACGCCGGAAGCCGTCACGTGCCTGCTGGACAAGCAGGTGGATGGCTTTGGCGAACTGTTCCGGCAGATTTCGGTGGCAGACATCGGTACTTCCACCGTGCAGTCCCGGGCGCTGGCGGGCCTGGCCAATGGCACGCTGGTGTGCTGCCTGCCAGGGTCGACCAACGCGGTGCGTACCGGGTGGGACGGGATCCTGGCCGAGCAGTTGGACGTGCGCCACCGTCCCTGTAATTTCGTGGCTCATTTGAAACAGGCTGCACCTTGTGAATCCCGTGGGTAAACCGGGCAAGGCGGGCGCCTTGATGGCCGTCGAGGTTGCGTTGGAGCGATTGCTGGAGATGGCGAACGCCACGCCGATCCTGCAGCGCGAGCGCTTGCCGTTGGCCTTGGCACAGGGGCGGGTGCTTGCCGAGGATCTGGTATCGACCCTGGACCTGCCCCCCTGGCCCAACAGTGCCATGGACGGTTATGCCTTGCGACTGGCAGACTGGAAGGGCGAGCCGTTGGCGGTCAGTCAGCGGATTTTCGCCGGACAGGCCCCGGAGCCGCTGGCCCTCGGTACCTGTGCGCGGATCTTCACTGGGGCCCCGGTTCCAGACGGCGCCGACTGTGTCGAGATGCAGGAAAACGCCGTGGTCGATAGCGACGAGCGGGTAAGGTTTACCGAGCCGATGCGCAGTGGGCAAAACATTCGTCCGCAAGGACAGGAAACGACCGTGGGTGAGCAAGTTCTCGCTGCCGGTACGCGCCTGGGGCCGATCGAGCTGGGGCTGGCGGCATCCCTGGGTTGTGCATCGGTGGAGGTGGTGCGCAAGGTCCGTGTCGCGGTCCTGTCCACCGGTGATGAGCTGGTCGAGCCCGGGCAGGCACTGGGCCCCGGCCAGATCTACAACAGCAACCGCGTGGTGCTGTGTGGCTGGCTGCAAGGCATGGGCTGCGAGGTGGTTGATGCGGGCATCCTGCCTGACGATTTGCCGGCTACCCGCGCACGCCTGGCGCAACTGTCGGAGGTCGACCTGATCCTGTCCACTGGCGGGGTATCGGTGGGAGAGGCGGACTTTCTCGGCATAGCCCTGCGCGAGGACGGTGAGCTGGCGCTGTGGAAACTCGCTATCAAGCCTGGCAAGCCGCTGACGTTCGGGCATTACCGAGGCGTGCCGGTGATAGGCCTGCCTGGAAACCCGGCTTCGACCCTGGTGACCTTCGCGCTGCTGGCAAGGCCTTACCTGCTGAGACGTCAGGGCGTTCAGTCGGTGGCGCCGCTCACGTTCAAGGTGCCGGCCGGTTTCGCCTGGCCGAAGGCGGGCAGTCGGCGGGAATACCTGCGAGGCCGTATGGAAAACGGTCGAGCGATCATCTACTGCAATCAAAGCTCCGGTGTGCTGCGCAGCGCGGCCTGGGCCGACGGCTTGGTCGAAGTACTCGAAGAGCGGACGCTGATGGAGGGCGATGAAGTAGGCTTCATTCCCTTGAGCGAGCTCCTGGGCTAGCACGTTGGCAGATGTTCATGGCCCGAGCTGGATGCCCGGGCCTGTTCCCTCGCCACGCTTATCGCGTGAGCAGCATCACCAACTGATCGAAACGGTTGTTCGCAACCCACCCCAGCAGGCCGAGTACCATCGCCGCCGCGCCGGCCGAATAGGCCAGCCTGTGACGGATTATCTTCACGTCGGTACGAATTTCATCCATGTCTTTACGGATGTATTTAAGGTGGGTTTCCAGTTCAACGACGCGCGGTTCCAAATCGATTCCTCCAATGGGACTACTGCAACTGCATTCGTTTCGAGTATCGGCCCGCTTGTTTCCCAAGGACGGGATTTGCGGGGGAGAGAGCTTGTATTCATGGTTACGCATGGGACGGTTCATCCCCTTGGCCATGATTGTTCGAACCACTGATCCGGCCCCAGCGGGGCGCGATGTATCCATCCATGGGTGAGTACTTCCTTGTGCTGGTTAGATTTTTACCGGTCCGGCAAAACAGAATGCCAAGGTGTCTCAATACCGACGGAGGGTCAATTGAGCTGATTCGCCAGATCTTGTAAGAAAACTCTTCGAATGCAGAAATCCCGATCGAATGAGCGGTTCCGTAGGTTTCTTCGGTGGCCGGCGTGACTATTTTTTATTTAGATCGAATGCTTCGGGCTTTTTCGGCGCATCGAGCGGTCCCATTTCCTGAACCTTCCAATGACGGAGAAAACGCATGAGCAAAGGCAAGGCGCTGTTGATTTTGCATGGCAAGCAAGCGCTCAACGAAGAGGTTCGCGCAGCGGTAATGCTCAAGCGCAAGCAGGGTTGGGACCTGGCGGTACGGTTGACCTGGGAAGCCGGTGACGCCCAGCGATGCGTTAACGAGGCCCTCGATGCCGGTCATACGCATCTGATCGCCGGCGGCGGCGACGGGACCTTGCGTGATATCGCCGAAGCGATTGTCCAGCAGTCCGGTGGCGCCAGCCTCGTCCTGCTGCCGCTGGGCACTGCCAATGATTTTGCCCGGGCGGCCGGCGTCCCGCTGGAACCGGAACAGGCCCTGGATTTACTGGACGTCGCGCCGCAGCCCATCGACGTGGGCGAAGTTGGCGGTCGGATCTTCCTGAACATGGCCACGGGTGGCTTCGGCAGCCAAGTGACCGCGAACACGTCGGAAGACCTGAAAAAAGTCTTGGGAGGCGCCGCCTACCTGTTCACCGGTTTGTCACGGTTCAGCGAGCTGAGCGCCGCCTATGGCGAACTGCAGGGCCCGGGTTTTCACTGGCAGGGCGATTTGCTGGCGCTGGGCATTGGCAATGGCCAGCAAGCGGGGGGCGGCCATGTACTGTGCCCGGAAGCGGTAGCCGATGATGGGCTGCTCGACGTCAGCATTTTGCCGGCGCCCCAGGAAGTGGTCAGTACGTTGAAGGATCTGCTGGCGGGCGGGCTGGGCATCGACAATATGTTTGTCCGGGCCCGCTTGCCCTGGATAGAAATCAAGGTCGCGCAAGGCCTGGACATCAATCTGGATGGCGAGCCGTTGCAGGTCGACACCTTGCGTTTCACGGTACGCCCGAAGGCTTTGCGTGTGCACCTGCCAGCCGGTTCGCCTCTGTTGGGGAGCTCGGCGGCGCTCAATCGTCCAGGCTGATGATCTGTTCGCGCACGGCGAACAGCACGAGGCCGGCCACATCATGGATCTGCAAGCGCTTCATGATTTGTGCCCGGTGGGTTTCCACGGTCTTGATGCTCAGGCTCAGGCCGTTGGCGATTTCCCGGGTGGACTTGCCGCGCACGATCAGCCGCAGGATCTCCAGTTGGCGCGCCGTCAGATTATGGGTCTGGGAAGGATCGGGCTGATGTTTCTGAACGCGGGTCAGGGCTTGGTTGATCACAGTGTGGGCGATGGCGGGGCTCAGGTAGCGTTCGTTGTTGCGCAGCGCTTCCAGGGCGTGTTTCAGCTCGTTGGGGGTGGTGTCCTTGAGCAGGTAGCCATGGGCTCCGTACTCCAGCGCCTGCATGATCAACGCGGGATCCGTGTGCATGGACAGGATCAATACTTTGCTGTGGGGACGCACGCGCTTGAGTTGCTGCAAGGCATCCAGGCCGCTGGTGTCCTTCATGGAAATGTCCAGCAGCACGATATCGGGTGCGAGCCGTTCCACTATCTCCACCAATTGCGTGCCGTCATTGGCTTCGCCGATGACGGCATAGCCGGGGATATCCATGACGAGGGCGCGGACGCCGGCCCTGATCAGGGAATGGTCGTCGACCAGAAGCAAATTACAAATCAATGGAGAACCTTATTCTTGCTGGCTCGTTCCAGGGAACGAGGGGCCCAGGGGAAGCGTGCTTCGATGTGGGTGCCCTTGCCGGTTTCGCTGACGACCTTGAGGGTGCCGCCCAGCTGTTCGACGCGCTCGGACATGCCGGCCATGCCGCGTTGACCTTCGCGGGCAGGATGGCTGGCCGGTACGAACCCCTGGCCATCGTCGCTGATCAGCAGGGTCAGGCCATCGGGTTGGCGTTGCAGGCACACCAGCAGGTTTGTCGCCTGGGCATGGCGCAAAATGTTGGTGACCGCTTCCTGGGTAATTCGGAAGACCGCCATCGATATTTGCTCAGGAATGCCCGTCATGCGCTGCTGGCAATCGAGGCTCCAGTTCACCGGGGCGTTGGCCAGGGTTTTTAGCAGGTGCGCCCGCAGGCTGGCTTCAAGGCCCAAGCTGGCCAGTTGCCTGGGGTTGAGGATTGCCGAGACGTCGCGGACCTTGTCGAGGGTTTCATCCAGGGTCTGGCAAAGAATCGTGCATTGGCCCTGCAACTCCTCGGGCATCCGGCGCTTGAGCCATTCGCTTTGCAGTTTCGCCGCCGTCAGCAATTGGCCAATGTCGTCGTGCAATTCCCGGCTGAGGCGATGGCGCTCGTTTTCCTGGACTTCCAGCAGCCGGTCGGCCAGTTCCTGGGGCTGGAACTTGATGGACTTGCGCGACAAACGGTGGTGGATCCAGACACAGGTCATGGCTGCGACATTCACGACCAGCAGGCTCAATGGCACCGTATGGGCGAACAAGTAACTCAGCAGGCAGCCGACTGCCGAGCAGATGCACAACAGCAATGTGAAACGACGGGCATTTTCTCGGGAGGGAGGCCAGGTGAGGAAAGACTTGAGGCTGGCGTGCATAGCGGATGGAGCCAATGAATGTTCGCTGCGGGCAGGCCCGTCAGCGCATCTGACAGGCCGGGTCGGGTAAACGTTTAAGGTCGAACGCGGCTTCGGTTGGCGGCGCTTTGGCGCTGTCTCGAAGCGAGTGACGCGGGAGATAGTATCACTTCATATATCGTTGGTCGCGCTCGGTATGCCAGGGTGAAGACAAGCAGGGCAGGCTCGACGCGCCGGGTTTTGCAACATCGGCATCAGGCCTGTTTCTGGGGGTACGCTACCAGTCCCAGCGGACGTGACGCTGCCAGTACTTGGCTGGGGCTCTGGCCGATCTGGAAGGCAAACGCTTCGATCAAAGACACCTGTTCGCTGCTGTCCAGGCCGAGTTGGCCAGTGGTTTGATCGACCAGTTCCAGTTGCCAGGCCATCAGCGTGAAGCAATCCTTCAGCGCATCCAGGGCCTGGTCGTGCAGCTCCATGTGGTTCTGCGCATGAGTAAGCAGGCCATGGATATGCAACGAGAATTCCGAAACGGCTTCCAGCGCCAGGGTGTTGGTTTTGTTTGCCAGTTTCAACAAGGTGCTGAGCATGCAGTCGATGGCATCCTTGTCATTATTGATCAATTGCAAATGACTCAGGCATTCCTCCGATTTGGCCAGAAGCGTTTCGGCCTCGATCAGCAATTCGGGCAGGCGCTGGTTCCAGTTCCTACGGTCGTTCGGCATGCTTATCTCCACAACATCATGTCAGGCGAAAGAAAACCGCGTACGGAGAACGGCCGGGTCTCAAGGTCTGCAACAGGCGGATACACGGCGGCACGTGCGTGCGATTCAGCGAAGGCGAACTCGCTGATTAATGCACTGGCAAGATCGGCCGAAAGACAGTAGGTCCGATGTCCCGTGGTCGCGCACAAAAGCCTGACTCCGTTCAGCAATGAGAATGGCGTCACATTAATGGCTATTGCATAGCGGGAATATCAGGTTGGACCTGATTGTGCCTAGGGGAATCCCTTAGGCAGCGGAACTTTGTGCGCAAACCGGAGTCGCGCAGCGAAGAAAACAGCGGGTGAAAGCAGGAAGCCAGTAAAGCATGATGTTAATGTGACATCAATGCTTCCCGTGCTTATTTTATGCGGGTCAAGATTCGGCTGACGTGGCCGATATCTCGTTTATTGGATTCATCCGAACAAGCCCAGGAGTCATCGATGGCCGGCATTCTCGACACAGTAGATCAACGAACCCAATTGGTGGGTGAGAATCGCCTGGAAATTCTCATGTTCCGCCTGGCGGGTCGGCAATTGTTTGCCATCAACGTGTTCAAGGTCCAGGAAGTGTTGCAACTGCCCAAGTTGACGCTGATGCCCCAGCGCCACCCGTTCGTCTGCGGCGTGGTCAATTTGCGGGGCCAGACGTTGCCGGTGATTGACTTGTCCCAGGCCATCGGCATGCGTCCGCTGGTGCCGGGCCCCAACAGCACCATCATCGTCACTGAATACAACCGCTCGGTCCAGGCGTTCCTGGTGGGCGGCGTCGACCGTATCGTCAACATGAACTGGGAAGCCATCCTGCCACCGCCGACCAGCGCTGGCCGCGAGCATTACCTGACGGCGATCAGCAAAGTGGACGATCAGTTGGTGGAAATCATCGACGTGGAGAAAGTCCTTGCCGAAATTGTGCCGTACAACGCCAAGGTCTCGCGGGACAAACTCGAAGACCCGGTGCTGGAGCGCGCCCGCGGTCGCGAAGTGCTGCTGGTGGACGATTCCAACGTCGCGCTCTCGCAACTGCGCGACACCTTGGGTCAGTTGGGCGTGAAAATGCACATCGCCAGCGATGGCCTGAAAGCCCTGAACATGCTCAAGGCCTGGGCCGATACCGGCGAGGTCATGACTGACAAATTGCTGATGATCTTCACCGACGCGGAAATGCCGGAAATGGACGGCTACCGCCTGACCACCGAAATCCGCAACGATCCGCGTCTGCGCGGGCTCTACGTGGTGCTGCACACCTCTCTGTCCGGCAGCTTCAACGATTCGATGGTCAAGAAGGTCGGTTGCGACAACTTCCTCTCCAAATTCCAGCCGGACAAGCTGGTCGACGTGGTTCGCCAACGGCTGATGCTCGACTGAAACCGATGTTGGTTTGCTTCGATGGCGGGCTCGTATAAGGTGGCGTTTTTTCGCCTCCAGGGAAGTTGACCATGTTGCGGTTGAGCGCGCTGTATCGGTATCCGTTGAAGTCCGGCAAGGGCCAGTCCCTGCAAGGGATTGGCCTGGACAAGCTGGGGCTGGACGGTGACCGGCGCTGGATGCTGGTGGATGAAGGCACCGGTCGTTTCCTGACCCAGCGCGCCGTGGCGAAAATGAGCCAGCTCTCAGCCTTGTGGAACGAGGCGGGCGGGTTGACGCTCAGCGCGCCGGGCCACGGCACCCTTGACGTGCCGCTGCCTCCCAGCCTCGAGGAGCAACTGCGCGGCGTGATCATTTGGCGCGACACCTTGCGTGTGCCGGATGCCGGTGATGAGGCGGCGGCCTGGGTCAGCGAATTCATCGGCAATCCGACTCGGCTGGTGCATGTGCCGGTGGAATTGGCGCGCACCACCGCAGTCGGGTATGGCAAGGACGACGACAAGGTCGCTTTCGCGGACGGCTTCCCTTTGCTGCTGATTGGCCAGGCTTCTTTGCACGACCTGTCGAATCGGGTCGGTCGCCCGCTGGAAATGCTGCGCTTTCGGCCCAACCTGGTAATCGAGGGCAGCGAGGCGTTCGCCGAAGACGGCTGGAAGCGCATTCGCATCGGCGAGGTGGAGTTCCGGCTGGTCAAGCCATGCTCGCGCTGCATCATGACCACGGTCGATCCTCAAACCGGCGAACGCGATCCGAATCGCGAACCCTTCGCCACGTTGCAGCACTACCGTTCGACACCGGACGGGGCGATGTTCGGCCAGAACCTGGTCAACGACAGCAACGGTCGGCTGGAAGTCGGCATGGCGGTCGAAGTGCTCGAATAAGCACTGTGCTTGATAAAAAAATGCCCGTGTCGTTGGACACGGGCATTTTTTTTATCGAGGTGCAGACTCAGCCGCGATATTCACACAGATAGGCAGTGTCGACGGCCACTTTGAGCTGGAACTTGCTGTTGGCCGGTACATTGAACTGGCTGCCGGCAGCAAAGGTTTCCCAGTCGGTGCTGTCGGGCAGTTTTACGGTCAGGGCACCGGAGACGACGTGCATGATTTCACGCTGGGCCGTGCCGAATTCGTATTCGCCCGGAGCCATGACGCCGATGGTCGCGGGGCCTTCGGCAGTGCCGAAAGCGATCGACTTGACGGTGCCGTCGAAGTACTCGTTGACTTTAAACATGGGCGATTCCTCGAAAAAGGGGCTGAAAAAGGCCGGCCAGTATGCACAAGCCTTCAGCGTTCGTCATCTGCCGCACCGACGCGTGCCCGGCGCTCAACCGGGCAGCACCAGGGGTAACAACCGTGCCGTATTGCGCGCATCTTCCAGCGCGCGGTGTTGTTGACCGTTGAATTGCAGGCCAGCCAGTTGCAACGCGCCGTTGAGCCCCGTTGGCCGTTCCAGTCGGCGCGCTTTGGCGAAGCGCTGCTTGAGGTTCATGTGCGGGAGCTGGACGAGAACGCTGTGCAACTGTTGATGCTGCCATTCCTGGAGCAATTGCTTGCGATCGTAGTCGCCCCAGCTCACCCAGCCCTCCAGGTTCGCGTGGTAGGGCGCCAGCCAACGCTCGAACGCCGGCCAGACCTCGGTCAAAGGCGCGGCGCTGTCGATGCTGGCTTGGGTGATGTGGGTCAGCTCGCGGCAGAAAGGTGTGAGCAGCGGCCGTCTCAAGGGCCGCACGAAGCGCTGGAAGTGGTCCACTTCGCGACCGTCACGATTCACCAACGTGGCGCCGATTTCAATAATTTCCATTTCGGTTACCGGCCAGCCACCTTCATCGGTGGTGGCCTCCAGATCAATCACCAGCCAGTGAGGCATTGCAAGGTTCCCGGTATCGGCGTGTCGATAGGTTTGAGCGTAGTCAAACCCGGCGCATCCGCCTAGTCACCCGTTTCCACGACCAACAAAACCTGGCGGCTCTTCACTTGTTCGCCCGGTTTGACCCGCAATTGTCTGATTATGCCGTCGACGCTCGCCTTGAGCGGATGCTCCATTTTCATCGCTTCGAGCACCACCAACAGTTGGCCCTGGCGTACCGCGCAGCCTTCGCTGACCAGCACCTCGACAATGGCGCCGTCCATGGGCGCCTTCAGCGTACCGTCTTGCAGGCTGGCCCTGGGCACGACGGCAGCGAGGGTCCGGTCCTGAAAGTGCAGGCCGCCGGGGCGAGTGGACAGCCACAGCTCAGTGCCCTCGAGGCGCCAGGCATGGTGTTGGCGAATGCCATTGATCATCAGCGTGGCGCCACATCGATCGACCTCAAGCAGCTTCAGCTCGATCAAATGCTCGGCAACGTGGATGCTCAACGTTCCATCTGTTGCAGCGGCGAGGGTTAGCGTCCAGTCGCGCTCTCCCGCGCCAATCCGGTAGTGGCGCGCCGTGCCGGCATTGTTGCTCCATCCAGCCAGATCGGGTGCATGCCGCGCCTGGGAGGCTTGATAAAACACCGCCGTGGCAATCGCGAGCTGTTCGGTTGAGGGCTCTGGCTCTTGCCCCTCGGGGAGCCCGGCGAAATGCTGCCCGATGAAACCGGTGCCGAAGTCGCCATCGATGAACTGCGGATGGGCCAGCAAGCCGGCGAGCAATCGCAAATTGCTCTGCACGCCGAGCAGCAGGCAGTCTTGCACCGCCCGCAACAACCTGCGTCGAGCTTCCTCCCGAGAGGCCCCGTGAGCGATGAGTTTGCCGAGCATCGGGTCGTAGAATGGGGTGATGAGCTGGCCTTCCAACAGGCCATGATCGATGCGCAGGCCCTCCCTGGAGGGCGGCGTCCAGCCGATCAGACGGCCGGTCTGAGGCACGAAATTCGCCGCCGGGTCCTCTGCATAAAGCCGTACTTCCATCGCATGGCCGCGCAGTTGTACCTGGTCCTGGGTCAGAGGCAGCGGCAAGCCTGCGGCGACGTCCAGTTGCCAAGCCACCAAGTCCAGGCCGGTGATCAACTCGGTGACCGGATGTTCGACTTGCAGGCGGGTATTCATCTCCAGGAAATAAAAACGGCCGTGCGCCGCGAGCAAAAACTCCACGGTCCCGGCACCGACATAATTGACTGCGCGCCCCGCCTTGAGCGCCGCTTCGCCCATGGCCTGGCGCAGCTCGGCGGTCATGACCGGGCAGGGCGCTTCTTCGATGATTTTCTGATGGCGCCGCTGGATCGAACAGTCCCGTTCCCCCAGGTGAATCAGATGACCGTGCTGGTCGCCAAAAATCTGCACTTCCACGTGTCGCGGGTCGATCAGGGCCTGTTCAAGGATCAACTCGTCATTGCCGAAGCCATGCAGGGCTTCGGAGCGCGCGCTGTGCAATTGTTCCGGCAGGTCCTCGGCGCGCTCGACCAGGCGCATGCCTCGCCCGCCGCCACCGGCACTGGCCTTGATCATCAGCGGGAAGCCGATGCGCCCGGCTTCCCGGCACAGCGTGTCGTCGTCCTGGGCGGCGCCTTGATAGCCGGCGATACACGGGACGCCGGCGGCGAGCAGGGCGATTTTCGAACGTCGTTTGCTGCCCATCAGCTCGATGGCGTCGGCGCTGGGGCCGATAAAGACGATACCGGCCTCTTCGCAGGCCCGGGCGAAGCCGGCATTTTCCGAGAGAAAACCGTAGCCGGGATGGATCGCATCGGCACCGCTGCGCCGGGCCGCGGCGAGAATGGCCGACGGGTTGAGGTAGGACTGTTGCACCGGGGCCGGGCCGATCAGCAGCGCTTCGTCGGCCATGCGCACATGCAGCGCGTCGGCGTCGGCCTCGCTGTACACCGCGACCGTGCGGTAGCCCTGTGACTGGGCGGTGCGCTGGATCCGGCAGGCGATTTCGCCGCGGTTGGCAATGAGGATTTTGCTGAAGGCGGGCATGGCTTCATTCCTGGTTTTTTTGCGGTATCTGGGCGGGCGCCTTCGCGAGCAAGCCCGCTCCCACAGTTGATCTTCAGCGAACAGCAGATCCACATAAAACACAGCACTCCTGTGGGAGCGGGCTTGCTCGCGAAGCTTCTCTGAACCTCACAACATCGGTGGCCAGCCATTCACTTGTTCTTCCCCGGCAAAGTGCCCATGAACTTGCAGATGATGCCCAGCATGATCTCGTCCGCTCCGGCGCCGATGGACACCAGGCGTACGTCACGATAGGCCCGGGCCACCGGGTTATCCCACATGAAACCCATGCCGCCCCAATATTGCAGGCAACTGTCGGTGACTTCCCGGGCCAGCCGCCCGGCCTTGAGCTTGGCCATCGACGCCAGCCGCGTAACGTCCTGGCCGCCGATGTATTGCTCGGTGGCCTGATAGACCAGCGCCCGCAGGCTCTCGATCTCGCTGGCCAGTTCCGCCAGGCGAAAGTGGATGACTTGGTTATCGATCAGGGCCGTGCCGAAGGTCTTGCGCTCCTTGCAATACTCGATGGTGCTGTCGATGCAATGCTCCAGGCCCCTGATCATATTCGCCGCGCCGAACAGTCGTTCCTCCTGGAATTGCAGCATCTGCATCATGAATCCGGCGCCTTCCTGACCGATGCGGTTGCGTTGCGGCACGCGAACATCATCGAAAAACACCTGGGCCGTTTCCGAACTGCGCATGCCGAGTTTGTCCAGGTGCGGGCCGAGGCTGACGCCGGGGCTGCGCATCGGCACGATGATCAGCGATTTGTTGACGTGAGGCTTGTCGTCGGAGGTGTTGGCCAGCAGGCAAATGAAGTCGGCGCTCGGGGCGTTGGTGATCCACATTTTGCTGCCGTTGATGATGTAGTCGTCGCCATCCTTGCGTGCGGTGGTCTTGAGCCCGGCGACGTCGGAGCCGGCACCGACCTCCGAGACACCGATGCACCCCACCTGTTCGCCGCGGATGGCCGGGCGCAGGAATGCTTCGCGCAGTTCATCGGAGCCGAACCGCGCCAAGGCCGGTGTGCACATGTCGGTCTGAACGCCGATGGACATCGGTACGCCGCCGCAATGGATGGTGCCGAACGCCTCGGCGGCGACGATCGAATAGCTGTAGTCCAGGCCCATGCCGCCGAACGCTTGCGGCTTGGAAATGCCCAGCAGGCCGAGTTCGCCGGCCTTGCGGAACACCTCGTGGATGGGAAAGTGCCCAGCCTTTTCCCACTCGTCGACGTAGGGGTTGATGTCGTGCTCGACGAACTGGCAAACGGTACGCCGCAATGCTTCATGTTCCTGGGTGAAAATCATTTTTATTGTTCTCCTGGGGCGGCGCTCAGCATTCCTTCATGCGGTCAGAAACGGGCCACGCCGAAGCTGTTGGCTTGCAGCGGCCGGAGCTCGGCTTCGTGGCAGATGTCCAGCAGGTAGCCGAGCAGCGTGCGGGTGTCCCGGGGGTCGATGAGCCCGTCGTCCCATAGATTGGCGCTGCCATAGAGGGCGGTGGATTGGCTGTCGAGTGTCTGAGCGGTGGATTGTTCGAGCAGATCGAGCATCTTCGGATCGGGAGGCGTGCCGTTCTTGAGTTGCGTGGCCTCGGTGACAATGCGCAGGACCTTTCCGGCTTGGGCGCCGCCCATCACCGCGGTGTGGCTGTTGGGCCAGGCGAAGATAAAGCGTGGGTCCAGCCCACGGCCGCACATGGCGTAATTGCCGGCGCCATAGGAACCGCCTACTACCACGGTCAATTTGGGCACCCGGGCATTGGCCACGGCCTGGATCATCTTGGCGCCGTGCTTGATCACCCCTTGTCGCTCCGACTCGGTGCCGACCATGAATCCGGTGGTGTTGTGCAGGAACAGCAACGGTGTGCGGCTCTGGTCGCACAGCTGGATAAACTGCGCGGCTTTGCTTGCACCCTTGGGCGTGATCGGTCCGTTGTTGCCGATCAGGCCGCAGGCATGGCCGCGAATGTGCAAGTGGCCGCAAATCGTCTGGGTGTCGAACTCGCTTTTGAACTCGAGGAAATTCGAGGCGTCGGCGATGCGGGCGACGATTTCCCGCACGTCGTAGGGCTTTTTCGGGTCGTCGGGAATCAATCCCAGCAGTTGTTCGGCCGGGTACAGCGGCTCCACCCAACTCCGCTCGGGCTGTGCTGGCAACTGCGCGTTCCAAGGCAGCGCGCTGAGTATTTCCCGGGCCAGGCGCACGCCATCGGCATCGTTTTCGGCCAGGTATTCGGCGGTGCCCGCTACCTGCGCATGCATCTGTGCACCGCCCAGTTCTTCCTCGGTGGCGACCTCGCCGGTGGCGGCCTTGAGCAGCGGCGGCCCGGCCAGGAACAGCCGCGCCTTGTCGCGCACCACCACGACATAGTCCGAAAGCCCCGGCTGATACGCGCCGCCCGCCGTGGCCGAACCATGCACCACGGTGATCTGGGGCAAGCCCATGGCCGACATCCGCGCCTGGTTGGCAAAGCTGCGCGCGCCTTCGACGAAAATCTGCGTGGCATAATTGAGATTGGCACCGCCGCTTTCGGCGAGCGTGATGACCGGCAGTCTGTTTTCCATGGCGATCTGTTGCAGGCGCAGGGTCTTGTGCAGACCGCTGGGAGAAATGGTCCCGCCCTTGATTGCGCTGTTGTTGACCACCACCAGCACGCGCACCGCGCAGACGTAGCCGATCCCCGCAATCAGCCCGCCGCCGGCCTGGCTGCCGTCTTTATCATCATGGAGCTTGTAGCCGGCCAGGCTCGCCAGTTCGAGAAACGGCGCGCCTGGGTCCAACAGCAGGTTCAGGCGCTGGCGCGGCAGCAGTTGGCCGCGCTGGTCGAACTTGGCCTGGGCCTGGGCGGCTTTCTCCAGCACGGCCTGTTCGAGTTGGCGCAGTTGCTTCACGCCGGTCAGCATCGCCGCGTGATTGCGGGCGAACTCGGCGCTGTGCGGGTCAAGCTGCGATTCGATGACTGGCATGAATTTCCCTCGTGCTTGAGTCGAACCCTTGGCCAGGGAGCAAGCTCCCTCAGTTGACTTGATCGGCAATGTGTTGCGGCACCGGTATCTGGATCTCCAGCAACTGCTGGGCGAACGCCTTGCCTTGCGGGTCGATGCGCAGGCTGGCGACACCGCCGCCACCGAGGGCGTTCTCCAAGAGGTAATTCAAACTGTGGGTGCCCGGCAAATACCAGCGCTCGACACGGCCCAGCAGCGGATCGATCACGTGGCTCATCCAGTCGACGATGACTTCCGGCGTCAGCGCCTCGGCGATCCACGGCAGGTATTCAGGCTCGCGGGCGATCACGCCGATGTTGCTGTGGTTGCCTTTGTCCCCCGAGCGCGCCACCGCCAGCTTGATCAGCGGCACGCTGGCGTCGGCGCGGCCCTGGGGTTTGGGCAGGTCCGGGGTCACCGGCAAATCGCTGGTTTCCAGCGGTTCGAGGACGGGCAGGGGACAGGGGAGACGCTGGCCGGCGAACTCGATTTCGAGCTGGCAGGCGGCTTTGTCGATCAGAAACGAGAACAGGCGGATCAATGGCGACACCGTCGGCCGGCCACCGACCATGCCCGTCAGCCCCGGCGCCATGCCGGTGGCGGCCTGGGCAATCTCCCTGGCAAACAAGTCCAGCGCTTGCTTGTCCGGGTGCCGTACCGCCAACTTGATCACCACCTCCCGGCTGTCTCGGCGCTGGCCATGCTGGCCATAGGTGGCTTCGCTGCCCAGCAGCTCGACGTTCACTTCGCTATAGGGCGCCCAGCCGCGCTGCAGAAACAATTCAGACGTCTTGGCAATGATCGCCTGGCTGACCCTTTCGGCCTTGGCCACTGCATCGATGCCGGCAATCAGGCACGTGGCCGTGCAGCGAAAACCGTCCGGCCAGGTGGCGCAAACCTTGTATTGATCGGTTGGCGGTAGGCCTTTGGCACCCTGCACGCGCACGGCGTGCTTGCCTTGCTGGATCAACCTGACCTGGCTGAAATCACAGATCACGTCCGGCAGCAGGTAGCCTTGCGGGTCGCCGATTTCGTAAAGCAATTGCTCGCCGACCGTCAGCGGCGTGACCAGGCCGCCGGTGCCTTCGGCCTTGGTGACGATGAACTGACCGTCGGCGCTGACTTCGACGATGGGAAACCCGATGCGCTCGTAATCCGGCACGTCCTGCCAATCGGTGAAATTGCCGCCGGTGCATTGGGCGCCGCATTCGATCAGATGCCCGGCCAGCGCGGCCTGGGCCAGCTTGTCGTAATCGTGCCAGGCCCAACCGAATTCATGCACCAGGGCGGCGCTGACCACGGCGCTGTCCACCACCCGACCGGTGATCACTACGTCGGCTCCCTGTCCCAGCGCCTCGACAATGCCGGGTGCGCCGAGGTAAGCGTTGATGGATAAGCACGTCGGCGGCAGAGAGGCGCCGTCGGACATCTCGCGGATATCCTGGTCGGCGAGCCGCGCCCGTTGCGGTTGCAGGTCATCGCCCAACAGCACGGCGATCTTCAGCGGCACGCCGGCCTGGTCACACGCCGCTTGCAGGGCGGCGGCGCAGGCCTGGGGATTGACCCCGCCGGCGTTGGCGATGACGCGAATCCTGCGCTCATGCAAATGCTGCAACAACGGTGAAAGGACTTCGATAAAGTCTGTGGCATAACCGGCCAGCGGATCCTTCATGCGCTTGGCGGCCATGATCGACATCGTCACTTCGGCCAGGTAATCGAACACCAGGTAATCCAGCGCCCCTTGCTCGACCAACTGCGCCGCAGCGGTACAGGTATCGCCCCAGAAGGCGCTGGCGCAACCGATACGGATCGTTTCTGGCATGGGACTCCCTCCTGCACAGGTGAATCGAGCCTACCAAGCAAGCGCTTGGTCTGTAAATGGGCGCAGGTTCCGTTACCGAGCGCTTGCTAGGTTGTCCCGCTGGGCTTAAATTGCCCGCGCCACCTTGGTGGGGTGGGAGTGTCCGCGCGTTGATCATCGACTGTAGGAGAGATTGGGTGGACGAGCAAAAAGCCCTGGGTGTCATGCGTGAACTGGTCGATAACGGGCAACTGACCGACCCGGACAGTGCGCGGGGCAAATTGCTCCAGACCGCCGCCCACCTGTTTCGCAACAAAGGCTTCGAACGCACCACGGTACGCGACCTGGCGAGCGCGGTGGGCATTCAGTCGGGCAGCATTTTTCACCATTTCAAGAGCAAGGACGAGATCCTGCGGGCGGTGATGGAAGAAACCATCCGCTACAACACCGCATTGATGCGCGCTGCCCTGGCCGAGGCGGGCAGTGTTCGTGAGCGGGTGCTGGCGCTGATTCGGTGCGAATTGCAGTCGATCATGGGCGGAAGCGGCGAGGCGATGGCGGTGCTGGTCTATGAGTGGCGCTCATTATCCGAGCAAGGGCAACGGCAAGTGCTGGCCCTGCGCGATATTTATGAAGACTTGTGGCTTGAAGTATTGGGCCAGGCCAAGGAGGCCGGGTATATTCGAGGGGACGTATTCATCACCCGGCGTTTTCTCACCGGCGCGTTGTCCTGGACCACCACGTGGTTTCGCGTCGAAGGCAGCCTGAGCCTCGACGAGCTGGCCGAACAGGCCCTGATCCTGGTGCTTGAAGAAAAATAATAATCACGCGGCGCTTTTAATCTGGCCGTAAAGCTGGCTAAGCGGCTGAAACCGCCTAGCTTGACTGTATCGATGGGTACTTTGGGGAGTGGTTATCTTGACGTTTTTGCCGATGGGGATCACCTCGCGTGTGCTGCTGGCTGCTCTTGCCATCTTGTTGACGCTGCCAGTCGAGGCGGCGCAACTGGTGCGGATCGGCGCCGCACACTTTCCGCCCTATACCGTTCGCCCCGAAAATGGCGCCGATACCGGGTTATTGCCGCAACTGGTGGAAGCCCTGAATCAGTCGCAGACCGACTACCAGTTCGTATTGGTCCCCACTTCGATTCCACGCCGCTTCAACGATTTCAAGCAAGGGCGGGTGGACATGGCGATCTTCGAGAACCCGGAGTGGGGCTGGCAGGATGTGCCGCATACCTCAGTGGACATGGGACTGGAAGATGCGGAGGTCTTCGTCGCCCAGCGCGAACCGGATCGCCAGCAAAACTACTTCGCGGACCTGAGGGGCAAGCGCCTGGCGCTGTTCAGCGGTTACCACTACGCCTTTGCCGAATTCAACGCCGACCCCAAGTTCCTCGCTGGCCAATACAACGCCACGTTGACCTATTCCCACGACAGCAATCTGTTGATGGTGCTGCGGGGGCGAGCAGATATTGCCCTGGTGACCCGTTCGTATCTCAACGACTACGTGCTGCGCAATCCCGAAGTCGGCCCGCAGTTGCTGGTGTCCCAACGCATCGACCAGCTTTACCACCATTACGCGCTGATCCGGCCGCAGGCGCCCATTTCCAGCGATGCGTTCGGGCAATTGCTGCAAACGCTACGGGACAATGGCCAGTTGCTGAGAATCTTCAAGCCTTACCAGATCGATCTGGTGACGACGCACTCCCATTGAAGCTGGCCTAAATTTCCCCTCCCGGCTCACGTCCCACGTTGACTACCGACGAATACGCGAGCTCCTTTCATGTCCTCTCTCAATCATCCGGCGGCGCTGCCCATGCCCGGCGGTCGCCGCCTCGGCGCCGATGAAACCGAACGCCACCTGAGCCTGATGCTTGAAGGCGCGCCGCTGATCCGGCTGCGCCTGGAGCGTGGCCCCGAGCTGCACGTGCATTTGCAGGAAATCAATGATCGACCGATGGGGCCGGCGCTATGGGCGGCCTGCTATTGGCTGTTTGCCCGCAATCCGGACTGCCAACGCCTGGCCTGGCATCTCGATGAGCGCCCCGGCGAAGCCTTGCTCAGCGGCTTGCTGACGGGCACGTCGCGTAAGGGTGAATACGTGTGCGAGCGCGCGATGTTCTGGCAATTGCCGCAGCCTTGGCTGGGGGAATCGTTCAATGGCAGTTATCCACAACAGATGACCATCACCGATGGCCGGCGCCATCCACGCCGGCCCGTGAAACCACGTGGCGAAGTGTACCGGCGTTTCGATGCGCGACTCGGGGCCTGGGTGTCCTTGCGGACCGTGGAGATCGAGCAGGACCTGATGCGTTTCAACCGCTGGCAGAACAATCCACGGGTGGCGAGTTTTTGGCAGGAGGAGGGCAGCCTGGAACAGCATCGCGAATACCTGGACAAGCTGCAGGACGATCCGCGGGTCTTGACCTTGATCGGTTGCTTCGATGACCAGCCGTTTGCCTATTTCGAAGCCTATTGGGCGAAGGAAGATCGCATCGCGCCGTTCTATCAGGCTGGAAACTATGATCGCGGCATCCACATGCTGGTGGGCGAAGAGCAGCACCGCGGACCGCACAAGGTCGCGAGCTGGCTATCGGCACTGGTGCACTACCTGTTTCTGGACGACCCACGCACCCAGCGCGTCGTGGCCGAGCCCCGGGCCGACAATGCGCGGATGATCGGGCATTTGCACAACCAGTGCTTCCACTGTGAGAAGGAATTCGATTTCCCCCACAAGCGCGCCGCGCTGATGATCCTGGGACGCGAGCGGTTTTTTGATCGGTGTGCGTTGGTGTGAATTGCGCCGCGAATGAAACCCTGTGGGAGCGGGCTTGCTCGCGAATGAGCACTAACATCCAGCACCAATGCAAACTGACCCACCGATATCGCGAGCAAGCTCGCTCCCACACTGTTTCGATGTGATTGGATGTAAGTGGTACACCACATATCCCCTGTGGGCGAACTTGCTCGCGATGGGGCCGGCAAGACCACCCATAATCACCGCCGGGCGAACGTATCCCCCCGAACCCCTGACACCTTGCGGCAATGCACCAGGGCGTCGCGAATCATGAAGTTCACCAGGGTCGGCGAAACGCCCAATTCCTTGGCGATGTCTTTCTGCGGCACACCGTGCAAACGGTACATCTCGAAGGCATAACGCGTGCGGCTGGGCAGTTGGGTCAGTGCGTCAGCGATGTGTTCCAGTGTGGAAAAATTGATGTGGGAAGTTTCCGGCGAAGCCCCCTGGATGACCACGTTTAGCCCTTCCTCTTCCGGTCCCGAATATTTCTGCTCCAGCGCTTGCTTGCGGTAGTGATCGATCGCCAGGTTGCGCACGATCTGGAACAGATAACTGAGCTGGGCCTTGAACGAAGAGGTGATCTGCGGCGCCGATTGCAGTCGGAAAAACGCGTCCTGCACCACGTCTTCGGCCCGGGACCGACAGCCGGTGATGCGCGCGGCGATCTTAACCAGGATCAATCGGTTGTCGACGAACGCCTGGAGTAACGGTGAGTCGCACCTGCTTGTGGATACTTGTTCCGTCATGGAATTCACCTTGCTGCAAAAAGTTAGCAGGACGGCCGGATGCCGGCCCCGTCCTGCACATCGAGCGCCAAATTAGGCTGAATGATAATGATTGTCAATTGAGAAGGAGAATTATTGATGCGGGAAAGTCCAGCGTCAGTCCCGCGACCCTTTGTCGCGGCGGATAGCGGCTGAGCGGTCCGGTGCGCCGGGACGCCGACTAATTATCTGACGGCGTTATCCGTTTCCATGGGTGACCACTTGTAAGCCGAATTCAGGCAGGAAACCCCATGACCGACGCGTTCGAACTCCCCAGCACCTTGGCCCATGCCCTCCAACGCCGCGCCGCGTTGACGCCGGACCGGGTGGCCTTGCGCTTCCTTGCCGACACCCCGGAGCAGAGTGCGGTGCTGAGTTATCGCGACCTGGATTTGCGCGCACGGACCATCGCCGCCGCCTTGCAGGTTGACGCAGCCCTTGGGGATCGCGTCGTGTTGCTGTTCCCCAGTGGCCCGGATTACGTCGCGGCGTTTTTTGGCTGCCTGTACGCCGGGGTGATTGCCGTGCCGGCTTATCCACCGGAGTCCGCCCGTCGGCATCACCAGGAACGCCTGTTATCGATCATCGCCGACGCCGAACCGCGCCTGTTGCTTACCAGCAGCCCATTGCGCGACCCGTTGCAAGCCATCGAATCGGCACCGCCGGTGATGTGCGTCGATGTGCTCGACCCGGCTATCGCCACGCAATGGGTCATGCCGACGCTGCGGGACGACGACATCGCTTTCCTGCAATACACCTCCGGCTCCACTGCTTTGCCCAAGGGCGTACAGGTCAGCCACGGCAATCTGGTGGCCAACGAATCATTGATTCGCCACGGCTTCGGCATCGACCTGAACCCCGACGACGTCATCGTCAGTTGGCTGCCGCTCTACCACGACATGGGCCTGATCGGCGGCCTGTTGCAGCCGGTGTTCAGCGGCGTTCCCTGCGTGTTGATGTCCCCCGCGTATTTTTTGGCCCGCCCATTGCGCTGGCTGGAAGCGATCAGCGAGTACGGTGGGACCATCAGCGGCGGTCCGGATTTCGCTTATCGGTTGTGCAGCGAGCGGGTCAGCGATTCGGCCCTCGCGGCGCTCGACCTGAGCGGTTGGCGCGTGGCTTATTCGGGTTCCGAGCCGATCCGCCTCGACACCCTGGAAGGTTTCGCCGAGAAATTCGCCCCGTGCGGCTTCACCCCGGACAATTTCATGGCCTCCTATGGCCTGGCCGAGGCGACGCTGTTTGTCGCCGGCACGCCGCGCCGACAAGGCATTGCTGCGTTGCGGGTGGATGACGCGGCGTTGGCGCAAAACCGCGTCGAACCGGGGCAGGGCGGTGCGGTGATGAGCTGCGGTGTCAGCCAGCCCGGGCATGGGGTATTGATCGTCGAACCCGGCACATTGCAACCGTTGGCGGACAATCAGGTCGGTGAGGTCTGGGCCACCGGCCCGAGCATCGCCCATGGCTACTGGCGCAATCCCGAGGCCAGCGCCAAGACCTTTGTCCAGCACGAAGGCCGTACCTGGCTGCGCACTGGCGACTTGGGTTTCCTGCGCGACGGCGAGCTGTTTATCACCGGTCGCTTGAAAGACTTGCTGATCGTGCGCGGGCAGAACCTGTATCCCCAGGACATCGAGCAAGCCATCGAGCGTGAAGTGGAGGTGGTGCGCAAGGGCCGGGTCGCGGCGTTCGCGGTCGATGAGAACGGTGCGGAAGGTATCGGCATCGCAGCGGAAATCAGCCGCAGCGTGCAGAAAATCCTGCCGCCCGACGCCTTGATCAACGCCATCCGCCAAGCCGTGGCCGAAGCCTGCCAGCAAGCGCCGAGCGTGGTGGTGCTGCTCAATCCCGGTGCGTTGCCCAAGACCTCCAGCGGTAAGTTGCAGCGCACGGCCTGCCGCTCCCGCTGGGCCGAAGGCAGCCTCGACAGTTATGCACTGTTCCCATCGGCTGCGGATGCAGACAGCCCTGCAACGAGCCCGGCATCGGCCCTGCAAACCCTGATCGGCCAAGTCTGGTGCGAGCACTTGCCGGTGGCGCAGGTCCAGGCCGACGATCATTTTTTCCTGCTGGGCGGCAACTCCATCGCCGCCACCCAGGTGGTCGCCCGTCTGCGCGACCAATTGGGCCAGGCGATCAATCTGCGCCTGCTGTTCGAAGCCCCGACCCTGGCCGCTTTCACCGCAGCGGTGGCGAGCCAGCCACTGGACGGCGGCCCAACGTTGATCGAAGCCTTGCCGCGCAATCAAGCACTGCCGCAGTCGTTAGCCCAGAACCGTTTGTGGATCACCTGGCAGCTCGATCCGGCGAGCCACGCCTACAACATTCCGGGCGCCCTGCACTTGCGCGGCGAGTTGGACGAGAGCGCACTGCGCACCAGCTTCCAGCAGTTGATCGAGCGCCACGAATCCCTGCGCACGCGGTTTTTGGAGCGTGATGGCGTGGCGCTGCAACGGGTCGATCCGGCCGGTGAGTTCGACCTGCAAATACTCGACCTCGGCGACTTGCCTGCCGATCAACGCCAGGCCCGGGCGCGGCAGGTTCGAGACGAGGAAGCGGCTACGCCGTTCGACCTGGAAAAGGGCCCGCTGCTGCGGGTCACCTTGCTGCGCCTCGAAGAGGACGAGCATCAACTGCTGGTGACGATTCACCACATCATCGCCGACGGTTGGTCGATGAAGGTCCTGATCGAAGAATTCTCGCGGCTGTACGCCGCCGCCAGCCAGGGGCAAGTCGCCGAACTGGCGCCGCTGCCGTTGCAGTACGCCGACTACGGCAACTGGCAACGCCAATGGCTGGAGCAAGGGGAGGCTGAACGCCAGCTGGCCTACTGGAAACAGCAATTGGGCGACGAGCAACCCATCTTGGCCCTCAACACGGACCATCCGCGCAGTGCTCAACATTGTCGCAGCGCGGCGCGGCATAGTTTGCGGCTGGACAAAGTCCTGAGTGATGCCCTGCGTCGCGTAGCCCAGGCCCATGACGCCACGCCCTTCATGCTGTTGCTGGCGGCCTTCCAGGCCTTGTTGCAGCGCTACACCGGGCAGTCCGACCTGCGCATCGGCGTACCCAACGCCAACCGTCCGCGCCTGGAAACCCAGGGCCTGATCGGCTTCTTTATCAACACCCAAGTGCTGCGCGGGTTGGTCGAAACACGCCAACCCTTCGCCGCGCTGCTGGCCCAGGCCCGCGAAGCCACGCTCGGCGCCCAGGCCCACCAGGACTTGCCGTTCGAACAATTGCTCGAAGCCTTCCCGCAGGCTCGGGAGCACGGCCTGTTCCAAGTGATGTTCAATCACCAGCAACGTGACCTGAGTGCCTTGCGGCGCCTGCCGGGCCTGTTGGCCAATGAGCTGCCGTGGCACAGCCGCGAAGCCAAGTTCGACCTGCAACTGCACAGCGAGGAAGATCGCAACGGTCGCCTGACGCTGTCGTTCGATTACGCCGACGAGCTGTTCGAAGCGGCGACCATCGCCCGGCTGGCGGAGCATTACTGCAACCTGCTGCGGGCCGTTTGTGCCGACCCGCAACTCGCCGTCGGTGATGTGCCACTGTTGACTGCCGATGAATACACCGCCCAGCAGCAGTGGAGCGCGGCGCCCTGCGACCCGGCCGCACAATGGCTGCCGGATTTGTTGAATGAACAAGCCCGATGCACGCCGCAACGTACCGCGCTGCTGTGGGACGGTGGGCGCATGGACTTCGCCGAGCTGCACACCCAGGCCAATCGCCTGGCCCATTATCTGCGGGATAAGGGCGTCGGCCCCGACGTGTGCGTGGCGATTGCCGCCGAGCGCTCGCCGCAGCTGCTTATTGGCGTGCTGGCAATCATCAAGGCTGGCGGCGCCTACGTACCGCTGGATGCGGACTATCCGGCCGAACGCCTGGCGTACATGCTTCAGGACAGCGGCGTCGATCTGTTGCTGACCCAAACCGGGCTGCTCGAACGCTTGCCGGCCTGCGCGGGCGTCAGCGTCATCGCCATGGACGCCCTGCATCTGGAGCAATGGCCGAGCAACCCGCCGGGCTTGCACCTGCATGGCGAGCACCTGGCCTACGTGATCTACACCTCCGGTTCCACCGGCCAGCCCAAGGGCGTCGGCAACACCCACGCCGCCTTGGCCGAACGCCTGCAATGGATGCAGGCCACCTACCGGCTGGATGAAACCGATGTGCTGATGCAAAAGGCGCCCATCAGTTTCGACGTATCGGTATGGGAGTGCTTCTGGCCGCTGATCACCGGTAGCCAGTTGCTGCTCGCCGGCCCGGGCGAGCACCGTGATCCGCACCGCATCGCCCAGTTGGTCGAACAGTTTGGCGTGACCACGCTGCACTTTGTGCCGCCGCTGCTCAGCCTGTTTATCGACGAGCCCCTGAGCGCCCGCTGCATCAGCCTGCGCCGAGTGTTTTCCGGCGGCGAGGCGTTGCCGGCCGAGTTGCGCAACCGCGTGCTGGCGCAACTGCCAGCGGCGCAACTGCACAACCGCTATGGCCCGACCGAAACCGCGATCAACGTCACCCATTGGCATTGCACCGAGGCCGACGGCGAGCGCTCGCCAATCGGCCGTCCCCTGGGCAACGTGCTGTGCCGTGTGCTCGACAGCGACCTCAACCCTGTCCCGACCGGCGTGTCGGGCGAATTGTGCATCGGCGGCTTGGGCCTGGCCCGGGGTTACCTCGGGCGTCCGGGCCTGAGCGCCGAGCGTTTTGTTGCAGACCCGCTCGGGCCGACCGGTGCGCGGTTGTACCGCACCGGCGACCGGGCGCGTTGGAGCGCCGACGGCGTGCTCCAATACCTCGGTCGTCTCGACCAACAGGTCAAGCTGCGTGGCTTCCGGGTCGAACCCCAGGAAATCGAAGCGCGCCTGCTGGCCCAGGCTGGCGTCGCCCAAGTGGCGGTGTTGGTGCGCGACACCGCGGCCGGTCCACAGTTGATCGGCTACTACACCGCCCCGGACGTGGCTGACGATCAGGACACGCTGAACGCCCGCCTCAAAACCGCCCTGGCCGCCGAGCTGCCGGATTACATGGTGCCCGCGCAAATGCTGCGCCTGGACGTCATGCCCTTGGGCCCAAGCGGCAAGCTCGACCGCGCGGCCTTGCCCGAGCCGCAATGGCTGGTGCGCGAGCACGTCGAGCCGGCCAGCGCCCTTGAGCAACAGATCGCGGCCATCTGGCGCGACGTGTTGGGGCTGGTGCGCATCGGCCTGCGTGACGATTTTTTTGCCCTGGGTGGCCATTCGCTGCTGGCGACCCAGATCATTTCCCGCACTCGCCAGGCCTGTAACGTCGAGCTGCCGTTGCGGGTGCTGTTCGATGCCAGCGAGTTGGGCGCCTTTGCCGAACAAGTGCGGTTGATCCAGGCCAGCGGCCAGATCAACCGCCAGCCGCCCATCGATAAAGTCGATCGCAGCCAACCGGTGCCGCTGTCGTATTCCCAACAGCGTATGTGGTTCCTCTGGCAGATGGAACCGGACAGCCCGGCCTACAACGTTGGGGGCATGGCGCGCTTGCGCGGGGTGCTGGATGTCGGGCGTTTCGAGGCGGCTTTGCAGGCGTTGATCCTGCGTCACGAAACCCTGCGCACCACCTTCCCGAGCATTGATGGCGTGGCCTGGCAGCAGGTACACGCCGAAACGGGCCTGCGCATGGACTGGAAGGACTTCTCGGCATTGACTGCCGATGCCCGCGAGCAGCGGGTGCAGCAGCTGGCGGACAGCGAGGCCCACAAGCCCTTCGACTTGGAAACCGGGCCGCTGCTGCGGGCCTGCCTGGTCAAGACCAGCGAGCAGGAACATTACCTGGTGCTGACCCTGCACCACATCGTCACCGAAGGCTGGGCGATGGACATTTTCGCTCGAGAACTGAGCGCGCTGTACGAAGCCTTTATCGACGACCGCGAATCGCCTCTGGAACCGTTGCCGGTGCAATACCTGGATTACAGCGTCTGGCAGCGTCAATGGCTGGAGTCTGGCGAGCGCCAACGGCAATTGGATTACTGGACCGCACAGCTGGGCCATGAATATCCGCTGTTGGAACTGCCGGGCGACCGTCCGCGTCCGCCGGTGCAAAGCCATCGCGGCGAGCTGTTCCGCTTCGACCTCAGCGACGACTTGGCCGCCCGGGTTCGTGCCTTCAACGCCGAGCACGGCTTGACCCTGTTCATGACCATGACCGCCGCCCTGGCCGTGCTGCTCTATCGCTACAGCGGCCAGGGTGACCTGCGCATCGGCGCGCCAGTGGCCAACCGCATCCGCCCGGAAAGCGAAGGGCTGATCGGCGCCTTCCTCAATACCCAGGTGCTGCGTTGCCAGCTCGATGGGCACATGTCAGTCAGTGAACTGTTCGAGCAGGTTCGCCACACGGTCATCGAAGGCCAATCCCATCAGGACCTGCCGTTCGATCATCTGGTGGAAGCCCTGCAACCGCCGCGCAGCGCTGCCTACAACCCGCTGTTCCAAGTGATGTGCAACGTGCAGCGCTGGGAATTCCAGCAAAGCCGCACGCTGGCGGGCATGAGCGTCGAGTACTTGGTCAACGATGCCCGGGCCACCAAGTTCGACCTGAACCTTGAGGTCACCGACCTGGACCAGCGCCTGGGTTGCTGCCTGACCTACAGCACCGATCTATTCGATGAGCCGCGTATCGCGCGCATGGCCGCGCATTGGCGCAATCTGTTGGAAGCGCTGCTGGTCGATCCGGCGCGACGCTTGAGCGAGCTGCCGTTGATGGGAACCGATGAGCAGCAGCGGATGCTCGACAGCCTGGGCGTTGAGCCCGGTGAGCATCGCCTGGATCAATGCCTCCATGAGCTGTTCGACGAACAGGCCCGCATGCATCCCGACGCGCCGGCCTTGACCTTCGCCGGGCAGACCCTGACTTACAGCGAACTCGACCGCCGCGCCAATCGCCTGGCCTGGAGGCTGCGCGAGCGCGGTGTCGGGCCGCAGGTGCGGGTCGGCCTGGCCCTGGAGCGCTCGCTGGAAATGGTCATCGGCCTGCTGGCTATCCTCAAGGCCGGTGGCGCCTACGTGCCGCTGGACCCGGAATATCCGCTGGACCGCCTGCACTACATGATCGAGGACAGCGGCGTCGCCTTGCTGCTCAGTGATCGGGCGATGCTCACAGCCTTGGGCTCCTTACCGAACGGCGTCGGCCATGGGTGCCTCGAAGAGGATTCGACGGCTCTGGTGCAATACCCCGAACACGCGCCGCCGCTGATCAACCTGCCGCAACACCAGGCCTATCTGATCTACACCTCCGGCTCCACCGGCAAGCCCAAGGGCGTGGTGGTGTCCCATGGCGAAATCGCCATGCACTGCCAAGCGGTGATCAAGCGCTTCGGCATGCGTGCGGACGATTGCGAACTGCATTTCTACTCCATCAACTTCGACGCCGCCACCGAGCGCCTGCTGGTGCCGTTGCTCAGCGGTGCCCACGTGGTGCTGCGGGCCCAGGGACAGTGGGACGCCGAGGAAATCTGCGGGCTGATTCGCCAGCACCGCATCAACATCCTCGGCTTCACCCCCAGCTACGGCAGCCAATTGGCGCAATGGCTGGCGACCCGGGGGCAGACCCTGCCGGTGCGCATGTGCATCACCGGTGGCGAAGCCCTGACCGGCGAGCACCTGCAACGCATCCGTGGCGCGTTCAAGCCGAGCCTGTTCTTCAACGCCTATGGCCCGACCGAAACCGTGGTCATGCCGCTGGCGAGCCTGGCGCCGGAGCATCTGGAGGAGGGCGCGGCGAGTGTGCCGATCGGCAGCGTGATCGGCGCCCGGGTGGCCTACATTCTCGACGCCGACCTGGCCCTGGTGCCGCAAGGTGCGACGGGTGAGCTGTACGTTGGCGGCGCCGGTCTGGCCCAGGGTTATCACCAACGGCCGGGCATGACCGCCGAGCGGTTTGTCGCCGATCCGTTTGCTGCCGACGGCGGGCGGCTCTATCGCACCGGCGACCTGGTGCGCCAGCGAGCCGATGGTTTGGTGGAGTACCTGGGACGGATCGACCATCAAGTGAAAATCCGTGGGTTCCGCATCGAACTGGGGGAAATCGAAACCCGCCTGCTGGAACATCCCGCGGTGCGCGAGGCGGTGGTGCTGGCCCTCGACATGCCGGGAGGCAAGCAGCTGGCCGGTTACCTGGTGACCGATGTCGCCGAACAGGACGCCGCACAGCAGGCGGCCCTGCGCGACGCGTTGAAACACCATCTCAAGGTCCAACTGCCGGACTACATGGTGCCCACGCACCTGATCCTGTTGGCGAGCATGTCACTGACTGCGAACGGCAAGCTCGATCGTCGGGCTTTGCCGATGCCGGACCCGGAGCTCAACCGCCAGCGCTACGTGGCGCCAAGCAATGCTCTGGAGCAAACCCTGGCGGCGATCTGGTGCGACGTGCTGAACGTGGGCGAGGTGGGACTTGAGGACAACTTCTTCGAGCTGGGCGGTGATTCGATCCTGTCCATCCAAGTGGTCAGCCGCGCTCGGCAGCAAGGCATTCATTTCACCCCTCGGGACTTGTTCCAGCACCAGACCGTGCAGGCGCTGGCCGCCATCGCCACCCACAGTGAGCAGGTGATTGCCGAGCAAGGCCTGTTGATGGGGAAGTCCGGGCTGACGCCGATCCAGCATTGGTTTTTCGACAGTGCGATTGCCAACCGTCAGCATTGGAACCAGGCGTTGCTGCTGGAGCCGGCTACACGCCTGGAGCCGCAGCTTGTGGAGCAGGCGTTGCGCAGTGTCTTCGAACAGCACGATGCCTTGCGCCTGGGCTTCGACGAATCTGCCGGGCACTGGCACGCGGAGCACCGGCCGCTATCCGATGCGTCGCTGTTGCGGCACGTGTCGGTGCAAGCCGAAGAAGAGTGTGAAAGCTTGTTTGCCGGGACGCAGCGCAGTCTGGACCTGACAACCGGACCTTTGTTGCGCGCGGTCCTGGCGCAGTTGCCCGATGGCCGGCAACGGCTGTTGATCGTCATTCATCACCTGGTCGTGGACGGTGTGTCGTGGCGAGTGTTGATGGACGATCTGCAAACCGTCTACCGCCAGCTGGCGGAGGGGCAAACGACCCGGTTGCCGGCCAAGACCAGCCCGTTCCGTGATTGGGCCGCACGCTTGCAGGTCTATGTCGGCAGCGAATCCCTGCGCGAAGAACTGGGTTGGTGGCAAGCGCAGTTGAGCGGTCCGCAAGTGACGTTGCCGTGCGCGGATCCTGATGGCGCGAACCTGGAGCGCCACGCAGATACGGTCAATGTGCGCCTTGACGCCGAGCGCACCCGCCAACTGCTGCAACAGGCGCCGAGTGCCTACCGCACCCAGGTCAACGACCTGTTGCTCACGGCCCTGGTCCGGGTACTGTGCCGTTCAAGCGGCCATGCGTCGGTCCTGGTCCAGCTCGAAGGCCACGGTCGCGAAGCGTTGTTCAACGACATCGACCTGACCCGCACCGTGGGCTGGTTCACCAGTGTTTATCCGGTGCGCCTGAGCCCGTCGGACGGAGATTTCGCCGCGTCCATCAAGGCCATCAAGGAGCAATTGCGCGCAGTACCTCACAAGGGCCTGGGCCATGGCGTGCTGCGCTATCTGGCTGACAAGGCGACTCGCGAGGCAATGGCCGACCTGCCGCACGCAGCGATCACCTTCAACTACCTTGGCCAACTCGATCAGACCCTCGGCCAGGACGCGCTGTTCCGGCCGCTGGACGCACCACTGGGGGCCATCCATGACCCTGACGCGCCGCTGCCCAACGAGCTGAGCATCGACAGCCAGGTCAGCGGCGGCGAGCTGGTGCTGCGTTGGACATTCAGCCGCGAACGCCACGACAGACAAACCATTGCCGCCCTGGCCGATACCTACCTCGATGAGCTGCAACGCTTGATCGAGCATTGCCTGACGGACGAGGCGGGCGGCCTGACGCCGTCGGATTTTCCCTTGGCCAAACTCACCCAGGGCCAGCTCGACAGCCTGCCGGTGCCGGCCGCACAGATCGAGGATGTCTATCCGCTGACGCCGATGCAGGAAGGCATGCTGTTGCATACCCTGCTGGAACCGGGCACCGGCCTGTATTACATGCAGGATCGCTACCGCATCAACAGCGAACTGGACCCGCAGCGTTTCGCCCAGGCCTGGCAGGCGGTCATTGCTCGCCATGAGGCCTTGCGTGCCTCGTTCTGCTGGAACGTCGGCGAAGACATGCTGCAAATCATCCACAAGCCCGGCAGCACACCGGTGCAATACCTCGATTGGTCTGACGTGCCCGAAGACGCCCAGGAAGCCAAGCTCCAGGCGATGCTCAAAGACGAGCGCGAGGCCGGTTTCGATCTGTTGAACCAGGCACCGTTCCACCTGCGGCTGATCCGGGTCGGCGCAGCGCGCTACTGGTTCATGATGAGCAACCACCACGTCCTGATCGACGCCTGGTGCCGTTCGCTGTTGATGGACGATTTCTTCGAGATCTACACCGCCCTCGGCGAACATCGCGAGGCGCACCTGGCCGTGCCACCGCGCTATCGCGACTACATCGGCTGGCTGCAACGCCAGAGCCTGGCCGAAGCCCGGCAGTGGTGGAAGCGCAACCTGCAAGGTTTCGAGCGGACCACGCCGATCCCTGGCGACCGGCCGTTCCTGCGCGAACATGCCGGTGACAGCGGCGGGATGATTGTCGGCGACTGCTACACCCGCCTCGACGAGCGTGACGGTGCGCGGCTGCGGGAGCTGGCCCAGGCCCACCAACTGACCGTGAATACCTTCGCCCAGGCAGCGTGGGCCTTGGTGCTGCGGCGGGTCAGTGGCGACCGGGACGTGCTGTTCGGCGTCACGGTCGCCGGGCGTCCGGTGCAACTGCCGCAAATGCAGCGCACGGTCGGGCTGTTCATCAACAGCGTCGCGTTGCGGGTGCAGGTGCCCGAGGACGATCAGCGCTGCAGTGTCCGTCAGTGGCTCAGTGGCTTGCTGGACAGCAACATGCAACTGCGCGAGTACGAATACCTGCCGCTGGTGAGCATCCAGGAGGTCAGCGAGCTGCCCAAGGGCCAGCCACTGTTCGACAGCTTGTTTGTGTTCGAGAACGCGCCGGTGGAAGTCTCGGTGCTGGACCGCGCCCAAAGCCTCAACGCCACTTCCGACTCGGGCCGCACCCACACCAACTTCCCGCTGACGGCAGTCTGCTATCCGGGAGATGACCTGGGGTTGCACCTTTCCTATGACCAGCGCTACTTCGACGAGTCCACTGTCGAGGGGTTGCTGGGCGAGTTCAAGCGCTTGCTGCTGGCCCTGATGGAAGGTTTCCACGGTGATATGGCCGAGTTGCCATTGATTGCCACCGAGGAGCAGGCGTTCCTGATCGACGGCTGCAACCAGAGCGAGCACGCCTATCCGCTGGAGCAGAGCTACGCCGAGCTGTTCGAGGCCCGGGTCGCGGCCCATCCGCAATGCATCGCCGTCAGTTGCCTCGGCACGCGGTACAGCTACGCCGAGCTGAATGCACGCAGCAACCGCCTCGGCCACGCCTTGATCGCCTCCGGGGTCGGGCCTGACCAACCGGTCGCGCTGCTGGCCGAGCGGGATGCGCAGCTGCTGGGCATGATCATTGGCAGCTTCAAGGCCGGTGCAGGTTACCTGCCGCTGGACCCGGGCCTGCCGAGCCAGCGCCTGAGCCGCATCATTGAGCTGAGTCGCACACCGCTGCTGGTCTGCACCCGGGCCTGTCACGCCCAGGCACTGGCCTTGCTGGAGGCGTTCGCCTGTTCCGGGCGGCCGAGGCTGCTGGTATGGGAAGACGTCCAGGCCAGCGATGTTTCGCTGGAAAACCCAGGGGTCTACAGTCGGCCGGACAACCTGGCCTATGTGATCTACACCTCCGGTTCCACCGGTTTGCCCAAAGGCGTGATGGTGGAACAGCGCGGCATGCTCAATAACCAACTGAGCAAGGTGCCCTACCTGGCGCTGGGCGAAGCTGACGTGATCGCGCAGACCGCGTCCCAGAGTTTCGATATTTCAGTCTGGCAGTTCCTCGCCGCGCCATTGTTCGGTGGCCGGGTGGACATCGTGCCCAACGCCATCGCCCACGACCCGCAAGGGCTGCTGGAACATGTGCAACACCAGGGCATCACGGTGCTGGAGAGCGTGCCGTCGCTGATCCAGGGCATGCTCGCCCAGGAACGCATTGGCCTCGACGGCTTGCGCTGGATGCTACCCACCGGCGAAGCGATGCCGCCGGAACTGGCCCATCAATGGTTGCTGCGTTACCCGGAAATCGGCCTGGTAAATGCCTACGGACCGGCGGAATGCTCCGATGACGTGGCGTTCTTCCGCGTCGATCAGGCGTCGACCCGTGGCACTTACCTGCCGATCGGCACGCCCACCGATAACAACCGCCTGTACTTGCTCGACGGCGCGCTGGAGCTGGTGCCGCTGGGGGCCGTCGGTGAGTTGTGCGTGGCCGGCATCGGGGTTGGCCGCGGTTATGTCAGCGATCCCCTGCGCACTGCCCCGGTGTTTGTGCCGAATCCGTTCGGCGCGCCTGGAGAGCGGCTCTACCGCACCGGCGATCTAGCCCGGCGGCGCCGCGATGGCGTGCTGGAATATGTCGGGCGCATCGACCATCAGGTGAAGATTCGCGGCTACCGCATCGAGTTGGGGGAAATCGAAGCGCGGCTGCATGAACAGCCCGAGGTGCGTGATGGCGCGGTGGGCGTGCAAGAGGGCGCCAATGGCAAGCATCTGGTGGGTTATCTCGTGGCCGCCGATTCGGCGCTGAGCCCGAACGAACGCCTGGAGCGCATCAAACAACGCCTGCGCAGCGAGCTGCCGGAATACATGGTGCCGCTGCACTGGCTATGGCTCGATCGCCTGCCCCTCAATGCCAACGGCAAACTCGACCGCAAGGCCTTGCCGGACCTGGAAATCGGGCAGTTGCAGAGTCAGGATTACCTGGCACCTGCCAATGAATTGGAGCAGACCCTGGTGGACATCTGGTCTTCGGTGCTGAAGGTTGAAAAAGTCGGCGTGCGAGACAACTTCTTTGAACTGGGCGGCCATTCGTTGCTGGCCACGCAAATCGCCTCGCGGGTGCAAAAGGCCCTGCAACGCAACGTGCCGCTACGGGCCATGTTCGAGTGCAGCACGGTGCAGGAACTGGCCGACTACATCGAAGGGTTGGCGGCCAGCGAAATGACCGTGGAGAAAGTGGATCGGCTGAATGACTTGATGGCGGAGCTGGAGGGGCTGTAGTCCCGCGGCGATACGTCAGTCCTGGCACCGTAAAGCCCAGGGTTGACGCCTCGCCCGGCACAGCTCAGTCTCCCCAAGGCTTTTTCATACTCAAACAAGGAGGTCATCGATGCCCTTTGCAACCATTGACGGACAACCCCTTCATTACCTTGACCAAGGCCATGGCCCGGTGGTGCTGCTAGGCAGCAGTTATTTGTGGGACCACACGATGTGGGCGCCGCAGATCGACGCGTTGTCCCGGCAGTACCGGGTGATCGCCCCGGATCTTTGGGGCCACGGTCAATCCGGGCCAATGCCCGAGGGCATGGCTTCGCTGAACGACCTGGCTCGCCAGGCATTGCTGTTGATGGATACCCTGAATATTGATTGCTTCCACCTGGTGGGGCTCTCGGTGGGCGGAATGTGGGGCACGCGGCTGGCGTTGGCGGCGCCGAAGCGGCTCGAGTCGCTGGTGCTGATGGACACCTACGCGGGTGTGGAGCCGGAGCAGACTCGCCAGTATTACTTCTCGCTGTTCGACAAGATCGAAGCCAGCGGCAGCATTCCCGAACCCTTGCTGGACATCGTCGTGCCGATCTTTTTCCGGCCGGGTATCGATCCGCAGTCGCCGCTCTACCAGCAATTTCGCGCTGCGTTGGCTGCGCTGCCGGCTGATCGCTTGCGCGACAGCATCGTGCCGCTGGGGCGGATCATTTTCGGACGGGACGATATCCTCTCGCGCCTGCCCGGACTCGATGCCAAAAACACCTTGGTGATGTGCGGTGACCAGGACAAACCGCGCCCACCGTCGGAGGCCAAGGAAATGGCCGAGCTGATCGGTTGTCGCTCTGTCCTGATCCCGGAAGCAGGGCATATCTCCAACCTGGAGAACCCGGAATTCGTGACCGCTGCATTGCTCGAATTCCTGCGCCGCTGACCCACCGCTTTCGCGAGCAAGCCCGCTCCCACAGGGGATTGCAACGACGCAGAATTGGCAAACACAGTTAAAACTGTGGGAGCGAGCCTGCTCGCGATGGGGTCTTCGGAGTCGATATCACTTCGGCCCGAGGATCTTCACCAGTTTGTCCGGCGAGGGCGCGCCTTGTTGCTGCTGCAGTTCGCCGTTGTCGTCCATATAGAAAATCGCCGGGGTGGCGGACAGTTCCAGTTCGTCCATCAATTGCTGGTTGGCGTCCAGTTTTGCCTGGATGGCCGGGGGGATGTCCTTCAGGGGTTTGAGTGCGCTGCCCTTGCCGGCTTTTTCATGGGATTCCAGGGCTTTCTCCGGGTCCTTGGCCGCCAACAGCGCGGCTGATTTACCCGGGCTGTCTTCGCGGATGATGCCGACCATGATATGGCGCAGTTGCACCTTGCCGGCCTTGACCCATGGCCGTGCCTGCTCCCAGAACATGTTGCAGTACGGGCAGTTCGGATCGCTGAACAGATACACCGTGCGTGGTGCGTCCTTGCTGCCGTCGGGGATCCAGTTGCTGCCTTCCATCTTGGCCCAGATCGCCTTGGCCATGGGCGCATAGACCATCTTTTGCAGTGGTTCTGCGCTGAGGTCCTTGCCATCGGCGTCGTACAGGTTGCCCAGCAGGACATGTTGTCCGTCCGGTGTCAGGTACAGCGTCATGCCACGGTTCTGGTATTGCGCGGCATACCCGCGCAACCCGTCCGGGGCGTCGAACGTGCCGACGATTTTCGCACCCTTGGCTTCGAGCTTCTTGATGGCCGCGGGCAACTCTTCGGCCTGTAGCAAGGGCGCCTGCGACAGGGCGGCGGCAACGGCCAGGGTCAGCAGGTGGCGGAGGCGGGGCATGGCGATTTCCTTATGGCGGGGTGGGGCGCCGTGGTCGAGCCCGGCGTTTCGAAGTTTTCCAGGGCGCGGGCCAGGCTCGCTTCGGACAACTCACCCAAGTGGCTGCCCAGCAGACGGCCGTCGGCGCTGTAGAACAGCGTCGTAGGCAAGGCCATTGAACCGACGGCCTGGCCGAGGCGACCGCTGCCATCGAACAACACGTTGGTCAGGCTCAAACCCTGGGTGGCGAGGTAGGTGCTGACGCTTTGCATGCTTTCGGCCTGGTTGACGAACAAGAAGGTCAGGTCCGGACGCTGCTGCTGGGCTTCTTCCAGCACCGGCATTTCACGGCGGCAGGGCGGGCACCAGGTGGCCCAGAGGTTGATCACCAGGGGGCCGCCCTGATAATCGGTGAGTTTCACGGTCTCGCCGTCGGCGGTGCGCAGGTTGATGTCCGGCAACCGGGTGCCTTGCTCGTAAATCGTCAGCGACAGGGTCGCTACCAGCCAGAACAGCAAACCGCTGCCGACACCGAAGCCCAGCGGACGGCGCAGGGGCGGGCGACGTCGGGCCCACGACAAAGCGCCAATCACCAGCGCGAGGATGCCCGGCCAGGCCAGGAAACCTCCGTCGCGCAGGTCAATGATCTGCCACGGGGCGTCCTGGTAATGCTGCCAGTAGGCGATGACGAAGCCGATCCGCGAAGCCAACAGCCCCAGCAGGAACAGTACGAACAGCACCGACTCGGGGTTCTCGCCACCGCGCTTGGCCACCCGCCAGCCTACGAATGTCGCCAGTGCCAGGGCGCTGATCAGCAACAAATGATTGAGGGCGATGGCAAAGGTGCCCAGGGTCAACGTCAGCATCAGCGCGCGTCCCGGGTGACGGTCCAGCGCTCCAGGAATGCCTTGGCGTCGACTTCCCCGGTAATCCGCTGGCTGCGACGTTCTTTACCGTCGGCACCGATCCACAGCAGGCTCGGCGGCCCTGGCACTTGGTAACGGCTCAGCAGTTCGCGGCTGGCGGCATTATCGGCGGTCACGTCCAGGCGCAACAGGCGCACATCCTTCAGGGCGTCCAGCACCTCGGCGCGGCCGAATACTTGTTTTTCCATGATTTTGCAGGACACGCACCAGTCGGCGTAGTAGTCCAACAGTACCCATTGACCCTGGGCCTTGGCGGCGTCCAGCTCCCGTTGCAGGACGGCAGGTTCGCTGACGGTGATGAAAGCATCGTGGGCGCTTGCGGTCGTGCGGCCTTCGCTGCCGGCGTAGACCTTCAAAGGCTGGAAGAAGTCGTCGCCGCCGCCCGCTGCGCCAATCACCAGCAAGCTGCCCCACAGGCCGAACAACAGCGAGGCACTGCCGCAGACATAGGCGATGCGTCCGAACCCTTCGGTCTGGCGCCAGGCGCTGTAGGCGGCGATCAGCAGCAACGCACCCCACAGGCCGATCCATAGCGAACCATCGATGACTGGCCGAACCAGCAGCAACGCGGTACCCAGGAACAGGAAGCCGAACACGCCCTTGACCAGGTTCATCCATGCGCCCGGCTTGGGCAGGAAGCGGTTGCCCACCGTCACCAGCAGCAACAATGGCAGGCCCATGCCGATACCCATGGTGAACAGGATCAGGCCACCGTGCAGCGCATTGCCGCTCTGGGCGATGTACAGCAGCGCGCCGGCCAGCGGGGCGGTCATGCAGGGGCCTACCAGCAGGCCGGACAGCGCGCCGAGCACACCGGCGCCCACCAGGCTGCCGCCGCGCCGCTGGCTCCCGGCTTTTTCCAGGCGATCGCGCAGGGCGGCCGGCAATTGCAATTCGAAGAAACCGAACATCGGCAGCGCCAGCAAAACGAATATCGCCGCGAAGGTGCCCAGCAGCCAGGGTTGCTGCAACAGCGCCTGGAGATTGGCGCCCAGCAGCGCGGCGAGCACGCCCATGGCGGCGTACACCAATGCCATGCTGATCACGTAGCTGCCGGCCAAGGCCAGGCCACGCCTTGGCCCGGCGCCGCTGCCCACGACCAACCCGGCGAGGATCGGTAGCATTGGCAGGGAACACGGCGTGAACGCCAGCAGCAGCCCGAGGCCGAAGAACACCAGCAGGCTCCAGCCCAGGGCCCGTTGTTGCAGGCCGCTGGCCAGGGCCTGGTCTGGTGCCTCGCCAGGGGCTGTCGCGGCTGCACCGCCACCCAGATCCACCACTTGGGTCTGGGGTGGATAGCACAGGCCCGCATCGGCGCAGCCCTGGAAGCCGACCTTGATCTTGCCCGTGGCGCCGGCCGGAATCTTCAATTCCAGGGCCTGGCGATAGACCTGCTGGTCGCCGAAAAACTCGTCGCTATGGGCTTCCCCCTCGGGCAGCGCCGGCTTCTGTGCCTCGGCCAGGCCATCGAACTTGAGCCGCTGCTGATACAGGTAGTAGCCATCGGCGATCTGCCAGAACAGCTGGGTTTCACCGGAGTCCAGGCGTTCGGAGGTGAACACGAACGCCTTTTCCACCGGCAGGAAGTCGGGTTTGGTCTCGAAGGGGTTGGCGGCCTGGGCCAGGCTCGAAATCAGCAGCAGCCACAGCAAAAACAATCGACGCATGGGTAAAGCCTTAGAACAGAGCAAGTGGGAGGCACAATGGCGGCTGGCGATTAACCGTCGATTAACCCGGCGGCGACCGTCAGGCTGCAATGATCGCCCATGTTCGCCGGACTCGTCGCATAATGTCGGCTTAATCGGCCAGCGGCCTAATGTACCTTTTTCCACAGGGCTTACCATGCACGTACTGGTCTGCGAAGACGATGAGTTGATTGCCAGCGGGATCGTTGCCGGGCTCACCGCCCAGGGCCTGACCGTCGAGCACGTCGCCACGGCATCGGCGGCGCGGGCGATGGTCGGCGTGGCCGAGTTCGACGTCATGGTGCTGGACCTGGGGCTGCCCGACGAGGACGGCCTCAAGCTGCTCAGGCAACTGCGCCAGCAAGGCCTGGAGATTCCGGTGCTGATCCTCACCGCCCGGGATTCGGTGACCGACCGGGTCGACGGCTTGCAGGCCGGCGCCGATGACTATTTGCTCAAGCCCTTCGATCTGCGCGAGCTCGCGGCGCGCCTGCACACCTTGCTGCGGCGCGTGGCGGGGCGCAGTGTCAATCTGATTGAGCACGGTCGCCTGACCTACGACCCCAGCAGCCGCGAAACTACCTTGGACGGCCAGCCGGTGGATCTGTCCCGGCGCGAGCAGTCGTTGTTGCAGGCCTTGTTGCACAGTCGCGGCCGGGTGCTGTCCACCGAGCAACTCAAGGACAGCGTCTACGGCTTCAACGACGAACTGGAAAGCAACGCCCTCAATGTTCATATCCACCACCTGCGGCGCAAGCTGGGCAATGGCATTGTCGAGACCGTGCGTGGGCTCGGTTATCGCCTGGGGCCGGCTGAAGGTGGAGAAACTTCCAAGTGATGAGCCTGCGACTGCGCCTGAGCCTGACCCTCGGCGCTGCCTTCGCCCTGATCTGGGCCCTGGCCGCGGCGTGGATGCTCAGCGACCTGCGCAACCAGATGATGTTCTCGCTCGACCAGCGCCTGGTGGCGTCGGCGCGAATGGTCGCCGGCCTACTGGAACAGATGCCATTGCCCACCAAGGGCGAAGGCACGCATCTAAGCGCCGAGCAATTGAGTATTCCAGGGGGCATGGCCTGCCAGGTCAGCTCCTTGCGCGGCGAGATCCTCGCCCGCAGCCACTCCACCCCGGAGCAAACCCTGGAAGCCGAGAAGGTCGGCTTCCATGACCAAATGATCGATGGCGCGCCGTGGCGCAGCTTCACCCTGGCTCGGGGCGATTTGCGCATCACCACCGCTGACCGCCAGATCGAACGCGAAGCCCTGAACCTGTCGGTGTTGCTGGCGGCCTCGGTGCCGGTAGGCGTGGCGTTGCTCGGTTGCTTGTGCCTGTTGTGGCTGGGCATCGGCCAGGGCCTGGCGCCGCTCAATCGCATGCGCGATGCCCTGATGCGGCGCAATGCCGACTCCCTGGAACCCTTGCAGATCCATCCGCTGCCCAGCGAGTTGCGGCCGTTGCTGGAAACCCAGAACCAGTTGTTCCAGCGCATCGGCAAGACCATCGAGCGCGAGCGCCGGCTGACCGGCGATGCTGCCCACGAATTGCGCAGCCCGCTGACGGCCATCAAGACCCATTTGCAAGTGGCGCGCATGACCGAAGGCGCGGCCCGTGACCAATCCCTGGCCCGGGCCGAGGAGGGCGCCGACCGCTTGCATCGCACGCTTGAACAGTTATTGCTGCTGGCGAGGGTCGAGGGCAGCCTGTCCTTCGACGATGGTGTGCAGTGCAACGCCGAGCAGGTCGCGCGGCTGGCGATCCATGATGCGGCCAGCAGCGACTCCCGGCGAATCAACTTGCACATAGCGCCCGGGCTGTCCGATGCACCGGTGCAGATGCCGGCGGTGCTTTCCATCGCGGCCTTGCGCAACCTGCTGGATAACGCCCTGCGCCACACCCCGGACGATACCGAGGTGGAACTGAGCCTGGAAATGATCGGCCAGCGCGTGCGTTTCCAAGTCCGCGATCACGGCCCCGGCATCGCCGCCGACGATATCCAGCACCTGACCCAGCGCTTCTGGCGCAACGGTCAGAGCACCGGCTGCGGGCTCGGGCTGGCGATCGTCCAGGCCATCGTCCAGCGTTGTGGCTGCGGCCTGCATTTCGACAGCCGTCCCGACGGGCTGCGAGTCGAATTGACCATGCCAGTCCAGGCAACCCCTGAATAAGTGGCGAGGGAGCTTGCTCCCGCTGGACCGCGGAGCGGGCCCAAATCCGCCGCCCCGGGCTACCCGATCCGTCGCCTTCGCTGGCTTTGGGGCTGCTGCGCAGCCCAGCGGGAGCAAGCTCCCTCGCCACATTGCACAGCCCGAGAGTAAATCCTTGCCTCGCTGATGCGTTTCCACAATAGGAAAGCCTGCACGTGCGCCCGACTGGATGCGCACCTGCCTGGTGTGCATTTGGGTCGCTACTTACAGTGGATTTCGGGGTCGCAAAATGTCAGTCGCCAATAGCCTTATCGAAGCACAGCCGGCACGGGGCAGCGTCGCGCCGGCCGAGACGCTCTACCAGTTCAGTGAGTCGCCATTGCTGGCCCGCCAGAATCTCCAGGAATCCAACGCCCGCAGCTATCCACGGCGCATTCCCCTGGCCCTCAAGCGCGCGCGGGGGTTGTATGTCGAAGATGTCGAAGGGCGGACTTTCATTGACTGCCTGGCCGGGGCCGGTACGTTGGCGCTGGGGCACAACCACCCGGTGGTGATCGAGGCGATCCAGCAGGTGCTGGCCGATGAGCTGCCGTTGCACACCCTGGACCTGACCACGCCGGTCAAGGATCGCTTCGTCCAGGATCTGTTCGGCCTGCTGCCGGCGCAACTGGCCGCCGAGGCCAGGATTCAGTTCTGCGGCCCCACCGGCACTGATGCGGTAGAAGCTGCGCTCAAGCTGGTGCGCACCGCCACCGGACGCAGCACCGTGTTGTCGTTCCAGGGCGGTTATCACGGCATGAGCCAGGGCGCGTTGAGCCTGATGGGCAGCCTGGGGCCGAAAAAACCCTTGGGGGCCTTGCTCAGCAATGGCGTGCAATTCATGCCATATCCCTACGACTATCGCTGCCCGTTCGGGCTGGGCGGCGCCGCAGGCGTGAAAGCCAACCTGCATTACCTGGAAAACCTGCTGAACGACCCCGAGGCCGGCGTGCAGCTGCCGGCGGCGGTGATCGTCGAGGTGGTGCAAGGCGAGGGCGGGGTCATACCCGCCGACCTTGACTGGGTGCGTGGCTTGCGCCGCATCACCGCGAAGGCTGGCGTGGCGCTGATCGTTGACGAAATCCAGAGCGGCTTCGGCCGTACCGGCAAAATGTTCGCGTTCGAGCATGCCGGAATCATTCCGGACGTGGTGGTGCTATCGAAGGCCATCGGCGGCAGCCTGCCGCTGGCGGTGGTGGTGTATCGCGATTGGCTCGACACCTGGCTGCCGGGTGCCCATGCCGGGACCTTCCGCGGCAATCAAATGGCCATGGCCGCCGGTTCCGCCGTGATGTGTTACCTGGTGGAGCACGACCTGCCGGCCCACGCAGCCGCCATGGGCGAACGCCTGAGCGAGCACCTGCATATTTTGCAGCGCGACTTCCCGCAGTTGGGCGATATTCGCGGGCGCGGGCTGATGCTCGGCGTTGAACTGGTGGACCCGGCAGGCCAGCCCGATGTCCAGGGCCATCCTCCGGTGCATCCATGGCTGGCGCCTCGGCTGCAGCGTGAGTGCCTCAAGCGGGGGCTGATCCTGGAATTGGGCGGCCGGCAGGGCAGTGTGGTGCGTTTCCTGCCGCCGTTGATCATCACAAAGGCCGAAATCGACCGGGTCGCCGAGATTTTCGGACGAGCCTTGGAGGCCGCCGTAGCCGAGGCCTAATTTTCCGCCGGCGTCATACGTTCCTTTCATAGCCTTGCTGCGCATGCGCCGCAGCGAACCTCGAGCAAAGATGGAGAGATACCCATGACTTCAGTATTCGACCGTGAGGACATCCTCTTCCAGGTCGTGGTCAACCACGAAGAGCAGTATTCGATCTGGCCGGACTACAAAGCGATCCCCGAAGGCTGGCGTACCGTCGGCAAAAGCGGCTTCAAGCAGGAATGCCTGGCCTATATAGAAGAAGTCTGGACCGACATGCGCCCCTTGAGCCTGCGCAAGAAAATGGACGAGCAGGCCGCCACCCTCTGAAACATAAGGCCGAGCCCTCCGTGGCGAGGGAGCTTGCTCCCGCTGGGCTGCGCAGCAGCCCTAAAGCCAGGCGCCGCGGTCTATCAAACAGCCTGCATCCAACCGCCAGGGGCCGCTTCGCGCCCCAGCGGGAGCAAGCTCCCGAGCCACAGGGATGTTGTGTTGTCGTTACTTTACTTGAACCGCCGCTCCACCCCTTTCTCCACCAGGATCTTCGCCGAAATCTCCTCCACGGAAAAATGCGTGGAATTGATATGCGCAATGTTCTCCCGCCGGAATAGATTTTCCACTTCGCGCACTTCGAATTCGCACTGGGCATAGCTCGAATAGCGGCTGTTGGGCTTGCGTTCGTTGCGGATTGCGGTGAGGCGGTCCGGATCGATGGTCAGCCCGAACAGCTTGTGCTGGTGGGCGCGCAGGGCGCTGGGCAGTTGCAGGCGTTCCATGTCGTCTTCGGTCAGCGGATAGTTGGCTGCGCGGATGCCAAACTGCATCGCCATGTACAGACACGTCGGCGTCTTACCACAGCGCGACACACCCACTAGGATAAGGTCGGCCTTGTCGTAATAATGCGTGCGGGCGCCGTCATCGTTGTCCAGCGCGAAGTTGACGGCCTCGATCCGCTCCATGTAGTTGGAGTTATGGCCAATGGAATGGGACTTGCCGACGGAGTAGGAGGAGTGCTCGCTGAGTTCCTGCTCCAGGGGTGCCAGGAAGGTGGAAAATATGTCGATCATGAAACCATTGGACGTTGCGAGAATCTCACGGATGTCCTGATTGACGATGGTATCGAAGATGATCGGGCGGAAACCGTCGGTTTCGGCGGCTTTATTGATCTGCTGTACCATGGCCCGCGCTTTGTCGACACTGTCGATGTACGGACGTGTCAGCTTGGCGAAGGTAATGTTTTCGAACTGTGCCAACAGGCTTTGGCCCAAGGTCTCGGCCGTGATGCCGGTGCCATCGGAAATAAAGAACGCAGATCGTTTCATTTGTGCCCTGGGCCTTAAGCTAGTGAGCTAGTGACGATTCTTGGATATGATAGGCGCGATTTGTCGGCCGCCAGTGGCCCGCATTCTCACTTATTTTCCAGGTCCAGGCCATATCGCCGGCAATCGCTCCCCTGGAGCCGTCGGTGCCTTGAGCTTTTCCAACACAGTTAGTGGAGAGATCACCTTGGTAGAGTACGTAGTTTCCCTCGATAAGCTCGGCGTCCATGATGTGGAGCATGTGGGGGGCAAGAACGCATCCCTGGGCGAGATGATCAGCAACCTCGCCGGTGCCGGTGTATCGGTGCCAGGTGGCTTTGCCACGACCGCCCAGGCTTATCGTGATTTCCTGGAACTGAGCGGCCTGAACCAACAGATCCACGACGCGCTCGATGCCCTGGATGTCGATGACGTCAATGCCCTGGCCAAGACCGGCGCCCAGATCCGCCAATGGATCATGGAAGCCGAGTTCCCCGAGAAACTGAACGCCGAGATCCGCACCGCGTTTGCCAAGCTGTCGGAAGGCAATCCCGACGTTGCCGTCGCCGTGCGTTCCTCGGCCACCGCCGAAGACCTGCCGGACGCCTCCTTTGCCGGCCAACAGGAAACGTTCCTGAACATCCGTGGCGTGGAAAACGTCATCCGTGCTGCCAAGGAAGTCTTCGCCTCCCTTTTCAACGACCGTGCCATTTCCTACCGCGTGCACCAGGGCTTCGACCACAAGCTGGTCGCCCTGTCCGCCGGTGTGCAGCGCATGGTCCGTTCCGAAACCGGCACCGCCGGCGTGATGTTCACCCTCGACACCGAGTCGGGTTTCCGTGACGTGGTGTTCATCACCGGCGCCTACGGCCTGGGTGAAACCGTCGTGCAGGGCGCCGTGAACCCGGATGAGTTCTACGTTCACAAGGGCACCCTGGAAGCCGGCCGTCCAGCCATCCTGCGCCGAAACCTGGGCAGCAAGGCGATCAAAATGATCTACGGCGACGAGGCCAAGGCCGGTCGCTCGGTGAAAACCGTCGATGTGGACAAGGCCGAACGCGCGCGTTTCTGCCTGACCGACGCCGAAGTCAGCGAGCTGGCCAAGCAGGCGATGATCATCGAGAAGCACTACAAGTGCCCGATGGACATCGAATGGGCCAAGGACGGTGACGACGGCAAGCTGTACATCGTGCAGGCCCGTCCGGAAACCGTGAAGAGCCGCACCCAGGCCAACGTCATGGAGCGCTACTTGCTCAAGGAAACCGGCACCGTGCTGGTGGAAGGCCGCGCCATTGGCCAGCGCATCGGCGCCGGCAAGGTGCGGATCATCAAGGACGTCTCGGAAATGGACAAGGTCCAGCCCGGCGACGTACTGGTTTCCGACATGACCGATCCGGACTGGGAACCGGTGATGAAGCGCGCCAGCGCCATCGTCACCAACCGCGGCGGGCGTACCTGCCACGCGGCGATCATCGCCCGTGAACTGGGGATCCCGGCGGTCGTCGGTTGCGGTAACGCCACCCAACTGCTTAAGGACGGCCAGGGCGTGACCGTTTCCTGCGCCGAAGGCGATACCGGCTACATCTTCGAGGGCGAACTGGGCTTCGACATCAAGAAGAACTCCGTGGACGCCATGCCGGAGCTGCCGTTCAAGATCATGATGAACGTCGGCAACCCGGACCGTGCCTTTGACTTCGCACAATTGCCGAATGCCGGCGTGGGCCTGGCCCGCCTGGAGTTCATCATCAACCGCATGATCGGCGTGCACCCCAAGGCGCTGCTGAACTACGACGGCCTGCCGTCGGAGATCAAGGACAGCGTCGACAAGCGCATCGCCGGCTACGACGATCCGGTCGGCTTCTACGTCGAGAAACTGGTGGAAGGCATCAGCACCCTGGCGGCGGCGTTCTGGCCGAAAAAAGTCATCGTGCGCCTGTCGGACTTCAAGTCCAACGAATACGCCAACCTGATCGGCGGCAAACTCTACGAGCCGGAAGAAGAAAACCCGATGCTGGGTTTCCGCGGTGCTTCGCGCTACATCAGCGAATCGTTCCGTGACTGCTTCGAGCTCGAGTGCCGCGCCCTCAAGCGCGTGCGCAACGAGATGGGCCTGACCAACGTCGAGATCATGGTGCCGTTCGTGCGCACCCTGGGCGAAGCGAGCCAGGTCGTCGACCTGCTGGCGGAAAACGGCCTGGCCCGTGGCGAGAACGGCCTGCGCGTGATCATGATGTGCGAGCTGCCTTCCAACGCGATCCTGGCGGAAGAGTTCCTCGAGTTCTTCGACGGTTTCTCCATCGGCTCCAACGACCTGACCCAGCTGACCCTGGGCCTGGACCGCGACTCCGGAATCATCGCGCACTTGTTCGACGAGCGGAACCCGGCGGTCAAGAAGCTGCTGGCCAATGCCATCGCCGCCTGCAACAAGGCCGGCAAATACATCGGCATCTGCGGCCAGGGCCCTTCGGACCACCCGGATTTGGCCAAGTGGCTGATGGAGCAGGGCATCGAAAGCGTTTCGTTGAACCCCGACTCCGTGCTGGAAACCTGGTTCTTCCTGGCCGAGGGTCAGGCGGCGGTCTGATTGAGGGAAGGGGGCTGACTGGCTGATTTTTGTCAGTTAAGCGAAACCCCCTGTGGGAGCGGGCTTGCTCGCGAAAGCGGTGTATCAGGCAACATTAGTGTTGAATGTTCCGCCCTCTTCGCGAGCAAGCCCGCTCCCACATAGGTTTCGCTAAACCAACGGGCATTTCGCCTTAACGACCCCCTTTTGATTAAGTAGGGCGGGCTCTTCGGATGCCGCCCTTTTTTGTGCAAGAGCCTTATGCAAAGCAGCAGCAACCTCTTTCCTGTCGCCCTGATCAGCGCCGAGCGGCGCGGTGATCTGAGCGAAGATGTCTATCGCTTGAAACCTGGCAACAGCCCGGACGTCAGCGTCGAGCTGGCCGTCACGCGGTTGGGCCTGGCCGATGCGGGCGAAACCCGTGGTGTCCCGGTGATCCTGCTGCACGGCAGTTTCTCCAACCGACGCTTCTGGTATTCGCCCAAGGGGCTTGGCCTGGGGGCTTACCTGACCCGACTGGGGTTCGATGTCTGGATTCCCGAGATGCGCGGCCATGGGCTGTCCCAGCGCAACCAGGGCTATCGCAACAATCGCGTGGCCGATTACGCCCGTTATGACTTGCCGGCCATTGGCGCCTTTGTGCGCGAGCAAAGCGGGCAAGTGCCGCATTGGATCGGCCATTCCCTGGGTGGTATCACCCTGGCGGCGGCGTTGGGCGGTCATTACCTGGGCGAGCCGGCCGTGGCTTCGGCGGCGTTTTTTGGTACCCAAGTCAGCCGCACCTACTGGCCGCTGAAAATTCCGCCGGTAGAGTGGAGCGGACGGTTCATCCTCAAGCGATTCGCCCAATTGTCTGGTTCTCGGCTCAAGCGCGGTCCCGAGGACGAGCCCATCGGCCTGGCGCTGGAAAGCATGCGCTGGTATGGCCTGTTCGGGCGTTTCGGCGATGCGGAGAAGAACTGGTGGGCTGGGTTGGCTGACGTCCAGCTGCCAGTACTGGCGGTCAGTGCTGCGGGCGATCATCAGGATCCGACCTGGGCATGTCGCAAACTCTTCGAGCAGATCGGTTCCGAGCACAAGCAGTTTGTCTGCCTCGGTCGCCAGCAGGGTTTCACTGGCGATTTCGGCCATGTCGAGATGCTGGTCAGCAAAGCCGCCCACGCCGAGGTCTGGCCGCTGGTTGCGCGTTGGCTGGAGGATCAGCACACGCCGTTGCTCGCGCAACAGCCCAGCCTGGCCGAAGCGGTTTGAGGCGAAGGCTCTGACAAGGGCATTTCGCTCAGGTCGGCTTGCGGCTAAGATATGACGCGTTACGCGGTTACGGTCACAAACGGTTGCCCATTCAATCTGACGTTCCAGCCTTTCAGGAGTTGTTCGATGAACCATTACCTCACGCCCGACCTGTGCGACGCCTATCCGGAACTGGTGCAGGTGCTGGAGCCGATGTTCAGCAATTTCGGTGGCCGCGATTCGTTCGGCGGCGAAATCGTGACCATCAAATGCTTCGAGGACAATTCGCGGGTCAAGGAGCAGGTTGAGCTCCAGGGCAATGGCAAGGTGCTGGTAGTCGACGGCGGTGGCTCCCTGCGCCGGGCATTGCTGGGTGACATGCTGGCGGAAAAAGCCGCGAAAAATGGCTGGGAAGGGCTGGTGGTCTACGGGTGCATCCGCGACGTCGACATCATTGCCCAGACGGACCTTGGGGTTCAGGCCCTGGCCAGTCATCCGATGAAGACTGATCGGCGCGGCGTCGGCGAGCTCAATGTACCGGTGACCTTTGCCGGCGTGACGTTTCGTCCAGGCGAGTATGTCTATGCGGACAACAACGGCGTGATCGTCTCGCCCAGCCCGCTGAAAATGCCTGAATGAAGCGCCACAGCCATAAGGGATGAGGATGTTCGAGGAAGAAAACGCGCAATGGGGGCTGGTGCATGCCCTGGTGCTGGACGGTAAAGGTGGCGCGCGTTCCATAGCCCGGACCGAACTCGACGACCTGCAGCTGCTGGCTCATGAAAGCCTGTGGCTGCACTGGGATCGCAGTCATCCGCAAACCCATACCTGGCTGCGCAAATCCAGCGGCCTGAGTGAATTCAACTGCGACCTGTTGCTGGAAGAAAATACCCGGCCACGGTTGTTGCCGTTGCCCAACGCCGAGCTGCTGCTGTTTCTGCGCGGGATCAATCTCAACCCGGGGGCCGAGCCCGAAGACATGGTCTCGGTGCGCATCTTCGCTTCCGCCGAGCGCGTGATTTCCCTGCGCCTGCGTCCATTGCGTGCCACCGATGAGCTGCTGACGCAACTGGCCGAGGGCAAGGGACCGAAAACGGCGTCGGAACTCATCCTTTATATGGCGCAGTACCTCACCAACAAGGTGCAGGACCTGGTGACCTGTCTTTCGGAAATCGTCGATGGCGAGGAAGAAAAACTCGATGCCGACGAACGGTATACCCCCGAACACGACGTCATTTTGCACATCCGCCGAAGGGCGGCCGGATTGAAGCGATTCCTCGCACCGCAGCGGGACATCTTCGGCCAGATGACCCGGCTGAAATTGTCATGGTTTGCCGATGACGACGGTGACTATTGGAACGAGTTGAACAACAGCCTGACCCGCTACCTCGAGGAGCTGGAATTGACCCGGGAGCGCGTGGGGCTTGTGCTGGAGGCCGAAGACCGGCGTCTTTCAATACGCATGAACCGCACCATGTACCGCTTCGGCATCATCACCGGGATCTTCCTGCCGATGAGTTTTCTCACCGGGCTTCTGGGGATCAACGTCGGCGGCATTCCGTTTTCCGCCAGCCCCTACGGATTCATCGTCGCTTGCTTGCTGATGATCTGCGTGGCCCTGGGGCAATGGTGGTTATTTCGCCGTTTGCGCTGGGTGTGACGAGGCTTCATGTGACCCGACGAAATTTGATCGCGTCTTCCACAGACATCACGAGAGGTGCGTATGCACGATCCGTTTGAACAGTCTTTGCGCGACATGCTCAAGGCTTCGCCGTCCAGCCGGGACGACGATGCATGCCTGGGACGTGTATTGAAAACCGCCAACCGCCAGGTCGGCGCCGGCGATCTGTTCAGCCTGCTGGGCTGCTGGTTGCCCGCGCTGATGATCGCCTTGAATAACGGATCGGCCCATGTCTCGCCGGTTTCCCGTCGTAAACCCGTTACTCGCACCGCTGATAAGGCTGATTGAATATGGAACTTGATCTCTGGACCCAGAGCCTCGTCACGGCAATGACTGCGTTGTGGACCAAAGTGGCCAACTTCATCCCCAACCTCTTCGGCGCGCTGGTCGTGCTGTTGCTCGGGTTTGTCGTGGCCAAGCTGCTGGATACGCTGCTCTCCAAGCTGCTCGCCAAACTGGGCCTCGATCGCCTGATGGGTGGCACCGGCCTGACCAAATTGTTGTCCCGTGGCGGCATCCAGGTGCCGATCTCGACCCTGGTCGGCAAGATTGTCTATTGGTTCGTGCTGCTCATTTTCCTCGTTTCGGCGGCTGAATCCCTTGGCCTTGAGCGGGTTTCAGCGACGCTGGACATGCTCGCGCTGTATCTGCCGAAGGTTTTCGGTGCGGCGCTGGTGCTGCTGGTCGGCGTGCTGCTGGCGCAACTGGCCAACGGGCTGGTGCGCGGTGCGGCCGAAGGCGTCGGGCTGGATTACGCCGCTGGCGTTGGGCGAATCGCCCAGGGCCTGGTGATCATCATCAGTATTTCGGTGGCGATCAGCCAGTTGGAGGTCAAGACCGACCTGCTCAACCACGTGATCGTGATCGTATTGATTACCGTTGGTCTGGCGGTTGCGCTGGCCATGGGCTTGGGAAGCCGGGAAATCGCCGGCCAGATTCTTGCGGGAATCTATGTGCGTGAGCTGTATGAGGTTGGGCAACAAGTGCGTGTTGGCGAGGTCGAAGGCCAGATCGAAGAGATCGGCACGGTGAAGACTACATTGCTGACCGACGAGGGCGAGCTGGTGTCGCTCTCCAATCGGATCCTGCTGGAACAGCATGTGAGTAGCCGCTAACCCGGCAAACCCTGCTAATGTATGCCGCCGCAAAATGCCTGGTAACGCAGGCTGCGGCGCACATTGACCTTGACTGTCGGCCCGACTTGTTTTGAACAAACCCCAATCGCTATCCACGCGCTATGACCCCCGTGATCTCTCCGATGAGGAGTTGGTCGCGCGCGCGCATACGGAGCTGTTCCACGTAACCCGTGCATACGAAGAGTTGATGCGCCGTTACCAGAGAACATTATTTAACGTCTGTGCACGTTATCTGGGGAACGATCGCGATGCTGACGATGTCTGTCAGGAGGTGATGTTGAAGGTGCTGTATGGCCTGAAGAACTTCGAGGGGAAATCGAAGTTCAAGACCTGGCTCTACAGCATCACCTACAACGAATGCATCACGCAGTATCGCAAGGAACGGCGAAAGCGTCGCTTGATGGACGCGTTGAGCCTGGACCCTCTCGAGGAAGCGTCGGAAGACAAGGCGCCCAAGCCCGAGGAAAAGGGTGGACTCGATCGCTGGCTGGTCTATGTAAACCCGATCGATCGGGAAATTCTGGTGCTACGATTTGTCGCAGAGCTGGAATTCCAGGAGATCGCAGACATAATGCATATGGGTTTGAGCGCGACAAAAATGCGTTACAAGCGCGCTCTTGACAAATTGCGTGAGAAATTTGCAGGCATTGCTGAAACTTAGTTCAGCGCAAATATCTCTTACGTGTAGGCAAGTTCTGATAGACTTGCCGCCGAGTTGTCCCCCGGTTTGCGGGACTGCTTCACAATCACCAGATGGGGATTTAACGGATGAAACTGAAAAACACCTTGGGCTTTGCCATTGGTTCTTTGATTGCTGCCACTTCGTTCGGCGCTCTGGCACAAGGCCAAGGCGCAGTTGAAATCGAAGGCTTCGCCAAGAAAGAACAATTCGACAGCGCTCGTAACTTCAAGAACAACGGCAACCTGTTCGGCGGTTCGGTTGGTTACTTCCTGACCGACGACGTTGAACTGCGTCTGGCCTACGACGAAGTGCACAACGCACGTTCCGATGATGGTCGTAACATCAAGGGCGCCAACACCGCTCTGGATGCCCTGTACCACTTCAACAACCCGGGTGACATGCTGCGTCCGTACGTATCGGCTGGCTTCTCCGACCAAAGCATCGGTCAGAACGGCTCCGGCGGTCGTAACCGTTCCACCTTCGCCAACGTTGGTGGCGGCGCCAAGCTGTACTTCACCGAGAACTTCTACGCCCGTGCCGGCGTTGAAGCTCAGTACAACATCGACCAGGGCGACACCGAGTGGGCGCCAAGCGTCGGTATCGGTGTGAACTTCGGTGGCGGCTCCAAGCCTGCTGCTGCTCCAGTTCCAGCTCCGGCTGAAGTCTGCTCCGACAGCGACAACGATGGCGTGTGCGACAACGTCGACAAGTGCCCAGACACCCCAGCCAACGTTACCGTTGACGCTGATGGCTGCCCAGCTGTTGCTGAAGTCGTACGTGTTGAGCTGGACGTCAAGTTCGACTTCGACAAGTCGGTTGTCAAGCCTAACAGCTACGGCGACATCAAGAACCTGGCTGACTTCATGAAGCAGTACCCATCCACCACCACTACTGTTGAAGGTCACACTGACTCCGTCGGTCCTGACGCTTACAACCAGAAACTGTCTGAGCGTCGTGCTACCGCCGTTAAGAACGTTCTGACCAACCAGTACGGTGTTGAATCGTCCCGCGTTCAGTCGGTTGGCTACGGCGAATCCCGCCCAGTAGCTGACAACGCTACTGAAGCTGGTCGTGCAGTTAACCGTCGCGTAGAAGCGCAGGTTGAAGCCCAAGCTAAGTAATTAGCCCACAGCTTTGGAAAAGCCCGGCTTAGGCCGGGCTTTTCTTTGCCTGCGATTTATGGCTCGCAGCTTATGCCAGGCAAAGCAAAACCTGCGGGAGTGTTTGTTACTGCGCCGGAGCCTGGGCCCACGCGGGCTGCGAGGCGGCCAGTTCGACAGCGCCGGCCACCGCGCCAATCACCAGGATCGCCGGGCTCTTGAGTTGGAAGGCGCTGGCAGCGGTTTCCATCGAGGCCAGGTCGCTGCGGCAGTCACGTTGGTGGGGCAGGGAGGCATTTTCGATCATGGCCACCGGCGTCTCAGCCGCCAAGCCACCGGCCAGCAGCTGTTCACGAATCTCGCTCAGTTTCGCCACCCCCATGTACACCACCAGGGTCGTCCCGCCTTGGGCCAATGCTTGCCAGTTCAGACTGCTGCCGTCCTGGGTATGGGCGGTGACCAGCGTCACGCCTCGGGCAACGCCGCGCAGGGTCAAGGGGATATCGCACTGGGTAGCCCCCGCAAGCCCGGCGGTGATGCCATTGACCAGTTCCACTTCGACGCCATGCTCACGCAGCCACTGCGCTTCTTCACCGCCGCGGCCGAAAATGCACGGATCGCCGCCCTTGAGGCGTACCACGCATTTGCCCTGGCGGGCGTAACGCAGCATCAGCCGATGAATGAAGGCCTGTGGCGTGGACCGGCACCCGCCGCGCTTGCCCACGGCAATGATGCGCGCAGTGGGGCAGTGCTCCAGCACCGCGTCGTTGACCAAGTCGTCGATCAGCACCACGTCGGCCTCGCTCAAGGCGCGCACGGCTTTGAGGGTCAGCAATTCAGGGTCACCGGGACCTGCACCCACCAGCCAGACTTTTGCGTTCATAGTGTTTTCCTCACGAGATAGCCACCAGCGGTTGCGCAGTGGCAACCAGCAGGCGCTTGATTTCCGGTACGCAGGACCCGCATTGCGTGCCACAGCCCAGTTCCTGTTTCAGCCCCTGCAAGTCCAGGCCGCGCTCGATGCCCGCGCAAATCGCTCGCTGGCTGACATTCAGGCAGTTGCACAACGTCTTGCCGCCGCCTGTCGCAGCGCCGACGTTACCCGGCGGCGCGCTCAAAGGCGCCAGCAACCAGCGCCGCAGTTGTTCATCGGCACGGCCTTCCAGCCAGAGATTCTGCAACCAGTGTCGGGCCAGGGTTTCCCCGGCCAGGCGAATGGCGGTGATGCGACCGTTTTCGATCCGCACTCGTTTACCGATGGCGCGACGCGGATCGTCATAGGCCAACACCGGTCCATCGATCAGGCCCAATTGCTCGTCGATTGCCTGCAGCAGTTGAGGTTCGGGTGCGACAGCGCTGGCAGCGCGAATCAGCAACGCCGGACGTTCACGACCGGTAAGGCTCAGGCTGACGTAGGCAAACGCCTCACACAGCGGTCGCAAGGTCTCCAAATGCCGTTGGACATCGCCCTCGATCAGGGCGAAAAGTTGCCAGGGCAGGCTCACCGGTTCCAGGCGCACGCCGCTGTGCTTGAGTTCCGGTTGTTTCGACAAGGGATCGAAGGCCGGTTGGGTCAGGCTGTTGACCCCACCCTTGAGGAAGCGGTCACCCCAGTGCATGGGCAGGAACGCCTGGCCGGGGCGGACGCTTTCGTCGCTGTCCACGGCCACGACTAGCGCACCACGCCGGCTCTTGAGGCTGACCAGGTCGCCGGCTTGTAGGCGGTGGCGAGTCAGTTCATCGGGGTGCAGGCTGAGGACGGCTTCGTTCACGTGGCCAAACAACTGCGCCGCGGTACCGGTGCGGCTCATGCCGTGCCATTGGTCACGCAAGCGACCGGTGTTCAGGGTCAAGGGGTAGCGTGCATCACGCAGTTCCTTGGCGGCGCGATACGGTTCGGTCACAAATCGGGCGCGGCCGTTATCAGTGGGGAAAATACCGTCCACGTACAGGCGAGCGGTGCCCACCGTGGCGCCTTCCGGGAAGGGCCACTGCTGCGGGCCGAGTTGATCGATCAAGGCATGGCTGATGCCCGACAGGTCCAGGTCACGGCCACGGGTCAGTTGCTTGTATTCATCGAACAGTTGGGCCGGGTTTTCAAAGGCAAACAGGCTGGGCTGGCCAGGCCGCAGGCGTTTCTCCAGGCGCTGTGCGAAATCCACCGTGATTGCCCAGTCCGCGCGCGCTTCACCCGGTGCGGCGACTGCCCGGCGGACGTGGGAAATGCGCCGTTCGGAGTTGGTCACCGAGCCTTCTTTCTCGCCCCAACTGGCGGCAGGCAACAGCAGGTCGGCAAATGCGGCGGTTTCGGTGGTGCGGAAGGCTTCCTGCAACACCACGAACGGGCAGGCTTGCAGCGCTTCACGTACCGCGGTCTGGTCCGGCATCGATTGGGCCGGGTTGGTGCAGGCAATCCACAAGGCCTTGATCTTGCCGCTGCGAACCTGCTCGAACAACTCGATGGCGCTCAAGCCAGTGCTGGCGGGCAATTGCTCGACGCCCCAGTAGCGGGCGACTTCGGCGCGATGCTCCGGGTTGGCGGCCTCGCGATGGCCGGGCAGCAGGTTCGACAGGCTGCCGGTTTCCCGTCCGCCCATGGCGTTGGGCTGGCCGGTCAGCGAGAAGGGCCCGGCGCCCGGGCGGCCGATTTGTCCGGTGGCCAGATGCAGGTTGATCAGCGCGCTGTTCTTGGCGCTCCCGGCGGTGGACTGGTTGAGGCCCATGCACCACAGCGACAGGAGACTCGGCGACGTACCGACCCACTCGGCGCATTGGTGCAGCTGCTCGATGCTAATACCGCATAGCTGGGCGACCATGCTCGGGGTGTAGTCGCGCACCAGGTTCTTCAGGTCGGCCAGCCCTTCGGTATGGGCCTTGATGAAGTCGCGGTCGACCCAGTCTTCCCACAGCAGCAGGTGCAAAATCCCATGGAACAAGGCGACATCGGTACCGGGCAGGATCGCCAGGTGCAGGTCCGCCAGGTCGCAGGTGTCTGTACGCCGAGGGTCGATGACGATGATTTTCATCTGTGGCCGGCGGGATTTGGCTTCTTCAAGGCGACGAAACAGGATCGGGTGCGCGTAGGCCATGTTGCTGCCGACGATCATTACGCAGTCGCTCAGCTCCAGGTCTTCATAACTGCACGGTGGCGCATCGGCGCCGAGGCTGCGCTTGTAGCCCACCACGGCGGAGGACATGCACAGCCGCGAGTTGCTGTCGATGTTGTTGGTGCCCACCAGCGCCCGGGCGAGTTTGTTGAAGGCATAGTAATCCTCGGTCAGCAGTTGGCCGGAGATATAGAACGCCACGCTGTCGGGACCATGCTCGGCAATGGTGTCGGCGAACACGCTGGCGGCGTGTTCGAGGGCGCTGTCCCAGTCGGTACGCGCTCGAGCCAAGCCTTTGCCCAGACGCAGTTCGGGATACAAGGCGCGGGCGGCGAGGTCGCCGGTCAAATGCAGGGTCGAGCCTTTGCTGCACAGTTTGCCAAAGTTGGCCGGGTGCGCGGGATCGCCACTGACGCCGAGGATGCGCTCGTCGTCATGGTTGATCAGCACGCCGCAACCGACCCCGCAGTAACAGCAGGTCGAGGCAGTGGTCTGGCGGCTCATCAGCTTGCGTCCCGCAGCGCCAGCATCACCCGGCCGTTCTCGACCCGCGTCGAATGATGATGGGCGCAGCCCACATCCGGCGCCTGGGCCTGGCCGCTTTCCAGGTCGATCTGCCAGTTGTGCAGCGGGCAGGCCACGCGCTTGCCGTACACCAAGCCTTGGGATAACGGGCCACCCTTATGCGGGCAACGGTCATCCAGTGCGAATACTTCATCGTCGCTGGTACGAAAAATCGCGATATCGCCTTTCGGGCCATTGATGATGCGCGAGCCCAGGATATTGATCTCTTCCAGGGCGCAGATATCCAGCCAGTTCATGCCGGCACCTCCAGGTTTTTCACGGGAATGACCTCGAACTCTTTCTTCAGTTGGGGTTGTTCCAGGCGTTGCTTCCACGGGTCCTGTTCCAGCGACAGGGAAAATTTCAGACGTTCGTGAAGGGCTTTGCGCCGCTCGGGGTCTTCTAGCACGGCTTTCTTGATGTGCTCCATGCCGACCCGCTGCATGTAGTGCACGGTGCGTTCAAGGTAGAAGGCTTCTTCGCGGTACAACTGCAGGAAGGCGCCGTTGTATTCACGCACTTCTTCGGCGGTCTTGAGCTTGACGAAAAATTCGGCGACCTCGGTCTTGATCCCGCCGTTGCCACCGATGTACATCTCCCAGCCGGAATCGACGCCGATGATGCCGACGTCCTTGATGCCCGCTTCCGAGCAGTTGCGCGGGCAACCGGAGACGGCCAGCTTGACCTTGTGGGGCGACCACATGTTGAACAGGTCATGTTCCAGTTCGATGCCCAACTGCGTGGAGTTTTGCGTGCCGAAGCGGCAAAACTCGCTGCCCACGCAGGTCTTCACGGTGCGGATAGACTTGCCGTAGGCGTGGCCGGACGGCATGTCGAGGTCTTTCCACACGCCGGGCAGGTCCTGTTTCTTGATGCCGAGCAAGTCGATGCGTTGGCCGCCGGTGACCTTGACCATGGGCACGTTGTATTTATCGGCCACGTCGGCAATGCGCCGCAGCTCGGATGGATTGGTCACGCCGCCCCACATCCGCGGGACCACCGAGTAGGTGCCGTCTTTTTGGATGTTGGCATGGGCGCGCTCGTTGATCAGGCGCGATTGCGGGTCGTCCTGGGCTTCGCCGGGCCAGCTGGAAATCAGGTAGTAGTTCAACGCCGGGCGGCAGGTGGCGCAGCCGTTCGGGGTGCGCCAGTTCAGGTAGCTCATGGTTCCGGCGATGGTCAGCAGGTGCTGGTCGCGGATCGCCTGGCGGATCTGGCCGTGGTTGAGGTCGCTGCAACCGCAGATGGCTTTCTCACTTTTGGGTTTGACGTCCGCCGCGCCACCCACGGTGTTGATCAGGATCTGCTCCACCAGGCCGGCGCAGGAACCGCAGGAGCTGGCGGCCTTGGTGTGTTTTTTCACATCGTCGACGCTGAACAGCCCGTGTTCCTGGATCGCCTTGACGATGGTGCCCTTGCACACGCCATTGCAGCCGCAGACTTCGGCAGTGTCGGCCATGCTCATGGCTTTGTCCTGGCCTTGGTGGCCTACATCGCCCAAGGCGTTTTCCCCGAACATCAAGTGATCGCGGATCTCGCTGATGGCGTGGTTTTCACGGATCTGACGGAAATACCAACCGCCATCCGCCGTATCGCCGTACAGGCAGGCGCCGACCAACACGTCATCCTTGATCACCAGCTTTTTGTAGACGCCGCCGATCGGGTCGGAAAGGGTGATGGTCTCGGTGCCTTCGCCACCCATGAAATCGCCGGCGGAGAACAGGTCGATGCCGGTGACTTTCAACTTGGTCGAAGTCACTGAACCCTTGTACGTGGCGAAGCCCAGTTGTGCGAGGTGGTTGGCGCAGACCTTGGCCTGTTCGAACAACGGTGCGACCAGACCGTAGGCGGTGCCGCGATGGCTGGCGCATTCACCGATGGCATAGATGCGCGGGTCGTAAGTTTGCATGGTGTCGTTGACCAGGATCCCGCGGTTGCAGGGGATGCCGGACTTTTCCGCCAATTCGGTGTTGGGGCGGATGCCGGCGGCCATCACCACCAGGTCGGCGGGAATGATGTCGCCGTTCTTGAACTGCACCGAGCCGACCCGGCCGTTGCCGGCGTCGTGCAGGGCCTGGGTCTGCTCGCTGAGGCGAAATTTCAGACCGCGGTTTTCCAGGGCGATTTGCAGGAGTTGGCCGCTGGTCTTGTCGAGTTGGCGTTCCAGCAACCATTCGCCAATGTGCACGACGGTCACGTCCATGCCCCGCAGCTTCAGGCCATTGGCGGCTTCCAGGCCGAGCAGGCCACCGCCGATTACCACGGCGTGCTTGTGGGTCTTGGCGGTGTTGATCATCGCCTGGGTGTCGGCGATGTCGCGGTAGCCGATCACGCCATCCAGGGTATTGCCGGGGATCGGCAGGATGAAAGGGGTGGAACCGGTGGCGATCAGCAGGCGATCGTATTCGGCTTCGCTGCCGTCTTCGGCAATGACCCGGCGCTTGACCCGATCGATCTCCACCACCTTGCGGTTGAGCAGCAGCTTGATGTTGTTGTCCAGGTACCAGCTCAGGTCGTTGAGCACGATCTCTTCGAATGTCTGCTCACCGGCCAGCACCGGCGAGAGCAGGATGCGGTTGTAGTTGGTGTGAGGCTCGGCGCCGAACACCGTGATGTCGTACAGCTCGTTGCTCAGCTTGAGCAGTTCTTCAAGGGTTCGAACCCCGGCCATGCCGTTGCCGATCATTACCAGTTTGAGTTTTTTCATCAGGGTTCTCCGCAAGCCCAGACCGGTTTCGTCACGTTTCATCACGGCGATCGGACTGGCTCGGCATTTTTACGAAAACAAAAAAAGGCGTCCCGCTAGCAAGCTAGCGAGGACGCCTTTGTCCTGGTCCCGTTCTCTCGGGAGGCACCGCCTTCATCGTTGGAGGCGTTGCCTTATGTATGTTGAGAGGGATTATGCAGTGGTTGTGCCAAGTGGCTTGAAGGCATGGATTTATTGGGGGATAGGCTGGGTGAGCGAAGGAGAAGAGGATTTATTGCACCGAATCAAAGCGTGTTGCTCGCTAATGGAGCGCTGTTGAGCTTTATGTGGCGAGGGAGCTTGCTCCCGCTGGGCTGCGAAGCAGACCCAATAACCTGCGACCGCTTCGCGCTCTAGCGGGAGCAAGCTCCCTCGCCACAGGGCATTACGAATGGAACACCAAAAACAACAGCACGACATTCATCACCAACGACACCAGCGCCAAGGTCCGCCAGACCTTCAGCGGCTCGCGCTCCAGCAGTGGCCGGGGCCTTACGTTCAAGCTGCGGCGTTCGCCCTGTTCCAGCACCAGCAGCCATTCCTCGGCCGTTTCAAAACGCTCGTCGGGGGCGGCCGCAACGGCTCGCTCCAGGCTTTGCCCGAGCCATTCGGCCAGGTCCGGTCGATAGCGGTTGGCGCTGACCGGCACGCCAAAGCGCGGACGCTGGAACGCCTCGATCTCGCCATAGGGGTAATGCCCGGTCAGCAGGAAATACAAGGTCACGCCGACGGCATACAAATCCTGTCGTGCTGTCGGCGCGTCGCCGCCGAAGGCTTCCGGGGCAATGTAACTGGGCGTGCCCGGTAGCGTGCTGGCCTGGTCTTCGGACAAGCCTGGGCAGTACGCCAACCCGAAGTCCAGCAAACGCAGTTCGCCGTCATCGCCCAGGTGCAGGTTTTCCGGCTTGATGTCGCGGTGGTAGATCTGCCTTCGGTGCAACAGGCCCACCGCCCGCACCAGCCGCTGCGCCAGGTCCAGCCATTGAGCCAGCGGCAGTGGCCCGCCCTGATCGAACAGTTCGGCCAGGGTCATGCCCGGGTATTCGCGCATCACGTAATACAAGTGCTGCCGCTGGGGAACGCCATGGACCTCGGGAAACTGCCGTCCGGCCACCCGTTTGAGAAACCATTCTTCGGAGAGCAGTGCTTGCCCGGCGCGGCTGTCGTCCCGCAGTTGCGTCGGCAGGGTTTTCAGCAACCAGGGTTGGCCCTGGCTGTCGTGCACTCGGTAGAGCAATGACTGCTGGCTCTGACCGAGCAGGCTTTCGATCTGCCAACCTTCGAACATTTGCCCCAGTTTCAGTGCTGGCGGAAGGGGCCACTGCTGCAACTGGATCAGCGCATCGCCGATGCTGGCTTCGCCCACGGCGTCGACCCGCACCAACAGCGCGCTGGCATTGTCCTGGCTGCCGGCCAGGTGCGCGGCGTTGACCAGGGTCTGGGCGGCATGGTCCAGGTCCGGCTGGTCGCGAAGGATGCCGGCAATGGCGGTGTCCCCCAGTACCGCCCAGACGCCGTCGCTGAGCAGGACGAAGGTTTCGTCGGTGCGCAACTCGCCGTCAAGGAAATCAAGGATCAGGTGTTGGTCCAGGCCCAGGGCACGCTTGAGCACATGCTGCATGCCCTGTTGTTCCCAGACGTGGTCTTCGCTGACCCGTTGCAGGTGATTGTCGTGCCAGCGATAGACCCGGCAATCGCCCACGTGGGCCAGGGTGAAGCGTCGGCCCCGCAGGACCAGGGCGCTGACCGTGGTGAGCAGCGGTTGTCCGCCACCGTTGGCTTGCAGCCAGCGATTCTGCGCCAGCAGCAAGCGGTCCAGGGCCTGGGCCACGCCCCAAGTCTGTGGTGTGGAGTAATAGTCCAGGGCCAAGGCCTGCAAGGTCGAACGGGCAGCCAATCCGCCATCGGCGCACTGGCTCACGCCGTCGGCGATGGCGAACAGGTAACCCTTGCTGGCGGCCAGGGCCGGGGCCGGGGTGACCAGGCGCAGGGCGTCCTGGTTTTCCTCCCGCGGGCCGATGGCACTGGCTTCGGCGAAACTCAGTTGCAGGCTCATGGGGGCTGGTTATACCCGAGCCGCGGTGACGGCGGCCGAACCCCAAGTGGTCCTCCAGCGACGCTTGACGCCGTGCAGGCCGAACCAGGCCAGGACACCCAGGCTTGCGAACAACCACAGCGCCAGTTGATAACTACCGGTGCTTTGCTTGATCGCACCCATGCCCGCCGCGAGGGCGAAGCCGCCGATGCCGCCGGCCATGCCGATCAGCCCGGTCATCACGCCGATTTCGCGGCGGAAACGTTGCGGTACCAGCTGGAACACCGCGCCGTTGCCCGCTCCGAGGCCGAGCATGGTGCACACGAACAGGGCCAGGGCCGCGTAGGAGCTTGGCAGGTTGAAGCCCACTGCGGCGATGCAGATGGCTGCCACGGTGTACATGCCCAGCAACGTGCGGATGCCGCCGAAACGGTCCGCCAGAGCGCCGCCCAGTGGCCGCATCAGACTGCCACCGAAGACGCAAGCGGCGGTGTAGTAGCCGGCAGTCACCGGGCTCAGGCCATATTGGTCGTTGAAGTAGCCGGGCAGGGCGCTGGCCAGGCCGATGAAACCGCCAAAGGTCACGCTATAGAAGAACATGAACCACCAGCTGTCGCGATCACCCAGTGCCTTGAGGTAATCGGCCATGGATTTGGCTTTTGGCCGCTCGGGGGCGTTCTTGGCCAGCCAGGCGAACAGAACGAGGGTCAGCACCAGTGGAATCAATGCAAAGCCGAACACGTTGGTCCAGCCAAAAGACATGGCGATGACCGGTGCGATCAGCGCCGCGAACACGGTGCCCGAGTTGCCTGCACCGGCAATGCCCATGGCCTTGCCTTGATGTTGAGGTGGATACCATTGGGAGGCCAACGGCAAGGCGACGGCAAATGAGGCGCCGGCCATGCCCAGGAACAGCCCCAGCAGCAGGGCCTGCTCATAGCTGTGAATGCCCAGTTTCCAGGCGCAGAACAGCGCGCCGATCACGATCACTTGGCCAACCATGCCGGCAGTCTTTGGCGAAATCCGGTCGGCCAGCAGGCCCATGAACAGGCGCAGGATGGCGCCGGCCAGGATCGGCGTCGCCACCATCAGCCCACGTTGTTGAGTGGTCAGGTGCAGGTCGGCGGAGATCTGTACCGCCAGCGGGCCGAGCAGGTACCAGACCATGAAACTCAGGTCGAAATAGAGAAAGGCCGCGAACAGTGTCGGGGTATGGCCGGATTTCCAGAAGCTTGAATTCATCGCGCACCTCAGCTGTAAAAGTCTCGGGTAATGAGTCAGTGCTTCGAGGTGGTGCGCCGTCATGGCGACCCCACCGACCCCGGACGTTGGGGCCAAAGCAAAAAAAACGCCGCAACCCGGCTCGCCAGAGGGGCGAGGAGGGTATGCGACGTCTTTGTCGTAGGTGGGGCAACCGCCGTTGGTTACCTGTGGGATGGCTTAAGCGAGAACTGTGCCAACAGCAGGCATTGGCAGAAGCCTATCGCGAGCAAGCTCGCTCCCACATTTGGATTCCGGTGGCCGCAGGACCTGTGGGAGCGAGCTTGCTCGCGAAGGCGCCGGCCCAGGCGCTACAAGGCTTTCAGCCCAGCAATTCGTTCATGGCAATGATCTGCTCCGCCACCTGGATCAGCTTCTGCTGGCGGCTCATGGCCTGGCGGCGCATCAGGGTATAGGCCTGTTCTTCGTTGCAGTCCTTCATCTTCATCAGCATGCCCTTGGCCAGTTCGATGCGCTTGCGCTCGGCCAGTTGCTGGTCGCGGGCCAGGAGCTGGGCGCGCAAGGCCTGGTCGCTTTCGAAGCGGGCCATGGCCACGTCGAGGATCGGTTGCAGGCGCGCTGCATGGATGCCTTCGACGATGTAGGCGCTGACGCCGGACTTGATCGCCTGGCGCATCACATCCGGGTCGTGCTCGTCGGTAAACATGACGATCGGTCGTGGCTGGTCACGACTGACCAGCACCACTTGTTCCATGACATCGCGTCCGGGTGACTCGGTATCGATCAGGATCACGTCCGGACGCACTGTTTCGACGCGCGCCGGCAGGTCGATGGTCAAGCCGGATTCGTCGATGACTTCGAATCCGGCCTCCGTCAGGGCCGCCTTGAGGCGACCGACTTTCTTCGCAGTGTCGTTGATCAGCAGGATACGCAGCATGTTCAAGGCTCCTGTCAGCGGCTGGCGAGAAGGGGAGCCGCATCGCTCAAGGCGTGCAGTTTGAAGCCACGGGCGTAACCGGCCGGATCCGAGCCGTCCCAGGTGCTGCCGTCGATCAGTTGGCTGCTGCGCATATCTTGGCGCGGGGACGCGATGCCCAGTGCTCCAGCGGCTTCGCGGTACAGCTTGAGTTGCTGGACCTCCTGGGCCACGGCCAGGTAATCGGGGTCTTCGCGCAGCAGGCCCCAGCGGCGGAACTGGGTCATGAACCACATGCCGTCCGACAGGTACGGCAAGTTCACCTCGCCTTTGCCATGGAAGCGCATGGCGTGGGGATCCTGCCAGCTGTTGCCCAAGCCGTCGGCATAAATCCCTAACAGGCGGGGCTCGATGCAATCGAGCGGTGCGTCGAGGTATTCGGGGGCACTCAACAGTTGCGCGGTGCTGCGACGGTTTTCAGTGCTTTGTTCGATGAAGCGGCTCGCTTCGAGGATCGCCATCACCAGGGCACGGGCGGTATTGGGGTACTGCTCGACGAACGCACGGGTGCAGCCAAGGACTTTTTCCGGGTGGTCAGGCCAAATGGTCTGGGTGGTTGCCAAGGTAAAACCGAGGTTCTGCTTCACCGCGCTGGCGCACCAGGGCTCGCCGACACAAAACCCATCGATCCGCCCGGCTTGCAGGTGCGCGACCATTTGCGGTGGCGGCACCACCACGCTGTCGACGTCCGACAACGGATGGATGCCCTGGGCGGCGAGCCAGTAGTAAAGCCACATGGCGTGGGTGCCGGTGGGGAACGTCTGGGCGAAGGTGAGTTTCGGGCGAGTTTGGTGCACGTGCTGTTCCAGTGCTTCAGGACTGGTCACGCCCTGGGCCTGCAAGCCATGGGACAGATTGATGCTTTGGCCGTTCTGGTTCAGCCCCATCAACACGGCCATGTCGGTCGGTGCGACGCCGCCGATGCCTAGGTGTACGGCGTAGACCAGGCCGTACAGGCTATGGGCGGCATCGATTTCGCCGCTGACCAGCTTGTCCCGCAGGTTGGCCCAGGATGCCTGGCGCTTGAGATTCAACGTCAGGCCATAGGGTTGGGCGAAGCCCTGGGTGGCCGCTACCACCACCGGGGCGCAGTCGCTCAAGGCCATGAAACCGAGGTTGACCGCGCTCTTTTCCGGGGCATCGCTGCCGTTGACCCAAGCCAGGGGGTTGGCTGGAACTTCATTCATCGCGCATCACCTTCCACATAAAAAAGCGCCGTACCCGGACGGCTGCCAGGGCAGGCCGGATGACGACGCCGTTGTCCTTCAAACAGTGTGGCACTCATTCCGCCATTGGCCTGGGCACCGATGAACAAAAACGGTGCAAGGCATATGCCAGCGTGCGCCATCAGCTTTTCATCAAGATTCCCGGCGCGGGGTCTTTCATCCTGTCGGCCTTCCAACGCCACGCAGCCAAGGAGACCGGTGTGCAGGACAAATCATTTCGCTCCATGGCATGGCCCGATCTGCGCGAACGCGTGCTTCACCTGCGCGTAGCCCAAAGCCCGGTCCAACTGAATGCAGCACCCTTTGGCCTCAGTCACTGCCTGCCGGTCGGTTGGGAAGGGCTGGTCGTGCTGGGTGATTCGCTGCAATGGCGGGGCGGCGAGTTGCATGTGCTGCCCGTCTGCGAAGCGCCACTGATGACGTTGCAGGCTTTTTTCGACATGAGCGATGCCTTCGATGAGGCGCGGCAGAAGGGTGACGTGGCAGCGTGGGCGCTGTTGCCCGTGGCGAATGACATCGTCCGCTCCCGGCAACGGCTCGAACGCTGGTACATCGAGCAAGCGATGGGCGGTGCGCTGGCCTACCGTGCTTTTGCCGACACGTTGCGTCATCACGAAAGTTACGGGCTCGTGCGGTTTCTGCTGGAGCAAGGCACGCGCAGCGAAAAGCTCAATACCCTGGCGCAACGCTACGGGGTCTCGGTGTCGCACTTCCGCAGGCTTTGCCGGCAGGCCCTGGGCACTGCGGCCAAGCCGGCACTGCGTGGCTGGCGCACAGCCCAGGCGCTGTTGAACATGAGCCTGCACGACGGCTCGTTGACCGATGTGGCGCTGGAGTTCGGTTTTGCCTCGTCGTCGCATTTTTCCAAGGAGGTTCGCGAACTAGTGGGCTTTGCGCCCAGCAGCCTGGCGGACATTACTTACTTGCCAGGCCAAGTGAGCCGATGAGCCTGCGCTTGACGTCCCTCGGCCTTTTATTCCTCTGCTCAGGCCTCGTGCTGCTGGCGCCCCTCGCGGTGCAGGCCGATGTCTACACCTTCGAGGCCCGGGAACAAAGCGCGCGGACGTTTTTCAGCGAATTGTCCGGACCATTGGGCATGCCAGTCATTGTCAGCAAGGTTGCCGCCAACAAGCGCATCGGCGGTACGTTCGACCTGCGCACGCCGCAACGAACGTTCGAGCGCCTCGCCGGGCAAATGGGGTTGATCTGGTACAGCGATGGCCAGGCGATTTATCTCTATGACGCTTCGGAAATCAAAAGCTCGATGATGTCGCTGCAAACCCTGACCGTGGACAAGCTTCAGGCATTCCTCGGGCGCTCGGGACTGCACGATGCCCGCTACCCGCTGCGTCACGACGGCCTGCGGACGTTCCATGTATCGGGCCCGCCGATGTATGTCGACCTGGTGGTACAAGCCGCCGGGTTGATGGACAACCAGCGCTCGGAGTTGCTGTTGGGCAAACAGCAGATCGGCGTGATCCATGTGCGAAATACCTTTGTCAGCGATCGCAACTACGAGCTGCGCGACGACAAGGTGACCATCCCAGGGTTGGCAACGGTCATCGAAGCGTTGCTGCGCGGTGAAAAGCAGGGCGTCGAGCCGGAAGTGGCCCAAGGCTCCGCGCCGCGATCGGCTGGAGCGATGCCAGTATTCCCCCTGGAGGGCCTGGCGAGATCGCCTTCGGACCAGGACCCGACGGCGCCCCGAGTGATTGCCCGGGAAGTGGCCGCCGGCAACATTCGGGTGGTGGCCTATCCGGACACCAACAGCCTGCTGGTCAAGGGTCTGCCGGAGCAGGTGCACTTTATCGAGAACCTGGTGAGTGCGCTGGACACGCCGAAACGGCACGTCGAATTGTCGCTGTGGATCATCGACCTGCATAAGGACGAGCTCAACCAGTTGGGCATCAACTGGCAAGGCGCGGTGAAGTCCGGGAGCGCCTTCAGCGCATCGCTCAATGCCGGTTCGGCGACCACGCTGGATGGCGTTTCATTCGTGACCCAAGTCATGGCGCTGGAACGCACCCACCGCGCCAACGTCGTTTCGCGGCCAGTGATCCTGACGCAGGAAAACGTGCCGGCGATCTTCGACAACAACCGCACCTTCTATGCCCCGCTGGTGGGTGAGCGCAGCGTCGATTTGCAGCACGTGACCTACGGCACGCTGGTGAGCGTACTGCCCCGTTTCGCCCAGGCGGACGAGATCGAAATGTCGCTCAACATAGAAGATGGCAACGAAATCGAGAGTCCCGGCCAGGGCGAGCGTCAGGGCGCGCTGCCGACGGTGGGGCGTACCCGCATCAATACCGTGGCGCGGGTGCCCCAGGGCAAAAGCCTGCTGGTGGGCGGTTTCACCCGCGACGACCATGGCGAGCAGATCGGGCGGGTGCCGGTGTTGGGTTCGATCCCGTGGATTGGTCGCTTGTTCAGCTATCGCCAGCATCGTTCGGCCAACACGGTGCGGGTATTCCTGATCCAGCCCAAGGAAATTCGCGACGCCTTTGAACCGGCCACGGACGAGCCGGCTGGGCAATTGCTGACCCCGCAACAGCATGAGCGCGTGCGCCGAATGTACTTCCGGATGTCGGAGAAATGATTCTGCCGCCGGTTTCCATCGGTGGCCGAGCCGCCCAGGCGCGACTGAATGCCGATAAGGCCGCCGAACATCCCCAACCGCCAATCGATGCCGAGGCTGCGCCCGACGACAGCGCGACGGCGGCAGTGGCCCAGCGCCTCGTGCAGATCAGCGATGAGTTGTCGGCGGCCCTGACTCAGTTCCGCGGCCGGCGGTTGTTCGAGCTCAAGTCCGATGCGCTGACCGATACCTTCGAACGCGTGCTTGAGGACGATACCGTGCCCAAGGCCCACCAGGTGCTGAACCTGGCGCGGCTGGCGGACAAGCCTGTGGCCTGGTTGCTGCAAATGGCACGAAGCCTGTTTCCCGATGACAGCGATCTGGCCCTGGTGCTGCGAGCGTTGTTGCGCCGCCGGAACCTGGAGACGCGCACCCGCCAGCGTCTCGAGACGCTGTTGCAAACAGTGGTTGCCCAAGCGTCCCCCAAGCGCATGAACGCCGGCATCAACGCGGCGCTCAAGGCCAGGATGTTCGGCCAGGGCATGGCGGTGCGCGCCGGCCTGTTGCGCGAGACCTACCGGGATTTCCTCGAGTCCGATGACGGTTCGCTCAGTTGCTATCAGGATTGGATCGCCCTGTACGGCCCGTCGCAACGCCAAGCGGTGCTGGCCTTCATCGAAGCGGCGTTGCTTACCGACATCAATGCCCAGGATCCTAGTTGCTCGCGCGCCGAGTTCGGTCAATTGCTCACCCGCGTGAACGACCTCAAGCGTCTGCGCTCGGCCGATAACCGGTTCATCGGCGCGCTGCTCGGCGATGCCATCGTCTGCCGACACAACCCCCATGAAGCCGACTGGCTGGTGTTTTTCTTCGGCGTGTTGACCTATCCCGATGAACTCGACCAGTTGCTGCTCGCCGCGTTGGGAGAGGGGCTGCTGCTCAGTGCTCATCGTGAACGTTCAACGGTGTTGCAGACCGTGCGCCGGCTCAGCCTGCAATTGCCGCTGCCACTGTTTGCCGATGAAGATGCGCCACAGCGCCTGGCAGCCCAGTTCACGCGCCTGGCGGACCTGGCCTATGCCCACGAATGCATCGATCAGCGGCGCTCGGGCAGTTGCCCATGAGCCTGCTCAATGTGTTTTTGCGCAACATCGGCGCTCGCCCGGAGCTGCTGATCCTGACCTTGATGGTGATGATCATCGCCATGCTGATCATCCCTTTGCCGACGGTGCTGGTGGATTTTCTCATCGGCCTGAACATCGTCATTTCGCTGCTGGTGTTCATGGGCTCGTTCTACATCGAGCGCATCCTCAGCTATTCGACGTTTCCGGCGTTGCTGTTGTTGACGACGTTGTTTCGCCTGGCGCTGTCGATCAGCACCAGCCGGTTGATTCTCAGCCAAGCCGATGCCGGGGAAATCATCGCCTCGTTCGGTGATTTTGTGATCGGCGAAAGCCTGGTGGTGGGCTTCGTGATTTTTTCCATCGTCACCATCGTCCAGTTCATCGTGATCACCAAAGGCTCGGAACGCGTGGCCGAAGTCGCGGCGCGTTTCTCCTTGGACGGCATGCCGGGCAAGCAGATGAGCATCGACGGTGACCTCAAGGCCGGCGCCATCGATGCGGCCCAGGCCCGGGAAAAACGCAGCGTGCTGGAGCGTGAAAGCCAGTTGTACGGTTCGTTCGACGGGGCGATGAAGTTCATCAAGGGCGATGCCATCGCCGGCATCATCATTATTTTCGTCAATTTCATCGGCGGCATGGCCATCGGCGTCGGGCAACTGAGCATGGACATGTCCACGGCGTTGTCGACCTACACCTTGCTGACCATCGGCGATGGCCTGGTGGCGCAGATACCCGCGTTGCTGATCGCCATCGGCGCGGGTTTCATCGTGACTCGCGTCAACGGCGATGACAGCAACCTGGGGCGCAACATGCTCGCCCAGATGCTTGGCAACCCGTTCGTTCTCGGCGTGACCGCATTGCTGGCGGTGGGCGTGGGCCTGTTGCCGGGTTTCCCGCTGCTGACATTTTTATCCATCGCCAGTGTCCTGGGGTTGGTTGTGTTCGTGCGCCACCGTCGATCCTCGCGCCAGGCAGCCCCGGACCAAAGCCGCAGCGACACCACCGAGCAAGGCGCGCTGCCGAGCGAATCGGGACTGCTCGATGACGTCGACACTGTCGCGACGGAAACCATCGCGCTGATGCTGCTGGTGCCCAAGGCGCAACTCGAAGCGCTGGAGAAGAATCGTTGGGCGGCGCGGTTTCGCAGCCAGTTTTTCATCGATTACGGCTTGCGCATTCCCGAACCGCGACTGCGGGTCAGCGAGGCGTTGCCAGCGCATCAGGTGGCGGTGCTGATCAACGAAGTGCGGGCCGAGCAGTTCGATATCCATTTCGAGCACTGGCGCTTGCTGGACTATTCACCCGAGCTGGATCCCCTGGGCTTCGCCCTGGTGCGTGGCAGCGACAGCAACCGCCTCGGCGGGGTCTGGGTCAGCGCGGACGACCGCGAGCGGGTGCAGCAGTTGGGCTATCACCTGCGGGCGGCCGATGAAGAATGCTACCGCTGCCTGGTCACGCTGCTGGCGCGCAATATCCAGGAATTCTTCGGCGTGCAGGAAACCAAGCAGCTGCTCGATGAAATGGAAACCCGCTACCCCGACCTGCTCAAGGAAGTCTATCGCCACGTCACCGTGCAAAAGATTGCTGAAGTGCTGCAGCGCCTGATTGGCGAGCGCATTTCCGTACGCAACATGAAGCTGATTCTCGAGTCCCTTGCCCATTGGGCTTCCCGGGAAAAGGACGTGCTGGCGCTGGTCGAACACGTGCGCGGCGCCATGGCCCGCTACATCAGCAACAAGTTTGCCCAGGGCAACGATTTGCGCGTGCTGCTGTTGTCGCCGGAGTTCGAAGACGTGGTACGCCGCGGCATCCGGCAAACCTCCGGCGGCAGTTTCCTCAATCTGGAGCCGGCCGAGTCGGAAGAGTTGATGGACCGCCTCAGCGTCGGCCTGGACAGCGTGCACATCGCCCAGAAAGACATGGTGTTGCTGTGTTCGGTGGATGTGCGGCGCTACATCAAGAAACTCATCGAGGGGCGCTTCCGGGAGCTGGACGTCATGTCGTTCGGCGAAATCTCCGAGACCGTTTCCGTCAATGTCATCAAAACGCTGTGAGGGGAACCCTGCAAATGGCTGTTGGAGAACCCGCGTCGATGCGCCTGCGCCTGGAAAGACACGCGGCCCATCCCTTGCGTTTGAGCGGTCCGCTGATCGAAGCGGCGCTGGACGAAGTGGTGATCGGCGAGGTCTGTGAGGTGCGTCGGCATTGGCGCTCGCCCGAGGTCGCGGCGAGGGCGCAGGTGATCGGCTTCAAGCCCGGTGCGGTGGTGCTCAGCCTGCTGGGCGATGGCAAAGGCCTGTCCCGGGCGTCGATGATCGTGCCCACCGGCTCGACCTTGCAACTGACCTGCAGTGACGCGTTGCTCGGCAGTGTGGTCGATCCCCAGGGCACGATCGTCGAGCGCCTGGCGCCATCGACGGCGGTGGCGCAACGGGATTGTCCGGTGGATGCCGACCCGCCGTCCTACCAGCAGCGGCGTCCGGTGGCCGAGCCCTTGCGCACCGGCATTCGTGTCATCGACGGGCTGCTGACCTGCGGCGTAGGCCAGCGCATCGGCATTTTCGCCGCCGCCGGCTCCGGCAAGACCACCTTGATCAACATGCTGATCGAGCACACCGATGCGGAGGTCTTCGTGATCGGCTTGATTGGCGAGCGTGGGCGGGAGGTGACCGAATTCATCGAGCACTTGCGCCAATCGCCCAAGCGCGCCTGTTGCGTGGTGGTGTATGCCACGTCGGATTTTTCCTCGGTGGATCGCTGCAACTCGGCGCTGCAAGCCACGACTATCGCCGAGTACTTTCGCGACCAGGGGCGACGCGTGGTGTTGTTGCTGGACTCCCTGACCCGCTACGCCCGCGCCCGTCGCGACCTGGCGCTGGCGGCCGGCGAAGCACCGGCGCGGCGTGGTTATCCGGCCTCGGTGTTCGATGCCTTGCCACGCTTGCTGGAACGACCTGGGGTGACGGCGACCGGCAGCATCACCGCCTGGTACACGGTGCTGTTGGAAAGCGATGACGAGCCCGATCCGATCGCCGAAGAAATTCGTTCCATCCTCGATGGCCATGTCTACCTCAGCCGTGCCCTGGCAGCCAAGGGGCACTACCCGGCTATCGATGTCTTGCGCAGCGTCAGCCGGGTGGCGACGCAAGTTACTGCGCCTCAGGTCCAGCAACTGGCCGCATCCACCCGGGAGATCCTGGCGCGCGTTGAACAGTTGCAGGTTTTTCTCGACATGGGCGAGTACAGCCCGGGCGCGGACGCGGCCAATGACCACGCGATGCAACGGCGCGAAGCCCTCGGCCAATGGTTGCGCCAGCCGACGGGCGAGTGTTGCGAGCCGGACGAAACCTTACGGAGCCTGCATGAAATCCTTGCCTGATCAGCGACGCTTATTGGCCTTCAGCGAGTTCCGGCGGCAACGCGGTGAACAGGCGCTGCTGCGCGTCCAGCGCCAATTGCAGCCGCTGCTGACGGAGCGCGACGGCTTCGAGGCGCAGGAAGCCGCGCTGCAAGACCTGTTGGCCAGCCATCGCGCCAATGACTGCGTGCTGGATCACGGGCAGTTGTTGGCGCTGTTGCGAACCCAGGCGGTCATCCGTCGGCGGATCGATCTGCTGCGTGTCGAGCGTGACTGCGTGGACCAGCAGTGTCGGCAGGTCGAACAGCAGTTGCAGGAGCAGCGTGAACAACTGCGTGGGTTGCTGCGCAAACACGACAAGTACCAGCGTTCCTTCCGGCAGCTGTTGCTAGAGCGACGACTCGAGGCGGTACGCCGGGAAGAGCGGGAGTTGGAAGACATGATCGGGGTGCGTCGATGAAAGAGATTTCTGTGGTTTCCTCTCTGCCGGTCCTGATCCTGGATTGCGTCGACGAAGACCCGCTGGACGAGCTGCTGGACCCGCTCGTCCCGGTGCAAGAGGATGAGCTGCCGCAGGGCGTGCTGGACCTGATGGCTTTGTTGGTTCGGCCTTATCGCGCCCCGATGAACCATGACCGTGCGCTGGCCTGGCGCTCGATGAGCGTTGTTCAGGGCGCGGCGGAGATAGAAGGCGATGGGGAGCGGTCGGTTGCCCGGGGAGCAGTGGACGTTGAAGCCGTTGGCGCACCACCACCGACTGCCCGGAACGCGATAATTTTTCCACACGCCGGCCCGCTGCTCAGCCCGCTGACAAAACATCCGCTGCCTCAACGCCTGGAGCCTGTTGTGGCGGTTAGCGACCAATCAGCGGGGTCGGCCTATTCGGTATCGATCGAGGCGCCGCCACGGGAGACGTTCACCGTGTTCAGTGAGCGGTCGGTGGTCCTCGTCGATGAACCGCTGCCCCAGGCGCCGTTGAGTCCCCCAGGCACGCGCCATGCACCGGCAATTGTCAGCCCGTCCATCCCTTCACCGACGCTGCCGCCAATGCTCGATGTCATGGTCGAGACGCTGCCGGGACCGGATCGGGAGTTCCTGCAAGTACCCTTCAATCGGGGGATGGCCAGCGGACAAGTCACCATCAGCCGAGTGCCTGATGAGCCCAGCCGACACCTGACGCTCAGCCCCAGCAATGCCCTGGTGTTCGAGCAACTCAAGGAGCCTTTCGCGCTGGCCCGGGAGCCTGGCTGGCTGCTCGCCGACAGTGGCGGCGAGCAGCCGCGCCAGGGTTCGCAGCAGGGGCCGGACGAGGATCAGGACGATCCGGCTGAGCATCCGGCATGAGCGCTTTGCAGTTACGTCGGGTCGACCCTTTGGCCCATGCCCGCGCCCAGGCGATTCAACGCTGGCGACATGCCGGTCATGAGGTGGGGTTGGCCAGGGTGCCGGAACGTTCGGACCATCTGAGCTTTTGCGCACAAGGCGACAACGGTCCCTGGCAGGGGCTGATCGCGGCCCGTGACTGGTTGCATCATTCGCTCCCGACCTTGCAATCGTTGCTGGTGCTGGAGTGCCCGTTACCGAGCATTGTCGCGTTGTTCCGGGCGGTGCCACGACCCTTGTCACTGGACATGGAAGAGTTGCATTACAGCGGTCTGACGAACATCGAATACGTGGCCCCGGCGCGATTGCCGACAGGCGAAGTGCCGTGGCTCGACACAACGCGGGGGCGTGTGTGGTTGACCCAGTTGCCGCCAAGGAATGCCGTGCGTGGCCCAGTGTCAGCCGATTCATGGCTGAAGACATTGCCGTTGCGCCTGGAGCTGATCCTTGGCGTCAGTCACCTGAGCCTTGCCAGTCGGAGACGGCTGAACGAAGGCGACGTCCTGTGCATCACCCAGCGCACTCAACGCTGCTTGTCAGCGGGCCGATGCCTCGGCGTTTTCACCTTTACCGAAGAGGGTCTACACATGCAACCGACCGTGACCGAGGCCAGTCCAGAGAATACGTCAGAGCCCGCCGTGGAGATCGACCTGGGGGCGCTCCCGGTGTGTCTGGAGTTCCTGCTCGCCACCCATGACATCGACCTGGCCGGGCTGACGCAGATCATCGCCGGGCAGCTGATCCCGCTGGCAGATAACGCGGCCCAGCACATCGAAGTGCGCGCCAACGGCAAGCGTGTGGCCTGTGGCGAGTTGGTGCAGTTGGACGGACAGTTGGGTGTGCAATTGCTGAAGGTCTATCGAGACGGCGACGATGAATGACGTCTCGCTGATCGCGCTGCTGGCGTTCGCTTCGCTGCTGCCGTTCCTGGTGGCGGCGGGAACTTGCTACATCAAGTTTTCCATCGTCTTTGTCATCGTGCGCAACGCCTTGGGCCTGCAACAAGTGCCGTCGAACATGGCGCTCAATGCGATTGCCCTGATGCTGGCCATTTTCGTCATGACGCCGGTCATGAAGCAGGGGCACGACTACTACAAGACCGAGGCGGTGGCCTTTACCGACATCGAGTCGGTGGTGAATTTCGCCGAGAACGGCCTGGGCAGCTACAAGGACTACCTGCGCAAGTACACCGATCCGGAGCTGGCGCTGTTTTTCGAGCGGGCTCAGGCAGCCCGAAGTGAAACCGACTGGCCTGCCGATGAAGCGCTTGCGCCCTCGCTGTTTTCGCTGCTGCCGGCTTATGCGCTGAGTGAAATCAAGAGTGCCTTCAAGATCGGCTTCTACCTGTACCTGCCCTTCGTCATCGTCGACCTGGTGATCTCCAGCATCCTGCTGGCGCTGGGCATGATGATGATGAGTCCGGTGATCATTTCCGTGCCGATCAAACTGGTGCTGTTTGTCGCCCTGGACGGCTGGGCACTGCTGTCCACCGGGCTGGTCAAGCAATACCTGACCTTGCTGGCGTAGGCGCATCCATGAACGATCTGGTCTACGCCGGCAACAAGACCCTGTACCTGATTCTGCTGATGGTGGCCTGGCCAATCATCGTCGCCACGGTGGTCGGCCTGGTGGTCGGCTTGATCCAGACCGTGACTCAGTTGCAGGAACAGACCCTGCCGTTTGGCTTCAAGCTGATGGCGGTCGCCGCGTGCCTGTTTCTGCTCTCGGGTTGGTACGGCGAAACCCTGCTCGACTTCAGCCGCGAAGTCATCCGCCTGGCGTTGAGTTGAGCCGATGGCGGTGACGCTGTTCTTCGAGTTGTACGCCGGGTTCGCTGCCGCGCTGTTGGGCGTGGCGCGCCTGGCGCCGATTTTCTTCATGTTGCCGTTTCTCAACAGCGGCGTGCTGACCGGTGTCGCGCGCCAAGCGGTGATTGTCCTGGTGGCGCTGGGGTTCTGGGCCTACGTCGGCGTACCGACGCCCGCCCTCGACAGCCTGGCGTTCCTCGGCTTGATGCTGCGGGAGGCGAGTATCGGCGTGCTGCTGGGTGTGCTGCTGTGCTGGCCGTTCTGGGTGTTGCATGCCATGGGCAACCTGATCGACAACCAGCGCGGGGCCATGCTCAGCAGCACGGTGGATCCGGCGAACGGTGTCGACACATCGGAGTTGGCGAATTTTCTCCAGTTGTTCGCAGCGGCGGTTTACCTGGAAGGTGGGGGCCTGTTGCTGATGCTCGAAACCGTCGCCCAGAGCTACCGCATTTGCGCCCCGGCGAATGCGTGCGAGATGCACCTGCCGGCTATTCATGGTTTGTTGGATGGGCTGGTGAGCAAGACCGTGGTCATTAGCGCGCCGGTGGTGGCGATGTTGTTGATCAGCGAAGCGTTACTCGGTTTGCTCTCGCGATATGCGCCACAGATGAACGCGTTTTCCGTGTCGCTGACGGTCAAGAGCCTGGTGGCGCTGGTGGTGTTGATGCTGTATTTCGGCGTACACCTGCCGGATGAAATCCTGCGCATGGGCATGACCTCCGACGCGCTGGCGGCGTACTTGGATGGCGAGGAGGGCGACGATGTCATCCAGCGCCTCGAAGACTGAAAAACCCACCGCCAAACGCCTCAGGGATGCGGCGCGTAAAGGCCAGACATTCAAGGCCAAGGACCTGGTCATTACCTGCCTGACCCTGTGCGGCATCAGCTACATGGTGTTCAACAGCTCGTTGTTCGAGATCATGGAGGTCTACCGGCGCATCATCGCCAGTGATTTTGACACCGAGCTGCAAGCCTACTCGGCGATGCTGGTGCTGGTCGGTCTCAAGGCGTTGCTGCCGTTGTTGCTGGTCTGCGTGCTGACCAGTGCGTTGCCGGCGCTGCTGCAAAGCGGCTTTGCCTTGGCCAGCGAAGCGCTGAAACTGAATCTCGGCGCGCTGAACCCAATCAACGGTTTCAAAAAATTGTTCAGCCTGCGCACGGTCAAGGACACGTTCAAGGCGCTGTTATACCTGGGCAGCTTCGCCATGGCGCTGTGGATCGTCTGGACCACCCAGCGGCAATTGCTGTTTGCCCAGCTGTTTGCCCAAACACCGGATCTGTTTGCGATCTGGGGGCGTCTGTTGCTGGTATTGGTGTTGGCCTTCCTGGCCTGCGTCCTGTTGATCGTCGTGCTCGATGCACTCAGCGAATACTGGTTGTTCATGAAAGACCAGATGATGGACAAGGATTCGGTCAAGCGCGAACACAAGGAGCAGGACGGCAACCCGCAAATCAAGGGCCGCCGCCGTGACCTGCACATGGAGTTGCTGTCGGAGCAGGTCAAATCCGACGTGCGCAGCTCGCGCATGATCATCGCCAACCCGACCCACATTGCCATCGGAGTGTATTTCCGTCCGGAAATCACCTTGCTGCCGTTCATCTCCCTGATGGAAACCAACCAACGCGCCCTGGCAGTCCGGGCCTATGCCAAGGAGGTCGGTATACCCGTTATCAACGACATCGCCTTGGCCCGACGGATCTTCAAGACCCACCAGCGCTACAGCTTCCTCCAAGTGCAGGAAGTCGAGGAAGTGCTGCGCCTGTTGATCTGGCTGGAGCAGGTCGAGCAGGCCTGAGGCCTGCGCATATCGAAACGACTCACTATCCCCGTGGCGAGGGAGCTTGCTCCCGCTGGGTCGCGAAGCGGCCCTGAAACCCGACGACGCGGTGTATCAGTTTGATTGCGGTGGCCTTTGGGGGGCTGCTGCGCCGCCCAGCGGGAGCAAGCTCCCTCGCCACAAGAGCATCGATGAGCGCAATTTGGCAGCGTGCCCGCCGGCATCTTTGGCTCAATGCACCGGTCAGCAGCGCTGACGTTATTTCAGGAGTGTGGCCGATGAGTCGCAATACAAAACAAGACGAACAGGTGGCCCTGGACGTCGTGGATGCAGTGCTCGGTGGCGCGGCGTTGAAAGACGTGCAAGGCATCACTGACGAGCACATGGACGGTCTCTATGCCTTCGCCTTCCAGTTCTACGAACAGGGGCGGCTGGACGATGCCGAGAAGTTTTTCCACTTCCTGTGCATCTACGACTTCTACAACAGCCATTACTGGATGGGACTGGCTGCGGTGCACCAGCTCAAGCAAAACCACCAAAAGGCGATCGACCTGTATGCCATCGCTTTCGCCCAAGGCAAAAACGACTACCGGCCAATGCTGTACACCGGCCAGTGCCACCTGGCCCTGGGCAAGGTTGGCAAGGCCCGGCTGTGTTTCGAATACGTGATCGAGCAAGCCACGGAAGACGATCTGCGTGAGCAGGCCAAGGTGTATCTCGACACTCTGGCCCACATGGAATTGCACTGTTCGGAGGACTGAACATGACGGAAATCAGAAACACCTTTAGCCCCTCATTCCCGGGCGCGATGAGCCGCACCGAAGCCTTTGAAAAATACGGCGCGGCTGCCAGCAAGGCCGCCAGGACCACTGACTATCAGGAGACCGGTCGCAAAGCCCTGGCGGACCTGATGTCAGTGAAATATGACGGTCACGCTGGCCCGTCTACCGCGAGCACTGGCCGGCCCGTGTTGCACGCGCCAGCGCTTCGGGCCGATGGCAACAAACAGGAAACCAATGGCGACTTGTTCACGCTCTTGATGGCGATGATTGCCGAGCTGATCGGTGAGGTCGATGTCAACAAACTGAAAAACCGCCTGGCGATGCTGCAGAGCATGGCCGGTGCCCGCCAGCAGGGGCTTGAAAACCTTTCGGCCGAATACGCCGCCGCTGTCCAGGCCATGGCCGATGCCGAGGGCGATGTCGGCAGCAGCCAGGAGCACCTCGAACGGTTGCACGAACGGGTTCTGCATTTCCAAGGGCTACTGGCAGACAGCGAGGCGCGCCTGGCGCAGCTGGACCCTGAATCACCCGAATACGCCGAGGAGCTGGCCCATCGCGACCAGCTCAAGGGCGAACTGGCGAGCCACACTCACACGTTTAACGCAGCGACCGCTGCGCACCTGAAGCTGATCGAGATCGCCAATACCTTTGCCAAAACCCTGAGCGGGGTGGTCATGAAAGTGGTGGTGTCCGGCGTCGGCCCCGACCACAAGGAAACCGACGAAAAGGCCCTCAGCGGCAGTGCTTTGGCGTTGCTCAACCGGTTGAAAATCATCGAGTTGCTCGGTGAGGCGGCGCAGAACAAGGAGGAACTGAGCCAGGAGCTGTTCCAGGAGTTGCAGGCCAAGCTTCAGGAACACATGAAGCGTGAGTCGGATAAATACCTGGAGGAAGTGCGCAAGGCCGAGGCGTTGCAGAAGACTATGGGCTGCATCGGCAAGATCATCGGGGCGATATTGACCGCCGCAACTATCGTCGCAGGTGTCCTGACCGCCAACCCGGTGCTGATCGTGGTGGGATTGATAGGCGCGGCGGTCATGATTGCCGATGCGGTGGTCGAGGAAAAAACCGGCAAGTCTTTCATGGCCGAGGCCATGAAGCCGTTAACTGTCGTCATGCAAGAGGCGATCAAGTTTTTCACCGAGATTTACACTCAGTTGCTGATAGACCTGGGTGTCGATGAGGAAACAGCCAAGGACATCGCGCAAATCGCCGGCATGATCCAGGGCGTTATCTCGACGCTGGCGGCTATTGCCCTTATGGCCATCGTCGGGGCGCAGGTGATCGGGCCGATGGTCAGCGCCGTCGCCTCAAAACTGGGATCGGTGGTCGCCCAGGCCGCGCCCGCCGCCATGCAAGCCATGAAGCAGATGGCAACCTCAGTGGGCAAATCGCTGACCCAGATGCTCACGCAGTTGCGCAGCTTGGTGACCAACGGTGCCGATGCGGTATCGCTGGCCCGTTACGCCGCCAACCTGGAGATCGCCCAGGCCGTCACCGAGTTCGCCAATGTCGCGGCCCAGGGCGTGATGCAAATCGAAAGCGGTCGGCATCAGGCCCAGGCGGCGGTGCACCTGGCGGACGTGCGAGTGCGCATGGCGATCAGCGAGGAAATCAGCAAATACCTGACCCAGGTGGTCGAGGACTACGGCCAGGCGATGCGGGAGCGAACCCAGGAGATCGAACGGATGCTCTCCGGCCAGCTACAGAGCTTAAACACCAGCCTGAACATGGTTCGGAACGTTTGAAATCACGGATAACAGGTACCTACGATGAAAGCTATTGATACTTCGATCAGGCATCCCCTCGCCTCTGGTGCAGAGATGGGCGTGCCAACCAGTCCAACCGGGTCTCCACAACTTCTTCAAAATAGGTCCCTCCTGGATTCACCGAATTTCGACACGATCACTGCAAAACAGATCCTGCAGAACCCCGGCAGCACAGCACCTTCGGCGGCGGAATTGGAGAGTGCAATCAACGCCTACGAACCCACCGAGTCGGACTGGCAAGACTTCATGGCCGCCTCGACGATGGTCAGCGATGAAGTGCGCAACGACCTGATCTTCGACCCAGGCGCCTGGGAGAAACACGCGAATGTACTGGTGGCGGCGATCATTGCACTGAACATCGCGCGGGTCGCCAACGCTCAACTGCGTGGACATTTCAGCGTCATGGCCTCCGAGGCGGCCAAGGCCCAGGGCGCGGCCATTATCGAGTCAGGCGAGGCCGCACGAAACAGTGCTATTACGGGGGCGATCGTGTCCGGTGCGATCTCCGGGTTCGCCCTGCTCAAGACCCTGCATGGCCAGACGTTGAAGCATGCGGATATCAACCTGCATAAACGTAACGCCATGGACGCCGGCAATCTCGAACGCGACCTTAGGACGGATCGCAACCGAGACGATTGGAACCCTGAAACTCATTACAAGATCAGCACCTTCGATGATTTCGGTCGGACGAAAACAGTCGACTTCCAACCCAAGGGCGCGACGCTGAACACCCAGGAACAGGCTTGGTTCGACAGCGAAATTCTCAAGGCGCAGAAGGTTGGCCAGACTTCGGACTGGCTAAGCCAGATGGGGACTCGGGGGATCGAAAAGAAACTGGAAATCGGCCGCGCCCTCAGTGCCATGGCGACGAACCTGAGCCAGGTGGTCTCCAGCATCGTGCGCCTGGCTGAGTACACCGCACGGGAGAAAGAGGTGCTGCAGCAAAGTGCGCAGACCAGCCAGAAGAGCCTGGGGGATGAAGTCGCACAGAAAGACTCGGCCGATGCCGCATTGCTGCAAAAACTGATGGACATGGTCATGCAGCTTTTTCAATCGCGCAGTGACGTTATTCGCGCCGTGACGGCTTGAGGAGAGGAATATGGAAATCACGAGATTCGTACAGACGCCCGTGGTATTGCTGCCGAACATTGACACCACGGTCGATACGCCGTTGCCTGTGGACATCCCCGTTGAGGCACAAACGGTCAGCTCTCTGACGCAGTTGCTAGACCGTTCCGTGAACGCACTCAATCGCAGCCTCGCCAATTTGCTCAGGGGCCCGCTCAACGCCAAGTCGCTGGAAGGCATGACCACCGAGTTCGTGGCGCAACTGTTTATCCCGGAGCTTCTCGAACAGATCCACGCCAAGCGCGATCGCTCACACCTGTGGGCCCAGCGCGCCCATCAGTGTTGCGCGGTGATGAGCCAAAGCATGAAGCCGACGCTTCTAGACGAAAATCGGCTGCGCCAACTCAATGACGAACAAGGCGAGATCCTGCGCAGCCTCAAGCAAGCCCTGGAACAGGACAAACCCCTCGAAATTGCGGAGGCCCTGGATGCCGGGGTCAATTCCTCCAATGACTTCTTCGAAAAACTGCTTGAGCTGATCGACCTGATCAAGAACGGCTACCTCGCCGGTTACGAACACATCATCAAGGCCTATACCGACTTCTTTGCCGATTTCAACGTTGAAATCACCGCGAAGATGAAGGACTGGATCGAGGGGACGAACGACGGTAAAGACGCCAAGGTGAATGTCGATGCGTTGCGCACCGCATTGGACAACCTGATCAAAAAATACAGTCATCCGAACTCCGCGTCCGTGCTTTTCCCGAAGCCTGGCGACGGCGCAGCGAGCAAGGAAGAAGCAGAGAAATGGCTCAAGGCCCTGGGCTTGCCTGCCAGTTGCCTGAAACAGAATCCCCCTCCGAATGGCGGCTGGTGTGTCGTCATCGACCTCAGCCCGTTGACGACCATGCTAAGAAGCCTGCTGTTGGAAAGCGGCACAGTGACGTGGGATACCGCCAAGTACAACCAATGGCAAACCGGCTTCAACGCACAGGAAGAACGCTTGAAAAACATGCTGCAGTCGCTGACGCAGAAATATTCAAATGCCAATTCGTACCATGACAACTTCAATAAGACACTGTCGGCGCATTTGAATCAGTTTGCGGATATGTTGAGGGCGATGTTGAGTTTTTAACTAGACGACGATGCGGTGATAAATGAATGCGTCAGTTGCTCAAACATGCATCGAATCAAAAGTGATAGCGCTGCTGTCTGGCTATTTTCCGACGAGCCAAGGAAAGATAGGCAGATGTTCGCGGTTAGTGGAGGATCTGAATGTCGATTCCGTGGATGTGGTGGAAATTATTATAATGCTCGATGAAGCGTTTAATGTTGATCTTCCTCCCTATCAGGTCGAGGCTTGGAACTCTGTGTCCGATATCATTCATTCAGTTGCGGCTGCGAGAGGTGCTTGAAAAAAACGTCGCTGCCGTGAGCAATTTGCGGCGGTGACGCCTCCTTGTATGAAAATGTCCCACTCTGCTTTGCCAAACCTTCGAAGCGAAGGGCCTACGTTTTATGTCGCGGTTTCCTACATCAATAAGATTGTCAGCCCTACGGAATCGCGCCACACAACTTCCTATAGTCAGGCGGCTCGTCATCTGGAGCCTGCTCTAGCGCAGGCTTAATCGCGCTTCAGTAACTTTCTATAGAGAAGTATAAAAAGTATGGACAGTGCAACTGATCAACCGCTGGTGAAGTCATTCGTTTTTGACCACTGGCTATTGCAAAGCGATGGAACGCTGATGCGAGATGGACAAGGAGTTCATGTTCCACCCAAAGAGCTGCACGTGCTGCGCCTGTTGTTGACGTCCGCAGGTACGGTCGTCAGTAAGGATTATTTGCTGGACCATGTCTGGCCCAGGATGGATGCGGCGGAGGAGTCGCTGACGCGCTGCATCTACGCTTTGCGTAAGTTGCTCAAGGAAAACAAGGACTACATTGCGACGGTCTACGGCCAGGGCTATCGATTCACCGGTTCGGTGGTCGAGCTCGACGTGCCGCACTCGGCCTGGGCAGTGGCGCCTTCGCTGGCGGTTTTGCCTTTTCGTCACTTGGACGAGTTGGCGGCGCTGGAACTGCAGGATGTGATGATCCGCCAGTTGAGCACGGCGTTCGGCGAGGCGTTGCATGTGATGCCCTCGGGGGTGATCGCGGCCTGTGGGGCATCGGAGGATGTGCGTTCGTTGGCCGGCCGATTGTCGGCGGATTATTGCTTGAGCGGGCGGTTCATCGGTTCGGGTGGGCAGCGACACTGGTCGGTTGAGTTGATTCGTGGCAACGACCAGGCGCTGGTCCATGGGCAGACGCTGGACGCCCATGATCCTGGCGAGGCCCTTGGTGCATTGACGTGCCTGGTGGCCCAGCGCGTCGCCGGGTTGCGTCCAGTCGGTGATCGTTGCAGTTCGTACCCGGTGGCGGTGGCGTATCTCAACGGGCTGTGCAGCTTGCAACAACACACGGCGCAAAGCCTGCGCGATGCCGCTGTGCTGTTCCGCCAGTGTTTGAAACTCGATGCCGGCTACGCGCCGCCCTGGTGCGGTCTGGCGGATGTGTGGCTGGGGCAGGCGATGATGGGGCTGGGTGATCAGGGGCGTGCCATCGAAGAGGCGCATTCGGCCGTTTCCAATGCCCTGGCGCTGGACCCTGGCAGCATCCCGGCGTTGACGCGCCTGGCGTTGCTCACCAGTTTGCGTGGCTGCGAGGAAGCGGCCCAGGTGTTGTTCCGGCGCTGCCTGTTGTCGGCCGATCAGGCTGACGTGCTGTATTTTCATGCCTGGCATCACTGGTTCTGGCGGCGCAACGAGCAGGCGGCGCAGATGATCGACCAATGTCTTCAGCATGACCCGGGTTGTGTGCGGGCGCAGATCTTGCGAGTGCGCATTCACGAGCAGCTGACGTGGATCAGCGAGCGGCGCCTGGCATGAGGCGGCGCAGGAGCAAGTGGTTATGCGTGCCGATGTGTCTGGGCCTGGGGCTTGGCATGGCCCAGGCCCACGCTTGGTGCTGGAGCAGGGCGGGGCAGTTGCACGCCATCGAACCCGAGCTGCTGCAAGCGATTGCCGATGTCGAATCCGGGCAGCGGCCAGACGCAATCAACCACAACCGCAACGGCACCCGCGACATCGGACTGATGCAGATCAACAGCATCCACCTGCCCCGATTGAGTGCCCAGGGCATTACCGAGCAGCGCCTATTGGATGAGCCTTGCCTGTCGGTGGAGGTCGGTGCGCAGGTGCTCGCTGAATTCATCGCCCGCTACGGCTACAACTGGACGGCGGTCGGCGCCTACAACGCCGGCCATTCCCCTCACCGTCAGGCTGCGCGGCTTCGCTATGCGCGCAAGGTCTGGAAACGCTACCAAGCGTTCACCCAGGCGCGAATGGCAGCGCCATGAACAGGGCTGGCTGCGGGATTCTGATCCTTGCCGCAAGCAATCGGCAGAATTCGATCAGGAACCCTGCGGCTGGCCTTTCTAACCTGTCCGCTCATTCGACTGCCTCGGAGCCCGGACGGTGACAGACCCGACGGCCACCCTTCTAAAACCCAGCATTGTGCGGATCCTCAACGGTGCGCTGCAGGGCTGCGAGTTTCCGGTGGGCAAAAGCACTACCTTGTTCGTGGTAGGGCCCGTGGATTTGCTCGGAGACGGCGCACGTTCTGCCAGTGTTCCGGTAGAGGCCATCTTCGTTCCGCTGGAGGAAGGTGGGCGCAATTTCGAGGTGCTGGCCGACCAGGCCACGACGGACGGCTTGCCGTTGCGGTTGCTCGGCGATTCGGTGGAAGTACGCCATTGTGCGTTCCAGACCAGGGTGCAAGTTGGTGGCTTGCTCATTGCCTTGCGTCCTGAAGGTCAACCCTGGGCTACCGAGTGCCTCGGTCATTCACCCGGCGTTCGGTCCGATGCTTTCGTGGGAAGGGGCGCTCATGGGATGCGATGGGGGGCCGGCGCTCTGGCATTGATTGTGTTGATCACTGGGGTGGGGCTCTGGTCGATGCCGGGGGCGACGCCCGAAACCGATATCCGCGCGCTCATTACTGGCGCCAGTGCGCAGGTCCAGGTGCTGTCGGGGCGCGATCAATCGGTCTACGTGTTTGTGTCTTCCGAACGTGATGCCGGTTGGAGCCGGCAGGTGCTGACGCGCCACAACGCCCCGAACGGCAAGGTGATAATGGTGAATCAGGAGCGCCGTCGGCTGGAGCAGGTGTTGGCCGATCACGATCCGCAACTGGCCTGGCATTTTCTCGACCTCAAGGACCCGTCCATGCCGCGCCTGGTGCTCAGCGCGCAACGCAACCTGCTTACCCCGGAAAAACAGGCCAGGCTGATCGATAGGCTGCTCGCAGCGGCGCCTTATGCCCGTGATGTGGTGGTGCAAATGCAGGATGACAAATTGCTCGCCGACCTTGCGCAGGGAGGTTTGCAGCGACTTGCATTGGCGTTCAATCGGGTCGAGCACTTGGACAGCGTCACGTTCGCGGTAGAGGGCGATCTGCAGGATTCCGAGTTGTCCGCTGCTCGCCAATATGTCGAGGATTTTTACCGGCAGTGGGGGGAGCGCTACGTGCACTTCGCTGTCGAGCTCAAGGATGACTCGCTCAAGAGCCTGTCGTTCCAAACCGGCCCACAGGGCTACGTCAAGACGAGTGCTTCGTCCTGGCTTTTTTCCAACCAACAAAGTAGGTGACGTATGCCTGGAATCCCAATCATGTTTCCCGAATTTCCCGACGACTTTCTCGGCGAGCAAGCCGCAGCGTTCGAGCGTGGCGCCCAGGGCCTCAAGGACGCCTTGGACCAGGCGCTGGAGGACCTCAAGCTCGATGCATCCGACCCTTCAAAGCTCGCGGCCTACCAGACTGCGTTTTCGTCGTACACGGTCTTTCGCAACGCCCAGACCAATACCATCAAGGGTTTCAAGGATATCGACATGGCAATCATCCAGGCGGCTCGCTGACGCTGGCCTTTTTCGACTGGCCATCGGGCGTGACGATGGCCATTTCATGAGTGCATCGTATGTCCATTCCCAGTGTTTCCCCTTCGCTTGTTCACGGCTCGACCTTCGTTGATCTGCGCGGCCCGCAGGAAGGCGCGGTCGTTTCACTTGAATCGCGCTTGATCGAAGCGTTCGCCGGCTCCGCCGTAGACAGCCGGCAAGGCGTCGCAGCGATCAATCAATTGTTGCAGCGTCCGGACATCAGCGACCCCGAAGTATTGGCTCAGTTGCAAGAGCTGACCGGCCAATACAACGTCGACATCAATTTGCTCAACGTGCTGGTACGCAAGGCGGTGGGCACGGCAGAAACCTTGTTGCGCGCGTCATGAAACCGGGCGTGTTGTGGCTTTTGTTGTGCCTGGTGCTGGCGGGGTGTCGCCAGCCGAATCTGTTGGAGGGGCTGGATCAGCAGCAGGCCAACGAAGTGCTTTCAGTGCTGCAACGCAACAACATCGCGGCGGTGAAAGTCGATGTTGGCAAGGCCGGTTATGCGGTGAAAATCGATCAGTTGGATTTTTCTGCCGCCGTCGATTTGCTCAATCTCTATTCGTTACCTTCACGGCCACGCCTGCAAGTCGCCGAGATGTTTCCCTCCGACTCCCTGGTGGCCTCGCCCCGCGCTGAAAAAGCCCGCTTGTATTCGGCACTGGAGCAGCGCATCGAACAGTCGCTGGCGGTGCTTGAAGGTGTGGTTTCCGCCCGGGTGCATGTGAGTTATGACCTGGATGCCGGCGAAGGCGGGCGCAAGTCGCCACCGGTTCATCTCTCGGCCGTGGTGTTGCATGAGCGCGATGTCGAAGCGCAGTTGTTGATCACCGACATCAAGCGTTTCCTCAAGAACAGTTTTGCGGCGGTGGAGTACGAGAATGTTTCGGTGGTCCTGTCCAAGCGCTCCCCGATCCAGCACGTCGCGCCGCTGAGGGACGCAACTCGGGGAGCTTCGCCCTGGCCGTGGTTGTTAGCGGTGGTGATTGGATTGCTTTTGGCCGGTGGCGGTGCCTGGGCCTATCGCCAGTCAAGCACGGGGCGGCGTGATGTCGGACTTTGAATGCTTGCAGCAAATCCTGGCGGAGCCACTGGTGTATCTGCATCCCCAGCGGCTGGTCGTTCCGGCGGGATTCGAGGGGGCCGAGGCGCAACGTGTTCTTAACCAGATAGTGCTCCAAGGATTGAGGCTAGAAGAGCCATTGCCGTTGATGCCACTGAGCAGCGTGGCTGTAAAGTGGGTGCGCGGTTGGCGACAACTGCCCTATATCGCCTTGCTGATGGGCGCCTGCCGCTTGATGCCCGAGTTGGCACGAGGCGCGGCGCTACTGCGTCTGCCCGTGTCGGTTCGCCGGTTCGCCAATTGCAGCGTGGCTGTTCGGGGTGGCCTGCCGATCGATCCCTCGCCTGTTTCTTTAGCGCAGGTCGAAGCGGCAGGTCTCAACGCGCTATGGAGTTGGCATGGGCACGTTCCGCCTCCGTTGCTCGAACGCCTGGCCCTGCAATTTACCGAGCCTGTCGTGCGCCTGCATCGGCAATGGCCGGTCGCGAAACCCGATCCCACTCTTTTTTTCATGGCGGTGCAGCATGCTCGACTCCATCCGGTCCTTGACTGACCTTTCGGTTGGCGAGCATGTGCATGTGGCTCGCGAAGACATCGCTGCGGCGCGTAGTCGCCAACGCTTGCAGCGTGAGGCCCGGCGCCGGGCGCGGGAGTGTGTCGAACAGGCCCAGCGCGATGCCGAAGCGGTGCATGCCCGAGCGTTTCAACAGGGCTATGCCGAGGGCGTCCTGCGTATGGCCGGGCACCTGGGCGATGGTTTGCTGAAATCGCAGACCCTGGGGCTGCAATTGCGCAACGAGCTGGCTCGGGCCGCTCATGAGCTGCTTGCCCAAGCCTTGAGTCAGCCCCAATGGCTGGATGAAATGCTGGAGCGTTGGTTGGCCGGGCAAGCGGACAATTGCGGCGCGGTGTTGCACGTGCTGTTGCCGTTGCATTGCCGTCTGCGGGGGCGTGAATTACGCGAACGCTTGAGCCAGCAATGGGCCGGCGAGCTGGTCTTGGAATATCACTCGCAGGAGCGCTACGTCTTGCGATTGGCGGATCAACTGTTGGAATTCGATGTTGAAACGATCCGGGAACGTCTGGCGCCAAGGTTGCTGGCGAGCATCGCGGCTCTGCCGGAGTCGGTTCGCTCCCTGGACCAGGTGGCGTTACAGGCCCTGACGGACTTGTGCTCAAGCTTCGTCGAGCGTCCCATCAATTCCACGGCAACCGAGGTTAACCATGAAGATTGAAACCATAAGCGGTCCCAGCGCCCTGGACCGTGACGCCAATCTGTCAGTCGAGACGCTGGAATCGCGACTGTTGGCTGCCGGCGAGCAAACGTCCGCCAGCAAACGCCCGGACCCGGCGTTCGAGCATTTGTATCAATTACTGCTGGCTATGGAAGGGCAGGGCGAGAAGGCCATTCATGCATTTCTTCGTACATTGCGCGGGGCGGATGGCGAAACCGCTGCGTACCCCACCGCCAGCGCGCTGATGGCGATCACGCTGAAGGTCCTGTTTCGCTTGAAGGAAGAGGGCCTGGAGAAATCGCCGCTTTACAAGGAAGTCAGCGGCGCGAATGGCTTGGCGTTTGCGATGGATGTTTTCGTCAAGAGTGTGATGCGGGATGTGTTTCAGCCCATGGGCGATGACGCTTGGGAGAAGAGTGAGTGGTGAAGGGGACCATACCCTTAAGGTCCATGAAGAAATAAAGACAAAACGATAACCCGTGGCGAGGGAGCTTGCTCCCGCTGGGGCGCGAAGCGGCCCCCGTCTTGGGTCTGCTGCGCAGCCCAGCGGGAGCAAGCTCCCTCGCCACGGTTCGCCTCGCCTGACCGACCGGCGTCAGGCAAGGAACACGCCCTTTGCAAAAAACTATGCAGGCGTGCTGCGCGCGTTGACATAGCCCGTACCGGTACGCGCAGCGATCACCACGGCAGCGACCAACAGGTTGGCGATATGGTCCACCACTTCTTTGGGAATCGGCAGGGTTGAAAAGTAGCGGGAGGCCGATATGACGACGCCCATGATGATCTGGCCTACGGAGGTGCGTATCGCATTGGTGGACAGGAGTTGATTGGCCGCTTGTTCAGCGGTGGGTATTCGCAAAGAGATGGGGTTGATTCGAAACCCCTTTTCCGAAGGATTTTTTTGTAAGGCGTGCCCCGCTTCGCCCATGAACACTTGGCCAAGGATGTCGGCCGTGGCATTGAGCCCACCTCGCGTTATGTCGTGGCCCAGTTCCAGAGTCAGGGAGTCGAGAATCTGTTCGGCCTGGGCCTCAGGCGGCAGGTTTGGGTTGGTTTTATGTTTTTCGCACCAATTCGCAAGTTGAGAGGCCAAGCCTTCTGACTCTGGCGGCAATGGCTGGCTACCTTGCGCCATGACATACCCAGGACCGGAGTGTGGCGCGGTGTAGTTCATTCCCGTGAAGGACAGGAATTGGAGCATGCCGTTCAGCAGGCCTGCGACCGCTGTACCGCTGTGGCTGGCTTTGGCATTGTCACCGGTGGGACAAAACAGGCTCACCAAATCCTGGGCAAACGTATAGAACGCCATTTGCGAGCCGAAGGAGGCCAATGCAGGTAGCGCGGTGGGCACGGAGACAGCGGCTGTGATGGCTATGAGCGATAGGATTAATGTGACAGAGCGTGCCATGCGTGTTTCTTTGGTTGCCGTATCATTGCACTCGTCCCTGATCGCTCCGAGGACGTTCAGCAACGGGCCAATGCTCTGGACGACTGCGCCGATAACGCTGCGTGTCAGCGCTGTGGTGGCAGTGGATTGGAGGGTTTTTTCCAGGGCGAATCCGATCATTTGCCTGAACACCGTAAGGGTGGCGGTGACCAGGCCGGTGCGTAGGCCGGAAATGGTCAGGTTGCTGGCCCAGCGTCCAAGATCGCCTTCGAATTCGTTGCGGGTCAGTTTGCCTAACAGTTCACCAAGGTGATTAATGTTGGTTTGGGCGCGTTGCATGAACGTGTCGGACGGTTGCGAATGACTTGAGCCTTCTAACATGTCTAGATGGGGTATGCCCAAAATGGTATCGACGAGCGGCTCGGTGTTGCGTATCTGCGATGTAATGTTGTTAACGAACTTAAGAATGTCGTTGCCACCATCGGCAGTATTTATTTCGTCGATAAGCCCATCGATTTCGATGGCGAGTTCTTCCAGTACGTTGGCCGTGCTTGGTGGAAGTTGAGTTTGCTGCTCAGCAGGGATGTGCTCATTGAGTATGTCCATGTCTATGCCAATGTGCGGTGGGGCCTCACCGACATTGATGACAGTGTCCGGTTTATCAGTACGAAAGGATCCATTGAGAATGGTTTGAGCGACAGGTGAACCTGGGGGAATAAGCATTTCCTGATCCTGCGTGGCGGAGGTCTGGTAGGGCTGCAATGGCAGCAGCAGGAATCTTTTGAAGGCTTTTTGCGGTACCAACTATCAAATAACGCTCCGAGGTGATGGCCCAGGGGCCTTGAGGCAAAGATGAACCTTCGGATAGCCAGGGTTCTCGCCGGTCGCCCTCCTGCCCGGTATAATCCCGACACTTTTTTATCGCCCAGAGAGTCAAACCCACCCATGTACACCCTGGCCCGTGAGCTGTTGTTCAAACTTTCCCCGGAAACCTCCCACGATCTGTCCCTGGACCTGATCGGCGCGGGTGGGCGTCTGGGGCTTAACGGCTTGTTGTGCAAGGCCCCGGCGAAATTGCCGGTGACGGTCATGGGGCTGGAGTTTCCTAACCCGGTGGGGCTGGCGGCAGGCCTGGACAAAAATGGCGCAGCCATCGACGGGTTCGCCCAGCTGGGTTTCGGGTTCGTGGAAATCGGCACCGTCACGCCGCGCCCACAGCCAGGCAATCCCAAGCCACGGCTTTTCCGCCTGCCGCAAGCCGAGGCGATCATCAACCGCATGGGCTTCAATAACCTGGGCGTCGACCACTTGCTGACCCGTGTGGCCGCCGCCAAGTACAAGGGCGTGCTGGGCATCAACATCGGCAAGAACTTCGACACGCCGGTGGAACGTGCCGTCGACGACTACCTGATTTGCCTGGACAAGGTCTATGCCCACGCGAGCTACGTGACGGTCAATGTCAGTTCTCCGAACACCCCAGGGCTGCGCAGCCTGCAATTTGGTGATTCTCTCAAGCAACTGCTGGCCGACCTGGCTCGGCGTCGCGCCGAGCTGGCGCTGATTCATGGTCGGCATGTGCCGCTGGCGATCAAGATTGCCCCGGACATGACTGACGAGGAAACCACCCAGGTCGCCCAGGCCTTGATCGAGACTGGGATGGACGCGGTAATCGCCACCAATACGACGCTGGGCCGCGAAGGTGTCGAGGGGCTTGAGCATGGCGACGAGGCGGGCGGGTTGTCTGGCGCGCCGGTACGGGACAAGAGCACCCATACCGTGAAGGTGCTGGCCGCCGAGCTGGCAGGGCGCTTGCCGATCATTGCCGCGGGCGGGATTACCGAAGGCCGGCATGCCGCCGAGAAAATCACCGCCGGGGCAAGCCTGGTGCAGATTTACTCGGGCTTCATCTATAAGGGGCCAGCGTTGATTCGTGAATCGGTGGATGCGATCGCGGCGTTGCGTTGATTGATCTTTGGAAACCCACAACTGTGTTCACAGCTCCGGTAGGAACAGTGTTCATCAGAATCGCAGGCATTAAAAAGGGCTCCTCGAAGGAGCCCCCTGGGCCGTAGCCCGCCGTCCGGATGGGACGCGCGTGGTTAAGTCGATGTGGCTATCAAATTGTCGAGTTCTTGAGTGTTAAGCCCTGTGTCAGCCGACGGCGTGAAGTTCGTTGAGTCTGTGGATACCCGCAGTGCCGGTCATACCGTCCCAGTTGTCGCCGCGTCCTTCTCGCCAGCCATTGATCCAGGCTTGACGTACCGACGGTAGAGTAAAGGGGCAAAGCTCACGGGATTTACCACCAACGCCATATTGGTAACCGCGTAAAAAAGCTCTTTCCAACGGATCACGCTTAAGTCTTCTCATAGGGTGTTGCCCTCACTTGTTGACTGTTGCTTAGCGTCGACCTCTATCGAGGCCGGGGCAGAATCATTCTGCCGTTGGTGGCTCGTTGCCGGCGTGACGAGCCGAGGTGTTGACGCCGTTGCGACGTCAACCTGTGTTGAGTTCTAACCAAAGCGTCACAGGGATGGAATGATCGTTTTGTCATAAGCACGTAACAATAAAGATGTTAGCGCCATAAGTAACATGATGTTCGATGCCCGCTAATGAGCCAGACCCCTGTATGATCGGCCCTGCGCTGAAGGGCGCCGTCCGTGCCCGGATGAGAATGTCCCCCCGTTGCACTCGGGTACTATTCGACGAAAGGGACGAGTTTTCATAATTTGTTGCACAGAATTTTTTATCTGCCCTCGCATCTAAGCTCTTTTAACCTGAGCAGCGAGGGCGGAAGCGGCACATCCTCGTGCCATACGGGTGCTCTTGAGAAAAGCACCTGATTGAACCCGGCCCGGCAATGCGTTGCCCGGTCCACTTAGCCAAAGGCTCTGGAACCCCAATGTCCGATCGTTTCGAACTCTTCCTCACTTGCCCCAAGGGCCTCGAAGGCCTGCTCATCGAGGAAGCCGTCGGGCTTGGCCTTGAAGAGGCGCGCGAGCACACCTCGGCGGTACGCGGCATGGCCGATATGGAAACGGCTTATCGCCTGTGCCTGTGGTCGCGCCTGGCCAACCGCGTATTGCTGGTGCTCAAGCGCTTCCCGATGAAGGACGCCGAAGACCTGTACCACGGCGTACTGGACGTCGACTGGCAAGACCACATGCTGGCCGATGGCACCTTGGCGGTGGAGTTCAGCGGACACGGTTCGGGCATCGACAACACTCATTTCGGCGCCTTGAAGGTCAAGGACGCCATCGTCGACAAGTTGCGCACCCCATCGGGCGAGCGGCCATCCATCGACAAGCTCAACCCGGACCTGCGCATCCACCTGCGCCTGGACCGTGGTGAGGCGATCCTCTCCCTGGACCTTTCCGGCCACAGCCTGCACCAGCGCGGCTACCGCTTGCAGCAAGGTGCTGCGCCGCTGAAGGAAAACCTTGCCGCCGCGATCCTGATCCGCGCCGGTTGGCCGCGTATTGCCGCCGAAGGCGGGGCACTGGCTGACCCGATGTGCGGCGTGGGCACGTTCCTGGTGGAAGCCGGGATGATCGCCGCCGACATGGCGCCGAACCTGCGTCGCCAGCAATGGGGCTTTACCGCTTGGCTCGGCCACGTGCCGGCGTTGTGGAAGAAGCTCCATGAAGAGGCCACCGCCCGCGCTGACGCCGGGCTGGCCAAGCCACCGCTGTGGATTCGCGGCTACGAGGCCGACCCACGGCTGATCCAGCCGGGCCGCAACAACGTCGAACGTGCAGGCCTGAGCGAGTGGATCAAGATCTATCAAGGCGAAGTCGCCACGTTCGAGCCGCGTCCGGACCAGAACCAGAAGGGCCTGGTGATCTGCAACCCACCATACGGCGAGCGCCTGGGCGACGAAGCGAGCCTGCTTTACCTCTACCAGAACCTCGGCGAGCGTCTGCGCCAGGCGTGCCTGAACTGGGAAGCGGCGGTGTTCACCGGCGCGCCGGACCTGGGCAAGCGCATGGGCATTCGCAGCCACAAGCAATACTCATTTTGGAACGGTGCGTTGCCGTGCAAGCTGTTGCTGATCAAGGTGCTGCCGGATCAGTTCGTGACTGGCGAGCGTCGCACCCCGGAACAACGTCAGGCCGAGCGCGAGCAAGCTGCCTATGACCAGGCACCTGAGGTCCCGCAAGAGCGCCAGTACAACAAGAATGGCAACCCGATCAAACCGGCCCCGGCGCCGGCCCCTGTCGTGGAGCAGGCGCGGTTGAGCGAAGGCGGGCAGATGTTCGCCAATCGCCTGCAAAAAAACCTCAAGTTACTGAGCAAGTGGGCCAAGCGCGAAGGTGTGGACTGCTACCGGGTCTACGATGCCGACATGCCGGAATACTCCATGGCCATCGACCTTTACCACGACTGGGTACACGTCCAGGAATATGTCGCACCCAAGTCCATCGACCCGGAAAAGGCCTCGGCCCGCCTGTTCGATGCCCTGGCGGCGATTCCCCAGGCGCTTAACGTCGACAAGAGCCGCGTGGTCATCAAGCGCCGCGAGCGTCAGAGCGGCACCAAGCAGTACGAGCGCCAGAGCGCCCAGGGCAAGTTCACCGAGGTCAACGAAGGCGGCGTGAAGCTGTTGGTCAACCTCACCGACTACCTGGACACCGGACTGTTTCTCGACCATCGGCCGATGCGCCTGCGGATCCAGAAAGAGGCGGCCGGCAAGCGCTTCCTCAACCTGTTCTGCTACACCGCGACTGCCAGCGTCCACGCCGCCAAGGGGGGCGCGCGCAATACCACCAGCGTCGACTTGTCGAAGACCTACCTGGACTGGGCACGGCGCAACCTGTCGCTCAATGGTTTCTCGGACAAGAACCGCCTGGAGCAGGGCGATGTGATGGCTTGGCTCGAAGCCAGTCGTGACGAGTACGACCTGATCTTCATCGACCCGCCAACGTTCTCCAACTCCAAGCGCATGGAAGGGGTGTTCGACGTGCAGCGTGACCACGTCCAGTTGCTGGACCTGGCCATGGCGCGTCTGTCACCCGGCGGTGTGTTGTACTTCTCGAACAACTTCCGCAAGTTCCAGCTCGAGGACAACCTGGGCGAGCGCTACGCGGTGGAAGAGATAACCGCCAAGACCATTGATCCGGATTTCGCCCGCAACGGTAAAATCCATCGCGCATGGAAGATCATGGCGCGCTGATGAATTTTCTGATTGGATCCATGCAGGCCTTGTAATTCAAGGCTTCCAGCTCATTTTAGGGCTGGTCAAACTGATGGCTAATAGCTATAACTTAGCCAGCGGCCGGGGCTGATCCTATGCCTGGCCCCTTTCTGAGTTGCGTTTATGGCATTGCATCAGGTGCGTCCCAGGATCCTGGGCTTTATCAGCGAAGATGTATCGGCCTGGCTGGTGGCTTCGCTGGTCTTGCTCGCCGGCTTGTTCCTGACCGGGCTGTTGTCGTGGGCGACGATGAATCTGTTCAATCAGCAACTGCGCCAACGCTTCGAGCTGCAAGCCGAGGAGCGTTTCAGTCGCATTGAGGAGCGTTTCCAGGAGCAGGAACAGCGCCTCGATGGCCTGAGGCGTTTCTTTGCCAATTCGGAAGGGGTATCCAGCAGCGAGTTCCGTGGTTACGCCGACGCTCTGTTGAGGCGCACCCGGGCACTTGCCTGGGCGCCCCGAGTGCCTGGAAACGAACGGCAGTCGTTCGAGCAGCAGGCGCGGGCCGAAGGCGCCCCCCGCTTTACCATCCTCGAGGCGGACGGCAAGGGCGGTTTGCGCCAAGTCGCCGAACGGGACGAATACGTGCCGGTGCTCTATGTCCAGAGCCAGGCTTCCTACGGGGGGCCACAGGGCCTGGATCTGCTTAGCGATCCCGTGCGCCGCGCAACCCTTGAACGGGCTCATCAGCGTGGCGGACTGGTCGTGTCCCAACCCCTGGACCTGCTGGGCGCCGACCCGGTGCTGGCCCGCGGGGTTCTGCTGGTGGCGCCGGTCACCCGGGAAGCGGCGAGCGAACCGTTCGGGTACGTCGTGGCAGCCATCAGCATGCACCAGTTGGCGGGTGATGGCCTGCCGACTGCGGGGCATGACAACCTCTCGATGCGTATCCTGGACCTGTCGACAGACGACCGGCAAGAAGCGCTATACGAGTCTAACAACCCACCGGACCACAGCGATCTTTCGGCGAGCCGCCTGTTGCGCCTGGCCGATCGCGACTACCGGGTAGATTTGCGACCCAGTCGCGCGTTCCTGTCGACCAATCACTCTTCAGTGACGAGCCTGATGGTGCTGGGGAGTCTGCTCAGCCTGCTGCTCAGCGCCTTGCTCTACGTGTTGGTCAGCCAGCGGCAGCGGGCCTTGAAGCTGGTAGAACAACGCACCCATGAACTGCGTGCCCGAGAGCAGGAACTGCGGGGTACTCACGGCCAACTGCGCGGTGTGCTGGATGCGGCGACCCAGGTGGCGATCATCGCCACGGACCTGCGTGGCGTCATCACCACCTTCAACGCCGGTGCCGAGCAAATGCTTGGCTATCAGAGCTGTGAAGTGTTGCAGAGCATGACCCTCGAAAGCCTCCACCTTCCCCGTGAGCTCCAGGCCCGCGCCGCGCAACTCGGCGCTCGTTTCGGCAAACCGATTCCCACCTGCCACGCGATGCTGCTCGAGGGCGGCGAACAAGGCGGGCAACAGGCGCGAGAGTGGACCCTGGTGCGCCGCGATGGCAGTCACCTCACGGTCAACATGCTGGCGACGCCGATGCTCGACGATCAGGGCCTGTGGGTCGGGCACCTGGCGATCTGCATCGACATCACCGAACGCAAGCGTGTCCACGAAGCACTGGCGGCCCGCGACCTGTTGTTGAAAAAGCTCAGCGCTCATGTTCCTGGCGGGATCTATCAGTTCAAGATGGATTTCAATGGCCGTTTCAGTGTGATCTACGCCAGCGACGGCATTCGCGATATCTACGAGCTGGAACCCAATGTGCTGGTGCAGAACGCCGAGGCGATCTTTTCCCGGATTCATCCGCTGGACAGCACGCGGGTCCGCGCCTCGATTCGGGCATCGGCCGCGACTTTAAGTCCGTGGCGTGAAGAGTATCGGGTACAGCTTCCCTCGCGCGGCTTGCGATGGGTGCGCGGCGAGGCCACGCCCGAGGAACTGCCCGGAGGCGGAGTGCTGTGGCATGGCTACGTCTCGGATATCTCCGACCTCAAGCGCGTGGAAGAAGAGCTGCGGGCCTTGTCGGTCACCGACGCCCTGACCGGCATTCGCAACCGGCGATATTTCCAGGATCGCCTGACGTCGGAAATGGCCCGGGTCGAACGCGGCTCCGGTGGCCTGGCGGTCATCATGCTCGACATCGACAACTTCAAGCGCATCAATGACCGGCACGGCCATGCGGTGGGCGACCGGGTGCTGCAAGCCGTCTGCCAGCGTGTATCGCAACGGTTGCGACGCACCGACGTGTTCTGCCGGCTGGGGGGGGAAGAGTTCGTGGTGCTATGCCCGGACACGGACAGTGACAGTGCCTATTCCCTGGCGCTGGAGCTTTGGGAAAGCTTGCGAGCTGCGCCCATTGATGACGTGGGCGTCGTCACCGCCAGCTTCGGTATCGCCACTTGGCGCCTCGGAGAAGGCGCCGATGCGCTGCTGCTGAGGGCTGACTCGGGGGTGTATGCGGCCAAGCAGTCCGGGCGGGATCGGGTTGAGGCGCAGTTGAGCTAGTTGTTTTGCTGGATGCGCGCGGTCAATTGTGGGAGCGGGCTTGTTCGCGAAGGCGGTGTGTCAGGGGCATTGATTAACCTGACAATCCGCTTTCGGGGGCAAGCCCGCTCCCACATCGGTTCCTGGCGGGCTTAGAGCACCGAAGCCGTTTGCGGCAGTTTCGGCTGGCGGTACAGGTCCAGCAGCACCTGGTCCAGCACCGACGACGCGCCCCATGGCTTCGGATCGTTGAGGATCGCCACCACTACCCAAGTGTTGCCGTTGACGTCACGGCTGAAGCCGGCGATGGCCCGGACGGTGTTCAGGGTACCGGTCTTGATGTGGGCTTCGCCGGCCATGGCGGTGGTCTTGAGGCGTTTGCGCATGGTGCCGTCGGTGCCGGCGATCGGCATCGAACTGATGAACTCCGCCGAATACGGGCTGTGCCAGGCGGCTTGCAGCATCGCTGCCATTTCCCGGGCGCTGACTCGTTCGGCGCGGGACAGGCCGGAACCGTTCTCCATCACCAGGTGCGGCGCGGTGATGCCTTTCTTGGCCAGCCACTGGCGCACCACCCGCTGTGCGGCCTTGGCGTCGTCACCGTCGGCTTCGTTGCGGAACTGCGCGCCGAGGCTCAGGAATAATTGCTGGGCCATGGTGTTGTTACTGTATTTGTTGATGTCGCGGATGATCTCCGCCAAATCCGGCGAGAACGCCCGGGCCAGCACCTTGGCGCTGCTCGGCGTCGAGGCCAGGCGGTCCTTGCCCTGGATGCTGCCGCCCAATTCCTTCCAGATCGCCCGCACGGCACCGGCGGTGTAGGTGGGATGGTCCAGCAGCGACAGGTAGGTCTGGGAACTGCAACCGTCACCCAACTGCCCGCCCACCGTCACGGTCACGCTGCCGTCAGCCTGGGGCACCGGGTTGTAGCGCACGCCGCCGGTGCATTGCTTGGAGTTGACAGCCTTGACCTGGTTCTCGATGCGAATGCTGGCAATGGGCGGCTCCACCGACACCAGTACTCGACCGCCGTCATTGCGGGCGACGAAGCGCAGGGCCTTGAGGTTGACCAGCAGCGAATCGGGCTTGACCAGAAACGGCTTGTTTTCGTCGTTGCCGTCATCGTTGAATTCGGGCAGTTGCGGTTGGATGAAGAACCCTCGGTCCAGCACCAGGTCGCCGGTGATCTGCTGCACACCGTTGGCGCGCAGGTCACGCATCAATAGCCAGAGCTTTTCCATGTTCAGCTTGGGATCGCCGCCGCCCTTGAGGTACAGGTTGCCGTTGAGAATGCCGCCGCTGAGGGTGCCGTCGGTGTAGAACTCGGTTTTCCACTGGTGGTTGGGGCCGAGCATTTCCAGGGCCGCATAGGTGGTGACCAGTTTCATGGTAGACGCCGGGTTTACCGAGACGTCGGCGTTGAACACTGTCGGTGTGCCGGGGCCGGTGAGGGGCACCATCACCAGGGACAGGGCATCGTCTTGCAGCTTGCTGGCCTTGAGGGCCTTTTGCACGTTGGGCGAGAGGGCGGTGTTGAGAGTGGCGGCGCTGGTAGAAACGGGAAGGGCCAGGGGAAGAAGAAAGCTGGCCAGAAGCAGTGGACGCAAAGATTTGATCATTTGAAATAAAACCCTACGGGCGAGGGGGAAAAAGACGAGGGCATGGAAATGAACGCCCTCAGTGGTCATGAAAGTGTCGGCATTATGCCCCAAGCTGCAACGGCTTGTGCCGCGCCTGAGCCTTCCAGGCGCTATTTTTTACCGACGGTAGGCCAAGATGCCCGATCAGTCGGGCAATCGGTGCACCAAACTGGTAAAGTGCCGGCCGTTATTACTTATGAGGATTGTTCCAATGGCGACTAACCGTTCCCAGCGTCTGCGCAAAAAATTGTGCGTGGATGAATTTCAAGAGCTGGGTTTCGAACTCAACCTGGATTTCAAAGAAGATCTGGCCGATGAGGCTATTGACGCTTTCCTCGACGCTTTTCTCAAAGAAGCCATGGAAGCCAATGGCCTGGGCTACGTCGGCGGCGACGACTACGGTCTGGTTTGCCTGCAGAAGCGTGGCTGTGTGACCGAAGAGCAGCGTGCTGCCGTTGAAGCCTGGCTCAAGGCGCGTCCTGAGCTGACCAGCGCTGAAGTCAGCCCGCTGATGGACGTCTGGTACCCGGAGAAGCCGATCAATCCGGTCGCCTGATGTTCCGAAACCGGCAGCCCTTCCGGGCGCCGGTTTTTTTGTGCCTGCCATTTATGCGTTGCTTGCCAGGCCGCCTTCGCGAGCAAGCCCGCTCCCACAGTGGATATGTGTCGTTCACATCACTTCTGTGGGAGCGGGCTTGCTCGCGAAGCTTTTAAGCTATCAGGCGTTGCGCCAGTTCAGGATGAGCAACGTCAACACCCCCGCGACAATCCCCCAGAACGCCGAACCGATGGAAAACAGCGTCATTCCCGATGCCGTGACCATGAAGGTGATCAGTGCCGCCTCCCGCTCCTTGGCCTGGCTCATGGCGATGGTCAAGCCATTGATGATCGACCCGAACAGCGCCAGCGCGGCGATTGATAACACCAGTTCCTTGGGCAAGGCCGCGAACAGTGCCGCCAGCGTTGCGCCGAACACCCCGGCAATGCCATAGAAAATCCCGCACCAGACCGCTGCCGTGTAGCGCTTGTTGCGGTCCTCGTGGGCGTGCGGCCCGGTGCAGATGGCCGCGCTGATGGCCGCCAGGTTGATGCCGTGGGAACCGAACGGTGCCAGCAGCAGCGAGGCGATGCCGGTGGTGGTGATCAATGGCGAGGCCGGCACGGTATAGCCGTCGGCCCGCAGCACGGCGATGCCGGGCATGTTCTGCGACGTCATTGCCACCACGAACAGCGGAATGCCGATGCTGATGGTGGCCGCCAGGGAAAAGTGCGGTGTGGTCCACACCGGCGTCGCCACTTCCAGGGCAAAGCTACTGAAATCCAGCAGCCCCAACAGGCCGGACAGCCCCGTGCCGATCAACAGCGCCGCCAGCACGGCATAGCGTGGCGACAGGCGCTTGACGATCAAATAGGTAAAGAACATCCCCAGCACCAGGCCGGTGCGGTGTTGGGTGGCGACGAAAATCTCGCTGCCGATCTTGAACAGGATGCCCGCCAGCAAGGCTGCCGCCAGCGACGCGGGGATGCGCTTGACCAACCGTTCGAAGCTGCCGGTGAGGCCGCAGATGGTCACCAGTATCGCGCAGGTGATATAGGCACCGATGGCCTCGCCATAGCTCACGCCGCCCAGGCTGGTGATCAGCAGTGCCGCGCCGGGGGTGGACCAAGCGATGGTAATCGGGGTGCGGTAGCGCAGCGACAGGCCGATGGAGCAGATCGCCATGCCAATGGAAATCGCCCAGATCCATGAAGAGATCTGCCCACTGGTCAGCCCCGCTGCCTGCCCGGCCTGGAACATCAGCACCAGGGAGCTGGTGTAGCCGGTCATCATCGCGATGAATCCGGCCACGATAGCTGAGGGCGATGTGTCGGCCAGAGGACGAAGTGGCGCGGTCGTGACGTCGGTCATGGTGGGCGGTGGTCCTTGTTGTAAATTAGCCGGGCTCCGGGAGCCACGGATTTGGGTTTAAGCCTAAACTCAACCCAGTAGCCAATTGCAATACAGCCATGCCCGCAAACAGCCGTACAGTCGTGTTGCCATCAGAGGTTGTGTACAATCGCCGTGTTTTTTACGCGATACTTGCCAGCGACCCGCTGTGCCGTATTACAGTCACGGTCAATTCGCCGCAGTTTTTCCGACTCGAGTGCCCATGAACGAACAGTTGCAGCCCCTCAAGAAACAACCGCGTGCTGGTAAAGCCGGCCGCAGCGGAACCCAGGACGATATTGTCTACGCGCATATCTTCGAGGCCATCCTCGAACAACGCCTGGCGCCCGGTACAAAGTTGAGCGAAGAGGCACTGGGGGAGATTTTCGGAGTCAGCCGCACGATCATTCGTCGGGCGCTGTCACGCCTGGCCCATGAAGGGGTGGTGTTGCTACGACCCAATCGCGGCGCCGTGGTGGCCAGCCCGAGCGTCGAAGAGGCGCGCCAGGTGTTCATGGCCCGGCGCCTGGTAGAACGTGCGATTACCGAGCTTGCGGTACAGCACGCCACCGCCGAGCAGTTGGCCGAACTGCGGCAGATGGTCAGCGACGAGCGCGACAGTTTCTCCCGCGGTGACCGCGGCGCCGGCATCCGCCTGTCGGGCGAGTTCCACCTCAAGCTGGCCGAAGCGGCGAAGAACGCGCCACTGATCAGCTTCCAGCGCAGCCTCGTGTCCCAGACGTCGCTGATCATCGCCCAGTACGAAAGCGGCAATCGTTCCCACTGTTCCTACGACGAACACACCCAACTGATCGATGCCATCGAAGCCCGCGACGCCACGCTGGCGGTGGACCTGATGATGCATCACATGGACCACATCGACAGCAAGCTCAACCTCGACGAAGAAAGCGCGTCGGACGATTTGCATGCGGTGTTCTCGCACCTGCTGCAGAGCAAGAAGCCAGGGCGTTCGACGGCCAAGCTCTGATTGAGTGAAGTCAGCGGCACCGAGTCGCGCCCTTCGCGAGCAAGCCCGCTCCCACATTCGACCGTGTTGTCATGACATATGCCGATCAAATGTGGGAGCGGGCTTGCTCGCGAAAGCGGTCTGATAGGCGAAAAAACTCTATCGCTGATGCACCAGCCGACCCGCCGCATAAGTCTGCGCCACCGTCCGGTCATCCCCCAGCGTCATCAACACAAACAGCCGCTCGGCAATGTCCCGTGCCTGCTTCAGGCGATAGCTCAAGAGCGGTGTGGCGTTGTAGTCCAGCACCAGGAAGTCCGCATCGGTGCCCGCTTGCAGAGTCCCGATCCTGTCTTCCAGGCGCAATGCCCGGGCACCGCCAAGGGTGGCCAGGTACAGCGACTTGAACGGGCTCAGCCGTGCGCCCTGTAGCTGCATGACCTTGTAGGCTTCGTTCAGGGTTTGCAGCAGCGAAAAACTGGTGCCGCCCCCCACGTCCGTACCCAGCCCAACGTTGACTTTGTGCTTTTCGGCCATCGGCAAATTGAACAGGCCGCTGCCGAGGAAGAAGTTCGAGGTCGGGCAAAACGCGATGGCCGAACCGGTCTCGGCCAGGCGTGCGCATTCGTCGTCGCACAAATGCACACCGTGGGCGAAGACTGAGCGCTCGCCGAGCAGCTGATAGTGGTCGTAGACGTCCAGATAGCCTTTGCGCTCAGGGAACAATTCCTTGACCCACTGCACTTCCTGCAGGTTTTCACTGATGTGGGTTTGCATATACAGGTCGGGATATTCCCTCAGCAACTGACCGGCCAGGGCCAGTTGTTCCGGCGTGCTGGTGGGGGCGAAGCGCGGGGTGACGGCGTAATGCAGACGACCCTTGCCGTGCCAGCGTTCGATCAGCGCCTTGCTTTCGGTGTAGCTCGACTCGGCGGTGTCCACCAGATAGTCCGGGGCGTTGCGGTCCATCATCACCTTGCCGGCGATCATCCGCAGATCCAATTGCTGGGCCACTTCGAAAAACGAGTTCACCGACTGCGGGTGCACACTGCCGAAAACCAGCGCGGTGGTGGTGCCATTGCGCAGCAGTTCCTTGACGAAAATATCGGCCACGGCATCGGCATGGGCCTTGTCGGCGAACTGGCTTTCGCAAGGAAAGGTGTAAGTGTTGAGCCAGTCGAGCAGTTGCTCGCCATACGCACCGACCATGCCAGTCTGTGGCAGATGAATGTGCGTGTCGATGAAGCCGGGGGTGATCAGCGCGTCCGGGTAGTGGCTGATTTCGATCTCCGCTGGCAGGGTCGGCAGCAAATCGCGGGCGTGGCCGATGGCGCTGATCTGGCCGTTTTCCACCACCAGCAAGCCGTCTTCGAAATATTCGTAGGACGCCTCGATGCCGACTTCGGCAGGGTCGGCGAGGCTGTGGAGCAGGGCGGCGCGGTAGGCTTTGCGTGTCAGGGGCATGGGGATTCTCAACGATTGTTCAACGGTTCGCCTGGCTGCGACGCGAGGCCGGCAGCAGCTTGGCAATCGGTTCGGCGCGCGTGGTGTGCTGGCCAAAATCGGCGTTATAGGTGGCGATGATTTCGCCGGCGATGGAGATGGCGATTTCCACAGGCAACTTGCCTTTGACTTCGCCGATGCCCATCGGGCAACGCATGCGCTGCAGAGTGCTGCTGTTGAAACCGCGGTCGCGCAGGCGATGCTCGAACTTCACCCGTTTGGTCTTCGAGCCGATCAGGCCGAAGTAGGCGAAGTCGTTGCGCTTGAGAATCGCGGCGCTCAATTCCAGGTCGAGCTGATGGTTGTGGGTCATGACGATGCAGTAGCTGCCGGCGGGCAGTTCGTCGACCTCATCCAGCGGCTCCTCGCTGACGATTTTGCGCACGCCGTGGGGCAGGTGCTCGGGAAACTCAGCTTCCCGCGAGTCGATCCAGCGCACCTTGCAGGGCAGGCTCGCCAGCAACGGCACCAGGGCGCGACCAACATGGCCGGCGCCGAACACAGCGATCTGCGCCTGCACCTGGCCCATGGGCTCGAACAGCAATACGGTGACGCCGCCGCAACACTGGCCAAGGCTGGCGCCCAGGCTGAAGCGTTCCAGATGGGTGGTTTGCTGGCCGCTGGCGAGCATCTGCCGGGCGATCTCCATGGCCTTGTATTCCAGGTGCCCGCCACCGATGGTGTCGAAGATCTGGCGGGTACTGATGACCATTTTCGAGCCGGCGTTGCGCGGTGTTGAGCCGAGTTCTTCGATGATCGTCACCAGCACGCAGGGTTCGCCGCGGTCTTGCAGGTCGGCGAGGGCGCTGATCCAGTTGTACATAATTACCTCGACCTCTCTTTTTCTGTTCGGCCGCTTTCGCGAGCAGGCTCGCTCCCACAGTGGATCGCGGTCTCCTGTGGGAGCGGGCTTGCTCGCGAAGGCCACGCCTCGGTCTTAGAGCGGAGCCAACTCGACCTCGGCTTCCACAGGCTTCGCGGCCTTCAACTGCCGCATCTGCTCACACCCCCACAGCACCCGCTCCGGCGTCGCCGGCGCATCGATGTTCGGTTGATGCCGGTAATCCCCCAGGCTCGCCACGGCGTCCTTGATGGCGCACCACGCGGCGATGCCGAGCATGAACGGCGGTTCGCCCACGGCTTTGGAATGGAACACCGTGTCTTCGGGGTTCTTGCGGTTTTCCACCAGCTTGACCCGCAGGTCCAGCGGCATGTCGGCCACCGCCGGGATCTTGTAGCTGGCCGGGCCGTTGGTCATCAGCTTGCCCTTGTCGTTCCACACCAGCTCTTCCATGGTCAGCCAGCCCATGCCCTGGATGAAACCGCCCTCCACCTGGCCGATGTCGATGGCCGGGTTCAGTGACGCGCCGACGTCGTGGAGGATATCGGTGCGCAGCATCTTGTACTCGCCGGTGAGGGTGTCGACGATCACCTCGGCGCACGCCGCGCCATAGGCGTAGTAGTAGAACGGCCGGCCACGGGCCTGGCTGCGGTCGTAGTAGATTTTCGGTGTCTTGTAGAAGCCGGTGCTCGACAGCGAGACCTGGGCGAAGTACGCCTGCTGGATCAACCCTTCGAAGGTCAGGATGTGGTCGCGCACTCGCACGTGACCGTTGTGGAAAGCTACGTCTTCTTCGCTGACCTTGTATTGCCGCGCGGCGAACTCCACCAAGCGCTGCTTGATGATTTCGGCAGCGTTCTGCGCCGCCTTGCCGTTCAGGTCGGCGCCGCTGGAGGCGGCGGTGGGCGAGGTGTTCGGCACCTTGTCGGTATTGGTCGCAGTGATCTGCACGCGATCCATCTCTACCTGGAAAACCTCGGCCACCACTTGGGCAACCTTGGTATTCAAACCCTGGCCCATTTCGGTGCCGCCATGGTTCAAGTGGATGCTGCCGTCGGTGTAGACGTGGATCAGCGCGCCGGCCTGGTTGAGGAAACTGGCCGTGAACGAAATACCGAATTTCACCGGGGTCAGCGCCAGGCCTTTTTTCAGGATCGGGCTATTGGCGTTGTAGCGACGGATCGCTTCGCGGCGTTCGGCGTACTGGCTGCTGTGCTCAAGCTCGGCGGTCATTTCCTCGAGCATGTTGTGCTCGACGGTCTGATAGTAGTGGGTGACGTTGCGCTCGGTCTTGCCGTAGTAATTGGCCTTGCGCACCGCCAGCGGATCGAGCCCCAGGTGCCGGGCGATGGCATCCATCACCTCTTCGATGGCGACCATGCCTTGCGGCCCGCCGAAGCCCCGGTAGGCAGTGTTCGAGGCGGTGTTGGTCTTGCAGCGATGGCCGTTGATGGTCGCATCGCCCAGGTAATAGGCGTTATCGGCATGGAACATCGCCCGGTCGACAATCGACGCCGACAGGTCCGGCGAGCAGCCGCAGTTGCCGGCCAGTTCCAGTGCGATGCCGTGCAGGCGTCCGCTGCCGTCGAAGCCCACGTCGTATTCGATGTAGAAGGGGTGGCGCTTGCCGGTCATCAGCATGTCTTCGACTCGCGGCAGGCGCATCTTGGTGGGTTGGCCGGTGAGGTAGGCGATGACTGCGCACAGGCACGCCGGGCTGGCGGCCTGGGTTTCCTTGCCGCCAAAACCGCCGCCCATGCGGCGCATGTCTACCACGACCTTGTTCATCGACACGCCCAGCACTTCGGCCACCAATTTCTGTACTTCGGTGGGGTTCTGGGTCGAGCAGTAGACGATCATGCCGCCGTCCTCGGTGGGCATCACCGAGGAAATCTGGGTTTCCAGATAAAAGTGTTCCTGGCCACCGATGTGCAGTGAGCCCTGGATACGATGCTCGGCGCTCGCCAGCGCCGTGGCTGAATCACCGCGCTGGTGGGTGTGGCTGTCGAGCACGAAATGCCGCTTGCGCAGGGCTTCGACTACATCCAGCACCGGTTCCAGGTCTTCGTATTCGACGATGGCCGCCATCGCGGCCTGGCGCGCGGTTTCCAAGTCTTTCGCGGCCACGGCCAGCACGGGTTGGCCGACGAACTGCACGTCATCGATGGCCAGCAACGGATCGCCGGGCAACAGTGGGCCTATGTCCTTGAGCCCCGGGATGTCTGCATGGGTGATGGCGATGCGCACGCCCTCGAAGGCATAGCAGGGCGCGGTATCGATGCGGATGATGCGGGCATGGGCGCGGTCCGACAGCCGGGCGTAAACGTGCAGTTGGTTGGGAAATTCGAGGCGGTCGTCGATGTATTGGGCTTCGCCGGACACATGCTTGGCGGCGCTGTCATGCTTGACACTGCGGCCTACGCCAGTGGTCAGGTCGCGGGCGAACAGCTCGGCGAGTTCGGCTTGAGTCTTCTCTACGGCGTGATGGTTAGACATAAGCGGTCACCCGAGTCTCGATGTGCGGTGTTTGCAGTTCGATGAAGTATTTGCGCAACAGGTTGCGGGCGCTGAGCAGACGGTATTCCTTGCTGGCGCGGAAATCCGAGAGCGGCGTGAAGTCCTCGGCCAGGGCTGCGCAGGCGCGCTCGACAGTGCTCTCGTTCCACGGCGCACCGATCAGGATGGCTTCGCAATGCTTGGCGCGTTTGGGCGTCGCCGCCATGCCGCCGAAGGCCACGCGGGCGTCATGGACGATGCCGTTGTCGATCCGTAGGTTGAATGCCGCGCACACGGCAGAGATGTCGTCGTCCAGGCGCTTGGAAACCTTGTAGGCGCGGAACGATTGCTCGGCGCAGGCCCGGGGCACGATGATCGTTTCGATGAATTCGCTTTCCTGGCGGGCGGTGACCCGGTAATCAATGAAATAGTCTTCCAGCGCCAGGGTGCGGCGGGTCTGGCCCTTGCACAGCACGATCTGCGCGCCGAGGGCGATCAGCAGGGGCGGCGAGTCGCCGATCGGCGAGGCATTGCCGATGTTGCCGCCCAGTGTGCCCTGGTTGCGAATCTGCAGCGAGGCGAAGCGCTGCAGCAGCTCGCCAAAGTCCGGATATTCAGCCTTCAAGGCTTCGTAGCAGTCGGAAAGGGCGGTGGCGGCGCCAATCTCCAGGCGGTCGTCGAAGCGCTCGATGCGCTTGAGTTCGGCGACGTTGCCCACGTAGATCATCACCGGCAGGGTGCGGTGGAACTGAGTGACTTCCAGGGCCAGGTCGGTGCCACCGGCCAACAGGCGCGCCTGGGGGTAAGCATCGTAGAGGTCGGCCAGGTCGGCGACGGTCAGCGGTACCAGGCAGCGTTTGTCGCCGCTGTTGAGTTCGCCGGTTTCGGTCGGGGCGATGGCTTTGAGGCGGGCAATGGTCTCGGCTTCCCGGGCGTCGAACTGGTCCGGCTGCTTGCCGCAGCAGGCCTGGTCGGCGGCGGCCAGGATCGGCCGGTAGCCGGTGCAGCGGCAGAGGTTGCCGGCCAAGGCCTCGTGGGCCTTGTGAGTGTCGGGTTGCTCGCTGTTCTTTTGCAGGGCGAACAGCGACATGACGAAACCTGGCGTGCAAAAGCCGCATTGCGAACCATGACAATCGACCATCGCCTGCTGGACGCTGTGCAATTGGCCCTGGTGCTTGAGGTCTTCGACGCTGATCAATTGCTTGCCGTGCAAGGCCGAGACAAACGTCAGGCACGAATTGAGGCTGCGATAGCGCATACGCTCTGCACCGGCTTCGTCCGTATGCAGTTCGCCCACCACCACGGTGCACGCGCCACAGTCGCCGCTGGCGCAGCCTTCTTTGGTACCGGATTTACCGACGTGTTCGCGCAAATAGTTGAGCACGGTCAGGTTCGGGTCCAGGGCATGCTCGCTACGGAGTTCCTGGTTGAGTAAAAACTGGATCACGGAAGGCCTCGCAGACTCATTATTGTTTTATCGACGTGGACTGAATTTATCAGTTCTGACTTTTCGGTCAATGATTTTCTGACTTGAGGGTCAGGAAAGTTCGTTTGGTCGATGAACAACGGATTCAAGGTATTGGTTCTTTAGCGATGTCCTATCCATCAGTTAAGCGCAAATCCCTGTGGGAGCGGGCTTGCCCGCGAAGGCGGCATTTCTGTCGGAAGATTTCTTGCGGACGAACTGGCCTCTTCGCGAGCAAGCCCGCTCCCACATGGGCGGAGCACTGAAAAAATTGCTTATATCGTGCCAAAAACCCCGTGCAGGCCCTGCGCCATGACGTATCGAGTGCGCTACACTGCGCCGCTTATGCAGATCGAAGAGTTTGAAGGACAACCATGACGTTCAAGGCCCCGGACAGCCTCGCTGAGCAAATCGCCCACCACCTCGCTGAACGCATCATTCGTGGCGAAATGAAGCCGGGAGAGCGCATCCAGGAGCAGAAGGTCACGCTGGCGCTCAATGTCAGCCGCGGCTCGGTCCGTGAGGCCTTGCTGATCCTGGAGCGGCGCCACCTGATCGCGATCCTGCCGCGTCGTGGCGCGCACGTCACCGAGCTCACTGAACATAACGTGCGCAGCCTCTGCACGCTGATGAGCGAGTTGTACATCCTGTTGGGCAACGCCGTGGCCCATGGCTGGCAGGAGCAGGCCGACATGGCGCCGTTCATGGCAATCCAGCAGCGCCTCAAGGACGCCTATGAACGCCAGGACATCCGTACGTTCGTCGACGAAAGCTTCAGCGTGATGCGCGCCGCGTATCCGTTCGCCAACAACCCGTACTTGCAGGAAACCGTCGAGAACCTGCAACCTGCCATGAGCCGTGCCTATTTCCTCGCCCTGGAACAGCGCAAGGCCGAGATGAGCGAATTCCTCGACCTGTTCCAGCGCCTGCTCGTCGCCGTGCTGGCCCGTGATCTGCCGCAGATTCGCATTGTGCTGACGGCCTATGCCCAGCGCAGTTGCGACCTGGTGGTCTCTGCCCTGACGAAGGCCTGACCGTGCGGCTCAAGTGCATCAAACTGGCGGGGTTCAAATCTTTCGTCGACCCGACCACGGTGAACTTCCCCAGTAACATGGCGGCGGTGGTCGGGCCCAACGGTTGCGGCAAGTCGAACATCATCGACGCCGTGCGCTGGGTGATGGGCGAGAGCTCGGCAAAAAATCTGCGCGGCGAGTCGATGACCGACGTCATCTTCAACGGCTCCACCAGTCGCAAGCCGGTCAGCCAAGCCAGCATCGAGCTGGTGTTCGATAACTCCGACGGCACCCTGATCGGCGAATACGCGGCCTATGCGGAAATTTCCATCCGCCGCAAAGTGACCCGCGACAGCCAGAACAGTTACTTCCTCAACGGCACCAAATGCCGACGCCGCGACATCACCGATATTTTCCTCGGCACTGGCCTGGGGCCGCGCAGCTATTCGATCATCGAGCAGGGCATGATCTCCAAGCTGATCGAGGCCAAGCCCGAGGACCTGCGCAACTTCATCGAAGAAGCCGCCGGCATTTCAAAGTACAAGGAGCGGCGCCGCGAAACCGAAAACCGTATCCGTCGCACCCATGAAAACCTCGCTCGCCTGACCGACCTGCGTGAAGAGCTCGAGCGTCAGCTCGAACGCTTGCACCGTCAGGCCGAGGCCGCCAAGAAATACCAGGAATACAAAGGCGAGGAGCGCCAGCTCAAGGCCCAGCTTTCGGCCCTGCGCTGGCAGGCGTTGGATGAGCAGGTCGGCCAGCGCGAGGCGATCATTGGCAACCAGGAGGTCAGTTTCGAGGCCCTGGTGGCCGAGCAACGCAACGCCGATGCGGCCATCGAGCGCCTGCGCGACGGCCACCACGACCTGTCCGAGCGCTTCAATCTGGTGCAGGGGCGCTTCTATTCGGTGGGTGGCGACATCGCCCGGGTCGAACAGAGTATCCAACACGGCCAGCAGCGGCTGCGGCAGTTGCAGGACGACTTGAAGGAAGCCGAACGGGCGCGCCTGGAAACCGAATCCCACCTGGGCCACGACCGCACATTGCTGCTGACCCTCGGCGAAGAGCTGGACAGGCTTACGCCGGAGCAGGAAATCACCAGCGCCGCCGCCGAGGAGGCGGCCGCTGCCCTGGAAGAAGCCGAGCTGACCATGCACGGCTGGCAAGAGCAGTGGGACAGTTTCAACCTGACCTCGGCCGAGCCACGGCGCCAGGCCGAGGTGCAGCAGTCGCGCATCCAGCAGTTGGAAACCAGTATGGAGCGCTTGGCCGATCGCCAGCGTCGCCTGTCCGAAGAGCGCGCCTTGCTCGCGGCGGACCCGGAAGACGCGGCGATTCTCGAGCTGAGCGAGCAGTTGGCGGCCAGCGAAGCCACCCTCGAAGACTTGCAGGCCAGCGAAGACGCCCAGGTCGAACGGCTCGAGCAACTGCGCCAGGCTTTGCAACTGGCCCTGCAGAATCAGCAGCAGGCCCAAGGTGAACTGCAGCGGCTCAACGGTCGCCTGGCCTCGCTGGAAGCCTTGCAACAGGCCGCGCTGGACCCGGGCACCGGCACCGCCGAATGGCTGCGGGACCAGCACCTGGCCGAACGCCCACGCTTGGCCGAAGGGCTGAAAGTCGATCCGGGCTGGGAGCTGGCGGTGGAAACCGTACTGGGTGCGGATCTGCAAGCGGTGCTGGTTGATGATTTCGGCGGCTTCGATCTTTCAAGTTTTACCCAGGGTGACCTGCGCTTGCTCAGCCCGGCTGGCGATGGCGTGCGCATGCCCAGCAGCCTGCTGGACAAGGTCGAGGCCCAAGTCGACCTGTCGCCCTGGCTGGGACAGGTCAAGCCGGTGGAGAGTCTTGAGCAAGCCTTGGCCCTGCGCGGGCAATTGGCTGCGGGCGAAAGCCTGATCAGCCGTGACGGCTACTGGGTGGGCCGGCATTTCCTGCGGGTGCGCCGGGCCAGCGAAGCCGAGAGCGGCATGCTCGCCCGGGGCCAGGAAATCCAGCGCCTGGGCGCCGAGCGCGAAGAACGTGAAGCCAGCGTCGAAGCCTTGGAAACCGAATTGCAAAACCTGCGGGCGCAACAGCGTCAACAAGAGAACGGCCGTGAACACCTGCGGCGGCTGTTGCAGGACGAAGCGCGCCAGCAAGGCGAGCTCAAGGCGCAGTTGTCGGCCGGCAAGGCCAAGGTCGAACAACTGGCCCTGCGTCGCACCCGCCTCGAAGAAGAAATCGCCGAGCTTGGCGAGCAGCGTGCGCTTGAGCATGAACAGATTGGCGAGGCGCGCCTGCAATTGCAGGACGCGCTCGATGCCATGGCGCTGGACACCGAGCAGCGCGAGCTGTTGCTGGCCCAGCGCGACAGCCTGCGCGAGCGCCTGGACCGAGTGCGCCAGGAAGCCCGCCAGCATAAGGACCATGCCCATCAGTTGGCGGTGCGCCTGGGCTCGCTGCGGGCCCAGTACGATTCCACGCGTCAGGCATTGGAACGACTGGAAATGCAGTCCGAACGCCTGACCGAAAAACGCGAGCAGTTGAGCCTCAATCTGGAGGAAGGCGAAGCACCGCTGGAGGAGCTGCGCCTCAAGCTCGAAGAGCTGCTCGACAAGCGCATGAGTGTCGATGAAGAACTCAAGACCGCACAGATTGCCCTGGAGGACGCCGACCGCGAACTGCGCGACGCCGAGAAGCGCCGCAGCCAGGCCGAGCAACAGTCCCAATTGATCCGCGGCCAGATGGAACAGCAGCGCATGGAGTGGCAAGCCCTGACCGTGCGCCGCAAGGCGTTGCAGGACCAGTTGCTGGAGGACGGCTACGACCTGAACGGCGTCCTCGCCACCCTCGTTGCCGGGGCGAACGAGAAGGACGCCGAGGAAGAGCTGGAACGTATCGCCCAACGCATCCAGCGCCTGGGGGCAATCAACCTGGCGGCCATCGACGAATACCAGCAGCAGTCCGAGCGCAAGCGCTACCTGGACGCCCAGAACGATGATCTGGTGGAGGCGCTGGATACCCTGGAAAACGTTATTCGCAAGATCGACAAGGAAACCCGTAACCGCTTCAAGGATACCTTTGATCAGATCAACGGTGGTTTGCAGGCGCTTTTCCCAAAAGTTTTCGGTGGCGGCAGCGCCTACTTGGAACTGACGGGCGAAGATTTACTCGATACAGGGGTGACAATCATGGCGCGTCCTCCTGGCAAGAAGAACAGCACCATCCATTTGCTCTCCGGTGGCGAAAAAGCGCTGACCGCGCTGGCTTTGGTTTTCGCCATTTTCAAATTGAACCCGGCGCCGTTCTGCATGCTCGACGAAGTCGATGCACCACTGGACGACGCCAACGTAGGCCGTTACGCACGGCTGGTGAAGGAAATGTCCGAAACGGTGCAGTTCATCTACATCACCCACAACAAGATCGCCATGGAGATGGCTGATCAATTGATGGGCGTGACCATGCACGAGCCAGGCTGTTCGCGGCTGGTGGCGGTGGATGTGGAGGAGGCCATGGCAATGGTGGATGCTTGAAACCCGGGCTGTAGGGCATCTACCTGTAACGTTGTAGGTCTTTTTTACCCTTGGGCCTGTTGTTCAAATCACAGATTGGACACAAGCCCATGCGACAGACGGTGTAAAGTTATCTTTGGTCGTGCTAGTTTAATGTCAATTTTTCGTATGCGTGGGCAAAACGCCATTCAGAACATAGAGTTGGCGCCACGTTTTAAAGCGGTTTGCAATTAGCTAAGCCCCTTATTTTTCAGCATTTTTATAGAGGCACGGGATTACATGGAAATCGGTCTGCGCGAGTGGCTGATCGTCATCGGCATCATTGTCATTGCCGGTATTCTTTTCGACGGCTGGCGGCGCATGCGCGGCGGCAAGGGGAAGCTGAAGTTTCGCCTTGATCGCAGTCTGTCGAACCTGCCGGATGACGATGGCAACGCCGAACTGCTGGGCCCACCTCGGGTGCTGGACACCCACAAGGAACCACAGCTGGACGAGCACGACCTGCCGTCGATGAGCGCGCCGGCACGCGAGCCACGGGAATCGGGTTCCAAGCGCGGCAAGCGCAACAGCGAACCGTCCCAGGGTGACCTCAATCTCAACCTGGACCTGGACGGCGGCCCAAGCTTTAGCAGCCGTGACAATGATTTCCCGGACGAGAGCAAAGTTCCAAGCGCCGACAAGGACCAGGCCCAGGCCGAAGAAGTCCTGGTGATCAGTGTGATCTGTCGCGACCCGGCCGGCTTCAAGGGCCCGGCATTGCTGCAGAACATCCTGGAAAGCGGCCTGCGTTTCGGCGAAATGGACATTTTCCACCGTCACGAAAGCATGGCCGGCAATGGCGAGGTGCTGTTTTCCATGGCCAATGCCGTGAAGCCTGGTGTGTTCGACCTGGACGACATCGATCATTTCAGCACGCCGGCGGTGAGCTTCTTCCTCGGCCTGCCAGGCCCGCGTCATCCCAAGCAGGCTTTTGATGTGATGGTGGCCGCGGCGCGCAAGCTGTCCCAGGAGCTCAACGGCGAACTGAAGGACGACCAGCGCAGCGTGCTGACTGCCCAGACTATCGAGCATTACCGCCAGCGCATCGTCGAATTCGAGCGCCGGGCGCTGACCCAGAAGCGCTGATCGATGCACGGCTCTCGCGGTCAGAGAGCTTTATGTGGCGAGGGAGCTTGCTCCCGCCGGGGTGCAAAGCACCCCATGAATCAAGAAAATCGAGCAGCCTAGGCTGCTCTTTTGCTTTATGAGAGAACACCCATGAACGCCGTCGAAACCCGTATCCAACAGCTACGCACCGAGTTGGATGAGCACAACTACCGCTACCACGTCCTCGACGAGCCAAGCATTCCGGACGCCGAGTACGACCGCCTGTTCCATGAACTCAAGGCGTTGGAAGAGCAGCACCCGGATCTGGTGACCAGTGATTCGCCGACTCAGCGGGTCGGCAGCGTGGCCTTGTCGGCGTTCAGCCAGGTGCGTCACGAAATCCCGATGCTCAGCCTGGGCAACGCCTTCGACGAAACGACCATGCGCGAATTCGACCGCCGGGTAACCGAAGGCCTCGACCTGCCCATGGGGGATCTATTGGGCGGCGGTGCGGCGGTGGAATACAGTTGCGAACCCAAGCTCGATGGCTTGGCGGTCAGCCTGTTGTATCAGGACGGCATGCTGGTGCGCGGAGCCACCCGTGGTGACGGCACTACCGGCGAAGACATCAGCGTCAACGTGCGCACCGTGCGCAACATTCCCCTCAAGTTGCAGGGCAACGGCTGGCCGCCGCTGTTGGAAGTGCGCGGCGAGGTGTACATGTCCAAGGCCGGCTTCGAGCGCCTCAACGCCACGCAGCTGGAGGCGGGGGGCAAGACCTTCGCCAACCCGCGCAACGCCGCGGCGGGCAGCCTGCGCCAGCTGGACTCGCGCATCACCGCCAACCGTCCCCTGGAATTCTGCTGCTATGGCATCGGCCAGGTCACCTCGGATATTGCCGACACGCATATTGGCAATCTCAAGCAGCTCAAGGCTTGGGGCATGCCCATCAGCCGTGAACTGAAGCTGGCCCACGGCATTGACGAGTGCCTGGACTACTATCGTGACATCGGCGAGCGGCGCAACGCGTTGCCTTATGAAATCGACGGTGTGGTGTTCAAGGTCAACAGCATCGCCTCCCAGCGCGAACTCGGTTTTCGCGCCCGGGAGCCGCGCTGGGCCATTGCCCACAAATTCCCGGCCACCGAGGAGCTCACCGAGTTGCTGGACGTCGAGTTCCAGGTCGGACGCACTGGTGCGGTGACGCCGGTCGCGCGCCTCAAGCCGGTGAAAGTCGCCGGTGTGACGGTGGCCAACGCGACGTTGCACAACATGGACGAGGTGGCGCGGCTTGGCTTGATGATCGGCGATACCGTGATTATCCGGCGTGCCGGTGATGTGATCCCGCAAGTGGTGCAAGTCATCACCGAGCGCCGCCCGGACGATGCCCGCCCGGTGGAGGTTCCCAAGCAATGTCCGGTCTGCGGCTCCCACGTCGAGCGCACGCAGTTGATCAAGCGCAGCAAGGGCCGCGAAACCATCAGCGAAGGCGCGGTGTACCGCTGCGTCGGCCGCTTGGCCTGCGGGGCCCAGCTCAAGCAGGCGATCATTCATTTCGTGTCGCGCCGGGCGATGGACATCGAGGGCCTGGGCGAGAAAAGCGTCGAGCAATTGGTGGATGAAGGCCTGGTGGGCTCGCCCGCCGATTTGTATGCCCTGACTTTCGAACAGGTGGTCGACCTGGAAGGGTTCGCCGAGTTGTCGAGCAAGAATCTGCTGGCAGCCATCGACGACAGCAAAAAGCCGAGCCTGGCGCGCTTCATCTATGCCCTCGGGATTCCTGACGTGGGCGAGGAGACCGCCAAGGTGCTTGCCCGTTCCCTCGGCTCGCTGGAGCGCGTGCAGGCGGCCTTGCCCCAGGTGCTCACATACTTGCCGGACGTTGGCCTGGAAGTGGCCCACGAGATCCACAGCTTCTTCGAAGATTCGCATAACCGCCTGGTGATCAAGGATCTGTTGCGCCATGGCATGGATATCCAGGACCAAGGCGAGTTGGGTGCCGAGTTTTCTGCCAGCACCACGCTGGGTGGCTTTCTCGACAAGCTGCATATCCCGTCGGTCGGGCCGGGTGGGGCGCAGAAACTGGCGGACAAGTTCGGCTCCCTCGAAGCGGTGATGAATGCCGATTGGCTGGACATGCGCCAGGCATTGCCGGAAAAGCAGGCCAACGCCGTGCGCGAGTTCTTCGCCATCGACGCCAATCGCCAGCAGGCCGAGGCGGCGGAACAACAGCTGCGCGACTTTGGCATGCACTGGCAGAGCGAGAAAAAAGTGGTCGAAGGCTTGCCTGAGGCGGGGCATACCTGGGTGTTGACCGGCTCGCTGGAACTGATGAGCCGCGACATCGCCAAGGACAAGCTGGAAAGCCTGGGGGCCAAGGTGGCCGGCTCGGTGTCGGCGAAAACCCACTGCGTGGTGGCTGGGCCAGGCGCGGGCTCGAAGTTGGCCAAGGCGAATGAGTTGGGGGTGAAGGTGCTGGATGAGGAAGCGTTTGTCGGTTTCCTGGGTCAGCACGGGATCACGGTTTAGTCGTGTGGCGAGGGAGTTTGCTCCCGCTCGGCGGCGCAGCCGTCGTAAAAACCGTCTGACGCGACGCGGAACGATCAGGACGTGGCGATGATCTAGTCTTGCAGGCTCCAGGGAGAGACCGCCATGTACCGCTTCTTCGAACAACTGAGCTCACGCATCGCCGCACCTTTCATGGGCGACCGCTCACGCAACAGCAAGATATGGCCGTGTCGCTGCGGCCAGTCGCTGTTTTTCCGCAATAGCCAATGCCTGGCCTGCCTGGCGGCGCTGGGCTATCAGCCTGAGCAGAGTCGCCTGTCGTCCTTGCAACCCGGCGAACGATCCGACACGTGGACCCTGGACGCCGACCCGCAAGCCGGGCTGTTTCGCCGCTGCGCCAATCTCGACACGGCGGCGTCATGCAACTGGCTGCTGCCGGACAACGGGCGCGACACCTTGTGTATCGCCTGTAGCCTGAATCGGACCATTCCAGACCTGTCGATCCCGGAGAACCCTGAGCGTTGGCGCAAGGTGGAAACCGCCAAGCGCCGGATGGTGGCGCAACTGATCACTCTCGGTTTGCCGGTCATTCCGAAAACCGTCGATGAAAACACCGGCCTGGCCTTCGATTTCATTGGCGTTGACCCTGACGGCACGCCGCCGACGACCGGCCATGCCAGCGGCCTGATCACCCTCGATATCAAGGAGGCGGATGATGCTCATCGCGAGCACGTGCGCCAGCAGATGCGCGAGCCATATCGCACCTTGCTTGGGCATTTTCGTCATGAAGTGGGGCACTACTACTGGGATCGATTGATCGCCAACGGTCACTGGCTCGAACCCTTTCGCCAGCTGTTCGGCGACGAGCGCGCCAGCTATGCCGACGCCTTGGAGCGCCACTACCAGCAAGGCGCGCCGCTGGACTGGCAAACCCGTTACGTCAGCGCCTACGCCACTATGCATCCCTGGGAAGATTGGGCGGAAACCTGGGCGCATTACCTGCACATGATGGACGCAGTGGACACCGCGCTGGGATTCGGCATGAGCGCCCGCGAAATGGACTTCGACTACCAGCCGTTCCCACCCGAAACCCTATACGATTCCGGGCACGCTGGCGGTGCGGCCTTCCTCTCGTTCGTTAACGCCTGGATCGAATTGGCCGGCATGCTCAACGAACTGTCTCGCAGCATGGGTCAACCGGATTTCTACCCATTCGTCGTACCGGCCGCGGTGATTACCAAGCTGCACTTCATCCATCTGGTGATCCAGGAGGAGGGTGGTCGGGCGGATGGGGTGCTGTTGTAGTTTGCTCAAGCAGGAAGTTTTGCTCGCCAGATAAAGAGTCGACGCTCGATAAGAGGCTGGACGAAGTTAAAGTGATGCCATTTGTTTTGACGGTGGTTTTATATTCTAGCTTTCCTTTACTCTAAGGCCGCCATGGATGATGGCTATATTTATTATGGAGAATTTTATGAAACACGATCAGATGGATAAGGCGACGACCATTCCCAATGTGCCCCGGAGGCTTTCCCAGGCAGGACAAAGCACTTACACAATTATATTGGCCTGGCAAATATCGGATAACGTCCGCCCCGACCAGATTGCCGCTCATACGTTCAGAGTGACCGCCGTGTCTACTGGGCAGGGGCAGTTTGTCCCCGCCACCACAGTCCGGCCGGACCATCGTGGTTGGTACCGCCATGAAATAGGCGTCAGTGGTGGCTCCAGGCCGGTGTACTTCAATGTTCAAGTTCGGGCCCAGGCGCTTAATGGCGAGTATGGACCATTCTGCCCAGTAGTAGTTTGTAATACTTCGTCGTGATTAATTGCTGTTCAAGCATAACGACCTCTGAGTGTTCAATCCTGTCGCCGAAAGATTAATTTTCGCCGCTCTTGCTGCTAGGATCTAACGTCGACAATGATTCGGGGTTAGTTAAAAGTGTAGGGTGTAGGCGTTCATGTTGCGTGTGCCGGCGCTTTCGTGAGCAAGCCCGCTTGTAAGGTAGGACTTGAAGGGAGGAGAAGGGACAAAGTCTGCTTCTGACTGTTAGCGCAGTACAGGCCGTGGGAGATTTCACTCCTCCTCCGTTCATCCAAGGGAGATCGGCTTGAGACGATTCCCAACAACAAATCGGCGGTCAAGAAATGGCTCAAGGCCTTGTTCGCGCCAGTGGGAGTGGCCATCGAAGCCAGCAACATCTATCACCAGAAGTTCACCGATCTGGTTCATGCGGGGCGGCTGTGTGATCCATATGGTCGGTGGTTATGAGCTCAGCCATTACCGCAAGGGCGTGAACGTACGGGCCAAAACTGATGCGCTGGATGCTCGACTGCTGGCCCGCTACTTGAAAACGAAGGGCATGACCTGCACTCCTGAACCGCGCCGGCTTATAAGTCTTCTTCGGCGCGGGGCGCCTTGGTTCAGGCTCGTGTCAGCCTCAAGCAAAGCTGTGCAAACGAGCCGTTGCGAATATCTGCCGAAAGGCATTTAAGGGCTATGCATGCACCATAGAGTCTCCCACAGTTGTTTTTGGATGGCCTCGGGATTTGCATCACTACAGATCCCCTGTGGGAGCCTGCTCGCGATAACGCTGAGCCAGCTTGCATTCATGTCGAATGTGCCAACGTCATCGCTAGCAAGCGATGCGCTCACAGCAAGTACTTGAACATCTTCAGTTTTTTTATCCGCCGCGAACGCTTGTAACTTCTCGTCAGATAGGTACAATGGCCCGGCTCGCCGTCAGGCGGGCGTCGTTATGGTGACCCCATCGGTCCCCCCGCAACGATTACCCGTGAACCTGGTCAGATCCGGAAGGAAGCAGCCACAGCGGGAACATTGTGTGCCGGGGTGTGGCTGGTGGGGTTGCCTCCATAACACCCAGGCCTTCGTTCGTAAGGTCTATGAGATGCCTTTCGGTCAGTCTGAAGCGGGATGATCCTTTTCGCTTTGAAATTTTCTGGGATAGCGCAGGTTATTGCTGGTGAAAACGCCCGTGCTTGGGTGAGGTGTTTCACTCCCGAAGTTATAGTGCAAATACAATCATCGATTCTCTTAGTTCACAAACTCTAACTGTTTTCGACAGTACCGATATTTTAACGGTTCCGTCGGTGGTGTTATGGTTGAATTCTATTTTAGCTACACTCTCCGAAAATCCATCATCTATATTCAAGATTGATATTCCGTCAGGGTAAAGCGTGTCCTCGTTATCGGTAAGGGCATATCTTCCTCCCGTAGATGCATAGCCCCGGAGGATGCGGCTCTCTACTTTTACTAATTTCTCATTAATCACTTGATGGATGGAGCTAGCTTGGTTTTCGCCTGCGGAGAAATACAAGCTGGTATTTGTTGTAAATGAAAAATATGTCGTGTTCGGAATGATGACGGATTCTTTTGCATTGCTGAAAATGGAACCTTGTTCCTCGCCAACTGCTATAAGGTGTTGGATGTCATTTTCTTCATGAAACTGGTTTTTGTTGTTATGAGATGACTGGCTTTGCCCGCCAACGATAAGATCCACGGATACGAGGATGCCCCACTCAAAGCCTGTCGCGACCGACCCCTGTGAGTTCATTGATGTATAAGTAACGTGGTCTCCAAATTTTTTTATTTCGAATATGGCCCCTGTTTCTGGGTCACTCATTTTCAGAGTGATTGAGTCAGGGATGTAGGCGACTATTAAGCCATAATGGTTAGGGCGTATATCTGTTGTTGTAGGGAAAAGAAACGGCTCGACTTGCCAGGTTTCAACCAGTCTCCATTCTGGATTTGTAAGGCCAGTCCGGGTATACAAGCTCTTTGACAATAAAAGCGCCTTAGAAGATCTGATGGTCATGGGCGTTTTATTTGATGCGGTCACTGATTTGGTTTTCATTTGATTGTCCAGTAAACATGGCCTGAGTTGGTGCGGCGCTGCAAGAAGTTAGCGGTTTCTTGCCCTGTGAGTATTTTTTTTGCCATATTTGCTGTCTACTGTCAGAACTGACAGTCCGGACGAGCGGTGGTTTTAAGTTCTTCGCGATTTGCAGGGAGAGTCGCTTTATATAAAAGGAACTCACTGTTCGTTAGCCACGGGCGTGCGCTTATTGTGCTTGAGCCGGTTATTGATTCCTCTCAATTGGCCGGTGTGCATCGTCTACCAAGCTCTGCTCATGACCCCATCCCGGCGGTCGGCGGGCACTCGTATCCCGCGCAACGCTGCCGTAAGGCAAGCTTTGGAATTTTCCCGAAGACAGAACCTGCCCTGGCGGTTTCCATGCCATCGATGACATGTTGCATCAACATGTTCGCCAGCAGTTTGACTAGTACGTGTTCCAGGCTGAGCGCGTTGTCACGCCGCAGGTACCCGCCGTCGAACAGAAGCAGCAGGGTCGGAAGGTATACTGGCTTCTCTTTTTCATGACTACATCAAGGCTTGGACAAGGCCTGGTCAACCGCTGCGATCAGCTTCCCCAGATCCTTGGGGGTGGCTCTGTGAATGACACCGAACAGGTACGCTCGCTGTTCATCCTCGTCGTCCATGTCGGCAAAAAAGACTTTAAGCTGCACATCCAGCACGTTGGCAAGCAGATACAACGCCTCGACGCTGGGGGTGTAGGTGCCGGTTTCGAAACGGCTGATGGTTTTGGGGTCAAAACCGGTTTTTTCGCCAAGTTCAGCCTGAGTAAGCCCCGCTACTTTGCGGTAGCGTCTGATGGCCGGACCCAAACTTGAAATTCGCATCGCTCAATTCCCATTTAGAATCAAGAACTTAACGATAGATTTTCGCATTAGGCAACCACGTATTCCATCACCTTGCTTTGCAAAGTGTGATGTGTTTCGTAGAATCGGCCTTTAGCACGGGCATTCGGTGACCTGTTACAGGTGCCAGGATGTGTGAGGAGACCAGGTCTTGCGTTTTTGCCGCGACCATGGGCATGGCCTCGAACCCTCGGGAAACGCCATCAAGGCCCGCGCTCCAGTTTCTCAAAGTGTTTGAGCCTAGTTGATCTTCGCCTTTTTGAAGGCGGCAACCGCGCGCGACAAATGAGCCTGACTCATGGATGACTGCTTCGATGGATAAGAAGTACCGCAGAGCCGTTGACGCCGCCGCGATTTTTTCCGAAACCGATTCGAGCGGGCGCATCACCCACGTCAATGACCAGTTCTGTAACCTTTTCGGCTACCGGCGCGATGAATTGCTGGGGGCAAACCATCGCCTGCTCAATTCCGGACAGCACCCGGGCGAGTTTTTCAGTGCCATGTGGCGAACCATTGCAATGGGGCAGGTATGGAAGGGGGAAATCTGCAACCGCGCCAGGGACGGTTCGTTGCATTGGGTCGACACGACCCTGATTCCGGTGATCGACGATGTGACCGGGCAAGTCGAGCGCTACCTGGCGATTCGCTTCGATGTCAGCGAGAAACGCCGGCTGCTGGACTCCTTGCAATGGCGCGTCGGCCACGACGTGCTGACTGGCTTGCCCAATCGCACCTATCTTTCCGATCTGTTGGACCAGGCGCTGGAGTTTTCGCGCGTAGAGAATCTTCCCCTGGCGGTGTGCATGCTCGACCTGGACGGTTTCAAAGCCGTCAATGACAGCTACGGCCATGCCAGCGGCGACCGGCTGCTGGTGGAAGTTGCCAGGCGCTTGCGCAGCATTGTGCGCGGCGAGGATGTGGTCGCGAGACTGGCGGGGGACGAGTTCGTACTGGTGCTGCGCCACGTCCATGGGATGGATGAATTGCACGCCGCGTTGAACCGGGTATTGATCGCCGTTTCGATGCCGTATGCCATCGACGGCAAGGGGATCAAGGTCTTCGCCAGCATCGGCGTCACGTTGTTCCCTTGGGATAACGACGATGCCGAGACCTTGTTGCGCCATGCCGATCAGGCGATGTATGTGGCCAAGCAGAGTGGCCGCAACCGTTTCCATTTGTTCGATGTGTCCCGGGACAAGGAGGTGCGGGCCACCTACCAGACCGTCGAACGGGTCCGGCAGGCACTGACCGGTAATGAACTGCGCTTGCATTTCCAGCCCAAGGTCAATATGCGCAGTGGCGTGGTGGTTGGCCTCGAGGCGCTGCTGCGTTGGAAACATCCGCAGCGCGGGCTGGTGCCGCCACGGGAATTTCTGCCGCTGGTCGAGGAAACCGACCTGATCGTCGAGATCGGCGAGTGGGTCATGGAACAGGTTCTGACCCAACTGCAGTCTTGGCAGAAAGCGGGGCAGGGCTGGCCCGTGAGCATTAATATTTCAGTCCGGCATTTCCAGCGCGCCGATTTCGTCGAGCGATTGCGACAGGTGCTAGAGCGGCATCCGGCGGTGTCGCCGCGCATGCTGGACCTGCAAATCGTCGAATCCGTCGCCGTGGAAAACCTTCAACATGTCAGCGCTTGTCTCCAGGCGTGCCAGGCCCTGGGGGTGGGCTTTTCCCTCGGGGGCTTCGGCACCGGCTATTGTTCGCTGAACGACCTCAAGCACTTGCGCACGCAGACCATCAAGATCGACAAGACTTTTGTGCGCGACATTCTCAATGACCAGGACGACCTGGCGTTGACCGAGGCCGTGATCGGCCTGGCCCGGGCGTTTGGCCGTCAGGTCGTGGCCGAGGGACTGGACAGCCTTGAGCATGGGCAACTGTTGCTGCGCCTGGGCTGCGAGGTGGCGCAAGGCTACTTCATCGCCCGGCCCATGCCGCCCGAGCAGGTGCCAGGCTGGGTAAAAGGCTTTATTGCCCCAGCGCAGTGGCAGCGGCGATCAGGGATTCAAGGTGAACCAGATTGGGCGCCTGTCGATTCGCTGCGGCCGGTGTAGAGCTGGATGATCGCATCGATTTCCCCTGAGGTTTTCATCTTCAGCAAGGTGCGCAAAATGCGTTGCGTCGGGATTGCCGGGTTGTCACGCAGGTAGCAACTCAATTGCCGTTCCTGCAGGACCGCCACGATTTGCAATTGCCGGTCAGCGGTGTGCCGTTGATTGAACCAGTCCAGGGCCCATTGATTGGTCACGCCATAGCGGTAGCGGCCGGCCAGCAGTTTCTCCAATACCTGGTCCTGGCTGCGCGCGTCATCACGGCGCAGATTGCGGCTGTCGAACAGCGGCTGCAAGGTCGGGTAGGTGTAGCCGAGCACGGTGCCGATGGCCTGTTGCGCCAGACCCGCCGGTACCACCGGGCCGGGGGTGCCTGGCATGCCGACCAGGAGGTCACGCTGGAAGAACAGCGGGACACTCCAGAGGTAGTCACCGCTTTTGTCGTCGACCCAATCGGGACTGACATAGCAGCGCAGGTCGACTTCGCCGTGTTTCATGGCGCCATCCAGACGGGCGCGGGACAGCACGTGAAATTGCGCCGACATGCCGACCTGGGTTGCCAGGCTGGTCATGATGTCGGGAATGATGCCCTGGGTCGGACGGCCTCGTTCGATCTGCACCATGGGCATGGCCCAGCCGTCGGTGATAGCGAAACGCAACGGTAGTTGTTCAGCGAAGCAACCGGTACTCACCAACAGCAAAGCCCCCATGGCTGAGCGCATACACTCTCCTGACTGTGCAAAACCAAGTCGACAACCGTGCCCCAGATCCAAGCTTAGTCAGATTAGACGAGTACACCGGATGCAATTTCGCCCCTGCTCCGCTAGCATTAGCCGCTTATGTTCCTTCGTTGCGACGGTTTTCGATGAGTTATCAGGTTCTTGCACGTAAATGGCGTCCGCGCTCGTTCCGCGAAATGGTCGGCCAGACCCATGTGCTCAAGGCTCTGATCAATGCCTTGGACAGCCAGCGGCTGCACCACGCCTACCTGTTCACCGGCACCAGGGGTGTGGGCAAGACCACCATCGCGCGGATCATCGCCAAGTGCCTGAACTGTGAAACCGGCATTACCTCGACGCCTTGCGGCGAGTGTTCGGTCTGTCGGGAAATCGACGAAGGCCGTTTCGTCGACCTGATCGAGATCGACGCCGCCAGCCGCACCAAGGTCGAAGACACCCGCGAACTGCTCGACAACGTGCAGTACGCGCCAAGCCGTGGGCGCTTCAAGGTCTACCTGATCGACGAAGTGCACATGCTTTCCAGCCATTCCTTCAATGCGCTGCTCAAGACCCTCGAAGAACCGCCGCCCTACGTCAAGTTCATCCTGGCGACCACCGATCCGCAGAAACTTCCCGCAACGATTCTGTCGCGATGCCTGCAGTTCTCCTTGAAGAACATGACCCCGGAACGGGTCGTCGAGCATCTGACCCACGTGCTGGGCGTCGAAAACGTGCCTTTCGAAGACGACGCGCTGTGGCTGCTGGGCCGCGCCGCCGACGGTTCGATGCGCGATGCCATGAGCCTGACCGACCAGGCCATCGCCTTTGGTGAGGGCAAGGTCATGGCCGCCGATGTGCGGGCGATGCTCGGCACCCTCGATCACGGCCAGGTCTACGACGTGCTGCATGCACTGATCGAAGGCGATGCGAAGGCGTTGCTCGAGGCGGTGCGTCATTTGGCCGAGCAGGGGCCGGACTGGAATGGCGTGCTCTCGGAAATTCTCAACGTGTTGCACCGTGTCGCCATCGCCCAGGCTTTGCCTGAAGGCGTCGACAACGGCCATGGCGACCGCGATCGCGTATTGGCGCTGGCCCAGGCATTGCCCGCCGAAGACGTGCAGTTCTATTACCAGATGGGCCTGATCGGTCGTCGCGACCTGCCCCTGGCGCCGGATCCACGCGGTGGCTTCGAAATGGTACTGCTGCGAATGCTGGCCTTCCGGCCTGCCGACACGGCGGACGCCCCGAGGCAGCCGCTAAAGCCAGTGGGGATCAGCCAGGCCACAGCTGATTCCGCCAAGCCAGTGGCTGCCGCGCCCAACGTTGCGCCGGCAGTGGCTTCGCCTCCGACAGCGCAGGCGCCTATGGTGCAGCCGGCGCCGGCGCCGGCGCCTGCTGTTGCGGTGCCTGAACCGGAACCGGAAATGATCGCCGAGCCCACGCCCGCGCCTGTGGCCGAAGCCGTTATAGACCTGCCCTGGAACGACCCGGTCGAGCCTGAAATCGTCCAGCAGCCTGCGGTGGAACCGGTGCTTGAGACCGTCGCCGAGCAGCCCGAGTTGCCGCCGATGCCCCTGCCGACGCCCGACAGCGTGGTGCCCGATGCGCCGGAATGGGTCGCCGCCCCGGTGCCTGAGCCGACGGTAGCGGATGTGGATGTCGCCACGTCGGGCATCGACCCGGACGATGAGCCGCCGCTGGATGAGGATTACATCGAACCGGACATGGATTCGGCCTACAGTTATCTGGATGAGCTGGCCAGCGAGCACGCCGCCGAGCCGGCCCCGGAGCCCGAGCCGGAACCTGCGGCAATGCCGGCCACCGGTCTGGCCCTGCAATGGCTGGAGCTGTTCCCGAAACTGCCGATTACCGGCATGACCGGCAGCATCGCCGCCAACTGTACGCTGATTTCCGTGGAGGGCGACCACTGGCTGCTGCACCTGGATCCGGCCCACAGCGCCCTGTTCAACGCGACCCAGCAACGGCGCCTCAACGACGCGCTGAACCAGTACCACCAGCGCACCCTGACGCTGAGCATCGAGCTGATCAAGCCGGAGCAGGAGACCCCGGCCCAGGCCGCGTCCCGTCGTCGTGCCGACCGTCAGCGCGAAGCCGAGGAGTCGATCCACAGCGATCCGTTCATCCAGCAGATGATGCAACAGTTCGGCGCCGTGGTCCGTCACGATACTATCGAACCTGTCGAGGCCCCGGTCATCCAGGGCTCATAACTGAAAGCGCCGGGCCGAACGGGCCGGGCGCGTTGTTTATCCAAGTACTTTCGAGGTGATTCCCATGATGAAGGGTGGCATGGCCGGCCTGATGAAGCAGGCGCAGCAGATGCAGGAAAAAATGGCCAAGATGCAGGAAGAGCTGGCCAACGCCGAAGTCACCGGCAAGTCCGGCGGCGACATGGTGACCGTGGTCATGACCGGTCGCCACGACATCAAGCGCGTCAGCATCGACCCAAGCGTGGTCGAAGGGCTGAGCGAAGACGATAAGGAAATGCTCGAAGCCCTGTTCGCTGCCGCCGTCAACGATGCGGTGCGCAAGATCGAAGCCAACAGCCAGGACAAGATGTCCGGCATGACCGCTGGCATGCAACTGCCGCCGGGCATGAAGCTGCCGTTCTGATTCGCCATCCCGGTCGGGATGGGCTACACACAATGCCAGGCATCGCGCCTGGCATTTTTGTTTCTGCTCCAGAACTGCGTTGGCGGTGAGATCGCCATCGCGAGCAAGCGCCGCCGTCCAACTGAACAAACATCGAACGCCGCCCCTTCGGCAATGGTCTGCTCCCTTATACGTGCCACTCAGATCAAGGAGACGCTTCCCATGTCACAAGCATTGACCTCCAACCAGCGCATCGTCCTGGCCTCCCGCCCCCAGGGAGCACCGACCCCGGACAATTTCCGCCTGGAACACGTGACACTGCCGGACTTGGCACAAGGGCAGATCCTGCTCAAGACCCTGTTCCTGTCCTTGGACCCGTATATGCGCGGGCGGATGAGCGATGCGCCGTCCTACGCCGCGCCGGTGCAAATCGACGAGGTGATGACAGGTGGCGCCGTCAGCCGGGTGGAGCGATCGATGCACCCGAAATTCCAGGAGGGCGATCTGGTGGTGGGTGCCACAGGTTGGCAGAGCCACAGCATCAGTGACGGCCGTAACGTCATTCCCATCCCATCCGGCTTGCCCAGCCCGTCGATGGCCCTGGGTGTGCTGGGCATGCCTGGCATGACCGCCTACATGGGCCTGATGGACATCGGTCAACCCAAGGCTGGGGAAACCTTGGTGGTGGCGGCGGCTTCGGGTGCCGTGGGCTCGGTGGTCGGCCAAGTGGCGAAGATCAAAGGCTTGCGGGTCATCGGCGTGGCCGGCGGCAGCGAAAAATGCCAATACGTGGTGGACGAGTTGGGGTTCGACGCCTGCGTCGATCACAAGAGTGAAAACTTTGCCGAGGAGTTGGCCCGGGCCTGTGGCAAAGGCATCGATATTTACTACGAAAACGTCGGTGGCAAGGTCTTCGACGCGGTGGTACCGCTGCTTAACGCCAAGGCGCGCATCCCGCTCTGTGGCTTGATCGCTTCCTACAACGAGCATCAGGCCCCCAGCGGCCCGGATCGTTTGCCGCAACTGCAGCGGACATTGCTGACCAAACGCGTGCGTATCCAGGGATTTATCGTGTTTGACGACTACGGTGATCGCCAGCCGGAGTTCATCAGCGCCATGGCGCCGTGGGTGCGCGATGGCAAGGTCAAGTTCCGCGAGGACGTGGTCGATGGACTTGAGAACGCGCCCCAGGCCTTTATCGGCCTGCTGGAAGGGCGCAACTTCGGCAAGTTGGTGGTACGGGTCGCGCAGGATTGAGTATTTGACGCTAATCGGAGGCGCGGGTATAAACCGCGTCTTGTTGTCATGTCGGACATTTCCTCAATGAGCTTCAGCCCTTTGATTCGCCAACTGATCGATGCCCTGCGAACGCTGCCGGGTGTGGGTCAGAAAACTGCCCAGCGCATGGCGTTGCAGCTGCTCGAGCGTGACCGCAGCGGCGGCTCGCGCCTGGCCCAGGCCCTGAGCCAGGCCATGGAAGGTGTAGGCCATTGCCGCTTGTGCCGGACCCTCACCGAAGACGACCTCTGCCCGCAATGCGCCGATCCGCGGCGCGATGACAGCCTGCTCTGCGTCGTGGAAGGACCGATGGATGTGTATGCGGTGGAGCAGACCGGTTTTCGGGGTCGCTATTTCGTGCTCAAGGGCCATTTGTCGCCCCTCGACGGTCTGGGGCCGGAAGCCATTGGCATTCCCCAGTTGATCGCGCGGATCGAAGAGGCGGGCACGTTCACCGAAGTCATCCTCGCCACCAACCCGACGGTCGAGGGCGAAGCCACCGCCCATTACATCGCTCAATTGCTGAGCAACAAAGGTTTGGTCGCCTCGCGCATCGCCCATGGCGTGCCGTTGGGGGGGGAGCTGGAACTGGTGGACGGCGGGACGCTGGCGCATTCGTTTGCCGGGCGCAAACCGATCGCGTTGTAACGGCCATACAAAACCTGTGGGAGCGGGCTTGCTCGCGAATGCGGTGTATCAGTCAGCACTTATGTTGACTGACACCCCGCATTCGCGAGCAAGCCCGCTCCCACATTAGGTTTTGTCGTGAACTTTATTTTTCGCTAAGCGAAAACTGTGTCAGGCAGAACGTCGGGATGCCCATGTCTTCCAGACGCTGGGAGCCGAGCAGTTCCGGCAGGTCGATGATCGCTGCGGCTTCGTGGACTTTGGCGCCCATGCGGCGGATCAGGTTGGCGGCGGCGATCAGCGTGCCGCCGGTGGCGATGAGGTCATCGAACATCACCACCGAATCGCCTTCGCACAAGCTATCGGCGTGCACTTCCAGGAAAGCCTCGCCGTATTCGGTCTGGTAGCCCTCGGCCAATACATCAGCCGGCAGTTTGCCTTGCTTGCGAAACAACACCAATGGCTTGTTCAACTGATAGGCCAGGATCGAGCCGATCAGGAAGCCCCGTGCGTCCATCGCACCGATGTGGGTGAACTCGGCCTCGACGTAGCGGTGGGCAAAGCTATCCATCACCAACCGCAGGGCAGTGGGGGACTGGAACAGCGGGGTGATGTCGCGAAAGATCACGCCTGGTTTGGGAAAGTCGATTACGGGGCGGATCAGGGATTTGATGTCGAAGGAATCGAAGACCATCGTCGAGGTGTCCTGGCAGGGCTGCAAACGCGGCAGTATAGCGCGGCCCGAGGAATCCCTCAGCCGCGCTCGTCCATCAGCCGTCGAGCGAGCCCCCGGCCAGGGCGCAGAGCTGGATCGGGTCGAGAATATGAATTTCCTTGCCCTCGGCGGCGATCAGCTCGTTCTGTTGGAAACGGGTGAACACCCGGGACACGGTTTCCACCGCCAGGCCCAGATAGTTGCCGATTTCGTTGCGGGACATGCTCAGGCGGAACTGGTTGGCCGAAAACCCGCGGGCGCGGAAGCGTGCCGAGAGGTTGACCAGGAATGTGGCGATGCGCTCGTCGGCGGTTTTTTTCGAGAGCAGCAACATCATTTGCTGATCGTCACGGATTTCCCGGCTCATGACGCGCATCAACTGGCGACGCAGTTGCGGCAGTTGCAGGGCCAGTTCGTCCAGGCGATCAAAAGGAATCTCGCACACCGAAGTGGTTTCCAGCGCTTGGGCCGAGACCGGATGGCTTTCGGTATCCATGCCCGACAGGCCCACCAGCTCGCTGGGCAGATGGAAGCCGGTGAGCTGCTCTTCGCCGCCGTCACTGAGGTTGAAGGTTTTCAAGGCGCCCGAGCGCACCGCATAAACGGAATCGAAAGTGTCGCCCTGGCGAAACAGGAATTCGCCTTTCTTCAAGGGCCGGCCCCGTTTAACGATATCGTCCAGCGCATCCATGTCCTCCAGATTCAAAGAAAGTGGCAGGCAGAGGGGCGCCAGGCTGCAATCCTTGCAATGGGCCTGGTTGTGGGCGCGCTGTTTGACGGGCTCGGACATTTCTTAAATCCTTGTGGGAAAACACACATAAGACGTAAGGGTACCCCAGCGCAGGCACGGCAGCCAGTGTGGTTTTCTCGTCAAATTGTCGCGCTCAAATCACGCGGGAGAAACGCTGCCGATTTTGCTGGTCAAGATAGGCATCAAAGACCATGCACACCGAACGCACCAGCAGCCGGCCAGCAGGCAATACCCTGATGTATGCGCCATCGAGGTGTATCAGGCCATCGTGGGCCATCGCCTGTAACTGCGGCCACAGCGGCGCGAAATAGCCGCGAAAATCAATATTGAAGCGTTGCTCGATCTCGGCGAAGTCCAGGTAGAAATGGCAGATCAATTGCTGGATCACCGCGCGGCGCAACCGGTCGTCGGCATTGCATATCAGCCCGCGGCTGGTCGCCAGTTGACCGTCGGCGAGGGTGTTCTGGTATTGGTTCAGGTCGCTGCTGTTCTGGCAGTACAGGTCACCGATCTGGCTGATGGCCGACACACCCAGGCCTATCAGGTCGCAGTGACCGTGGGTGGTATAGCCCTGGAAGTTACGTTGCAGGGTGGCTTCTTCCTGGGCAATTGCCAGTTCATCATCGGGCAGGGCGAAGTGATCCATGCCGACGTAGCGATAACCGGCAGCGGTGAGTTGTTCGATGGTGCCTTGCAGCATCGCCAGTTTCTGCTCCGGGTTCGGCAAATCCTGGCTGTTGATTCGCCGCTGGGGCATGAAGCGTTCCGGCAGGTGGGCGTAGTTGAACACCGACAGCCGGTCGGGTTGCAGGTTGATGACTTCCTCCACGGTGTGGGCGAAATTCTCCGGCGTTTGTTTGGGCAGCCCGTAGATCAGGTCGATGTTGATCGAACGGAACTGCAAGGTCCTGGCGGCTTCGATCACCGCGCGGGTTTCATCCAGGCTTTGCAAACGATTGACGGCACGCTGCACGGCCGGGTCGAGGTCTTGCAGGCCGATACTGACCCGGTTGAAGCCCAGCTCCCGCAGCAGCCCCATGGTCGACCAATCGGCCTCCCGTGGATCGATCTCGATGCCGTAGTCTCCAGAATCGTCGTCCAGCAGGTTCAAGTGCTTGCGCAGCGTGGCCATCAACTGGCGCAGCTCATCATGGCTGAGGAACGTCGGGGTCCCGCCGCCCAAATGCAGCTGTTCCACGCGCTGGGCTGGGTCGAGGTGACAGCCGATCAACTGGATTTCCTGCTCCAGGCGCTGCAGGTAGGCGTGGGCACGGCCTCGATCCTTGGTGATGACTTTGTTGCAGGCGCAGTAGTAGCAAATGTTTGCGCAGAACGGCACATGGACGTACAGCGAAAGCGGTCGCTGGGCCTTGCGACTATCGCGCAGGGCATGGAGCAGGTCGAACGTACCCACCTGGCCGGCGAACTGCGCCGCGGTCGGGTATGAAGTGTAGCGCGGTCCCGTCAGGTCGTAGCGGCGGATCAGGTCAGAGTCCCAACGAATGGTGTCGAGCATGCGGGCGTTCCCCGGATAGGCTGGCATGGGCGCGAGTCTAGGGGGGCGGGCGTGGTGGTGTGTTGATTTGCATCAACGGGCACTGAGTGTGAGCAGGGTCTCGACGCTAGTGCTCCTGTGGGAGCGAGCTCGCTCGCGATTGGGTGCTACTCGATCAATGCCCCATGAGCCAATGCTGATGTGGCCCCGGCAGCGTCCAGATCCCGAACACAATCACCAACAACCCACCGGCCATGCGCACGCTGCGTTTGCGTAGCAGGGCGGTGATGCGTTCGGCGGCCAGGCCGGTGGCGAGCAGCACCGGCCAGGTGCCGAGGCCAAAGGCGAGCATCAACAGTGCGCTGTCCAACGCGTTACCCTGGCTGGCGGACCACAACAGGGTGCTGTAGACCAACCCGCACGGCAGCCAACCCCATAACGCGCCGAGCAGCAAGGCCCGGGGCAGGCTGGACACTGGCAGCAGGCGGTTGGCGACGGGCTGGATGTGCCGCCACAAGCCACGCCCCAAGCTCTCGATGCGGGTCAGGCCGCTCCACCAACCCGCCAGGTATAAGCCCATGGCAATCAGCAGCAAACCGGCCAGTACCCGCATGATCATCGCCGCCGGGCTGCTCGCCACGGCCCAGCCGGCCAGGCCAATCAATAACCCAGCGGTGGCGTAGCTCAAGATTCGCCCCAGGTTGTAGGCCAGCAGCAGCCGAAAGCGCCGGCTGCGCTGCTCCTTGGGAATCGCCAGGGTCAGGGCGCCCATCAGGCCACCGCACATGCCCAGGCAATGGCCGCCGCCCAGCAGGCCAAGGATCACCGCAGAGACCAGCAATGGCGCTAATTCAAGCATGGGGCGGAGCCTTGTCGTCCGGCTTGCGGGCCTCGCCACTGGCTTCGTCTACTGCTGCCTTGTGGTTCGGGTCCTGATCGTCGAACAGGATGCTGTGGGCCGGACCGTCAAGATCGTCGTACTGTCCGCTGTCCACGGCCCAGAAAAAAATGTACACGGCGATGGCCACGATCAGCAGTGCGGCCGGGATCATCACGTAAAGAGCTGGCATGTCGAAACTCCATGCCCGCGCGGCTCAGGCCGGCAGCGGACGGGTATCGGGCGTGGCGTAGATAACCTGCGCCTTCGGCTGACGGGTCAGCCTCAGGGCATTCAACACCACGGTCAATGAACTGATGGACATGCCGACTGCGGCCCACACCGGAGTGATCCAGCCGAGGGCGGCGAACGGCAACATGAGGCCATTGTACAGCCCCGCCCAGACGAGGTTCTCGATGATCACTCGACGAGTACGCCGGGCCAGGCTGAAGGCATGGATCAATGCGTCGAGGCGGTTGGACAACAACACCGCATCGGCACTGGTCTTGGCCAGGTCGGTGGCCGAGCCCATCGCGACGCTGATGTCCGCGGCCGCCAGCACCGGCACGTCGTTCACGCCGTCGCCGAGCATTAACACCTTGCGGCCTTGCTGGTGCAACTGCTGCAACACGGCCAGTTTGTCGTCTGGACGCAGACCGCCCCGGGCTTCGTCGATGCCCAGATCGGCGGCGACACTGGCCACCATCGGCGAGCTGTCACCCGACAGCAGCAACGTCCGCCAGCCCCGCGCCTTGCAAGCGGCCAGCAAGGCAGGCGCATCGGCGCGCAAGCGATCGTCGAGGACGAACCAGGCCAGCGGCCCGATCTCATCGCCCAGCAGCAGCCACTGACCGGGTTCGTCCGGCATCTGCAGTACGGGGGCGCCACTCAGGTTGCAGACAAAACCGGGGTGACCGATACGCAGCCGTTGTTCGCCTACCAGGCCTTCCAGTCCCAGCCCCGGCGTACTCTGCACCTGCTCCGCCGCCAACGGCGCACGACCGAAGGCGCGAGCGATGGGATGTTCCGAGCGGTTCTCCAGGGCTGCGGCGAGTCCGAGGCACTGATCGCTGTCCAGGGCCGTCAGCGGTCGAATGGCTCGCAACGCCAGGCGACCTTCGGTGAGGGTGCCGGTCTTGTCGAAAATGACGGTGTCGATCTGGTTCAGGCCCTCCAACACATGACCGCGGGTCAGCAGCAGGCCAAGTTTGTGCAGGGTGCCGGTGGCGGCGGTGAGGGCGGTTGGCGTGGCCAGCGATAGGGCGCAAGGGCAGGTGGCGACCAGCATCGCCAACACAATCCAGAAGGCGCGAGAGGCATCCAGCTGCCACCACAGCAGGCCGATGGCGGCGGCGGCAATCAAGGAGAGCAACAGGAACCATTGGGCGGCACGATCGGCGACTTCGGCCAGCCGCGGTTTCTCGGCCTGGGCCCGGTCCAGCAGCCGCACGATGGCTGACAAGCGCGTGTCCTGCCCAAGGGCGAGCACCTCCACCGTCAAGGCACCTTCGACGTTCAGCGTGCCCGCCGTGACCGCATCGCCGATCTGGCGAGGCTGTGGCAGGTATTCGCCGGTCAGCAGTGATTCGTCGATGCTGGATTGGCCGTCGAGGATTCTGCCGTCGGCCGGCAGGACCGCGCCCGGATGTACCAACACCCGGTCGCCGGTGCGCAGCTCGCTGAGCAGGATGCGTTCACTCTGGCCGTTATCTTCCAGGCGCAGGCACGAGGCCGGCAACAGGTTGACCAATTGCGCGGTAGCCGCAGCGGTGCGCTCCCGGGCCCGGCGTTCCAGATAGCGGCCGGCCAGCAGGAACAGGGCGAACATGCCCACCGCATCGAAATACAACTCGCCCACCCCGGTGATCGAGGTCCAGATCCCGGCGACATAAGCGCTGCCGATGGCCAGGGACACCGAAACGTCCATGGTCAGGTGACGGGTGCGCAAGTCACGCATCGCACCCTTGAAGAATGGCGCGCAGCTATAGAACACGATGGGCGTGGTCAGGAACAGCGCGACCCAGCGCAGGATGGTGTGCATCTCCGGGCTCAGGTCGATGTTGAACTCGGGCCAGGTGGCCATGGTCGCCATCATGGCCTGGAACCACAGCAGCCCGGCCACGCCCAACTGGCGCAGAGCCAGGCGATTCTGCGCGGCGAGCTGTTCGCAGGCCAGGTCGGCCTGGTACGGGTGGGCGACGTAGCCGATCTGGCGCAGTTCGGCGAGCAGCGTGCTCAGCGGCAATTGCGCATCGGCCCAACGTACATGCAAGCGATGATTGGACAGGTTCAACCGCGCCTCGGCCACGGCTGGCAGGCTGCGCAATTGTTTTTCGATCAACCAGCCACAGGCGGCGCAGCTGATGCCTTCCATCAACAGGGTAGTTTCGGCCAGCTCGCCTTCATGGCGCACGAACGACTGCTGTACATCAGGACGATCGTACAGCGCCAGTTCATCGGTCAGTTGGACGGGCAGGGTTTCGGGGTTGGCCGAGGCTTCGCTGCGATGCAGGTAATAACTTTCCAGGCCCCCGGCGACAATGGCTTCGGCCACGGCCTGGCAGCCCGGGCAGCACAGCTCGCGGGTTTCACCGAGGACAACGGCGGTGAAGCGACTGCCGGGAGGAACGGGCAGGGCGCAGTGGTAGCAGGGCTGTGGAGTGGTCATGGTTGTCGCATGAAAGCCTTTGTGGCGAGGGAGCTTGCTCCCGCTCGGCGGCGAAGCCGTCGTAAATTGAGCGCTCAGTATGCCTGAGGAGAACCAGTAGTCCGAACAGCGGGGGCCCGCTTGGCGGCCCAGCGGGAGCAAGCTCCCTCGCCACAGGAAACCCGTTTACTTCTTCAGGTCTTCAGCGCCTTGCAGCGGTTCATCGCCCAGCAGGATGTCCTGGTCGCGATTGATCTGCTCTTCTTCGAACAGACGCCAGGTCTTGTCGCTTTCCACGCCCAGCAACTCGACAAAGCGCCGACCTTCGATCCGGTCGGTCAACTGGCCGATATAACGTCCCGGCTCGCTGTCGTTACGGGTGAGGACGACCTTGCGGTCCTTCTCCGGCTGCGTCGGGGAGACCAGGCTCAGTTCCAGGGTCTGGGGACGGCTGTTGCCGCTCAGGCGCAGGTTCACTTCGCCGGTGACGTCATCGAGCTTTACGTTGGCATGCAATTGCAGGGTCTGGGCCAGCAGTTCGCGCTCCAGCGAGCGATTGATGCCCTTGCCGGCTTCGTAATAGTTGTCATTGACCAGGTTGTCCGGATTCTTGACCGCAATGGTCACCATCGTCAGGCTCAGGGTCACCGAACAGGTCAGGATCGCGATGATGATCCACGGCCAGAGGTGCTTGTACCAAGGGCTGGTGGCGGTTGCTGCAGGCATGTTCAGTTCTCTCAACGAGTTTGTGGGCCGATGAACCGGCTCTTGGCTTCGATATGTACGCTTTCGTCATCGGCGTCCTTGAGGATGAAGATCACCTCGTTGGTGCTCGATGGCAGTTGCTCCGGTGCGCTGGACAATTCCACCGGCTGGCTGAAAATCTCGCCGGCCGCGACTTTGATTTCCCTTCGGCCTTGCAGCTTGAGATCAGGCAGGCCGGCGGCCTCCAGCACATACGTATGGTCGCGCTGGTCCTTGTTCATGATCTTCAGGCTGTAGACGTTCTCGATCCGGCCTTCGGCGTTTTCACGGTACAGCACGCGGTCCTTGCTGACATCGAAACCCACCAGCGAACGCATGAAGAACGCCGTTACCAGCAGGCTGATCATCGCCAGCAGCACCAGGGCATAGCCGATCAGGCGCGGGCGCAGCTTGTGGGTTTTCTGGCCCGACAGGTTGTGTTCAGTGGTGTAGCTGATCAGGCCGCGCGGGTAATCCATCTTGTCCATGATGTTGTCGCAGGCGTCGATGCACGCCGCACAACCGATGCACTCGATCTGCAGGCCGTCGCGTATGTCGATGCCGGTGGGGCAAACCTGGACGCACATGGTGCAATCGATGCAATCCCCCAGCCCCAGGGCCTTGTAATCAACACCTTTCTTGCGCGGGCCACGGCTTTCGCCACGACGCGGGTCGTAGGAAACGATCAGGGTGTCTTTGTCGAACATGACGCTCTGGAAGCGGGCATAAGGGCACATATAGATGCACACCTGTTCACGCAGCCAGCCGGCGTTGCCATAAGTGGCGAGGGTGAAGAAGCCGACCCAGAAATATGACCAGCCATCGGCCTGGCCGGTGAAGAATTCGAACACCAGTTCTCGGATCGGTGTGAAGTAGCCGACAAAGGTCATGCCGGTAACAAAACCGATCAGCAACCACAGGCTGTGCTTGGCGGTTTTGCGCAGGAACTTGTTGGCCCCCATGGGCGCCTTGTCGAGCTTGATGCGCTGGTTACGGTCGCCTTCGGTGACTTTTTCGCACCACATGAAAATCCACGTCCATACGCTTTGCGGGCAGGTGTAGCCACACCAGACTCGTCCGGCATAGACGGTAATGAAAAACAGGCCGAAGGCGGCAATGATCAGCAGCCCGGACAGCAGGATGAAATCCTGGGGCCAGAAAGTTGCACCGAAAATAAAGAATTTGCGTTCCGGCAGGTTCCACCAGACGGCCTGATGACCGCCCCAGTTCAACCAGACCGTACCGAAGTACAGCAGGAACAACGCCGCTCCACCGACCATTCGCAGATTGCGAAACAGGCCAGTGAAGGCACGGGTGTAGATTTTTTCCCGAGAGGCATAGAGGTCGACGCTTTTATTCGCGTCCTTGGCAGGCGGGGTAACGTCATGTACCGGAATCTGGTTGCTCATCAATTGCATCCCACGGCAGTGGAAAGTGCCGAGGCCAGTACGTGCCGACCAGGGTCACAGGGGGGTGTTGCAGTGGCGCAATGATACGCCTGTCGCTCTGGCTCAAGGGTGCGACCTTTGGTCGCGTTGGGGCTCTGCGTAGAATGGTGTAGCGGATGTAACAAGTCTTGACCCAGATCAATTGACTATAGCCATTCCACGTCGCAGGGAAAAACCCAAGGGCCTGCTGACTGATTCGGCGAGCCCTTTGGGTTGGCGTTGAGGCTTGATTTGCCCTGGCCAATTGTTGCCCGAACTCAGCGCTTTGCTCGCCAGTGCCACATCGAATGCGCGGACCCAGTTGCTACTGGCTTGTGAGTTCAGCGAGGAATTCTTCAAATGATTCGCATACGAACGCCAAATCTTCTTCGTCCATCAAATACAGGTAGATGTTTTCAAAGTCATCTTCTTTGAGCGAGAGCAGAAATGAATTACCGCCCTGGTCGTATGCAAAAGGGATCATTCCTTTCAACGATGGAATATCGTCAACCAGGTCGCGATAGACAACTTCGATAGGCGCATTGCCGTATTTGATCGGTGTGAATCCGCCCAGCAAAAACTCGTTCTCGCTACAACGCTCAGACAAATCGCCGCCGTTGTGCTTTAGATAAAACTCCCTGAAGGCTGTCGGTAATTGCACATTGAATTTCTCTTGGAACTCATTCAGCTCCTGCACGGAGAGGGCCTGTTCGGATTCTTCGAGGGTCAACCGCATTTGGAGGCTCCTGTTGTTCTGCTCTTGAAACGAGCGGGGTGGGTATAGGCCTTGCCTGTAGCCGCTTTGTATTGAGCAACGCCCCCGCTATGGCCGATGCCGTTGTGGGCGCTTTGCTTGATGAGCTGCATGGTGCCGGTGTTGGTCTTGGGATCGTAATCGTCCAGATGGTGCCATACATGGCCGGCCGGTGTGGTTTTCTGGCTCAACTTGGCCGCTTTGTTCGCGGCCTCGAAGTCTTTGGCGTAGTCCCCGGTGTATTCAATTCTGACGATCGGGTTTACGCCAGGTTTTTTGTTGTAGAGCGCATTGCTTTCAGAATAGTCGAGACCTCCACCAGGGGTTTTCGTAACGCCTGTATAGCCGCGGTCTTTCAGTTTTATCAGGGGGTCGACCGCAAGGCCCAGGGGGTCCGCGTAGCCAATCGGGTTGGGTGCATAGGCGTAGAAATTGAGGCCTCCCGCCAAACCGATCGGGTCGGGCGTGGTGAAGCGACCCACGTCTGGATCGTAAAACCTCAAAACGTTGTAATGCAGGCCGATTTCTCGATCGAGGTACTGTCCCTGGAACCTCAGGTTTTGCTCTTCGAGGAAGTAGGGCTCGCGAATTTCCTGAAGGGGGTTACCCCACACCTCATAGCGAGCTTGCCAGACGCTACGCCCGTCGGCCTCGGTGAGTTGTTCTGGCAAACCGTTCAGGTCGTTGTGGTAATAACGGACGGTCTGGTGCGCTCCGTATCCATCGATCCGTGCAAGCGGGTCGTAGGTGTTATCCGCATAAAGATAAAGGCTGGTCTGGTTGTACCGGCTTTCCTGCAATAAGCGCATGCCGTCCCAGATGAAGCGGGTTTCACCCAGCGGGTAGCCGTGGCTGTCGTGTTCGGTTTTTTCGATGCGCCGGCCCAACGGGTCGTAGGTCATGCGGACCACGCTGCCGTTGTCATTGCGCACTTCAATCAAGCGGCTCTGGGCGTCATAGGCGAAGCGTTGCAGGCCGCGGGCAGCGCTGCGTTTCTCGATCATCCGGCCAAAGGCGTCATAGCGGTAGCGCTTGTCCTGGTAGGTCAGCAGTTTGTTGTGCACCACCAGCCCGGCGCCGGGGGATGGGCCGTCGAGCAGGTTGGCGGCGGCGTCGTAGGCGAAGGTTTCGCGCTGACCGTGCAGGCTGTCCTGGCTGGCGATGATGCGGCCGGTGGTGTCGTAATGCAGCAGCTGCCGGTGTTGCGCGGCGGGTTGCTGGTCAAGTTTGCCGATCAGGTGGTCGGCGGGGTCATATTCGAAGTGTTTTTGCACCGCCGCCGGCAGCAGCGAGGGTTGACTGCCGTGGCGACGTTGGCGAGCGCGCAGGCGACCGCTGCGGTCGTATTCGCTGCGGGTGCTGATCTGCCCTTGGGTGCGCAGCACTTCGCGGTGCAGGCGGTCGCGTTCGAAGTCACTGATGACCTGGCCGTCGAGGTTGATCTGGTGCAGGTGGCCGCTGCCGTAGTACAGGCGGTTGACCCAGCGGCCATCGGGCAGTTGGGTCTGGATCAGGTTGCCGAGTTCGTCGTAGTGATGTTGCAGGCTGCCGGCGGCGCTGAGTTCTTCCAGCAACTGACCGGTCGCGTCGTAGGTGAAGCCCAAAACCTGGGTGTTGCCTTGCAGGTCGGTGAAGGTGATCGCCGTGAGCTGGTCCAGTGCGTTGTAGGTGTACTCGGTGCGGCCGTCGTCGGTGACTTTGGCAATCAGCCGGCCCACGGCGTCGCGTTCCAGGCGATGAACGATAGGCGCCGGTGGGGTTTCGGGCACCACGGCCAGGCCATTGCCGTAAGGTGCCGGAAGGGCCGTCACCGCCGCGACATTATCGAGCACGTCGTAGCGGTAGCGTTTGGCGCTGCCGTCCAGGTCCTGTTGCTCAATCAGCCGGTTCCCGGCATCCCAGGCAAATCGATAGCTCTCGCCATTCTCGTTGATCAGCGCTTGCAGCCGCCCCAAGCTGTCATACCCGAACTGTACCTGCCGGCCTTGGGCGTCGGTGCGTTGGCGGATCTGGCCGCGGCGGTTGTGCTGGTAAAGAGTGGTGTGTCCGGCCGGGTCGGTATAGCCGATCAACTGACCCGCGATGTCGCGCTGGTAATGCTCGGTGCGGCCGTCCGGCAATTGGCTGCTGAGCAGTCGGCCTTGGGCGTCGTAACTGAATTGCGTGCGTTCGCCGAGGGCATCGGTGATGGTCTGCAAGTAGCCACGCGAGTCATAGCTGAACCGCGTCGGGTAACCCGAGCAGTCGACGTGCTCCACCAATTGCCCGAACGGGTTCCAGCGCAGCTTTTTGCTTTTGCCGGTGGCGTCGATGACTTCGATAATCTGGCCGTGGGCGTCGTAGCGGTAGCGAGTGACGTGGCCCAACGGATCGGTCTCGGCGATGCAGTTGCCACGCGGGTCATAACGGTACCGCCAGCTATGGCCGGCGGCATTGGTGTCCACCAATGGCAGGGCCCAGTGCTCAAGCCAGAGGGTGGACTCACTGCGACCCAGCGGGTCGGTTTCGCTGATCAGGTTGCCGGCTTCGTCGTAGCTGTACGCGTAGCACCCGCCCTGTGGGTCGGTGGCGTTGAGCAACTGGCGCTCGTCGTTCCATTCGAACAGCCAGGTCTGGCCGAGGTTATCGCTGAATCGAGTGATCTGGTGCTGGCTGTTCCACTGCCGCATGCTGACCCGCTGGAGGCTGTCGGTGATGCGCGTGGTGCCAGCCTTGAGGTCATAGTCGAACTGGTAGGCATCGCCTTCGTCGGTCCAGTGACGGACCACACGCCATTCCTGGTCCTCGATCAGGGCCCAGTCGTAGAAGCAGTGCAGGCCGGTGGGCAACTGATGTTCCACCAGGCGCCGGCCGGCATCGTAGCTGAAGCGCCGCTGCACCTGGCCGGTGGCATCGCGCACTTCGGCCAGGTTGCCGGCGGCGTCGTAGGCGTAGCTGACCAGCACCTCGCGCTGTTGGTCCGGGTAGAGGCGTTCGATCTGGCTGACGTGCTGGCCTTCGCGGATCAGGTCGATTTGCACGAGGTCGAAGGTGTCACGCAGCCGCACCAGGCGTCCGGCGTCGTCGTAGTCGAGATAAATACGGTTGTCGTTGCGGTCGCCGAATTGGTTCAGGCGCAGCCGCGACGGGTTGGCCGGCGTGGGCTCGAACAAGCGATACAGGCCATTGTCGCTTTCGATCAGCAACTGGCCATTGACGTGGCGGCGCACGGCCAGGCCTTCGCCCGCACTGAACACCGCGCCACCCAAGGGGATCGAACCCATGTCGATGGGGCGGCCCTGTTCGTCGGTGTAGACCAGGGTTTCGCCGCCGTCCGGGTGAGGGACGATTTCCACCTGCACTTCGTAGGACACACTCCAGCCATTACCGAACAAACTGTCGCGGCGCTCGTCGCGGCTGTTGTAGACGCGTTGCCAGTCGATGGGCAGGAGACCGGGCAATACGAAATCCAGCTCTTCGTTGCCGCCCAGCACCTTGGCTCCGGTGGCCGCGTGGACCGGGTTCGACGAACCCAGCGCCGCATTGGCCGCCGCGTTCGCGGCGCTGCTGGCGGCCATGGATACCGCGCCGCCCACCAGCATGCAGGGCAGTTTGCTGAAGAATTTGCCCTTGCCGCCCTTGAGCATCAGCAGCGCCGTGACCGCCAGGCCGACGCCCGGGGTCTTGCCGCTGCGGATTTCACGCACCACCACCGAACCGCCGCCAATGGTCACATTCGAAGAGATCAAGCCCGATGACACCACCGTCGCATCGCAAGTGCTGCGGTCGCCACTGCGCACGGCAGGCTGGCCATTGATAGTGACCTTGTCGGAGCCCTCGGCCATGAACTGCGGCGGCATCGGCGGGTGCTTCATGCAGATGACCAGGTCTTGCGGCTTGGGCACGGCCCCTGGCGCAGGCGTGGCGACGGTGGGGCGCCACATCTGCGAGAAAAAATTGCCGGCCATGTCCAGGTAGCTGGGTTCGGCTTGCGCCTCGGGAGCTTCCAACTCGGTGCCGGCTGGCGCGACATGGGACTCGATCGCTCCGGCAGCGCGGGCGGCGGGGATGTTGTTGGTCAGGGTGTCGGTGGAGCCGGTGAGAATGTTCGCCTGCACCGTGGGCGGAAAGAGGGCGTTGCCGATGCCCTCGCATATATTGCTCAAGCCCTTGTCGGCCCCGGTCTTGCTCATGGCCAGGCCAACGATGGTGCCGACCACCAGGCCAAGGACGAAGCAGCCCAGGCCGCCTGTGACGACGGTGATGCCGGTGGCCGCCACGACGGCGGCGGTGGCCAGGGCTGTGATGGCGATATTCGCCGCCACCTCCAGCACGCCGCCGAGGATGTCGGCCATCATTGAAGTGTGGTTGAGTGCATCGCCCAGGCGGGCCGCCCAGAGCGCGTCAGACATGCTCGACGCTCATATGGGCTGTGCGCTTGAGTACTTCGATGCCTTCCATTGCGCCTGTCTCCTTGGCGATTTTATTGAGGGGCTGTTGCAGGGGCGTATCAGTGCGACCACGGATTAAGCAACGCCACGCCGCTGCTTTGGAAATCTGCGACGTTGCGAGTGACGACAGTCAGCCCGTGGACCAGCGCGGTGGCGGCAATCATTGCATCGCATTCATTGCTGCGATCCGGAACGTGCAGGCGAGCGCAGCGTAGCGCGACGGCGCGGTCGACCGCCAGGATTCTTCCGGCAAATGCGGGCATGACATGATTATCCAGCCATGCGCGCAAGCGGCTCCCTTGCTCCGGGTCCTTGCGTTCGAAGCGCAATACGCCGGTTTCCAGTTCCAATACGGTAATGGCCGAGACGTAGAGGCTGGGGGCGGGGACGCTACGCGCCCAGGCCTGTACGTTTTTATCGGCTTGAGGTTTGCGTAATTCTGAAATGACATGGGTATCGAGCAGGTACATCAGGACAGGTCCACCGGTCGAGGCGTGATGACGGCACGCTCGGTGTCGAAATCGATATCCGGCGTATCGGGCATGACCAGCAACTCGACGATGCTGCTGCCAAGGCCGGTCAGTTTTTGGTACTCCTCAATGCTTAGCAGTACATGAGCCGGCTTGCCACGGTCGGTGATGATGACCGGCCCCTCGCGACTGGCTTTTTTGGCACCACTTGTGTCGTGATTGAATTCGCGGCTGGAAATCGTGGTGATGGACATGGCGGCGTCCTCAAGAAACTTTAATGTAGGCACGTTACTACCGCCGCTGCTTGCGGGCAAGATAACAATCTGACCATATCGCTGCGGTAAATAAAAAGGCCCCGTCAACGTTGGTTGACGGGGCCTTTCGTACATCGGCAGCGGGCTTTACTGGGCGTCAGCCGCAGGAGCCTTTTCGCCGTGGGACAGGCTGTAGACATAGGCGGCCAGCAAGTGGACCTTGTCGTTGCCCTGCAGATCGGCCTGGGCAGGCATCTGGCCTTGGCGGCCGTAGCGGATGGTCTGCTGCAGTTGGGCGAAGCTCGAGCCGTAGATAAACGCGGCTGGATGCGTCAGGTTCGGTGCGCCCATGGCGGGCGTACCTTTACCTTCCGGACCGTGGCAGGCCACGCAGTTGGCAGCGAACAGCTTCTGGCCGTTGGCCGGATCGGCCTTGGCGCCTTCCGGCAGCTTGCGACCGTGCAGGCTGGTGACCAGGTAGGAAGCCACGTCGGCCACGCCCTGTTCGCCAACGACGGCAGCCCAGCCAGGCATCACTGCGTGACGACCGCCCATGATGGTGGTCTTGATGGTTTCCGGTTCGCCGCCCCAACGCCAATCGGCGTCGGTCAGGTTAGGGAAACCGTAGGCGCCCTTGGCGTCGGAACCGTGGCAGACCGAGCAGTTGGAGGCAAACAGGCGGCCCCCCATCTTCAAGGCTTGCGGGTCCTTGGCGACTTCTTCGATCGGCATGGAGGCGAACTTGGCGAAGATCGGACCGAACTTGGCGTCCGAGCGAGCCATTTCCTTTTCCCACTCATGAACGCCTGTCCAGCCGGTCTGGCCGTTGGCGAAGGCGGTCTGCTTTTCCGTGTCCAGGTAGTTATAACCTGGCAGCAGGCCTTTCCAGTTGCCCAGGCCGGGGTAGAGCGCCAGGTAGCCGAGGGCGAACACGATGGTGCCCACGAACAGCATGAACCACCATTTCGGCAGAGGGTTGTCGTACTCCTCGATGCCATCGAACGAGTGGCCAACGGTCTCGTCCGTTTGTTCGGCGCGCTGGCCCTTGCGGGTCGACAGCAGCAGCCAGGTCAGGGCGAAGATCGTACCCAGACTGAGGACTGTGACGTACAGACTCCAGAACGTAGTCATTCTTTGTTACTCCTAGAAGCTTGCTCGACGTGCTTGATGGCTTCGGGATCATCCGCGAACGGCAGCAGGGTCGCGTCGTCAAACTCCGACTTGCGCTTGGGGCTGAACACCCACAGGGCCAGGCCGATGAAGGCCACCATCACAACGACGGTGCCCAGGCCTCGAATCATCCCGATATCCATTAACAATCACCGTTTGCTTTTGATGATGGTGCCCAGGCCTTGCAGATAGGCCACCAGCGCGTCCATTTCAGTCTTGCCCTTCACGGCATCCTTGGCACCGGCGATGTCTTCGTCGGTGTAAGGCACGCCCAGGGTGCGCAGGACTTCCATTTTCTTGGCGGTGTCTTTGCCGTCGAGCTTGTTTTCCACGAGGAACGGGTAGGCCGGCATCTTCGACTCGGGCACCACGTTGCGCGGGTTATACAGGTGCGCACGGTGCCAATCGTCGGAGTAGCGGGCGCCAACACGGGCCAGGTCCGGGCCGGTACGCTTGGAGCCCCACAGGAACGGGTGGTCCCAGACGCTTTCACCGGCGACCGAGTAGTGGCCGTAGCGTTCGGTCTCGGCACGGAACGGACGGATCATCTGCGAGTGGCAGCCGACACAACCGTTGGCGATGTAAATGTCGCGGCCTTCCAGTTCAAGGGCGGTACGCGGCTTCATGCCTTCGACCGGCTTGTTGGTCACGTCTTGGAAAAACAGCGGAACGATCTGGGTCAGGCCGCCGATGCTCACGGCAATGACCATGAAGAAGGCCAGCAGGCCGATATTCTTCTCTACTGCTTCGTGCTTCATCAGTGAGCTCCAACTACGGCGATCTTGGCGGCGGCTTCAGCTTCAGCCGGGTCAGAGGCACGAACGGTGCGGTACACGTTGTAGGCCATGAACAGCATGCCGCTGGCGAAGAACGCGCCGCCCAGGGCACGCACGATATAGCCAGGGTGGCTGGCTTGCAGCGCTTCAACGAACGAGTAGGTCAGGGTGCCGTCGTCGTTGATTGCACGCCACATCAGGCCCTGGGTGATGCCGTTGACCCACATCGAAGCGATGTACAGCACGGTACCGATGGTCGCGAGCCAGAAGTGCGCGTTGATCAGGCTGGTGCTGTGCATCTGGGCACGCCCGAACAGTTTCGGGATCATGTGGTAGATGGCGCCGATGGAAATCATCGCTACCCAGCCGAGGGCGCCGGCGTGTACGTGGCCGATGGTCCAGTCGGTGTAGTGGCTCAGGGAGTTGACGGTCTTGATGGCCATCATCGGGCCTTCGAAGGTCGACATGCCGTAGAACGCCAGGGACACCACCAGGAACCGCAGGATCGGATCGGTGCGCAATTTATGCCAGGCACCCGACAAGGTCATCATGCCGTTGATCATGCCGCCCCAGCTTGGCGCCAGCAGGATGATCGACATCGCCATGCCGAGCGATTGTGCCCAGTCCGGCAGCGCGGTGTAGTGCAAGTGGTGCGGACCGGCCCAGATGTAGAGGGTGATCAGCGCCCAGAAGTGGACGATGGACAGGCGATAGGAATAGATCGGACGCTCGGCCTGTTTCGGCACGAAGTAGTACATCATCCCCAGGAAACCGGTGGTCAGGAAGAAACCCACGGCGTTGTGGCCGTACCACCACTGGATCATCGCATCGGTCGCGCCCGAGTAGGCCGAGTACGACTTGAAGAAGCTGACCGGCAGGGAGGCGTGGTTGACGATGTGCAGCATGGCCGTCACGACGATGAAGGCGCCGTAGAACCAGTTGCCGACATAAATGTGCTTGGTCTTGCGCTTGACGATGGTGCCGAAGAACACCAGACCGTAGGTCACCCAGACGATGGCCAGCAGAATAGCCAGGGGCCATTCCAGTTCCGCGTATTCCTTGGTAGTGGTGTAACCCAGTGGCAAGGTCACGATCGCGCCGACGATCACCGCTTGCCAACCCCAGAAGGTGAAGGCGGCGAGGCTGTCGGAAATCAGTCGCGTTTGGCAGGTTCGCTGCACGACGTAGTAAGAAGTGGCAAACAATGCACAACCACCGAAGGCGAAGATCACCAGGTTGGTGTGCAACGGGCGAAGGCGTCCAAATGTCGTCCATGGCAGATCGAAGTTCAACTCCGGCCAGACCAATTGCGAGGCAATGAAGACACCGAGCCCCATGCCAAGGATCCCCCAGACCACCGTCATGATGGCGAACTGGCGGACTACCTTATAGTTATAAGCAGTCGGACTGATTGCTGTGCTCATTCTAAGGTTCCACGGTTTGGGTGTTTTATTAGGATAAAAATCGGTCGCAAGTATGGAGAAAGCGGGGGGTCATTGCAACGCGCCATGACCTGGGTCAATGCTTTCAAAAGCTGATTCTGCGGCCTTTCCATGCGCAGGGTAGGGTCAAAATTGACCCCCGACAAATTGTCGCAGCGAATGAAACAGGTGAGGGGGGCGGATCGGTTGTAACGGGGTGTGTTCGAACACCGTGTCCGGGTCAGGCGGGACAGATCTCGCAACAGCGGGTATCCACCTGAATTTGCGGCCTTTTATCGAACGGATTGTCGAACACATCGAGTCGCGTCAACCTGAAAACCGGCAATCACCCGTGCACGTCAAAACTAGCTTAGACCCGATTGGAGGGAACCGAAAGGCAGACCTTGGAAGGGTGCGACAATGCGTCGCGCTGGGGCACGGAACTGCCGCATCCGGAAGAATGCGGCTGTTCGTGTGGTCAGGATTTATTCGCTTTTGCTGTCAGCTTGCAGGCGCTCGGCGCTGACGGTGTGGGACAGGCTGTAAACGTAGGCGGCCAGCAGTTGCACTTTGTCGTTACCCAGCAGTTCGTTCTGCGCGGGCATGTGACCCTGGCGACCGTGGCGAATGGTCTGCTGCAATTGTGCAAGGCTGGTGCCGTAGATGAAGCCGGCCGGTTGCGTCAGGTTCGGCGCGCCCATGGCCTCGGTGCCCTGGCCGTTGGCGCCATGGCAGGCAGCACACGTGGTGTTGAACGTCTGCTGGCCGGCTTGCAGGTCGGCACCGCTGTCGGCCGCAAGAGGCAGGCCGGCCAGGTCATGGCGCACATACGCGGCGACATTCTTGACCCCGGCATCTCCCAGCACTTCGCCCCAGGCCGGCATCGCCGCCATACGGCCGCCCAGGATGGTGGCCTTGATGGTGTCGGCCGCGCCGCCCCAACGCCAGTTGCTGTCGGCCAGGTTCGGGAAGCCGAAGGCACCCTTGGCGTCCGAGCCGTGGCAGACCGAGCAATTGGAGGCAAACAGCCGGCCGCCCATCTTCAGGGCCTGGGGGTCCTTGGCCACTTCCCCCACCGGCATGGCGGCGAATTTGGCGAAGATCGGCCCGAATTTGGCGTCGGCCTTGGCCATTTCCTTTTCCCATTCATGGGCGCCGGTCCAACCATTCTCGTAGCCCGGCAGGATGCCTTTCCAGTTGCCCAGGCCTGGGTACAGGACCAGGTAACCGACGGAAAACACCAAGGTGCCAGCGAACAACAGGAACCACCACTGTGGCAGCGGGTTGTCGTATTCCTCGATGCCGTCGAAGCTGTGGCCCATGGTCTGGTCGACGCTGCCCTTGGTCTCGCCCTTGCGGGTGCCGATCAGCAGCCAGGTCAGGCCGATCAGGCTGCCGATGGTCAGTACGCAGATCCACGTACTCCAGAAGGTGGTCATGGCCGGGTACTCCTTGTTGCAGGGTCTTGGGGGTTGGCGATGTCGGCGGCGGGTTCGTCGGCGAACGGCAGCAGGCGTGCCTCGGCGAACTCCGGGCTGCGCTTGCTGTTGAACACCCACAGGGTCAGGCCGATGAAGGCTATGAACACCACGACGGTGCCCAGGCCGCGGATCATTCCGGTACTCATTTCAAAAACCATGGCTCACCTCTTGCTCTTGATGGCAGTGCCGAGCACTTGCAGGTAGGCCACCAGCGCATCCATTTCGGTCTTGCCCTTGAGCGAGGCCACGCTGCCGGCGATGTCGTCGTCGGTGTACGGCACGCCCAGGGTGCGCATGGCCCGCAGCTTGCCTTCGGTGTGGCTGCTGTCTACCGCTTGGGTGACCAGCCACGGGTAGGCCGGCATTTTCGACTCGGGCACGACGTTGCGCGGGTTGTACAGGTGCGCACGGTGCCAGTCATCGGAGTAGCGTGCGCCGACCCGGGCCAGGTCTGGCCCGGTACGCTTGGAACCCCACAGGAACGGGTGGTCCCAGACGCTTTCACCAGCGACCGAGTAGTGGCCGTAGCGCTCGGTCTCGGCACGGAACGGACGGATCATCTGCGAGTGGCAGCCGACGCAACCTTCGCGGATGTAGATGTCGCGGCCTTCCAGTTGCAGGGCGGTGTAGGGCTTCATGCCGTCCACCGGTTTATTGGTCACGTCCTGGAAGAACAGCGGCACGATCTGGGTCAGGCCACCAATGCTCACGGCCAGGACCATCAGCAGCATCAGCAGGCCGACGTTTTTTTCGATGGTTTCGTGTTTCATGGCGGACTCCTCAGGCCATCTGCGCGGCAGCGGCGGCTTCGGCGGGTTGGTAGGCCCGCACGGTGCGCCAGGTGTTGTAGGCCATCAGCAGCATGCCGCTGAGGAAAATCGCTCCGCCCACCAGCCGTACGACGAAGCCCGGGTGGCTGGCCACCAGTGTTTCGACGAAGGAGTAGGTGAGCGTGCCGTCCTCGTTCACTGCGCGCCACATCAGGCCTTGGGCGATGCCGTTGACCCACATCGAGGCGATGTACAGCACGGTGCCGATGGTCGCGAGCCAGAAGTGCGCGTTGATCAGGCCGATGCTGTGCATCTGTGGGCGGCCAAAGACTTTCGGGATCATGTGATACAGCGCACCGATGGAGATCATCGCCACCCAGCCGAGGGCGCCGGCATGTACGTGGCCGATGGTCCAGTCGGTGTAGTGGGAGAGGGCGTTGACGGTCTTGATGGCCATCATCGGGCCCTCGAAGGTCGACATGCCGTAGAACGCCAGGGATACCACCAGGAACCGCAGGATCGGGTCGCTGCGCAACTTATGCCAGGCGCCCGAGAGGGTCATCATGCCGTTGATCATGCCGCCCCAGCTGGGCGCCAGCAGGATCAGCGACATCACCATGCCCAGCGACTGTGCCCAGTCCGGCAGCGCGGTGTAGTGCAGGTGATGCGGGCCAGCCCAGATGTACAGGGTGATCAGCGCCCAGAAGTGGACGATGGACAGGCGATAGGAATACACCGGACGCTCAGCCTGCTTGGGCACGAAGTAGTACATCATCCCCAGGAAGCCTGCGGTGAGGAAAAAGCCCACGGCGTTGTGCCCGTACCACCATTGCACCATCGCATCGGTGGCCCCGGCATACACCGAGTAGGACTTGGTGAAGCTCACCGGCAGTTCCAGGTTGTTGACGATGTGCAGGATCGCCACGGTGAGGATGAACCCGCCGAAGAACCAGTTACCGACATAGATGTGCTTGGTGTTGCGCTTGGCCACGGTGCCGAAGAACACGATGGCGTAGGCGACCCAGACGATGGTGATCAGGATGTCGATCGGCCATTCCAGCTCGGCGTATTCCTTGGAACTGGTGTAGCCCAGTGGCAGGCTGATGGCCGCCAGCACGATCACCAGTTGCCAGCCCCAGAAGCAGAACGCGGCGATTTTCGGGGCGAACAATTGCGTCTGGCAGGTGCGTTGCACCGAATAGAACGAACTGGCGAACAAGGCGCAGCCGCCAAAGGCGAAGATCACCGCGTTGGTGTGCAGCGGGCGCAGGCGGCCGAAGCTGGTCCAGGGCAAATCGAAATTGAGTTGTGGCCAGACCAATTGAGCCGCGAGAAAAACCCCGAGCCCCATGCCGACGATGCCCCACACCACCGTCATAATGGCGAATTGGCGGACCACCTTGTAGTTGTAGGCGGTACTGATAGAAGTGTTCATGGTTCCCCATCCACGGTTCAGCCGAAGTGAGCGCCTGCGCAGGGCAGTGCAGCGTTCTTCGCCTGGAGTTATAGGCAGACTAAAAGCGAGGCAAGCATGGACAAACAGCACAAGGCCAGTATTGACGGGGATCAATGGGCGCAGTGTGTGGAGCAACATGGCTGGCTATGGAACGTCGCCCAATCAAAGAGTGGAAGCGAGTCGCCGACCCTGATCCTGGCTCATGGCGCCGGTGCCCCGATGGACAGCGGCTTCATGGACGAAATGGCCGCGCGCCTTGCCGCACAGGGCGTCAACGTGCTGCGCTTCGAGTTTCCCTACATGGCTCAGCGGCGCCAGGACGGTGGTAAGCGTCCTCCGAACCCAGCACCGAAACTGTTGGAGTGTTGGCGTGAGGTGTACGCCACGGTGCGGCCTTATGTCGCTGGCCGGCTGGCCATCGGCGGCAAATCCATGGGCGGACGAATGGCGAGTTTGCTCGCCGATGAATTGGGCGCCGACGCGCTGGTGTGCCTGGGGTATCCCTTCTATGCGGTGGGCAAGCCAGAAAAGCCACGGGTCGAGCACCTGGCGGAACTGAAGACTCCCACCTTGATCGTCCAGGGCGAGCGCGATGCGTTGGGCAATCGGGAGGCGGTGCAGGGTTATGACTTGTCGCCGAGCATCGAGGTGATGTGGCTGGTGGCTGGGGATCATGATCTCAAGCCGCTGAAGGCTTCGGGGTTTAGCCATGAACAGCATCTGGAGGCGGCGGCGGGAAAGGTGGCGGCGTTTCTTCAGGATTGATAGCGTCTGTCCTGGCCTCTTCGCGAGCAAGCCCGCTCCCACATTTTGAAATGCGTTCGCATGAACAACTGTAATCCCCTTGTGGGAGCGGGCTTGCTTGCGAAGACGGTTCATAACGCGACACCATTTTGAATTAGCAATAAAAAACCGGGAAGCGTCACCTTCCCGGTTTTTTATGGGGCAGACATCTATCAGCGGTTGAATCGCTCCACCAGCGAATACTGGGTATTGGCCGTACGGGTCAGTTCTTCGCTCAGCAGGGCCGAGCTGTGGGCCTGGCCCGAGGTCTGGTCGGCCAGTGCGGAGATGTTGCTGATGTTGCGGCTGATCTCCTCGGCCACCGAGCTCTGTTCTTCGGTTGCGGCTGCGATCTGCGTGGTCATGTCGGTGATGTGAGCCACCGCTTCGCTGATGCCAACCAATGCCCGGTCGGCTTCCATGACCCGCGCCACGCCTTCTTCGGCTTGGCGATGACCGGCGTCCATGGTCTGCACGGCGTTGGTGGCGGTTTGCTGGAGCTTGGCGATCAGGGCATGGATCTGCCCGGTGGACTCGCTGGTGCGTTGTGCCAGTTGGCGTACTTCGTCGGCTACCACGGCAAAGCCACGACCCATCTCACCGGCACGGGCCGCTTCGATCGCTGCGTTGAGGGCCAGCAAATTGGTCTGGTCGGCGATGCCCTTGATCACGTCCACCACGCCACCGATCTCGTCGCTGTCCTTGGCCAGTTGGGTCACGGTCTGCCCCGTCTCGCCGACCACCACCGACAATCGCTCGATGGCTTCGCGGGTTTCCCCAGCGATGTCTCGGCCACGTCCGGTCAGGCGATTGGCTTCCTGGGTAGCGTCGGCGGTGCGTTGCACATGGCTGGCGACTTCCTGGGTGGTCGCGGCCATCTGGTTGACGGCAGTGGCAACCTGTTCGGTTTCCACGCGCTGGCGTTCCAGGCCGCTGGAGCTGTCGTGGGCCAGCGTGTTGGATTGGCGTGCCTGATCGTTGAGGTGTTCGGCGGTGTCCTGCAGGCGGGTCAGGCAGGTTTTCAGGCGAGCTTCCTGGCTGAGAATCGACATCTCCAGGCGCGCCTGGGCGCCGCGGCTGTCGGTGTACATCCGGGCGATCAGCGGGTCGGAGGTGGTTTGTTCGGCCAGGCGCAGCAGGCGCTTGATCCCGCGTTGCTGCCATTGCAGGCCCATCAGTCCCAAGGGCACCGATAGCACCGCCGCCAGGGCAAAGCCCCAATGGGAGTTGAGGAAGGCGCCAACGACGAAGCTCAACTGGCTGACCAGAATGAACGGCAGCCAGTCCTGCAGCATCGGCAACCATTTGTCGCTGCTGGGAACCGCAGATTTACCCTGGTTGATGCGCAGGTAGAGCGCCTCGGCCCGGCCGATCTGCTCGGCGGTGGGCTTGATCCGCACCGACTCGTAGCCGACCACCTGGTTGCCCTCGAACACGGGCGTGACATAGGCGTTGACCCAGTAATGGTCGCCGTTCTTGCTGCGGTTCTTGACAATGCCCATCCATGGCAAGCCCTGTTTGAGCGTGCCCCACATGTGCGCGAACACAGCGGACGGAACATCGGGATGGCGCACCAGATTGTGTGGCGAACGGATCAGTTCTTCTTTCGAATACCCGCTGATTTCAATGAAGGCGTCATTGCAGTAGGTGATCACGCCCTTGGCGTCGGTGGTGGAAATCAATCGCTGCTGGGCCGGGAAGGTCCTTTCACGCTGTGTGACGGGCTGGTTGTTACGCATGGTGTGTGAGTCCGCAAGGCTTTGAAAGGTTGTCGGCGTCGTCAGGTTTTTATTGAAGTTATTTTCACCTGTCGCTATCACGCCAGCATCGGGTAAGTAAATAGGGCGTAATGAAGCAGATTGAGGCCAAAATGCGTGGCGATCGCCGCGCTCAGGCCGCCGAAACGATACGCCAAGCCATAACCGATCCCCGCCAGGCCGGACAGCAGCACCCATTCCCAACCGGCGCCCGCATGCACCAGGCCGAACAGCAGCGAGGCCAGCAGCAACGCCAGATTGTCGCCATGAGCCAAGTGTTTGAAGTGCCGGCTCAGGCCACCCTGAATGTAGCCGCGAAATAGGGCTTCCTCCACCAGGGTGACCAATAGAAGATTATTGAGTAGCCACAGCCAGGCGTGATCCGGCCACTTCGGTGCCCAGTGGATCATGCCCAGCAGCAGGGCCCCGCCGAGGGCCAGCGCTACGCTTAGGCCCAGGCCCAGGGCCGTGGCGTAGACCGACAGGCGAAACGAGCGGCGGCCAACGATCCACGGGCAGGCCAGCAGCAGCCAGAAGCCGATCAATGGCTTGTCCTGGTTCAGGTACATGGCGAAGCGCGTTGCATCATCGGTCAAGCGTTGCGCGGCAATGGCCCGCCCGTTGAAAAAGCCTGGCATCCAATGCATGGCCAGTGCCAGCGCCATCACCACGAACAGCGCGTGCCCGAGAAACTGGCCGACCGGTGTCTTCTGCTGGCGAACGGCATAGCCGGCAAATAGCAGCAGCGCAACCGAGATGGCGGCAGTCCAAGCCAACTGACCGTAGGCCAGGGCCATGACGTAACCGATTGAAAGGAGGGCCAGATAGGGCCAGGGCAGGGCAGACATATCACATCCTTTTGAGGCTGACGAACGCGCAAAGCGGGCAGGGCAAAGTTAGCGGCGGGGATTATAGGCAGACCGATACAAAAACACCGCCCTAAAGCGGCGGTGTTTTTGTAGGAGCGGTCCTGTTAAGCTGCAATCAATTGCCGTAGGACATAGTGAAGGATGCCACCGGCCTTGAAATACTCGACTTCATTGAGGGTATCGATCCGACACAGCACTTCAATCCGTTCCTGGCTGCCGTCCTCGCGGGTGATGACCAGGGGCAGGTTCATGCGTGGCGTCAGTTCGATGTTGTCCAGGCCCAGGATGTCCACGGTTTCCTTGCCCGTGAGGTTCAGGCTCTTGCGATTCTGATCGAGCTTGAACTGCAATGGCAGCACGCCCATCCCCACCAAATTGGAGCGATGGATCCGCTCGAAGCTTTCGGCGATCACCGCCTTGACCCCCAGCAGGTTAGTGCCCTTGGCCGCCCAGTCGCGGCTCGACCCCGTACCGTATTCCTGCCCCGCAATCACCACCAGCGGCGTCCCCGTGGCTTGATAGAGCATTGCAGCATCGTAGATCGGCATTCTTTCGCCGTTGGGGATGTAGATCGTGTTGCCGCCTTCTTCGCCGTCGAGCATTTCGTTGCGAATGCGGATATTGGCGAAGGTGCCACGCATCATGACCTGGTGATTGCCGCGTCTTGAGCCGTAGGAATTGAAGTCCCTAGGCTCCACGCCCTGCTCGCGCAGGTAGCGACCGGCCGGGCTGTCAGCCTTGATGTTGCCGGCCGGGGAAATATGGTCGGTGGTCACCGAATCTCCCAGCAGGGCCAGGATCCGGGCGCCTTCGACGTTCTTGACCGCTGGTGGCGGCCCGCCGATGTCGTCGAAGAACGGCGGATGCTGGATATAGGTCGAGTCCGATTGCCATACGTAGGTGGCCGCTTGCGGCACTTCGATGGCTTGCCATTGCTCGTCCCCGGCGAACACCGCCGCGTATTCCTTGTGGAACATGCTGGTGTTCACCTGGGCCACGGCGTCGGCCACTTCCCGGCTGCTCGGCCAGATGTCCCGCAGGTACACTGGGTTGCCATCTCGATCGTTACCCAGCGGCTCGCTGCTGATGTCGATGCGCACGGTACCGGCCAGGGCATAGGCGACCACGAGGGGCGGCGAGGCCAGCCAATTGGTCTTGACCAGCGGATGGACTCGTCCTTCGAAGTTGCGGTTGCCCGACAAGACCGAAGCCACGGTGAGATCGGCTTTCTGGATAGCTTTTTCAATCGGTTCCCGCAGCGGTCCGGAGTTACCGATACAGGTGGTGCAGCCGTAGCCCACCAAGTCGAAACCGAGTTTATCCAGGTACTCGGTCAGGCCAGCGGCCTTGTAATAGTCGGTGACGACCTTGGAGCCCGGTGCGAGGGAGCTCTTGACCCAGGGTTTGCGGGTCAAGCCCTTTTCCACTGCTTTTTTGGCCAGCAGCCCGGCGGCCATCATCACGCTGGGGTTGGAGGTGTTGGTGCAGGACGTAATGGCAGCAATCACCACCGCGCCGTTCTTCAGACGATGGGTCTGGCCTTCGAACTCGTACTCGGCTTCGCCCACCTGATCGGCGTTGCCCACCGCCACGCCACCGCCGCCTTCGCTTTCCAGGCGACCTTCCTCCTTACTGGTGGGTTTGACCTGGAGTCCCAGGAAGTCACTGAAGGCCTGGCCGACGTTTGGCAGCGATACCCGGTCTTGGGGGCGTTTCGGCCCGGCGAGGCTGGCCTCGACGCTGCCCATGTCCAATTCCAGGGTGTCGGTGAACACCGGTTCCTGGCCGGGCAAGCGCCACAGGCCCTGGGTCTTGCAGTAGGCTTCCACCAGTTTCACAGTGTCGGCCGGCCGGCCGGACAAGCGCAGATAGTCCAGGGTTACATCGTCGACCGGGAAGAATCCACAGGTGGCGCCATATTCCGGGGCCATGTTGGCAATAGTGGCACGGTCGGCCAAGGGCAGGTCGGCGAGGCCGTCGCCATAGAACTCGACGAATTTGCCCACCACGCCCTTCTTGCGCAGCATCTGCGTGACGGTAAGCACCAGGTCGGTGGCGGTGATGCCTTCGCGCAGCTTGCCGGTGAGTTTGAAACCGACGACTTCGGGAATCAGCATCGACACCGGTTGGCCGAGCATGGCCGCTTCGGCTTCGATGCCGCCGACGCCCCAGCCCAGTACGCCGAGGCCATTGATCATGGTGGTGTGGGAGTCGGTGCCTACCAGCGTGTCCGGGAATGCATAAAGGCGGCCATCCTCCTCGCGGGTCCACACGGTGCGGCCCAGGTATTCGAGGTTGACCTGGTGGCAGATGCCGGTGCCCGGCGGTACCACGCTGAAATTATCGAAGGCACTCTGGCCCCAGCGCAGGAAGGCGTAGCGCTCGCCGTTGCGCTGCATTTCGATGTCGACGTTCTGCTCGAACGCCTGGCTGCTGGCGAATTTGTCCACCATCACCGAATGGTCGATCACCAGGTCCACGGGTGACAGCGGGTTGATCCGCTGGGGATCGCCGCCGGCCTTTTCCACTGCGGCGCGCATGGCAGCCAGGTCGACCACGGCGGGGACACCGGTGAAGTCTTGCATCAATACCCGTGCCGGGCGGTACTGGATTTCCCGGTCGGAGCGACGCTCCTTGAGCCACGCGGCCAGGGCCTTGAGGTCAGCGCCAGTGACGGTTTTTTCATCTTCCCAGCGCAGCAGGTTTTCCAGCAGCACTTTCAGCGACATGGGCAGCTTGTCCAGGTCGCCCAGGCTTCGGGCGGCATCCGGCAGGCTGAAATAATGATAGGTCTTGGCGTCGACTTGCAGCGTTTTAAGGGTTTTCAGGCTATCGAGGGACGGCATTGAAATCACTCCTTTGAGTCCGCACGGCTACGGACTGACGGAACGGACAGAGCCTTTAACCTAGCCCTGTTTTTAGCGAATGACTAATCACTGGACTCTACGAGCAGGTTCGGGGTTCCGAACTCCGCTATCATGCGGCGGTTTTCGTGACAGGCTTTGCTACGGAGTTTCAATGAACACGCTTTTTATGCACTGCCGGCCGGGCTTCGAAGGCGAGGTCTGTTCCGAGATCGCCGAGCATGCTGCCCGGCTCAACGTGGCCGGCTACGCCAAGGCCAAACCGGCCAGTGCCTGCGCTGAATTCGTCTGCACCGAAGACGACGGGGCCGAGCGCCTGATGCGCGGCCAGCGTTTCGCCGACCTTATTTTTCCGCGCCAATGGGCGCGCGGCACTTTCATCGATTTGCCGGAAACCGACCGCATCAGTGTGATCCTGGCGCACATGGCGGCATTCCCGACCTGCGGCAGCCTGTGGCTGGAAGTGGTGGACACCAACGACGGCAAGGAACTTTCGAATTTTTGCAAGAAATTCGAAGGCCCGCTGCGCAAGGCGTTGACTGGGGCCGGCAAGTTGGTGGACGACCCGCGCAAGCCGCGTTTACTGCTGACCTTCAAGAGCGGCCGCGAAGTGTTCATGGGCCTGGCGGATGCGGATAATTCGGCGATGTGGCCCATGGGTATTCCACGCCTTAAATTCCCCCGGGAAGCACCGAGCCGCTCGACCCTCAAGCTCGAGGAAGCCTGGCACCATTTCATCCCGCGTGACCAGTGGGACGAACGCCTGCACAGCGACATGACCGGCGTGGACCTCGGCGCGGCACCGGGCGGCTGGACCTGGCAACTGGTCAACCGTGGCATGTTGGTCACGGCCATCGACAATGGTCCCATGGCCGAAAGCCTAATGGACACCGGCTTGGTGCAGCATTTGATGGCGGACGGCTTTACCTTCAAGCCCAAGCAGCCGGTGGACTGGATGGTCTGCGACATCGTCGAGAAGCCGGCACGTAACGCGGCAATGCTGGAAGAATGGATCGGCGACGGGCATTGCCGCGAAGCGGTGGTGAACCTCAAGTTGCCGATGAAACAACGGTATGCCGAGGTCAAGCGCTTGCTCGAACGCATCGCCGAGGGCTTCAAGGCCCGGGGCATCAAGGTTGAGATCGGTTGCAAGCAGCTGTACCACGATCGCGAAGAAGTGACCTGCCATCTGCGGCGGTTGGATAGTAAAAAGCCGAAGTCCCGTTGACGTTGCCTTGAATAGCTCCCTCGCCACAGGGATTGATGCAGGTCTGTTAAGGGCGCCGGCATTGCGCGACAATGCCGGCCTGTTTCAGGAGTAGAACATGAGTGAAATGAACGATACGCCGGTCGACGGCACACTGGATGCCACGGGCCTTAATTGCCCGGAACCGGTGATGATGCTGCATCAGCACATCCGCGACCTGGCCCCCGGCGGTTTGCTCAAGGTGATTGCCACCGACCCGTCGACCCGCCGCGACATCCCCAAGTTTTGCGTGTTTCTCGACCATGAGCTGGTGGCGCAGCAGGAAGAGGCCGGCACCTACCTCTACTGGATCCGCAAGAAACTCGCTTAATCGATCGAGCGGCTGATGCGGATCTGCTTGTGCGCACTGCGGGCCAGGCGGATCGACAGCATCAGCGCCGCGCAACTCAAGCCCACGATCAAGCCTTGCCATAACCCGCTTGGGCCGCTGGCTGCGCCGAGCCAGTCGGTCAGGCCCAGGGCGTAACCGACCGGCAACCCGATGCCCCAGTAGGCGAACAGGGTGAGGATCATCGTCACACGCGTGTCCTGGTAACCGCGCAACGCACCCGCCGCCGTGACTTGTATCGCATCGGAAAACTGGAACAGCGCCGCATAGACAATCAGCATCGATGCCACCTCGATCACTATCGGATCGGCGGTGTAGATCGCAGCGATGGGGCCGCGCAAGCCGAACATCAGGCTCGCCGACAGGCAGGCATAGGCCAGCGCCGTGGCCATTCCCACGCCGGCGGCGAAGCGCGCCTCCCGAGGCTGGCGCCGCCCCAGGGCTTGACCGACGCGCACGGTCACGGCCATGCCTAGAGAATAGGGGATCATGAACACCAGGGAGCTGAAGTTCAGGGCGATCTGGTGTCCAGCCACCACCGTAGCGCCGAGGCTGCCGATCAGCAGGGCTATCACTGCAAAGATGCTCGATTCGGCAAACACCGCGATGCCAATCGGCAGGCCAATGCCCAGCAGGCGCTTGATGGTCGCCCATTGCGGCCAGTCGAAACGGCTGAACAGTCGACTCGACTGATAGGCCGGCGCCCAGCGGGCCCAACCGGCCATGCCCAGCGCCATGACCCACATCACGATGGCGGTGGCCCAGCCGCAACCCACGCCACCTATGGCGGGCACGCCCAGGTGGCCGTAAATGAAAATGTAATTGAGCGGAATGTTCAGGGCGAGCCCGCACAAGCCCAGCACCATGGCCGGTCGCGTACGACCCAGGCCGTCGCTGAAACACCGCAGCACGTGATACAACGCCACGGCTGGCAGGCCCGTGCCGATGCCTCGCAGGTATTCCATGCACGGGCCGATCAATTCGGGATCGACCTTCATGACGTGCAGGATGGGTTCGGCGCTGAATAGCGCCAGCGTTGCGATCAATCCCACCACTAGCGCGAGCCACAACGCCTGGCGCACCAGTGGGCCGATCTCGTCGAACGTGCCGGCGCCAAAGCGCTGGGCGACTTTCGGGGTGGTGGCCAGCAGCGTGCCGGTCATCAACAGGAACACCGGCACCCAGATCGAGTTGCCCAGCGCCACCGCCGCCAAATCCCGCGGGCCGACACGACCGGCCATCACCGCATCGACGAACCCCATCGCAGTGGTCGCCAGTTGCGCCACCATGATCGGCACTGCCAGGGCCAGCAGCGTCTTGAGTTCCAGGCGAATCCGGGCCGGGCGGGAGAGTGGGGGGGTGTCTGTAACCGTATTCACAGGCGAAGCGTCCGAAAAGATTAAGCGCGAGGCGGCGCATTCTACGCCTTGACGCAGTGGTCAGGAAAAAAGCTGTGTTGGGGATTTGTAATCGCCTGCTCCCGTGTGTCCAGCCTGTACTGTTGACCGGGGATAGGGTGACCCGTGGCGAGGGCGCTTGCTCCCGCTCGGCTGCGCAGCAGTCGTCGCTCTTTGGATAGGGGTTGCTTCGCAACCCAGCGGGTGCAAGCTCCCTCGCCACAACATCGTTCACTGAAGTAATGCGCTGGCCCATCTAGCCGCGTAGCGCCTACACTGCCCATCCCCGCCAAAGGAGCTTTGCCATGCTGATCGTCGCTGACGAAAACATCCCCCTTCTCGATGCCTTTTTTCAAGGTTTCGGCGAGATCCGCCGGGTGCCGGGACGGGGCATCGATCGGGCGATGGTCGAGCAGGCCGATGTGCTGCTGGTGCGCTCGGTCAGCCAGGTCAATCGGGCCCTGCTCGAAGGCAGCAAGGTGCGCTTCGTCGGCACTTGCACCATCGGTACCGATCACCTGGACCTGGATTATTTCGCCGAGGCCGGCATCCGCTGGGCCAGTGCTCCGGGGTGCAATGCCCGTGGCGTGGTGGACTATGTGCTGGGCAGCCTGATGACCCTGGCTGAGATTGAAGGCGTGGACTTGCGACAGCGGACTTTTGGTGTGGTCGGTGCGGGCCAGGTGGGGGGGCGATTGATTGAGGTGCTCAAGGCCCTTGGCTGGGCCGTGAAAATCTGCGATCCGCCGCGCCAGGCTGCCGAGGGTGGCGAATATGTGAGCCTGGAGCAGATCATCGAGCAGTGCGATGTGATCAGCCTGCACACCCCGCTGACCCGTGACGGCGATCAACCGACCTGGCATCTCTTCGACGAAGAACGCCTGAACCGGCTCAAACCTGGGACCTGGCTGATCAATGCGGCCCGCGGCCCGGTTATCGACAACGCGGCGCTGCGCGAGGTGCTGCTGGAGCGCGAAGACCTGCAAGCCGTGCTCGACGTCTGGGAACAGGAACCGACCGTAGACGTGGACCTGGCTGATCTGTGCGTAATTGCCACGCCGCACATCGCCGGCTACAGCCTCGATGGGCGTCAACGCGGCACCGCGCAGATCTATGAGGCCTTGTGTGGTTTCCTGCAGCGGCCGGTTGAAGTCAGCCTCGGCGACCTACTGCCCAAGCCCTGGCTGGGTGGCATCACCCTGGACGCCGCAACCGATCCAGCCTGGGCCCTGGCGGCACTATGCCGGAGCGTGTACGACCCAAGACGCGACGACGCGGATTTTCGCCGCAGCCTGGTGGGAACGGTCAGTGAACAACGCGGTGCGTTCGATGCCTTGCGCAAGCACTATCCGCCGCGTCGGGAAATCGACAGCTTGAAGGTGCGTATCGACGGGGCGTCCCAGGCTTTGCAGCAGATCGTGACAGCGCTGGGCGCCACCACTCTTTAACGGTGGAATGCTCCCTAGCCATGCAGGCATAAAAAACCCGACATCAACGTCGGGTTCCAATTGAAGACGGGCTGTATCACTCTTGTTCGGCAGGCTTGACCAGTCTTTTTTCCAGCTCGCTGCACGCTTTCTGGATCATGTCTTCGGTGATCGGAACTTCGTGCCCTTGGGCATCGATGAACGAGCAACCCAGGGACTGGTCCGGTTGCGTACGGATTACTTGGATCTTGTCGTCGCTGCTGTGTTGCAAGGACATGGCCTGTCTCCTCATCAGGTTGTGTGCCTACTTTAATGTCGCCAGGTGACCGAGCCATGACACTCCTTGTAGGTTCATGGCGACACCTCCACTCAATCAGAAACACACTCGCGTTTCCAGCCAGACTTTAGACCGATAACATCTAGCCGCTAGTCGTTGTGGTCATATTTAACCTGACTCATTCTGATTCAACTTGGTTCCGTCGCGCTTCGGTGCCGCTGGCCGGTTTTCTCCCGCTGTATTATCGGATGCTTCTGATGCTTTCTTCCCGTCATCGCCGTGCCATTCGCTTGGCCAGCGGCTTCATTACCCCTTATCGCAAACAGGTTGCCGGCGCCTTGCTGGCTTTGATCGTCACCGCTGGCATCACCTTGTCCATGGGGCAGGGCATACGGTTGCTGGTGGACCAGGGCTTCATGACCCGCTCACCGCACCTGCTCAATCAATCCATCGGCCTGTTCATGGTGCTGGTGGTGGCGCTGGCGATCGGTACGTTTGCCCGTTTCTACCTGGTGTCCTGGATCGGCGAGCGGGTGGTCGCCGATATCCGCCGACAGGTCTTCAACCACTTGGTGTACCTGCACCCGGGCTTCTACGAAAACAACCGCAGCTCGGAAATCCAATCACGGCTGACCGCCGATACCACCTTGCTGCAGTCGGTGATCGGCTCATCGCTGTCGTTGTTCTTGCGCAACGTGTTGATGGTGATCGGTGGCATCGTGCTGTTGTTCGTCACCAACCCCAAGCTGACCAGCATCGTGGTGATTGCCTTGCCCCTGGTGCTCGCGCCGATCCTGATTTTTGGCCGACGGGTGCGCAGCCTGTCGCGCCAGAGCCAGGACCGCATTGCCGATGTCGGCAGCTACGTTTCCGAAACCCTCGGCCAGATTAAGACCGTGCAGGCTTACAACCATCAGGTCCAGGATGAACAACGCTTTTCGGTGACGGTTGAGCAGGCCTTCGACACGGCCCGGCAGCGTATCGCCCAGCGGGCATGGCTGATCACGCTGGTGATCGTGCTGGTGCTTGGAGCGGTGGGCGTGATGCTTTGGGTCGGTGGCATGGATGTGATCGCCGGGCGCATCTCCGGCGGCGAGCTGGCGGCTTTCGTCTTCTACAGCCTGATCGTCGGCAGTGCCTTCGGTACCCTGAGCGAAGTCATTGGCGAGCTGCAACGGGCGGCCGGCGCGGCGGAACGCATTGCCGAACTGTTGCGCTCGCAAAACATCATCCAGCCGCCGGCGTCTGGCCTGGTGATCTTGCCGGAGCGTGTCCGGGGTGACCTGCGCCTCGAAGGCGTGCGGTTTTCCTACCCGTCCCGGCCGGAAAGTTACGCGGTCGACGGCCTCGACCTGACGGTCCATGCCGGCGAGACCCTGGCCCTTGTCGGGCCGTCCGGCGCGGGCAAATCGACGGTTTACGACTTGCTGTTGCGTTTCTACGATCCGTCGCAAGGGCAGATCCTGATCGACGACGTGCCGCTGACCTTGCTCGATCCGCTGGACCTGCGCCGGCATTTCGCCCTGGTCTCACAAAGCCCGGCGCTATTTTTTGGCACGGTCGAGGAGAACATTCGCTACGGAAACCCTCAGGCGACTTCCGCGCAGGTGCGTGAGGCCGCGCAGATCGCCCATGCCCATGACTTCATCGAAAAAATGCCCGACGGCTACCAGACCCACCTGGGCGACGGAGGCCTGGGGCTATCCGGCGGCCAGCGCCAGCGCCTGGCCATCGCCCGCGCGCTGCTGGTGGACGCACCGATCCTGCTGCTGGACGAAGCCACCAGCGCCCTTGATGCGCAAAGTGAACATCTGATCCAGCAAGCCCTGCCCAGCCTGATGAAAAACCGCACGACCCTGGTCATTGCCCATCGCCTGGCCACGGTGAAAAACGCCGACCGGATCGCGGTCATGGACCAGGGCAGGGTGGTGGCCATTGGTACCCACCAGGAACTGGTCGCCAGCAATGCTCTGTATGCGCGGTTGGCGGCGTTGCAGTTCAGCCAACATGGCGGTTCTGAAGCATGAGTCATTGTGAGCCGAAATCCATGTGGGAGCGAGCTTGCTCGCGATGGCGGTAGATCAGCCACAGGGATGTTGGCTGTGGCACCGTCTTCGCGAGCAGGCTCGCTCCCACAGAGGGGGCTGGGGTCTTCCCAGATTCGCTGTTCACCACCGACTTACAAAGTCCAGCCACCGACCAAAAAAAATGCCCGCGTCTTTCGATACGGGCATTTTGTTTTCCAGGGGTAGATGGCTGCTTGAGGCCAGCGTTCGCCATTCACTCACTGATCATCAAAATACCGCTCATGCCAGTCCACCAGCGGCTGCGGTGAGTTGAGCTTCTGACCGTAGATCACCGAATAAGACAGCACGTTCTGCACGTATTGGCGGGTTTCGTCGAAGGGAATGCTTTCGACCCAGACGTCGAAGCTCAGGTGATCGGCGCCGCGCAACCATTGGCGGACGCGACCGGGGCCAGCGTTGTAGGCAGCAGAGGCGAGGACGCGGTTGCCATTGAACTGGCTGTGCACCTGGCTCAGGTATGCAGCGCCCAACTCGATGTTCTTGTCCGGATTCAGCACCTGCTGTGGCGAAGCGAGGGGAATGCTGAACTTGCGCGCGGTTTCCTTGGCGGTGCCGGGCATCAACTGCATGAGGCCGGTGGCACCGACGCCGGAGCGGGCGTCGTCCATGAAAGCACTTTCCTGGCGGGTGATCGCAAATACCCAACTCGAATGCAGTCCGCGAACCTTGGCTTCGCGCACCAGGGTGTCGCGGTGGGCCATGGGGAAGCGGATGTCCAGGTCGTCCCAGTACTTGGCCTGGCTGATGGTGCGGATCGCCGGGAAATACCATTTCAGGTCATAAGCCAGTTTCGCCTGGGCGACCATCTCGTCCCGGTTGAAGTGACGGCTGACGTGATACCACTCGCGGCGTCCGTCGACGATGTCGCCTCGGGCGTGGAATTCCAGCGCCCGGCGCACACCGGGCGTGTTGCGCACTTTGTTGATCAGCGCCTGGCTCATGACCAATGGCTTGTTGACGAGCGAGTACGGTGACTGGGAGCGGTCGGCAGCCAGGAAGCCATAGAAATCCCGTTCGCGGGCCAGGTGCTTGTAAAGTGTCAGCGCCTCGGGGTTCTGCGGCTGTGCCAGCTCCAATGTGCGGGCCTGCCAGTAGCGCCAGCGGTTGGTGCTGGCCAGCGATTCCGGCAGGCGTCGGGTCAACTGGTAAGCGTCGTCCCAACGGGCCAGGCGCAGCAGCAGGCGCAAGCGCCATTCCGAAACTGTGTCGTCCCGCAGTTCCGGATCGTATTGGGTCATTACGTCCAAGGCGCGACTGTCGAAGCGCTTGGCCAGGGTCAGGCCGATCTCGCGAGCAATGGCGACTTTTTCATCCCGGGAAAAGTGCATGATACTGGCGTAGCCATCCAGCAAGGCCATTGCTTTGTCCGGGTCTTGGCGGGCCAGGCGACGCAGGCCGAGGCTGACAATGTCGGACATCGGTTCGTCGGCTGGGCTGAAGCGCGCCGGCTGGTTGAGCAGCTCGGGTTTTTGCGCGACATCCACCAGCAGTTTGCCGCGTGGGGCGAGCGTCGTCAGGCCACTGCTCAGGCTGTTGGCCAGTGGGTAGTTGCGAGCCTGGGCGGCCAGCTTGGCACGGTCCCAGCGCTTCTGTTCGGTCAACTGGCCTTCGGAGGCCCACAGGCCGAACAGCGCATCACAGGTCGCCGGCTGGGATTTGCCGGTGAGCCAGAGCTTTTCCGTATTGGCGTAGCCCTCGGCCTTCAGCCCATGGGTAATCTGATACTGGGCGTTGAGGCAGTCCAGTTCGGTGAAATTGAGCTTGGGGTCGTAGTATTTGACGAACGTCTCCCAATCGCCGCGCTCGGTCAGCCAGCGCAACCAGCGCAACTTCATCCAGTTGGCCTGGGGCAGGTCGCCGTGCTCGGCGAGAAATTTCTCGATCTCGGCGTTGCTCGCGCTCTTGAGACGGGCGGTCAATTCGTCATAGGCCAGGTACGGCTCCAGCGGATAATCGCGCAGGGCCTGGCTGTAGCGAAAATAGGGGCCTGAATCGCCCTTGGCCAGGGCTCGCTTGGCCTCGTCGTAATACTGGCGTTGAATGGAAATATCCACCGCCTGAGCGGTTTGAGCGGCAGTGGCACACACAAAAAGACACGTTAAAACACTGAAAAGGCGACTGCGCATGAGACATCCGGGCAGAAAAAACATGACAAGCCCAGGGGTGACCCCAGGGTAACTGTCTGTAGCTTAGCCTTTTGCCAGCAGCCGGCGAAAGCTTTGCAAGGCCGTCGGCGCAAGTTCGCAACATTTGTTGTGCAGAGTGCTTCAGTTGCGAAATTGGCGGACTCCTGAGGTCTCATCTCAGGTAGAATGCGCGCCCGGTTTTTGGAGAAGCTCATGACCCTGCTCAAATTCAGCGATGTGTCCCTTGCTTTCGGCGCGATGCCGTTGTTGGACAAGGTGTCCTGGCAGATCGCCCGTGGTGAGCGGGTGTGCATCATCGGCCGCAACGGCACTGGCAAGTCCAGCATGATGAAGCTGGTCAAGGGCGACCAGAAGCCCGATGACGGCTCGGTCTGGCGTGCGCCAGGCCTGAAAATAGGCGAATTGCCCCAGGAATTGCCGGTGGCCGACGAGCGGACGGTGTTCGACGTGGTCGCCGAAGGCCTGGACGGCGTCGGTGCGCTGTTGGCCGAATATCACCACTTGAGCCAGAACATCGTCACCGATGCCGACCTGGACAAGTTGATGCATGTGCAACATGACCTGGAAGCCCGTGATGGCTGGCGGTTGCAGCAACTGGTCGACAGCACCCTGAGCCGCCTGCAATTGCCCGCCGACAAAACCCTCGCCGAGTTGTCCGGTGGCTGGCGTCGTCGCGTCCTGCTGGCCCAGGCCCTGGTGTCCGAGCCGGATCTGCTGCTGCTCGACGAACCGACCAACCACTTGGACATCGGTGCCATCGCCTGGCTTGAAGAGGCCTTGAAGGATTTCCAGGGTGCCGTGCTGTTCATCACCCACGACCGTTCCTTCCTGCAGAACCTGGCAACGCGCATCCTCGAACTGGACCGCGGCGGCCTGATCGACTGGAACGGCGACTACGCCAGCTTCCTGGTGCACAAGGAAGCGGCCCTGGCAGCGGAAGAAACCGCCAACGCCTTGTTCGACAAGCGTCTGGCCCAGGAAGAGGTCTGGATTCGGCAGGGCATCAAGGCCCGTCGTACCCGTAACGAAGGGCGTGTCCGGGCCCTCAAGGCCTTGCGTGTCGAACGCAGCGAGCGCCGCGAGCGCACCGGCAAGGCGAATATTCAGCTGGAAACGGCCGATAAGTCCGGCAAGCAGGTCATGGTGCTGGAGAACGTCAGTTTCGCCCATCCGGGCGGCCCGTTCCTGGTCAAGGACTTCTCCATGGTCCTGCAGCGTGGCGATCGCATTGGCCTGCTGGGCGCCAACGGCACCGGCAAGACCACGTTGCTCAAGCTGATGCTCGGTGGCCTGGTGCCGACCAGCGGTAAGGTAGAAGAGGGCACGAAGATCGACGTGGCCTATTTCGACCAGTTGCGCCACCAGTTGGACTTGGAAAAAACCGTGATCGACAACGTGGCCGAAGGCCGCGATTTCATCGATATCGACGGTCAGAGCCGCCATGTCCTGAGCTACCTGGGCGATTTCCTGTTCAGCCCCCAGCGTGCCCGTACGCCGGTCAAGGCGCTGTCCGGTGGCGAGCGCGCCCGTCTGTTGCTGGCCAAGTTGTTCAGCAAGCCGGCGAACCTGCTGGTGCTCGACGAACCGACCAACGACCTGGACGTGGAAACCCTCGAACTGCTGGAAGAGGTATTGCTGACCTTCAACGGCACCGTGCTGATGGTCAGCCACGACCGGGCATTCCTCGACAACGTGGTCACCAGCACCCTGGTCTTCGAAGGTGAAGGCCTCGTGCGTGAATACGTCGGCGGCTATCAGGATTGGTTGCGCCAGGGTGGCTCGCCGCGTCTTTTGGGGGTAACCGAGAGCAAATCCGGCAAGGCCGACCTGAACTCAGCGGTAGTCAAGGCCGAGCCCGCCCCAGCTGCCGCCGCAGCGGCGCCGGCCAAGAAAAAGCTCAGCTACAAGCTGCAGCGCGAGCTGGAAGCGTTGCCGGGTGACATCGATGCGAAGGAGCAGCAGATTGCAGCGGTAGAGGCCGAAATGGCCGATGCCGGCTTTTACCAGCGTCCTGCTGCCGAAACCGCCAAGGTGATCGCGCACTTGGAACAACTGCAGGCCGAGCTGGATACCCTGGTCGAGCGTTGGGCTGAATTGGACGCTTGAGTCCGCTCACGCTCAATGACTGTGGCGAGGGAGCTTGCTCCCGTTGGGCTGCGAAGCGGCCCTAGCGGTGAGTGCTTCGCACTCAAGCGGGAGCAATCTCCCTCGCCACAGGTTCAGTGAGTGAACTAGCTGCGTTTGACCAAGTGCACTGCCAGCACATCGCAGGGCGCGCCATGCAGCACATCGTTGGCGGTCGAACCCAGCAGCAACGCCAGGCCGTGCCGGCCATGACTGCCGACAACGATCAAGTCGCAACCCTGTTCCTTGGCCAGATGATGAATCTCCTGGCGCGGCTGGCCGTAGGTCAGGTGGCAGTTTTCCTTTTTCAGGTCCGGATATTTCACGATCAGCCGGTCCAGGCGCTCCTTGGCTTGGTCGAACTGCTGTTGTTGCAATTGGGAAAGGTCCATCGGCACGTCTCCGCCAAAGGCCATGGCCATCGGTTCGACGATATGCACCAGCGACAATTTCGTGTCTCTGTCGTCGCACAGGGCGCGAGCGCGCTTGACAACGGGATCGCATTCTTCAGTGAGGTCGACAGCGACCAGGACGTGGTTGTAGTACATGGAAAGCACTCCAGAGAATTGCGATACGGTAAGTATGGCTGGTTTCAAGCGCATTGACGGCGATGTGCGTCGATGGCTCATCAGAATCGGGGAGTACGAATATGACGGTCTGGATAGTGCTGTCAATCCTGTTGGTGGTGTTAAGTCCGCTGGCATGGTTGCGCCCGTCCCGTGTCCAGAGCGGTCGCATGGCCCTGCGCATGGAAGCGCGGCGCCTGGGACTGGCCATGCAATTGGCGCCCCAGGAGTGGCCACACTGGCTCGGTCAGCAGCCACCGAACCCTTGCGCCCAGTACCATCGGCCTCGGCGGGGCAAGCAACCGGCCTGCTGGTGTTATTGGCAAACGGCGCCGGGCGTGTGGGTCAACCAGTGGCGCGAGGTCTGCCAGGATGAGGCATTGCTCAATCATTTCGAAAAATTGCCGGCCAACGTCTACAAAGTCGAAGCCGATGGGCAAATGATTGCCTTGTATTGGGGCGAAAAAGGCGAAGCCAGAATCTTGCAGGACATTGCCGACGTGCTCAAGGCGCTGGCCTGAGGCGTAAAAAAGCCCGACAGTCTCATCGGGCGGGTTGGCCAGGCAGGCCGGTAATTTATTTCTCATGTCGGGTGTCGTTCACATCGCCCCATCATTCCCAAATATCCACTCGTCTTCCTGACAGCGTAGCCAACTGAATCCGACGCGCCTGCAATTAGGGCGACTTTTCTAATTATTGATTCTATGAATGGCTGCTCATGCACCGTCGTGTTGCGGATCCATGGGGTTCGGAAATGACCGTAAAGTCGAATTCTTGCCCCTGTTTAGGGCGATTGACAATTGTCGGAAATTCCGTGAAGGTGACGTACCCAAATCAAACGGGCGTATGAATTGAGCGTTTGTATTTTCAGAATGCTCCTACAGAACCCGACTATCGCGTTGACGGGTGTGCCTGGCGGATTGGCGTAGCATTGATGACAACGTCAATGCCCAAACCAGCGGTCAGCGTTCAACGTGTACTGTTCAGCTTCCATATCGTGGAGATCAGTTGATGATTTACGAAGGTAAAGCCATCACGGTTAAGGCTCTTGAAAGTGGCATCGTCGAACTGAAGTTCGATCTCAAGGGTGAGTCCGTCAACAAGTTCAACCGTCTAACCCTGAATGAACTGCGTCAGGCCGTAGACACTATCAAGGCAGATGCTTCGATCAAGGGTGTGATCGTCAGCAGCGGCAAGGACGTGTTCATCGTCGGCGCCGACATCACCGAATTCGTCGATAACTTCAAGCTGCCCGATGCCGAACTGATCGCTGGCAACCTCGAAGCCAACCGTATTTTCAGCGACTTCGAAGACCTTAACGTCCCCACTGTTGCTGCCATCAATGGCGTCGCCCTGGGTGGCGGCCTGGAAATGTGCCTGGCAGCGGATTACCGCGTCATGTCCACCACCGCCAAGATCGGCCTGCCGGAAGTCAAGCTGGGTATCTACCCAGGCTTCGGCGGAACCGTGCGCTTGCCGCGCCTCATCGGTGCCGACAACGCCATCGAGTGGATTGCCGCCGGCAAGGAAAACCGCGCTGAAGACGCGCTGAAAGTCGGTGCCGTGGATGCCGTGGTCGAACCTGGCAAACTCCAGGAAGCAGCCCTTGAGACCATCAAGCGCGCCATCAGCGGCGAGTTCGACTACAAGGCCAAGCGCCAGCCGAAGCTGGAGAAACTCAAGCTCAACGCCATCGAACAGATGATGGCGTTCGAAACCGCCAAGGGTTTCGTTGCAGGCCAGGCAGGCCCGAACTATCCGGCGCCGGTCGAAGCGATCAAGACCATCCAGAAAGCCGCCAACTTCGGTCGCGACAAGGCCCTTGAAGTCGAGGCCGCCGGCTTCGTCAAGTTGGCCAAGACTTCGGCTGCACAAAGCCTGATTGGTTTGTTCCTCAATGACCAGGAACTGAAGAAAAAGGCCAAGGCCTATGACGAAATCGCTCGCGACGTGAAGCAGGCTGCCGTACTCGGCGCCGGCATCATGGGCGGCGGCATCGCCTATCAGTCGGCGTCCAAGGGCACGCCGATCCTGATGAAGGACATCAACGAACACGGGATCGAACAGGGCCTGGCCGAAGCCGCCAAGCTGTTGGTCGGCCGTGTCGACAAAGGCCGCATGACGGCTGCGAAGATGGCCGAAGTGCTCAACGGCATTCGTCCTACGCTGTCCTACGGCGATTTCGGCCATGTCGACCTGGTGGTCGAAGCGGTTGTCGAGAACCCGAAGGTCAAGCAGGCGGTGTTGGCTGAAGTCGAAGACAAGGTCAAGGAGGACACCATCCTCGCCTCGAACACCTCGACCATTTCCATCTCGCTGCTGGCCAAGGCGCTCAAGCGTCCGGAAAACTTCGTCGGCATGCACTTCTTCAACCCGGTGCACATGATGCCGCTGGTGGAAGTGATCCGTGGCGAGAAGTCCAGCGAACATGCCGTCGCCACTACCGTGGCTTACGCCAAGAAAATGGGTAAGAACCCGATCGTCGTCAATGACTGCCCGGGTTTCCTGGTCAACCGTGTGCTGTTCCCATACTTCGGCGGTTTCGCCAAGCTGGTCAGCGCTGGCGTGGACTTCGTGCGCATCGACAAGATCATGGAAAAATTCGGCTGGCCAATGGGCCCGGCATACCTGATGGACGTGGTCGGCATCGACACCGGTCACCACGGTCGTGACGTGATGGCTGAAGGCTTCCCGGACCGCATGAAAGACGACCGTCGTTCGGCTGTGGACGTGCTCTACGAAGCCAAGCGCCTGGGCCAGAAGAACGGCAAAGGCTTCTATGCCTACGAGACCGACAAGCGCGGCAAGCAGAAGAAGGTGGCCGACGCGTCGGTGCTGGAAGTGCTCAAGCCGATCGTCTACGAGCAGCGCGAAGTCACCGACGAAGACATCATCAATTGGATGATGATCCCGCTGTGCCTCGAAACCGTGCGTTGCCTGGAAGACGGCATTGTCGAAACCGCCGCCGAAGCCGACATGGGTCTGGTCTACGGTATCGGTTTCCCTCCATTCCGTGGCGGTGCGCTGCGCTATATCGATTCGATCGGTGTGGCCGAGTTCGTTGCCCTGGCTGACCAGTACGCTGATCTGGGCGCGCTGTACCACCTGACCGCGAAGCTGCGTGAAATGGCCAAGAACGGCCAGAGCTTCTTCGGTTAAGCGCCCAACGACTAGAGCGAGAGAACATTTATGAGCTTGAATCCTAGAGACGTCGTGATTGTCGACTTCGGTCGTACGCCGATGGGCCGCTCCAAAGGCGGCATGCACCGCAACACCCGCGCCGAAGACATGTCGGCGCACCTGATCAGCAAGCTGCTGGAACGCAACGTCGAGGTCGACCCCAACGAAGTCGAAGACGTGATCTGGGGCTGTGTGAACCAGACCCTGGAGCAGGGCTGGAACATCGCCCGCATGGCCTCGCTGATGACCCAGATCCCTCACACCGCGGCCGGCCAGACCGTCAGCCGCCTGTGCGGTTCGTCCATGAGCGCGCTGCACACCGCCGCCCAGGCGATCATGACCGGCAACGGTGATGTATTCGTCGTGGGTGGTGTCGAGCACATGGGCCACGTGAGCATGATGCATGGCGTCGATCCGAACCCGCACATGTCGCTGCATGCGGCAAAAGCCTCGGGCATGATGGGCCTGACCGCGGAAATGCTCGGCAAAATGCATGGCATCACCCGTGAGCAGCAGGATGCCTTTGGCGTGCGCTCCCATCAGCTCGCCCACAAGGCGACGGTGGAAGGCAAGTTCAAGGACGAAATCATTCCGATGCAGGGCTACGACGAGAATGGCTTCCTGAAGCTGTTCGACTACGACGAAACCATTCGTCCGGAAACCACCCTGGAAAGCCTGGCAGCCCTCAAGCCGGCATTCAATCCGAAGGGCGGCACCGTGACGGCCGGTACCTCGTCGCAGATCACTGACGGCGCCTCGTGCATGATCGTGATGTCGGCCCAGCGTGCCCAGGACCTGGGTATCCAGCCGATGGCGGTGATTCGTTCGATGGCCGTGGCGGGTGTGGACCCGGCGATCATGGGCTATGGTCCAGTACCGGCCACGCAGAAAGCCTTGAAGCGTGCAGGCCTGGGTATTTCCGATATCGACTTCTTCGAGCTCAACGAAGCGTTCGCCGCACAGGCCCTGCCAGTGTTGAAAGATTTGAAAGTGCTCGACAAGATGAATGAGAAGGTTAACCTGCACGGCGGTGCGATCGCCCTGGGTCACCCGTTCGGTTGCTCCGGTGCACGTATCTCCGGCACGCTGCTCAACGTCATGAAGCAGAATGGCGGCACCTTTGGCGTATCCACCATGTGCATTGGCCTCGGCCAGGGCATCGCCACTGTCTTCGAACGCGTCTAAGCGTTGCGTCGATGGAAGCCGGGGCCAAGTGCCCCGGTTTTTGTTTTTACGGGTTTAGTAGAAAAAGATTTTATTTTTATTTTGAAAAGATTTGAGTGAGGGCCAAAGCATGCCGATACAACCTGGGCTCTACCAGCATTACAAAGGTCCGCAGTACCGCGTATTCAGCATTGCGCGGCATTCCGAGACCGAGGAAGAAGTGGTCTTCTATCAAGCCTTGTATGGCGATTACGGCTTTTGGGTGCGTCCCTTGAGCATGTTCCAGGAGTCCGTCGAGGTTGACGGCGAACAGGTGCCACGCTTTGCTTTGGTGCAGGCCGAAGAGAGCATTTTTTCCAGGTCTTGAGGTCCACATGCGGGCAACCCTGCGCTTGACCTCACCTTGCAGCCACTATATATAGCGGTGCCGCGTCAGGCGCCAACCGCCTTTCACTTTTTAGAATTCAGGAATTTTCTGATCCATGGGCAAATCGCTGGTCATTGTGGAATCCCCGGCTAAGGCCAAGACCATCAACAAGTATCTGGGCAACCAATACGTGGTGAAGTCGAGTATCGGCCATATCCGAGACCTGCCCACCAGCGGTTCGGCTAGCGCCAGCAAGGAGCCTGCCGCCAAGCGCGGCAAGGCTGCGGCTGGTGAAGCGCCGGCGCTGTCGCCGAAAGACAAGGCGCGCAAGCAGCTGGTCTCGCGCATGGGGGTCGATCCGGAACACGGCTGGAAAGCCAAGTACGAGATCCTCCCGGGCAAGGAAAAAGTCATCGAGGAGCTGCGCCGGCTCGCCAAGGATGCCGACACCATCTATCTCGCGACGGACTTGGACCGCGAAGGGGAAGCCATTGCCTGGCACCTGCGCGAAGCCATTGGTGGGGATGACAGCCGCTACAAGCGCGTGGTGTTCAACGAAATTACCAAGAAGGCCATCCAGGAGGCCTTCTCCCAGCCGGGCGAGCTGGACATCGATCGGGTCAACGCCCAGCAGGCGCGTCGCTTCCTCGATCGTGTGGTCGGCTACATGGTCTCGCCATTGCTGTGGGCCAAGATCGCCCGTGGCCTGTCGGCCGGTCGCGTGCAGTCGGTCGCAGTGAAACTGGTGGTGGAGCGCGAGCGGGAAATCCGTGCGTTCATCCCTGAAGAATATTGGGAAGTCCATGCCGACCTCGGCACCGCGAAGGGCGCCACCGTGCGCTTCGACGTGGCCCGGGAGAAGGGCGAAGCCTTCAAGCCTCTCAATGAAGCACAGGCCATGGCCGCGCTGGAAAAGCTCAAGGCTTCCAGCTACAGCATCGTCAAGCGCGAGGACAAGCCGACCAGCAGCAAGCCGTCCGCGCCGTTCATCACGTCCACGCTGCAGCAGGCCGCGAGCAACCGCCTGGGCTTTGGCGTGAAGAAAACCATGATGATGGCCCAGCGTCTGTACGAAGCTGGTTACATCACGTACATGCGTACCGACTCGACCAACCTCTCGGCTGACGCCGTGGCGATGGCACGTACCTATATAGAAAGCGAGTTCGGCAAGAAGTATCTGCCAGAAACGCCAAACGTCTATAGCAGCAAGGAAGGCGCCCAAGAGGCTCACGAAGCGATTCGTCCGTCCGATGCCAACACCGAGCCAAGCAAGCTATCGGGCATGGAGCGTGATGCAGAGCGTCTCTACGAATTGATCTGGCGCCAGTTCCTCGCCTGCCAGATGCTGCCGGCGCAATACCTGTCGACCACAGTCAGCGTCGGAGCCGGTGACTTCGAGCTGCGCGCCAAGGGCCGTATCCTGAAGTTCGACGGCTACACCCGCGTCATGCCGCAAATCACCAAGCCTGGTGACGATGACGTCCTGCCAGATATGGCCCAGGGCGACGTGATGAAGCTGATCAAGCTCGATCCGACGCAGCATTTCACCAAGCCGCCGGCGCGTTATTCGGAAGCCAGCCTGGTCAAGGAAATGGAAAAGCGCGGTATTGGTCGTCCTTCGACCTACGCGGCGATCATCTCCACCATTCAGGATCGTGGCTACGTGGCGCTGCACAACCGTCGCTTCTACTCGGAAAAGATGGGTGACATCGTTACCGAACGCCTGTCCGAGAGCTTCTCGAACCTGATGGATTACGGTTTCACCGCCGGCATGGAAGAGAATCTCGACGACGTGGCCCAGGGCGAGCGAGACTGGAAAAACGTCCTTGACGAGTTCTACGGCGACTTCAAGAAAAAGCTCGAAGTGGCCGAGAGCCCGGACAACGGCATGCGGGCCAACCAGCCGGTCATGACCGACATTCCGTGCCTGACCTGCGGGCGTCCGATGCAAATTCGTACCGCCTCGACCGGCGTGTTCCTCGGTTGCTCGGGCTACAGCCTGCCACCCAAGGAGCGCTGCAAGGCGACTGTCAACCTGGTGCCAGGCGATGAAATCGCCGCTGACGACGAGGGCGAATCCGAATCCCTGGTGCTGCGCGGCAAGCATCGTTGCCCGATCTGCAGCACGGCGATGGATGCCTATCTGCTGGACGAAAAACGCAAGCTGCACATCTGTGGCAACAACCCGGACTGTGCCGGCTATGAGATTGAAGAGGGCACCTACCGCATCAAGGGCTATGAAGGTCCAAGCCTGGAATGCGACAAGTGTGGCAGCGAGATGCAGCTCAAGACCGGTCGTTTCGGCAAGTTCTTCGGTTGCACCAACCCGACCTGCAAGAACACCCGCAAGCTGCTCAAGAGCGGTGACGCGGCGCCGCCGAAAATGGACCCGGTGAAGATGCCCGAACTCAAATGCGAGAAGGTCAACGATACCTACATTCTGCGCGACGGTGCGTCCGGCCTGTTCCTGGCGGCCAGTCAGTTCCCGAAAAACCGCGAGACCCGTGCACCGTTGGTGTTGGAAATCGTGCCGCACAAGGATGAGATCGATCCGAAGTACCATTTCCTCTGCGAAGCGCCGCAGAAGGATCCTGACGGGCGCCCAGCGGTCATTCGCTATAGCCGCAAGACCAAGGAGCAGTACGTGCAGACCGAAGTCGACGGCAAGCCGACCGGGTGGAAGGCGTACTACGACGGCGGTAAATGGACCGTTGAAGACAAGCGCTGATCGCCAGGACTTGTCTGGAGGGCGGAGCTGAGGCTCTTGTGGCGAGGGAGCTTGCTCCCGCTGGACCGGTCCGACGTTTCGGTCGCTGCCGTCCCCTGCAATCGCTGAATCCGCACTGACCTAACAAAAAGGCCACATGGCAAACCCACGGGTTTTCATGCGGCCTTTTTGTTTTTGGCTTGCAGTGGCCTCGGTTGATCCACGACACTGTCGCCCTTGCCTGAAGCTTTCATTTCGTTGGGGAGATGCCGCCATGGCCCACGAACTCTATACCCGCACCAATCAGAAAATCTATTTCGCCGGTCTGTCGCTCGAAGCGCTCACCAGGGCCGAGGATGGGCGTGCGATGAATTCCCCGGCTCTGCTCCAGGCAGGACGCGAGTCTGCGCTGTTTCACCTGTACGGTGCGCTGTTGGGGTTGTGCCATGAAATCGCCGGTTTCTATCGCCTGCCCCAAGCGAATGCCGCGCGGGCCGAGCTGCTGTTGACCCGCGAAGTGCTGGAAACGATCGCTATCCCGGAATTGGCCGAAATGGTCGAGCTGGCGCATAACCCGGAAACCTGGCTGGCGAAGCTATTGGCGGCCCATGCGGCCTTGTTCGAGCCGCCACGGGCTCCACGCAAGCCCAAGGGTGACGTGACCCAGCCGTTGATCGTGGCGGTCAATCTGGATGAACAGGACCCTGAGCTGGAGTTGAGCCGGGAGGAGCTGGAGAGCTGGCGCCAGAACTTGAAGAGCCTGGCGATACGCTTTCGTGAAGGCCTGAATGAGTGCTGAGTTTTTCCAGGCCAGTTACGTACGTTAAATAACGCTTGGTCAAGATCCCGAGCGAAGCCTGGCTGATGACTATATAATCCTCGCCTTTCGTGGAGAACAGACTTTTATGCCAACGTCCTTTCTAGAAATTGTCGAACTTCCTGATGGTCGCATCGAGCTGCGCAGGGCCGAAGACGAGGGTTCTCTGGTTACCCTGAACTTTTCCGAAGATGCCAAGGTATTCCTGCAGGGCCAACACGTCGAAGTTGCCAAGGCGATGCTCAGCGTGGGCGTCCAGATGGCAGGTCGCCTGGTTGAGGGCGAATTCAACAAGGAAGAGGGACCGCGGGTTCTTCATTGATCCCGCCTGTCGGCTTTTTTGGATAGCGTGACCGCCGGCTTCTCTGCCTTTGAAGAAGCCCCGCACCTGCTTTAGCCCAATCGAATATTCAGGCTTTGTGCGTCCCCAATGCGGGCGGCGCTGATCAACTGTTGCCGCGCTGTCGTGGTCAACGGGTTGAGCCAACTGACCACTGTGTGACTGCGACCCAGGCGCAAGGCTTCGCAGGTCAACTGCTGGGCGCTTTGAGTGCCTCGCGGTTGCAACAGCAGGATGCGCTCACGATTCAGGCCAGCGTCCCGCAACCAGGCCTGGGTAACGCTGGCCGGTGGAGCAATCAGCGTCAACCAGCGAGCATCCTGGTCCTGGCTGAGTTCTCGCAGAACCGGCGCCAGAAGGTTCAGGCAGCTCCCAGCCGCACCACGTAACGACAGTTCACTAAAAGGCTCGGGCTCGACGCCCCAGGGCGACTCGATGACCTCTTTCAGAACTGGAACCAGCGGTTGGGCCATGAATGCCTCGAACAGCGGAAGTTGTGTGTGCTGTGGTGTGTGAGGGAACTGCATAAAGCCTCCTTTAGCGGCGAATGACGCCGACGCTCAAGCCTTCGATGACCAGGTCCTGATCTTTCAGGTTTACTTCAATGGGGGCGAATTCGGGGTTCTCGGCAATGAGCCAGACCTTGCTGCCGTCGCGCTTGAAGCGCTTGACGGTGACCTCGTCGCCGATTCGTGCCACGACGATCTGGCCGTTGCGGGCCTCGCGGGTGGTATGCACGGCCAGGAGATCGCCGTCGAAGATGCCGATGTCCTTCATGCTCATGCCATGTACGCGAAGGAGATAGTCAGCTCGCGGATGGAAGAACGATGGATTGATATTGCAGGACTCCTCGACATGTTGCTGGGCGAGGATCGGGGCGCCTGCCGCTACCCGGCCGATGATCGGAAGGGTGGTTTCGTCGGCCTTGGCTTCGAAGCCAGGGATGCGAATGCCACGGGATGCGCCCGGGGTCATTTCGATAGCGCCCTTGCGGGCCAGCGCCTTGAGGTGTTCCTCAGCCGCGTTGGGCGACTTGAAACCCAGTTCCTGGGCGATTTCCGCACGGGTCGGCGGATAGCCGTTGTCTTCGAGGCAGCGTTTGATGAAGGCCAGAATCTCTGCTTGGCGTGGCGTCAGCTTTATCATAATGAGCGCTCTGTCTTTTTATACAGTGACTGGGATTATATACAGTGGACGCCGCTTGGCAATCCTCCTTTTTTCTCAGGCCGCTGGACGGTCGGAGGGGCATCTGGAGGAGAGGTGGCTACCGTCCGGGAAAAGATGGTTAAATAACTGACCGGACGTTCGCAAAACGCCCGGGCAGGCTTGACAAACCCATGGGCTGAAACGTATGTTTCAAACAAGTGTTTGTCAGGCGGAATTACCATGGCCCAGTCGGAAACCGTTGAACGCATCCTCGATGCTGCCGAGCAGTTGTTCGCGGAAAAAGGTTTCGCCGAAACCTCGTTGCGTCTGATTACCAGCAAGGCCGGGGTGAACCTGGCTGCGGTGAACTATCACTTCGGTTCGAAAAAAGCCTTGATCCAGGCGGTTTTCTCGAGATTCCTCGGGCCCTTCTGCCTCAGCCTCGATCGTGAGCTTGAGCGGCGCCAGGCCAAGCCTGACGTCAAGCCGACCCTGGAAGAACTCTTGGAGATCCTGGTCGAGCAAGCCCTCGTCGTGCAGCCGCGCAGCGGTAACGACCTTTCTATATTCATGCGTCTTCTGGGCCTGGCTTTCAGCCAGAGCCAGGGTCACTTGCGGCGTTATCTGGAAGACATGTACGGCAAGGTGTTCCGCCGCTATATGCTGCTGGTCAACGAGGCGGCGCCGCGCATTCCACCGATTGAACTGTTCTGGCGCGTGCACTTCATGCTTGGTGCCGCAGCGTTCAGCATGTCCGGTATCAAGGCGCTGCGGGCCATCGCCGAGACCGACTTTGGCGTAAACACATCCATCGAGCAGGTGATGCGCCTGATGGTGCCGTTCCTGGCTGCCGGCATGCGTGCCGAAAGCGGCGTCACCGACGAGATCATGGCCGCCGCACAATTGCGTCCGCGCAGCAAATCGGCCCCAGCCCCGGCCCTGGCCAAGGCTTGAGTCCTTGGGTGGGCGCGGCTGCCCACTTCCGCTAAGCTAGCTGCCCATGCCGACTCTCGTTCCGAACCCGTCTATCACTCAATGCATGACCACGACCTGCCTGGCCCAGTCCCAGGCGGGGCGGTTATGCCTGTGTCGTCACGGGTCCATCATTATTAAGGAAATGCTATGACTGCTGGCCTGCAAGGCTCGTTGATGGTGGACGTCGCCGGTACCTGGCTGACGGCTGAAGATCGCCACCTGTTACGCCAACCCGAAGTGGGCGGCCTGATCATTTTTGCCCGTAATATCGAGCATCCGCGGCAAGTGCGTGAGCTGAGCGCGTCGATCCGCGCCATCCGTCCCGACCTTCTATTGGCCGTGGACCAGGAAGGCGGTCGCGTCCAGCGGCTGCGCCAAGGGTTCGTGCGGCTACCGGCAATGCGGGCGATTGCTGACAACCCCAACGCCGAATACCTGGCCGAGCAGTGCGGCTGGATCATGGCCACCGAAGTACTGGCGGTCGGCCTCGACTTGAGTTTTGCCCCGGTGCTGGATCTCGACTACCAGCGCAGCGCCGTCGTCGGCAGTCGTTCCTTCGAAGGCGATCCCGAGCGTGCCGCATTACTGGCCGGTGCGTTCATTCGCGGCATGAGCGCTGCCGGGATGGCCGCCACCGGCAAGCATTTTCCGGGTCATGGCTGGGCCGAGGCCGATTCCCATGTGGCGATCCCGAACGATGAGCGCAGCCTCGAACAGATTCGCGCCAACGATCTGGTACCGTTCGCCAAACTGAGCAAGCAACTGGCTGCCGTCATGCCGGCCCATGTCATCTACCCGCAGGTTGACGCTAATCCAGCCGGCTTTTCCCGTCGCTGGTTGCAAGACATCCTGCGCGGCGAGCTGCAATTCGATGGCGTGATCTTCAGCGATGACCTGTCGATGGCCGGTGCCCATGTGGTCGGTGATGCCGCCAGTCGTATCGAGGCTGCCTTGACGGCAGGCTGCGACATGGGCCTGGTGTGCAACGACCGAGCGGCTGCGGAGTTGGCCTTGAGCGCTGCCCAACGCCTGAAGGTCAAGCCTTCGGCGCGGATCGCCCGTATGCGCGGCCAGGCTTACGCGTCCACGGAATACCGCCAGGACCCTCGCTGGCTGGCGGCGCTCGGTGCGTTGAGGGCTGCTCAACTGGTTGATTGACGGCTGTCAGCGCTTTTCCAGTTTGTCCGGCAGCGGTGCAAAGAGCGCCTCGATATCGTCGCTTTGCAGCTTCCAGTCTCCAGCCACGCGGCCGTCCAGCACGCCGGCCGCAAGGTCGGATTTTTCCTTTTGCAGCAGCTGGATTTTCTCTTCCACTGTGCCCCTGGCAATCAGTTTGTAGACGAATACCGGCTTTTCCTGGCCGATGCGATAGGCGCGGTCGGTCGCCTGGTTTTCCGTTGCCGGGTTCCACCACGGGTCATAGTGAATCACCGTATCGGCCTCGGTCAGGTTCAGGCCCACCCCGCCGGCCTTCAGGCTGATAAGAAAGATCTGACGCTTGCCGCTCTGGAATTCCTTGACCGGTGTGCGTCGGTCCCGGGTTTGCCCAGTCAGGATGGCGTAGTCGACGCCGCGCTTCTTCAGTTCATCTTCAATCAAGGCCAGCATTGACGTGAACTGGGAAAACAGCAGCACCCGGCGGCCTTCTTCAAACAGTTCTTCGAGCATTTCCATCAGGCTGTCGAGCTTGCCCGAGGTACTGCCTCGAGCGGGCAGGGCGGCGTCGTTGATCAGGCGCAGGTCGCAACAGACCTGGCGCAGCTTGAGCAGCGCTTCAAGAATGATGATCTGGCTGCGAGCCACGCCTTTGCGGGTGATTTCGTCGCGCACCTTCTTGTCCATTGCCAGGCGCATGGTTTCGTAGACATCCCGCTGGGCATCGCTGAGCTCGACCCAATGGATAATCTCGGTCTTGGGCGGCAATTCTGTCGCCACCTGCTCTTTGGTCCTGCGCAGCAGGAAGGGTTTTATCCGACCGTTGAGGTGCTGCAGTCTTACGTCGCTGCCACGCTTTTCGATCGGCACGCGGTAATCGCGGTTGAAGCTCTTGACGTCCCCGAGCCAGCCCGGCAATAGGAAATGGAACAGCGACCACAGTTCGCCCAAGTGGTTTTCCAGGGGCGTGCCGGACAGGCACAAGCGCTGCCGGGCGTTGAGTTCGCGGGCTGCCTGGGCGGCTTTGCTGGTGGGGTTCTTGATGTACTGGGCTTCATCGAGAATCAATACGTGCAACGGCTGCGCAGCCAGGCGTTCGACATCCTTGGGCAATAGCGCATACGTGGTGAGGATCAGGTCGTATTCGGCCAGCCGTTCGAAGTGCTTCTTGCGCCCGGCGCCATACAGGGCCAGCACCTTGAGCTGCGGCGTGAAGTGAGCCGCCTCGTCGAGCCAGTTGGGAATCAAGCTGGTAGGCATCACCACCATGCACGGCCGGTCGAGGCGGCCGGCGTTTTTTTCGCTGAGAATATGTGCCAGGGTCTGTAGGGTTTTGCCCAGGCCCATGTCGTCCGCGAGAATGCCACCAACCTCCAGCTGTCGCAGTGATTGCATCCAGCTCAAGCCTTCGAGCTGATAGGGTCGCAGCGTCGCGTTCAGGCCTTCCGGGGCAGCCGCCGTATAATCCTTGATATCGCGCAGGCGTTGGGCCAGGCCACGGATGTGTTCGCCGCCCTCCCAGGCCAAAGGCATATCTTGCAATGGGTTCAGGCGCAACGCGTCCGCAGTATTCAGGCGCAGTTTGGTGGTGCCGGGTTCTTGCAGATAGAACTCGCCGAGGGTCGCCAACACCGGCTTCAGCCGGCCATAAGGCAAGGCCACTTGTTGCGGGCCGAATTCCGAGTTCGGGCGGTGGGGCAAATTGACCAGGATGAGCTCGTCATCGCGGCGCCTGGCCAGGCGCTCCGGGTTGAACAGCTCGATGTGCGAGCGCATCAGGTTCAGCAGGATCGGCAGCAGGCTCAGGCGCTCACCGTTGACGATAATGCCAAGCTCCAGGTCGAACCAATCCCGCTCCGGTGTTTCCTCCACCGTGGCGTACCACTCGTCCACCGCCGTGAGGTCGAAGCCGAAGTCCTCGTCGATCTGCAATTCCCAACCCTGGCTGCGCAGCTTGGGCAGATCATTGAGAGTAAACGTCAGCCAAGCGCTGTCGTTGACCATTTCGTACAGCTCACCGGCGCTTTCCGGCAGAGCTTTGCTTTGCCGGGTCGCGATTTTGAAACCTAGGATGCGCAGCTGTTCGCGGTAGGATTGTTCCACATCGGTATGGCGTTTTATCCGCAGCGTCTGGGTTTCCTGGCGAATCAGCACGTCCGTGTTGCGCTGGCCGCTGACGTATTCGTCCAGGTAGCTGAAGGACAGGGCGGCCCGGTGCTGGATGTAGCGCTGCATCTTGCCGTTACGTGGCTCGAAGGCACTGAACTCGATGCTGGCCAACCACAGGCGAGGCACCGGTTGCACATTGTCCACCAGCACTTGCGGTGGAGCCTTGGGGCTGCGGTTGTCCAGCACTGCCTGGAGTTTTTCCAGCAACTGCGCGTCTTTTTCCGCGGCGGGGTAAGCGAGGGTTTCCTGGACTTGCAGCAGTACCGCCGCGCAGTGCTTGCAATTGATGCGTACCGGGCAGGAGCAAGCCGCTTCAAGCAGAATCAGCGTGCCCTTGGCTGACTCTTTAAGGCGAATGGTCTGACGGTAGATGTTGCCGCCGGAGCCTTCGCAACTGGCGGTGATCGTGCTATCGCCCGCCTCGACGATCCTGACCCGGTTTTCAAGCGCGTAACGGCGCCCGCGCTCCAGGCTTTGTTCCTTGAACCGATTGACCCAGGAAGGGGCCAGGGGTTTGCTCAGGGGCGAAGGCATAGGCGCGCCGATCAGTCCGGAATGACGTCAGGTGCCTGCCGTGGCGCGGGCGCGGTCAGGGAGGTGATCTTGATCAGCAGGCCGAGGTGGCCGTTATCGAGGAAATTCAACTGGCCGTTCTTGGTGTGGCTCTGCTGCTTGAGGCGTTCGCTGGCGGTGACCAGGCCGTTGGCATCGATCTGGTTGATCCAGAAATCGGCGTCTACGTCGGTGAAACGGCCGAGTTTCAAATCCAGAGTGCCCTCGATGGGAAACTGCCCGAACTGTTCGGCGCCATCGCTGACGGCGATTTTACGGCTCTGTTCGCCCAGGTTCTGCTGCCACGCCTTGTGCATCAATACGGTGTATTGGCCACTGGCGTTGAGTTTTTCGACGATATTGCCCAGTGCTGGCGTGCGCTGGCTGTCCGAGCCCAGGCGCTGTGCGCCGGCGTCCCAGTCTTCCGGCGCGGCGCGGCTGATAATCGTCGGCTCCGCATTCTGCCGGACCAGGATCATTTCAACCTGATACAGGTCGTCGGCAAACGCCAGGGGAGCGACCAGGGTCATCAGCAAGGTCAGTGAGCGAAACAGGCGCATGTGGCGTCCTTCAAGCAGTGGTCGGAGTGAGGCGCTCGAACAGCGCCTCTACGGTATTGAAACGCTCTTCCGCGCGTTCCATGGGCACCATGAACTTGAACATCGTGGCGCCTTCGAATTTGTAGCGTTTGGGTTGGCCCTGGATCAGCTTGATCAGTACCAGCGGATCGACCGGCGTCTGGGCCTCGAACTCGATGCGACCACCGTTGGGGCCGCCGTCGACTTTCTTGATGCCCAGTTGCTCGGCCTTGAGCTTGAGCAGTGTCGTGCGCACCAGGTTCTTGGTCGGTTCCGGCAGCAGCCCAAAGCGGTCGATCATCTCCACTTGCAGGTCCTTGAGACCTTCCTCGTCGTTGGCCGAGGCGATGCGTTTGTAGAGGATCAGCCGCGCGTGGACATCCGGCAGGTAATCTTCCGGAATCAGCGCCGGTACGCGCAGATTGATTTCCGGCCCGCCACCCAGGGGTTGGTCGAGGTTCGGCTGTTCGCCCTTGCGGATCGATTTGACCGCCCGTTCGAGCATTTCCATGTACAGCGTGAAGCCCACGGCCTGGATCTGGCCACTCTGGCCGTCGCCCAGCAGCTCGCCGGCGCCACGGATTTCCAGGTCATTGGTGGCGAGCACGAAGCCGGCGCCGAGGTCCTGGGTGTTGGCGATGGCCTCCAGGCGCTTTTCCGCATCCGGGGTGATTTGCTGGCGTGGCGGCGTCAGCAGGTATGCGTAGGCCTGGTGGTGACTGCGCCCGACCCGGCCGCGCAACTGATGCAACTGGGCCAGGCCGAACTTGTCGGCGCGCTCGATGATGATGGTGTTGGCGCTTGGCACGTCGATGCCGGTCTCGATGATGGTCGAGGCGATCAGCACGTTGAAGCGCTTGTGGTAGAAGTCGCTCATCACCTGTTCGAGCTCACGCTCGCGCATCTGCCCGTGGCCGATGCCGATACGGGCTTCCGGGACCAGTTCGGCCAGGTCGGCGGCGCATTTTTCGATGGTCTTCACGTCGTTGTGCAGGTAATAGACCTGGCCGCCCCGCAGCAGCTCGCGCAGCAAGGCTTCCTTGATCGTGCTCTTGTTCTGCTCCATGACGAACGTGCGTACCGACAGGCGACGGGCCGGCGGTGTGGCGATGATCGACAGGTCGCGCATGCCCGAAACCGCCATGTTCAAGGTGCGCGGGATCGGCGTGGCAGTCAGGGTCAGAATGTCGACTTCGCTGCGCAGGGCCTTGAGCTGCTCTTTCTGACGCACGCCAAAGCGGTGCTCTTCGTCGATGATCACCAGCCCGAGGTTCTTGATCTTCACGTCGTCCTGCAGCAGCTTGTGGGTGCCGATGACGATGTCGATCTTGCCCTCGGCCAGGTCGGCCACGGCGGCGTTGACTTCTTTAGTGGATTTGAAACGGCTCATCACTTCCACGGTCACCGGCCAGTCGGCGAAGCGGTCGCGGAAACTGTTGTAGTGCTGCTGGGCAAGCAGGGTGGTCGGGACGAGGATTGCGACCTGTTTGCCGCCGTGCACGGCAATGAACGCGGCGCGCATCGCCACTTCGGTCTTGCCGAAGCCCACATCGCCACAGACCAGGCGGTCCATTGGCTTGGGTGCGAGCATGTCGGCGCGCACGGCTTCGATGGTGGTCTGCTGGTCGACGGTTTCTTCGAACGGAAAACCGGCGCTGAAGGTTTCGTAGTCGGCCTTCGGATCGGCGAAGGCGTAGCCCTCGCGGGCGGCGCGGCGGGCGTAGATATCCAGCAGCTCGGCGGCCACGTCGCGCACCTGTTCGGCGGCCTTGCGCTTGGCTTTCTGCCAGGTTTCCGAGCCCAGGCGATGCAGCGGCGCCAGGGCGTCGTCGCTGCCGGTGTAGCGGGCGATCAGGTGCAGGTTCGCCACCGGCACGTAGAGCTTCGCGCCTTCGGCATATTCAAGGGTCAGGAACTCGGCGGCCTGGTTGTCGATTTCCAGTGTCGCCAAGCCCAGGTAACGGCCCACGCCATGGTCGATGTGCACCACCGGCGCGCCTTCGCGCAGCTCGGTGAGGTTCTTGATGACCGCGTCGTTGGTGGCGTCGGCGCGTTTCTCGCGACGGCGGCGCTGCATGACGCGCTGGCCGAACAGCGGGCTTTCGGCAACCAGCGCCAGGGCCGGGTCATCCAGGACGAGGCCGTCGTTCAGCGGCGCGATGGTAATCGTCAATCGGTCCTTGCCCGCGACGAAGTCCGGCCAGCTGTCTACCGTCTTCGGTCGCAGCTTGAGGCGTTCAAGCAGCTCCAACAGGACTTCTCGTCGACCGGCGGACTCGGCGGTGAACAGCACGCGGCCGGGGAACGCATCGAGGAAGCCGGCAAGCGCCGCCAGTGGCTGCGTGGCCTTGGCTTCGATCGCCAGGTCCGGCAGTGCCTTGGCCGGGAAGCGTTCACGGCCGACGCCGGTTTCCACGTCCTGCTGGCTCGCTACCACCCGTGGCCAGCTCTTGAGGCGGCCAAAACAGTCTTCCACTGGCAGGAACAGCTCGGCTGGCGGCAATAAAGGCCGGGACGGGTCGACGCGGCGCTCTTCGTAGCGGTTGCGCACGTCGTTCCAGAAGTTCTCCGCCGCCTGTTCGATGCCCGGCAGGGAAAACACCTGGGTGTCCGAGGGCAGGTAATCGAACAGGGTGGACGTTTCTTCGAAAAACAGCGGCAGGTAGTACTCGATACCGGCGGGAGTGATTCCGCTGTTCAGGTCCTGGAAAAGCGGGCAGCGGCGGAAATCTACGTCGAAGCGCTCGCGAAACCGCGCCTTGAAGCGGGTCACGGCGTCTTTTTGCAGCGGGAATTCCTTGGCCGGCAACAGGCGGATCGACTGCACTTTGTCGATGGAGCGCTGGTTTTCCGGGTCGAAGGTGCGCAGGGTCTCGATTTCGTCATCGAACAGGTCAATGCGGTACGGCAGCTTGCTGCCCATCGGGAACAGATCGATCAGCGCGCCGCGTACCGCGAACTCACCATGCTCATACACTGTGTCGACGCAACGATAGCCACTGGCCTCCAGGCGAGTGCGCATTTGCTCGACATCGAGTTTCTGGCCGATGTCCAGCACCAGGCTGCTGCCGAGTAAAAACTGGGTGGGCGCCAGGCGATGTAGGGCCGTGGTGATAGGCACTACCAAAACGCCATGACTGAGCTCCGGCAGCCGATAGAGACTGGCGATTCGCTGGGAAATGATGTCCTGGTGAGGCGAAAAAAGATCGTAGGGCAGGGTTTCCCAGTCCGGGAAATGCAGCACGGGCAAATCCGGAGCGAAGAAACTCAGCTCCTGTTCCAGCCGTTCGGCACTTTGGCTATCGGCGGTCAGCAGCAGGGTGAAGCGCTTTGCAGCGCTGGCAGCCTCGGCGATGGCCAGGCTCAGGGCGGCACCGGGCAGGTTGCCCCAGTGCTGTTTACCTGCCGCGGCAGGGAGAAGCGGAAGACGCAGAACGGGCACGGAAGGTTGAGCTCCAGCGTTGCGACAAAGTCGACAATTGTAGCGGGGGAAGGGGGCCGCTGTCAGTCGCAGACTACCCAGGCAGACAGGAAAACCACGGCGCGACGGGCGCGCATTGCTCCGCCGAAGACTCGGCGGCATAATGTAGCCCCTTTTTTCAGCCCCTACATGTGGAAGGTTACCGTGACTCAGAAGCCCGACCAGTGTCTTGGTGAATGGATTGATCGTGAAGCGCTCGCCGAAGCGATGATCCCTCTCATCGGTCAGCTCTACCGCAATAACAACGTGGTGAGCTCGATCTATGGCCGCAGCCTGATCAACCAGTCTGTCATCGCGATCCTCAAAGCCCACCGCTTTGCTCGCCACCGTTCTTCGGACGACAGCGAACTCTCCGTCCACGAAACATTCCCCCTGCTCAAAGCCATGAGCGAGCTCAAGCTCGGCGCGGCCTCGGTGGATCTGGGCAAGCTGGCTTTCAAATTCCGTAACGAAGGCAACGGCCGTAGCGCCGAGCAGTTCGTTCGTGAAGAGATGGCTGATGTGGTTGGCCAGCAGAACGCTTCGGCTCGCAAGGGCACCGACGTGGTCCTGTACGGCTTCGGTCGTATCGGCCGTCTGCTGGCGCGCATCCTGATCGAAAAAACCGGTGGCGGCGACGGCCTGCGCCTGCGGGCCATCGTGGTGCGCAAGGGCGCCGAGAACGACCTGACCAAGCGTGCCAGCCTGCTGCGCCGCGATTCGGTCCATGGTTCGTTCAACGGCACCATCACCATCGATGAAGAAAACAACACCATCAGTGCCAACGGCAACCTGATCCAGGTGATCTACGCGAAGAACCCGACCGAGGTGGACTACACCCAGTACGGCATCAAGAACGCGTTGCTGGTGGACAACACCGGTGTATGGCGTGACGCCGACGGCCTGGGCCAACACCTGGCCTGCCCGGGTATCGACCGCGTCGTGTTGACCGCGCCTGGCAAGGGCAAGCTGAAAAATATCGTCCATGGCATCAACCACGGCGAAATCACCGCTGACGACAAGATCATCTCCGCCGCCTCCTGCACCACCAACGCCATCGTGCCGGTGCTCAAGGCTGTGAATGACAAGTTCGGCATCGTCAACGGTCACGTCGAAACGGTCCACTCGTACACCAACGACCAGAACCTGATCGACAACTTCCACAAGGGCGATCGCCGTGGCCGCAGCGCCGCGCTGAACATGGTCATCACCGAGACCGGCGCTGCCACCGCCGCCGCCAAGGCCCTGCCTGAGTTGGCCGGCAAGCTGACCGGCAACGCCATCCGTGTGCCGACGCCGAACGTGTCGATGGCCATTCTCAATCTGAACCTTGAGAAAGCTGCCACCCGTGAAGAGATGAACGAGTACCTGCGCTACATGGCGCTGCACTCCGATCTGCATAAGCAGATCGACTTCGTCAATTCCCAGGAAGTGGTGTCCACCGACTTCGTTGGCTCGCGCCACGCCGGTGTAGTGGATGCCGAAGCGACCATTTGCCAAGACAACCGCGTTGTCCTGTACGTCTGGTACGACAACGAGTTCGGTTACAGCTGCCAGGTGGTTCGCGTGATGGAAGACATGGCCGGGGTCAATCCGCCAGCGTTCCCGCGCTAAGCTTCAGCCGCTTGTGAAAACGCCCCGACTTGTCGGGGCGTTCTTGTATCTGGAGGTTTTGTGTTGAGTGGGTCGGCCTCTTCGCGGGCAAGCCCGCTCCCACAGTTTGTCCGCGTACATCCTGTGGGGGCGAGCTTGCTTCGGGCGGCGATCGGACGATAGCGATAGATCAGGCGCCGCCGACGACCGAAGCCTGCGCCGTGCGCAGCTCATGCCGATTGCCCTTGAACAACACCAGGGTGGCGATCAACCCCAGCACCGCCGCACCGCTGAGCCAGATCCCCGGCGCTGCTTTGTTGTCCAGCACATGGATCAGATAGGTACACGCCGCTGGCGTAAACCCACCGAATGTCGCGGTCGCCAGGCTGTAGGCCAGGGAGAAGCCAGTGGTGCGCACCTCGACCGGCATGATTTCCGTCAAGGCCACCACCATGGCGCCGTTGTACGATCCGTACAGGAACGACAGCCACAGCTCGACGATCAGCAGGTGACTGAAGCTGGGGTTGGCCACCAGCCAGGCCAGCGCCGGGTAGGCGGTCAGGATCGCCAGCACCGTCGCGCCGAGCAGCAAGGGTTTGCGCCCGATCTTGTCGGAGAGCGCACCCATCACCGGTAGCCAGAAAAAATTCGACAAGCCGATGCAGACCGTGACCAGCAGCGCATCGAGGTCCGACAGGTTCAGCTCGGCCTTGCCGAAGGTCGGTGTGTAGGCGGTGATCAGGTAGAACGACACGGTGGTCATCACCACCAGCGCCATGCCGGCCAAGACGATGCCAAAGTTCTGGCCGATGGAGCGGATAACTTCCGACAGGCTAGGCCGATGTTTCCTGGCCTGGAACTCCGGTGTTTCTTCCAGGGAGCGACGGATCACGAAAATCGCCGGTACGATCATGCACCCCACCAGGAACGGTACCCGCCAGCCCCATTCGCCCATTTGCTGCGGGCTCAGCCAGTGATTGAGGGCCACGCCCAGCAGGCCGGCAAAGACCACTGCAGCCTGTTGACTGGCGGATTGCCAACTGACAAAGAAACCCTTGCGCCCCGGCGTGGAGATTTCTGCCAGGTACACCGACACGCCGCCCAGTTCCACGCCGGCGGAGAAGCCCTGCAGCAAACGCCCAAGCAACACCAGCAGGGGCGCGGCCACGCCCAGCGTGGCGTAGCCCGGCACGCAGGCGATCAGGATGGTGCCCAGCGCCATCATCGCCAGGGTAATGATCAAGCCTTTGCGCCGTCCATGACGGTCGATATAGGCACCGAGAAAAATCGCCCCCAAGGGGCGCATCAGGAATCCGGCACCGAACGTGGCCAGGGACAGCATCAGCGAGGCGAATGCGCTGTCGGTAGGGAAAAATGTCTTGGCGATGGCCGTGGCGTAGAAGCCATAGACCATGAAGTCGAACATCTCCAGGAAGTTGCCGCTGACAACGCGAAAAATCGCCTTGCCGTTGCTCGTGGTGGAAGGCATGGGTAGGTACTCACTCTGACAAATCTTGTATGGGGGTTGTATCTCCTGTGGGAGCGGGCTTGCTCGCGAAGAGGTCGGCAAACTCAACCGAGATACTGCCTGTTTGATTGCCTTCGCGAGCAAGCCCGCTCCCACAGGGTTTTGCATTTGGACTGGCACTGAAGCCCATAATGGCCGGCGCGGTTTTGAGGGGAGATGAAGATTTGTTAACTGGACGGTGGGCAATGCTTGTGGTTTTTGCCGGCGTGTTGTCCGGCTGTGGCAATGGCGACACCCTGGAGCGTTTCGACGGCCCGACCATGGGCAGTCACTATTCCATCCAGTACGTCAGGCATTCCGCCGGGCCCGATCCGAAACTGGTGCAGGTCGAAGTGGAAAACATCCTTGCCGAAGTGGATCGGCAGTTCTCGACCTATCGCAGTGACTCGGACATCGAACGCTTCAATGCGCTGCCGGCCAATAGCTGCCAGGTCATGCCAGGTCCGGTTCTGGAATTGATCCGTGTCGGCGAGCAGTTGTCGGTTCAAAGCGACGGGTCCTTCGACCTCACCGTGGAACCATTGCTCAACCTGTGGGGCTTCGGGCCCCAGTCACGGGCAGAGAAAGTGCCGACCGAACAAGCCCTGGCCCTGGTACGTCAGCGCGTCGGGCACGATCACTTGCGCATCGACGGTGACCGCCTGTGCAAGGACGCAGCGGTGGAAGTTGATTTCAACAGTATCGCCGCAGGCTACGCCGTCGACCGGATCGCCGCCCGGCTCCAAGCCCTGGGGCTCGACAGTTACCTGGCCGAGGCGACGGGCGAACTCAAGGCCGTCGGACGCAAACCCGATGGCTCGCCCTGGCGGGTTGCCCTGGAGGAGCCGCGGGACGACCGGCAGGTGGCCGAGCGTGTCATTGAAGTCAATGATTACGGGGTTTCGACGTCCGGTGATTATCGTAAATATTTCGAGCAGGGCGGCAGGCGTTACTCCCACACGTTTGACGCACGCACCGGTACACCGGTCCTACATGACCTGGCGTCAGTCACGGTGATTCATCCTTCGGCGCTGATGGCCGATGGACTATCGACGCTGTTGCTGATTCTCGGTCCTGAACGGGGTTGGGACTATGCCGAAAAACATGGCATCGGGGTATTTTTCGTGCTGCGGGACAACGACCGTTTCGTCGTTCGTACAAACGATGCGTTTGAACGGATAGCGGGCGGGAAAACCCAATGATGACAGCGCCCTGAAAGGTTGCCTGTGGCGAAATAGCGCAGCCAAAACTAGCCTATGACGCGACCAAGGGGTAATGTGCGCGGCGTTGACGCTTCTATAGACTGTGGCCGGGCTCGTGAACCGGCCTGAAAATTGTTCCTTCATGCCGCTGCCGGCATGATTTAGCCGTCGGTGCCGGTGTGGTGCCGCGGCCTGTTCTGAGGAGTACGCATGGCTGTCTACAACTACGACGTGGTGGTACTGGGTTCCGGCCCGGCGGGGGAAGGCGCGGCAATGAACGCCGCCAAGGCGGGGCGCAAGGTGGCGATGGTCGACAGCCGTCGGCAGGTCGGCGGCAACTGCACCCACTTGGGTACCATCCCGTCCAAGGCCTTGCGTCACTCGGTCCGGCAGATCATGCAGTTCAACACCAACCCGATGTTCCGGGCCATCGGCGAGCCACGCTGGTTCTCCTTTCCGGACGTGCTCAAGAGCGCCGAGAAGGTGATTTCCAAGCAGGTCGCTTCGCGCACTGGCTACTACGCCCGCAATCGTGTCGATGTGTTCTTCGGCACCGGCAGCTTTGCCGACGAGCAGACGGTGGAAGTGGTCTGCGGTAACGGCGTGGTCGAGAAGCTGGTGGCCAAGCACATCATCATCGCCACTGGCTCGCGCCCGTATCGCCCGGCTGACATCGATTTCAACCATGCGCGTATCTACGATAGCGACACCATCCTGAGCCTGGGTCACACCCCGCGTAAGCTCATCGTCTACGGTGCCGGCGTGATCGGTTGCGAATACGCCTCGATCTTCAGCGGCCTGGGTGTGCTGGTGGAGCTGGTGGATAACCGTGGCCAGTTGCTGAGCTTCCTGGATTCGGAAATCTCCCAGGCCCTGAGCTATCACTTCAGCAATAACAACATCACCGTGCGCCACAACGAAGACTACGACCGTGTCGAAGGCGTCGACAACGGCGTGATCCTGCACCTCAAGTCCGGCAAGAAGATCAAGGCCGACGCCTTGCTCTGGTGCAACGGCCGTACCGGCAACACCGACACCCTGGGCCTGGAAAACATCGGCGTGAAGGTCAACAGCCGCGGCCAGATCGAAGTCGACGAGAACTACCGCACCTGCGTGCCGAACATCTACGGCGCCGGTGACGTGATCGGCTGGCCGAGCCTGGCCAGTGCTGCTCATGACCAAGGCCGTTCAGCCGCCGGCAGCATCGTCGACAATGGCAGTTGGCGCTTCGTCAACGACGTGCCGACCGGCATCTATACCATTCCGGAAATCAGCTCCATCGGCAAGAACGAGCAGGAACTGACCCAGGCCAAGGTGCCCTATGAAGTGGGCAAGGCGTTCTTCAAGAGCATGGCGCGAGCGCAGATCGCCGGCGAGCCGCAAGGCATGCTGAAGATCCTGTTCCACCGCGAAACGCTGGAAGTGCTAGGCGTGCACTGTTTCGGCTACCAGGCCTCGGAGATCGTGCACATCGGCCAGGCGATCATGAACCAGCCGGGCGAGCTGAACACGCTGAAATACTTCGTCAACACCACGTTCAACTACCCGACCATGGCCGAAGCCTATCGGGTAGCGGCCTATGACGGGCTCAACCGGCTTTTTTGAGCGGCTCCGGCCGGTGGCCTGAGCCGGCCGGGGAGACCGATTTCAGCCTTTCTCAAGCGTGGCAGTGGCCAAACCGGGAAAGTCTGTAATCAGGCTGTCAACGCCGAAGTCGGCGAGCCTGCGCATCAGCGCGGGTTCGTTGACCGTCCACACCGACACGTGCAGCCCCTGGCGCTGGGCCTTGATCAGGCGCTCGGGTGTGCACAGCGTCCAGTTCAGCGCCAAAATCTCACAGCCATAACTCTGGGCGACCTTCAGCGGGTCGAGCCAGGCGTATTCGGCCACCAGGCCGCGGGAAATGTCCGGGGTCAGGTCCAGGGCCGCCTTAAGCACTTCCCGTGAGCTTGAAGTGATGGTGATCTTGTCCAGCAGCCCGAATCGCTGGGCCATCTCACGAATTCCCAGGACGGTGGCGGCGGCGCGGGTGCGTGAGGCGCTCTTGACCTCCAGTTGCCAGTGCTCGAAATCGCACTTCTCGAACAGCTCCTCCAGGCGTGGGATCGGGCACGGCTTGATCCAGCCCGGGCCCCCCTTGCGCGCATCGTAGGTCACCAGCTCGGCGGCGGAATGCTCCACCACCTTGCCCCGGCGATCCGTGGTGCGCTTGAGGGTCGGGTCATGGATCACCATCAACTCGCCGTCCATCGAAAGATGCAGGTCCAGCTCGCAACGGCGCACGCCGTGCTTGAGACACTCCTGAAAACCGGTCAGGGTATTTTCCGGCGCTTCGCCCTTGGCGCCGCGGTGGCCATAAATGAGGGTCACGGTTGTTCCTTATTGATACCTGATTCGTTCAGTTCCCGGGCCAGGCGCCGTTCTTGCGCCTGTTTTTGCAGGATGTAGCGGGCCAGCAGCTGGCGCTGGGCATCGGTCGGATGTTCGAACTCGGTGCCCACGTCGTAGCCGCCACCCTTGGGGTCGCAATGGGTGACGCGCGCTCGCAGCAGCAGGCCAAGGGCTTGCGGCATCAGCACGAGCTTGATCGACAGATGCGTGCCGACGGCAATTGGCGTGGGGTATTGGAAGTCGATGCCGCCTTCGGAAATGATCACCGGTTGCGGTTCGCCGATTTCCCCGAGCACGGTCAGGGCAATGACCTGGCTGAGCAGGTCGAGGCGTTTGTTCATGGCCTTGAGATAGGCGGCGATGCTGCGTTCGCGCTCGCTGATCTGGCGCAGCAGGTGTTGTGACTCGAATTCGCTCAGGTGCAGTTCACTGAGCAGATTGAACAGTGGAGAAGGATCCTGCAACACTTCCTGGCCGGCGGCTTCAGGAATTGAGAGGGGCCGAATTTCCAGTGCGATCGTGTCCTCGATACGGTAGTATTCGCGGCGATCTTCTTCATCTAATGTCGACATGGCGAACCCATGGTAGCGGCGGTGGTCTGAGTGTAAAGCTGGTTTGTGACCCCCGCCACAAGGACGTTCCTTTTCCCTCCGAACAAGCCCCGACATGTTCAGACCTCTCTTCGTATTTATCGGCACGCGTTATACCCGTGCAAAGCGCCGCAATCATTTTGTATCGTTCATTTCCCTGACTTCCATCATCGGACTGGCCCTTGGCGTGGTCGTGATGATCGTCGTGCTCTCGGTCATGAACGGCTTCGATCATGAAATGCGCACCCGCGTGCTGGGCATGGTGCCCCACGCGACCCTCGAATCCGGCGAAGCCATCAGCGACTGGCCGAGCCTGGCCGCCAAGGTCAAGCAGAACCCTCAGGTGCTGGCCGTTGCGCCGTTCACCCAGATGCAGGGGCTGCTGACCAATGACGGCAAGGTGTCCAAGGTCTTGCTCAATGGCATCGACCCTGCGCTGGAACGGCAGGTGTCGATCATCGATAACTTCATGCAACAGGGCAAACTCGACGACCTGGCGCCGGGCAGTTTCGGGATCGTCATCGGTGACAAGGCCGCAGCCAAGCTTGGCGTGGCCATCGGCGACAAGCTGACCTTCGTCGCCCCGGAAGTCACAGTGACTCCGGGGGGCATGTTCCCGCGCATGAAACGTTTTACCGTAGTTGGCATTTTCCATGTCGGCGCCGGCGAGCTGGATGGTTACCTGGGCGTCACCAACCTCCAGGACCTGGCGCGCCTGCATCGCTGGAAGCCGGACCAGGTCCAAGGCCTGCGGTTGAAGTTCGATGACTTGTTCCAGGCGCCGCGCGCCGCCTGGACCATCGCCCAGCAACTTGGCGAAGACCGCTACTACGCTCGGGACTGGACCCGCACCCACGGCAACCTGTACCAGGCGATCCGCATGGAAAAAGCCATGATCGGCCTGCTGCTGTTGCTGATCGTCGCCGTGGCGGCGTTCAACATCATCTCTACCCTGGTGATGGTGGTGAACGACAAGAAGGGCGACATCGCCATCCTGCGCACCCTCGGCGCCACGCCGGGGCAGATCATGCGGATCTTCATGGTCCAGGGCACGGTCATCGGCGTCATCGGCACGTTCGTCGGTGCGCTGGTCGGGATGTTCGCCGCGCTGAATGTCAGCGCCGCGATTGCCGCCCTCGAAGGCCTGATCGGGCACAAGTTTCTCAACGCCGACGTGTATTTCATCGACTACCTGCCGTCGCAATTGCAGGCAGATGATGTGTTGATGGTCTGCGGCGCCGCGTTGGTCCTGAGTTTCCTCGCCACCCTGTATCCAGCCTGGCGTGCCGCGCGCACCCAGCCTGCGGAGGCGTTACGTTATGAGTGAGTCGGGCATGAGTGAAAAAGCAATCTTGAGCTGCCGCAACCTGGGTAAATCCTACGAGGAAGGCCCGGAGTCGGTGGTGGTGTTGTCGGGCCTGCAACTGGAGCTGCATCCGGGCGAGCGCGTGGCGATTGTCGGTACCTCCGGTTCGGGCAAGAGCACCTTGCTCAACCTGTTGGGCGGTCTCGATACGCCGACCGCCGGCAGTGTCTGGCTGGCGGGCGAAGAGCTCTCGGCGCTGAACGAAAAGGCCCGTGGCCTGCTGCGCAACCGTTCCCTGGGCTTCGTCTACCAGTTCCACCATTTGCTGCCCGAGTTCACGGCGCTGGAGAACGTCTGCATGCCGCTGTTGATCGGTCGCACCGCGATTCCAGAAGCCCGTCAGCGTGCCACGGCGTTGTTGGAGCGCGTAGGGCTGGGCCATCGCCTGGAGCATAAGCCGGCCGAATTGTCCGGTGGCGAGCGTCAACGCGTGGCGATTGCCCGCGCCTTGGTCAACCGGCCTGGCCTGGTGATGCTCGATGAGCCGACCGGCAACCTCGACTCCCACACTGCCCAAGGCATTCAGGATTTGATGCTGGAACTCAGCACGTCGATGCGCACCGCGTTCCTGGTGGTGACCCATGACATGAACCTGGCCCGCCAGATGGACCGCGTCCTGCACTTGCAGGAAGGTTGCCTGACGCCCATCTGACCGACCGAAACCCGGCGTTTGCTGCAAGCGCCGGGTCTTTTATTTTTATACGGTGCCCCGCGAATGTTCAGACCGTTATCGATCTTTATCGGCACGCGCTATACCCGCGCCAAGCGCCGCAATCGCTTTGTCTCGTTCATCTCCATGACCTCGATGATCGGCCTCGCCCTGGGTGTGCTGGCGATGATCGTGGTGCTGTCGGTGATGAACGGTTTCCAGCGTGAAATGAGTTCGCGCATCCTCGGCATGGTGCCCCACGCCACTCTCGTCGGCGTCAACCCGATCGACGATTGGCAACCGGTGGCCGCCGCGGCGCTGAAAAACCCCGAAGTCACTGCCGCCGTGCCGTTCACCGAAATGGAAGGCATGCTCAGCCATAAGGGCTCGATGCAGCCGATCCAGATCAGCGGCATTGATCCGGCCCAGGAAGGCAAGGTGTCCATCGTTGCCCAGCATATTGTCCAGGGGCGTCTCGATGCCTTGAAGCCAGGCGAATATGGTGTGGTGATCGGCGAAATCACCGCCCGGCGTTTTCGCCTGAATGTCGGTGACAAGCTGACGTTGATCGTGCCGGAAGTCAGCACTGCACCTGGCGGTATCACTCCGCGCATGCAGCGGCTGAACGTCGTGGGTGTGTTCAAGGTAGGCGCCGAACTGGACGGCTCCATGGCCTTGATCCACCTGGCCGACGCGGCTCAGATGCAGCATTGGCAGCCGAACCAGGTGCAGAGTGTGCGCCTGGCGGTGAAGGACCTGTATGCGGCGCCGAAGGTCTCCGCTGACATCGCCACGAGCCTTGGCGCGGATTTCAAGGCCGACGACTGGACCCACACCCAGGGCAGCCTGTTCAGTGCCATGAAAATGGAAAAGACCATGATTGGCCTGCTGTTGCTGATGATCGTCGCGGTAGCGGCGTTCAACATCATTGCCACGCTGATCATGGTGGTGAACGACAAGGGTGCGGATATCGCCATCCTGCGCACCATCGGTGCCACGCCTAGGCAGATCATGGCGATCTTCATGGTCCAGGGTACGGTGATCGGTGTCGTCGGTACGCTGATTGGCGGCGTGTTGGGGGTGATTGCGGCGCTGAACGTCAGTGAGCTGGTAGGCTGGCTGGAAAGGGTCAGTGGCCAGCATATCTTCAGTTCCGATGTGTACTTCGTCAGCAACTTGCCGTCGGAGCTGCAGCGCGGCGATGTACTGCTGATCTGCTCTGCCGGGTTCATCCTGAGCTTCCTGGCCACCGTCTACCCGGCGTGGCGTGCGGCGAAGATCGAGCCGGCGCAGGCGTTGCGGTATTCCTGATAATTCAAAGACCCCTATGGTGGGGGTATCCCTCACCATAGGGCTTGTGTCAGGGCTGCCTAGCCTTCGGCAACTCAACTCGAAACCGCGTCCAGCCATCGGCCGACTCACACCGGATCTGCCCGCCATGGGCGAGGATGATCGAACGGGTGATCGCCAGTCCCAATCCGGCATGTTCGCTGCTGCCTTCCTGGCGAGCCGGGTCGGCGCGGTAGAAACGGTCGAACAGGCGCGGCAGCAAGTCCGTGGAAATTCCCTCGCCACTGTTCTCCACGCTGAGGCTCACCACCTGAGCCTCATCGACAATCCGCAGCCGCACTTCGCCGCCACTCGGGGTAAAGCGCAGGGCGTTATCCAGCAGGTTGGAGAGGGCCCGGCGCAGCATGCTGCGGTCGCCCTCGATATAACCTTCGCCCATGCGGCTCAGGCGGACGTTGGCGTCTTCGGCCAGGGGCGCGAAGAACTCCAGCAGCACGTCCGCTTCCGCGGCCAATTCCAGTGGTTCGCAATGGGGCGCCAGCAGACCGTGGTCGGCCTTGGCCAGATACAGCATGTCGTTGACCAATTGCGCCATCCATTGCAGCTCCTCGAGATTGCCGTGCAATGCCTCACGGTAATCTTCCAGCGAACGTTCGCGGGTCAAGGTGACCTGAGTGTGGGTCAGCAAGTTCGACAGCGGTGTGCGCAACTCGTGGGCGATGTCGGCGGAGAATGCCGAGAGTCGTTGAAAGGCGTCGTCGAGGCGTCCGAGCATGGCGTTTATGCTGTGGGCCAATTCCGCCAGTTCGGCAGGCATTTGCTCTTCGGGCAGTCGGGCATTGAGGGAGCGGGCCGAAACACTGCCGGCAATGGCGCCCATGCGTCGCAACGGTCGCAAGGCCCGTCGGGCGGCCCAGGCGCCGAGCAGGGCGGTGGCCAGGGCCGAGAGGCCGACGGTCAGCCAGATCAGGCGCTGCATCCGCTGGAGGAAGTGCTGGTGGTGCGTGATGTCCAGCAGCAGCGTCAGTTGCGGTGAGCCTGGGCGCTCGGGGTAGAGCGGGGCATTCAGCACCCGGTAATCGGCGTCGGCATCGCTGAGGGTCGACAGGCCCGGACCTTCCGGTAGTTGCGCCGGGATCCGGATCGAACTGTCATACCAGCGTTCGCCATCGCTGCTCTTGATGCGTAGCGCCAGGTCCGCCTGGCGGCTCAGTTCATCTTCCAGGCGGTTCTGGGTCTTATCCGCATCGAAGTCCTGCAAGGCACGGCGCAGGCCGATCAGCTTGCCTTCGAGCAGTTGCTGGTCCAGCTCGATGAAATGCGCCTCGCTGCCCCGGCTGAACAAAACCCCGGCAAACAAAGACACCACGGCAGTGCAGGCGGCGAACAGCAGCGCCAGGCGACTGCTCAGTGACCATCGCCCCCTCACAGGCTGCGCTCTTCAAGCACATACCCCATGCCTCGTACGGTATGGATGAGTTTGTCGGGGAACTCATCGTCGATCTTGAGGCGAAGGCGCCGGATCGCAACTTCGATGACGTTGGTGTCGCTGTCGAAATTCATGTCCCAGACCTGGGAGGCGATCAGGGACTTGGGCAGTACTTCGCCCTGGCGGCGCAGGAGCATTTCCAGCAGGGCGAATTCCTTGGCGGTGAGGTCGATGCGCCGGCCGCTGCGTTCGACGCGGCGGCGGATCAGATCCAGGCGCAGGTCCGCCAGTTGCAGGCTGGTTTCCTGGGGTGTCGAACTGCCTCGTCGCAAGAGGCTGCGCACTCGCGCGAGCAATTCGGAAAAGGCGAAGGGTTTGACCAGGTAATCATCGGCACCCAATTCCAGGCCATGTACGCGGTCCTGTACCGCGTCCCGAGCAGTGAGGAACAGCACTGGCGTGTCCAGGCCGGCGCCTCGCACCGCTTGCAGGATCTGCCAGCCATCGCGCCCAGGCAACATCACGTCGAGGATCAGCAGGGCGTATTCACCGCTCAAGGCCAATTGTTGGCCAGTGATGCCGTCGGCCACCAAGTCAGCGTTGAATCCGGCTTCGCCCAGGCCTTGACGCAGATATTGGCCGGTTTTGGTTTGGTCTTCGACGATCAGCAGTTTCATGGGGCAGCTCAAGGCATGGTTGGAACGAGGGCGTTATACCGTGGCCGGCGAGGCCGTGGCGCAACCTGACAAAGTTGTAATCAAACTGTCAGGCGTCTGGCAGGCCTGTACGAATAGAGTTTCCCACAAGCTAAACCTTATTCGGTTGGAGTATGTACATGTTGATGCGAAACCGCTTGATCCTGGTTGCTTGTGCATGGGTCCTCAGCGCGCCGTCGTGGGCGTCGCCGGCCCATTTCGATTTCGGTGAGCCTGCTTCGGCGGCCAAGGCCGGGCGCAGCATCGATGTGGTGATGGAGGACATGACGTTCAAGCCTGGCGCGATTGAGATCAAGGCGGGGGAAACCGTTCGGTTTGTACTGGTCAACAAGGGCCAGTTGCTCCACGAATTCAATCTGGGCGACGCGGCGGCTCACGCCGAGCACCAGCAGGAAATGCTCGAGATGCAGCAGAGCGGCCGGTTGACACCGACTGCGATGAAGCAGGACATGGCTCATGGCGCCATGGATCATGCAGCCATGGGGCACGGCCAGGCCGGCATGGTCCACGACGATCCCAACAGCGTATTGGTGGAGCCGGGCAAAACCGCTGAGTTGACCTGGACGTTCAGCAAGGCCACGCGCCTTGAGTTCGCCTGCAATATTCCCGGTCATTACCAGGCCGGAATGAAAGGCAACCTGACAGTCAGTCAGTAAGCACTCAAAGGCGGCGGCAAAGGCTGATAGAATCCGCTGATTCTTCAGTCAGGTTTCCGCCATGCATCCCGCAGCCGAACACTCGCCGCTGGGCAAATCCAGCGAATACATTGCCACGTACACGCCGTCCTTGCTGTTCCCGATCCCGCGCGCCGCGAAATGGGCGGAGCTGGGCCTGACGGCCGAGACCTTGCCGTACAAAGGCGTGGATTTCTGGAATTGTTTCGAGCTGTCGTGGCTGTTGCCTTCCGGCAAGCCGGTAGTGGCCATCGGCGAATTCTCGATTCCGGCGGATTCGCCGAACATCATCGAGTCCAAGTCCTTCAAGCTGTACCTCAATTCCTTGAACCAGACCCCGTTCGTCGACACCGCCAGCCTGGAGGCCACCCTGCGCCAGGACCTGTCGGCAGCTGCCGGCAAGCCGGTGGGCGTGCGGATTCGCAGCCTCAAGGACGTGGCAGGCGAAGGCATCGTGGCGCTGCCTGGCGTATGCATCGACGATTTGGACATCAACGTCGACTCCTACGCACACCCGCGCCCGGAACTGCTGCGTTGCGACGAGTCACGCATCGTCGAGGAAAGCCTGCACAGCCATCTGCTCAAATCCAACTGCCCGGTGACCAGCCAGCCGGATTGGGGCAGCGTGGCGGTGGAATATCGCGGCGCGGCCCTGGACCCTGCCAGCCTGCTGGCCTATATCGTTAGCTTCCGCCAGCATTCGGATTTCCATGAGCAATGCGTGGAGCGGATCTTTCTTGACCTGCAGCGCTTGCTCAAGCCTGAGAAACTGACGGTGTATGCGCGGTATGTGCGTCGTGGCGGGCTGGATATCAATCCGTATCGCAGCACCGAAGCGGTGCAGTTGCCGAACCATCGCCTGGTCCGCCAATAAAGCCCCCCTGTGGGAGCGTAATGCCATTCATTTAAGAAAGATGATGGACTGTGGCGAGGGAGCTTGCTCCCGCTCGGCTGCGAAGCAGTCGTAAACCGGCGGGTGCGGTGTGTCTAATGCTCCGCATTTGCAGGTTTTTGGGCCGCTTCGCGCCGCAGCGGGAGCAAGCTCGCTCCCATACTTTGAGTTCGTGGATATAAAAAAGCCCCGCTATCGCTAGCGGGGCTTTTTAATGTCCGACGGATTAGATCCCCATGCTGCCCAAGGCTTGCACGATATTGCGCAACGTCCCGGCAATGGTTGGGTGATCCACTTCGAAACGTTCCACGGCCAGGTTCACGCCGTCGACCAGGTTGGTGTCCTGAAGTTGGTTTTCCAGTTGGATTTCAGCTTCGATCTGAGCCATCAATTGATGCAGATTTTCACGCTCAGGCTCGGACAACGGCGGGTTCTGGTCCAATTGCTCGCGCAGGGTATTGAGTTGTTCTTGCAGTTCGCGGCGGGCAGGCATTGGCGTACTCCCTTTATTGATAGGCACAGCCATGGACCGCGACGCTGCGTCAAAAGTCCGTGGCTCGCCTTAAGAGTAATCCACCCTCGCGCTCCCTGCATGATCCCGGTCATGGCTTCTCGCCTTTGAATCGACGCAGGCAGATATCCGCCAGGCAAGTATCGAGTTCACCCAGATGGTCGATCACCGAATGCACCCCCAGGCCAAACAATTGCACGGTGGCCCGGGCGCGTCGGATTTCCCGTTCCTGTTGGCTCAATGCCTGCCATTCACCTGGTCCCAGGCCGCACAAGGAGCCGCAGGAGGCCAGGCCGATGGTCCACAAGCCGGCGTTGAGCCCAGACTGCAACAGTTTCGGTTCGCCGCTGACCAGCACGCATCCATCCAATTGCTGGACGTTCAGCGCCATCAAGGCCTGCCAGCAGGCGTGAGGCGCCGGCCACGGATTATTTGTTGCCGGAAGTTGCGGCGGTTTGATCCAGCCTGGCAATGACGTCGCCAGGGCATGACTGATGGCAGGGGGTAATTCGTCTAGCCAGGCGCAGGGAATACCTTGATGTTGCAGGCGATGCAGGCTTTCCAGGGCGCCAGGTGTCGGTTGCGCATGCTCGTTGGGCACAGCCCCGGATTGGCGAATGCGTGCGCCGAAATCCACCAGGCACCCGCTAAGGCCAAACAGTACGGCGGTCAGGCGAGGAGCCGGGAGGGGCAGGGCTTCGGCGCGGGGCATGGGAACGTCCTTGAAATGACCCGTAGCCTAGCGAGCCTCGATGACAGTCCGGTGACAGTGAAGTGAAGCGCCGGGTGGCGGAAACGTCCTACAGCCCGCTTCTTTTTTCGGTGCTGTGTATCCACGCGTTCCGTCTTATACTAGCCACCTTACCGTCTGGGCCCGGCGCCCTTGCCTGAACAATCCAAGGAGTTCTACCTTATGCGCTGGAGCCATCGTCTAGCTCAGCTGTGTTTGTCTGCCAGCGTCCTGCTGGTCCCGTTCGCTGCCCAGGCCGCCACGGAAGAAGACCCTTGGGAAAGCATCAACCGTCCGATCTTCACCTTCAACGACACCGTCGATACCTATGCGCTCAAACCATTGGCCCAGGGTTATCAGTACGTGACGCCGCAATTTCTCGAAGACGGCATCCACAACATGTTTCGCAACATCGGCGACGTGGGCAACCTGGCCAACAATGTGCTGCAGGCCAAGCCGGCCGCTGCCGGGGTCGACACGGCTCGGTTGATCTTCAACACCACCTTCGGCCTGCTGGGCTTCTTCGACGTGGGCACCCAGATGGGCCTGCAACGCAGCGACGAAGATTTCGGCCAGACCCTGGGCTACTGGGGCGTGGGCAGTGGCCCATACGTGATGCTGCCCTTGTTGGGGCCAAGCACCGTGCGTGACGCGCCTGCCAAACTGGTCGATAACTACACCCTGCCTTATCGTTACATCGACAATGTCTCGGTGCGTAACTCGATCTGGGGCCTGAACATCGTCGACACCCGTGCCAGCCTGCTGTCGGCGGAAAAAATGGTGAGCGGCGACAAATACGTCTTCATTCGTAACGCCTACCTGCAAAACCGTGAGTTCAAAGTCAAGGATGGCCAGGTCGAAGACGACTTTTAATTCGGCCTGCAAGCCCGGGAAGGCGGTCCTGAATGCCGCCTTCTTTAGCTTTTATGCTTTGTTTGTTCGGGACTGATCCTTTCATTGAGTTACGCTTCGCTCGGTTCTTATAACTCTCTGTGCGTTGACAAACAAAGACGGCGAGCGGCTATTTGCATGCGCTTGAAACGCCCCGCGGATGGGAGTACCGTCTGCGCCTTAGAAGGGCACCTCTGATGTAATGGCGTGTCGGGCGAAAGCTCGAAACCGTTACGACAGAGAGGCTAGAAAGCGAATCCAGTAGTGCGTGCCAGGCCAGACAGCCCAGCCCGCTACGCCAACCTAATTCTGGCGCCGTTTGCCCACATGCCAAAAACCAGTGCCACGCTGCTGATAATCGATGATGACGAAGTGGTGCGAGCCAGCCTCGCGGCCTACTTGGAAGACAGTGGTTTCAGCGTCCTGCAGGCCAGCAATGGCCAACAGGGTCTTCAGGTATTCGAGCAAGACAAGCCCGACCTGGTCATCTGCGACCTGCGCATGCCGCAGATGGGCGGACTCGAACTCATTCGCCAGGTTACCGAGATTTCCTCGCAAACCCCGGTGATCGTGGTTTCGGGCGCGGGCGTGATGAACGATGCGGTCGAGGCGTTGCGCCTGGGCGCGGCGGATTACCTGATCAAGCCCCTCGAAGACCTTGCAGTGCTCGAGCACTCGGTACGCCGTGCGCTGGACCGTTCACGCCTGTTGGTGGAAAACCAGCGCTATCGCGAAAAACTCGAGACCGCCAACCGCGAGCTGGAAGCTAGCCTGAACCTGCTGCAGGAAGACCAGAACGCCGGGCGCCAGGTGCAGATGAACATGCTGCCGGTGAGCCCCTGGACCGTCGACGATTTCCGCTTTGCCCACCAGATCATCCCGTCGTTGTATCTGTCGGGGGATTTCGTTGACTATTTTCGGGTCGACGAACGGCGAGTGGCATTCTACCTGGCTGACGTTTCAGGCCATGGTGCTTCCTCGGCATTCGTCACGGTGCTGCTGAAGTTCATGACCACGCGGTTGCTATTCGAGTCCAAGCGCAACGGCACATTGCCAGAGTTCAAGCCATCAGAAGTCCTTGGGCATATCAACCGAGGCCTGATCAGTTGTAAGCTGGGCAAACACGTCACAATGGTCGGTGGAGTCATCGACGAGGAGACGGGCTTGTTGACCTATAGCATCGGCGGTCATTTGCCGTTGCCTGTGTTGTACACGCCAGACAGTGTGCGTTACCTCGAAGGACGCGGTCTGCCGGTGGGGCTGTTCAACGAAGCCACCTACCAAGACCACGTGCTGGAATTGCCGCCGACCTTCAGCCTGACGCTGATGTCTGATGGCATTTTGGACCTTTTGACGGAACCTACACTCAAAGAGAAGGAAGCGGCCTTGCCTCAGCGGGTGAGTGCAGCGGGTGGCAGCCTGGAAGGCTTGCGCCAAGTGTTTGGATTAGCCACGCTAGGGGAGATGCCGGATGATATCGCCCTGTTAGTGTTGAGCAGGAATCTTTGATGAGTACCGGTAGAATCCAGTTCGCCGAGCAGGACGGCACCTTCGTCCTGAAGTTTGTCGGTGAAGTGCGCCTGACCCTGTGTTCGGCGCTGGATGCGACTATTGAGCGGATCTTCACCGCGCTGAACTTCAGCGCTATCGTGATCGACCTGACCGAAACCCGCAGCATCGATAGCACCACCCTGGGCCTGCTGGCCAAGCTGTCGATTCTCTCGCGGCAAAAGGTTGGCCTGCTGCCCACCGTCGTCACCACCCACAACGACATCACCCGTCTTCTGCAATCGATGGGCTTCGACCAGGTGTTCAACATCGTTGGCGATCCTGTGCCGTGCCCCGAATGTCTGGACGACTTGCCAGACCAGGATCAGTCCGAAGAGGAAGTGCGGATCAAGGTGCTCGAAGCCCACAAGATCCTCATGGGGCTGAACGACTCCAATCGTGAGGCATTTCATGATCTGGTGAATGCCTTGGAGCGTCCCGGCGGCTGAGCCAGGAGCGAGCCTTTCAGTCGCTGCGTTCTATTATCAACCCCCCATGAAAAAGGGCGAACCTACCAAGGTTCGCCCTTTTTCATGCTGCTTGTATCGCCTTACAGCTTGGCTTGCAGCAACGCTTCCAGCTTTTCCTGGTCCCGGGCAAACTGACGAATACCTTCAGCCAGTTTCTCAGTCGCCATGGCATCCTCGTTGGACAACCAGCGGAACTGGGATTCGTTGAGGTTCAGGCGTGTTTCCCCGGCTTGCCCCGGCGCCAGCTTGCGCTCCAGCTTGCCTTCGTCTGTCGCCAGTTTCTCCAGCAGCTCCGGGCTGACGGTCAGGCGGTCGCAACCGGCCAATTGCTCGATCTGGTTGAGGTTACGGAAGCTCGCGCCCATGACTACGGTCTTGTAGTCATTGGCCTTGTAATAATTGTAGATGCGCGTCACCGACTGTACGCCCGGATCATCGGCGCCGGTGTAATCGTTGCCATTGGCTTTCTTGTACCAGTCGTAGATACGGCCCACGAACGGCGAAATCAGGAACACCCCAGCATCGGCACAGGCCGCAGCCTGGGCGAAGGAGAACAACAGGGTCAGGTTGCACTGGATGCCTTCGCGCTCCAGTTGCTCAGCGGCGCGAATGCCTTCCCAGGTGGAGGCGATCTTGATCAGCACGCGCTCACGGCCAATGCCTGCCTTTTCATAGAGGTCGATCAGGCGATGGGCACGCTTGAGCATGGCATCGGTGTCGAACGACAGGCGCGCATCCACCTCAGTGGAAATACGGCCTGGAATCACCTTCAGGATCTCTTGCCCAACCGCCACGGCGAAACGGTCGCTGGCCAGGCCCACATCACCTTTGCAATCCGCCACGCAGGCATTCAGCTGCTCGGCATAGCCGTGGATGGCCGAAGCCTTGAGCAGCAGGGAAGGGTTGGTGGTAGCGTCGACGGGCTTGATGCGGGCGATGGCCTCGAAGTCGCCGGTATCGGCCACGACGGTCGTGAATTGCTTGAGTTGTTCCAGCTTGGAAGTCATGAGTATGCTCTGTCCTATGGGTCTGTTGACATTACCCGAGGGCCGGCAGCCACTCAAGGGCGTGTAGAGGTATCGAAGGCCCCGGCGGCAACAACCTGAAAACGGCTGTTTGAAAGGCCAGGGCGGTATCGGTAGATACGATGCCAAAACAGGCCGCAGGTTCAAAGCAAGTGACGGTTAACGCCCTTCCAGCAACTGCCCTGCCTGATCCAGCAACGCCAACGGATCCTGGGTCTTGTGAATATCCACCGACAACAACTGCCGAAACCGTCGCGCTCCCGGGAAACCGGTACCGAGCCCGAGCACATGGCGGGTAATGTGATGCATTGCGCCACCCGCGGCCAGATGATTGGCGATATAAGGCCGCAATTGCGCCAGCGCCTCGGCCCGACTGATCACCGGTGCGGTGCTGCCAAACAATTGCTGGTCCACCTCGGCCAGCAGATACGGATTGTGATACGCCTCGCGCCCCAACATCACGCCGTCGAACGTCTGCAGATGCTCATGGCACGCTTCGAGCGTCTTGATCCCGCCATTGAGTACGATCTCCAGCTCTGGAAAATCCGCCTTCAACCGCGCCACCACGTCATAACGCAGCGGCGGAATGTCACGATTCTCCTTCGGCGACAACCCCTCCAGAATCGCAATCCGAGCGTGCACGGTGAAACTGGTGCAACCCGCTTCACGCACCGTTCCGACAAACTCACACAACTGCTCGTAACTGTCTCGCCCATTAATCCCGATGCGGTGCTTGACCGTCACCGGAATCGACACCGCATCGCGCATCGCCTTCACACAATCGGCCACCAGATCCGGATGCCCCATCAGGCAAGCGCCGATCATATTGTTCTGCACCCGGTCGCTGGGGCAGCCGACGTTGAGGTTCACCTCGTCGTAGCCGTGCTCCTGGGCCATCCGCGAACAGGCGGCCAGGTCTGCCGGGACGCTGCCGCCGAGTTGGAGGGCCAGCGGGTGTTCGGCCTCGTGGTGACGCAGGAAACGCTCATGGTCGCCGTTGAGTAGCGCGCCGGTGGTGACCATTTCGGTGTAGAGCAGGGCATGTTTGGAGAGGATGCGTAGGAAGTAGCGGCAATGGGGGTCAGTCCAATCCATCATGGGTGCAACACTAAAGCGCCGAGACAGCGTAGGCCGCGTATTTACTGGGCTAAGGCTCTGTTTATCTAGCATTTTACTCAACGTGTTTTGGGCGTGATTTCGGGCGTTTTCAGGCGTTTTTTAGGGCTCGGTGGTACGATGTACCACTTCAAAACTGACGCGTACCACTTTTGACATGGCGACTATCAGGGCAAGAAAACTGGCGGATGGGTCTGTTAGCTACACGGCTCAGATCCGCATCAAGCGCGACGGAGTGCAAGTCTATCAAGAGAGCCAGACCTTCGCCCGAAAACAGGCGGCACAGGCCTGGGCACGCAAGCGTGAGTCCGAACTGGATGAACCTGGTGCGATTGAGCGGGCGAGTCGCATAGGTGTCACGCTCAAAGACATGATTCACCAATACCTGATCGAGGTTGAGAAAGCCCGGCCGCTGGGCAAAACCAAACGCGCAACGCTTACGGCCATCGGCGAAACGTACATGGGCAAGCTGGCTGATACCCAGATCAATACCCAATGCCTGGTCGATTACGCGCTATGGCGGATGAGCCCCGAAGGTGGAAGCGTCCAGGCGCAGACCGCTGGCAACGACCTGGCGCACCTCGGCGCCGTGCTTTCCATCGGCAAGGACGCTTGGGGTTATCAGCTTGACCCTATGGCTATGGGTGGCGCACGGCGCGTACTGCGCAAGCTAGGCTACAACCTGAAGAGTCGCGAGCGTGACCGTCGCCCCACGCTGGATGAGTTGGGGACGCTCATGAAGCATTATCAGGATATGCAGGCCCGGCGCCGAAGCATCATCAACATGATGAAAGTTGTGGGCTTCGCCCTGTTCTCGACGCGCCGTCTCGACGAAATCACCCGGATTCGCTGGGACGACCTCGACGAGCCCGGCCAGCGAGTGCTGGTGCGCGATATGAAGAACCCAGGCCAGAAGATCGGCAACGACGTCTGGTGCTACCTGCCCGACGAGGCCTGGAAAATCCTCCAAACCATGCCTCGAGCCGGCGAGGATATTTTTCCGTACAGCCCTGAATCAATCTCCACATCCTGGGCGAAGGCCTGCAAATTCCTGGAAATCAAGGATCTGCATTTCCATGACCTCCGTCACGAAGGGGTAAGCCGTCTGTTCGAAATGGACTGGGATATCCCCCGGGTGGCAAGCGTTTCAGGACATCGGGATTGGAATTCGCTGAGGCGCTACACCCACCTACGTGGCAAGGGTGATCGCTATGTGAAGTGGGAATGGTACGAAGAGATATTGAGGGCGCCCGTCCAACTGGGCGCCGCATCAATGAAGTGGCTCAAACGGCGTGTTTTAACCCGTTGAGCTGGTTGTTCTCCTTAACCGCGGCTGCGCGCTGTAGATCGAGATACGCAGCCAGGTCGGTGATATGGATCCCCTTGGCCGACTTCTGGCTGCGTTCCAGGCGAGTGATCGGGATCTTGATTTGCCCACTCATCACCTTGCGTTGAAACATGTCGGGCGTCAGGTGCGTGAAGTAGTCCCGGCAAACCTGCTCCAGCGAGATAATCGCCTGGCCGTCGTACTGGGCCATCAGGATAAAGGCTGTGTTCATGATGTCCCTCACATCCGAAACGATTGATGAATAAACGTCGGCCGGCCCGCATGTCCCGTCGGCTGTGCACTGTCGGTCTCGATCTCGCAAATAAAACGATGCTGTTCCCGGTTCGGTGCGCTCAAGGCCTGAGTGAGGCCCGGCACCGCGCCGAGGCATTGCTCATAGCCATCTGGCCCATGCCAGCTTTGCGCAGGCAGAACCTGGCAGTCAGTACGAGTTGCGTCGCTGCATAAGTACAAAAGCAGGAGGACTGTCATACGTTCCCCTTCCGTTCAAGGCGGGGGCGGACAGGTGTTGGTCTTATCGCTGAAGCCATGGCGACGACCCGCATATCGCTTTCGCTCAGTTCCATGTCCCTGCTGCCTGATGAGGTGGCGGGAAACAATCGATTGGCCTGTACAAATGCGGAGAAGGCCTCGTCGAAGTGCGCGGCCAGCGCATTCCTCAACGTGTCGAAGTGAAGTTCGAACTCAATTGCCTCAGCCGGTGTAACTTCCACACCGACCTTTTTTGGTCGGCTCTTGCTGGTATACAGGCTGGGAGCGCATGTATCGCAGACCTTGGACATGATCTGCGCCGCGAGCTTTCGGTCGTACCGATTCAGAATCGGAAACCAGCGGATTTCTCGGCACTCCTCGTTTAAATCATCAAGGGTTAAGCCGTGACGCGCTAACAAGTTATCGAGCATGCGTTGCGCATTTTCCTTCTCGCCGCCTTCCCCACGCTCTGCGAGGGCCATCAGCTTGCGTAGCTTGGCCTGGACCTTCGCATGGCCTCCACGGGGCATTTGTGCTTGCATGGTGCTTCTCCTGGTAAGCGGTGGGGGAGTTGCCGCTCCCCGCGTTCCGCCTTTTTTGATTGTCAGCGTGCGTAGCGACGCGTTTGGTTTTGTCTTATTGCTTCCCGCTCTGCCATGAAAGCTGCCCACTCCAGCGTTTTTCGCTTCTGGCGAATCCGACTACAGGCCTGGTGCGTGCGGGTGGAGCGCGCTTTGCCACAGATATCGCAGCGGCTGGGCAGGTCGAGGCGTTGACTAGCCATGGCTGGCCGTGTCCTCGCTGGGCTGACAGACATAATTATTTCCCTCCCATGAGCATGCGCGTCAGGGCGTTGGGCTGGCCGTCCGGTGTCAATTTGCTCAGCGGCTGGGTGGTGGTGCGTCCATTGGCGCTACGCAATGTGGCTACGTCGCCGTTGATCTCTTCAATCACAGCTTTGCGGGCACTGAAGCGATAGCTGCGACCACCGCCACTGATTGCCACGTAGCTGACCGTGTCGCCGATACTCAGCGAGGTTGTGGTAGCCTCTGCGGCGCTACCTTGGGTTTGATTCGCTTGCATGGTGCTTCTCCTTTGGTGGTAGGTGTCGGGGAGTTGCCGCTCCTCGACACCGTCTTTTCAGGCCGTTCTGGCCTGGTCTTGCTTGATGATCGCTATGACTTCGTCCCTGTCTTTTGCATAAGCGAAAGGCAGGTCGGCGCCTGGGCGAGTGATGGGGTACCGCGCTTCAGGCAACCGGCACTCGGCCACGGTGTAGCCGCTGTCGGTGATCCAGCAGTTCTGCTGCATTTGCCCGTCTCTGTTGCGTTTCACTGCCCACTTCATGCCCAGGCCCTACGCAGGTCCTGCCAGATCGCATCGCCGTCTGGGAAGTAGGTGTGAACCTCTTGCTCGGGGCTGTTATCCAGCCGAAGGACAGCTATGCAGTCGTCAAACAGGCCAGCATCGAGGCTACGCAGCTCGGTCAGGTCAAACGGATGTGCAGGGCCGTTGTACAAACCGAGCAAAAAGCGCCCGACGACCCCACTTTGCCCGGTGTCGCGCTGGGCGACTGGCAGCAAGCGAACCAGCGCTTCAACGCCCGCTTTGCGTATGGCCGGACGCTCGGCCTGGTACTGGAACAACTCGTCAAAAGCATCTTTGATAGTTTCGTTTTGCATGGTGCTTCTCCTTGAATGGCAGGCGTTGCCGCGCCTGATGTGTGTTGCTGTCGAATGGTCAGGCCTGGAAGTGCCAACACTTCACGATGGGCTGCTTGGTGATAACCGCGTTGCTGTTCTTGGCCTGGTAAGCCCGTACCGCGCTGTCCGTCGCCTTGTTGATGTCGATCAGCTTCCGAGAGCGGGAGTCCTTCAGCCGCTCGCGCAGCTCACTGACATCAGCGATTTTCTGGCGATGCTCGGCGGCGCACTTCACGAAGTCGTTGAGGTTGATGGCGATGATGTTGTCTTTCTTGCTGTGATTGACCACGGGGCCATCGGCGTCGAGACCTTCCAGGTACTCGTAAACCTCCCAAAATTCGGCCACGACCGGATGGTCTGAGCTGATGGAGGCCTGGCGCTCTATCGCCATGCGAATGATCTGGGTGCGGGTGTTGCTGACCTGTGCATCGGTGAGCGAAACCACCATCCTCAGGCAGTCGAGCAAAGCGAGCAGTTGGGCGTGGTTCTTGTTGATACGCTCGACACGGATGTAGCCGCGTAGCTTGTTGCCGCAATGGGCACAGTCGCTTTGCTCGTCTTTGAAAGGGGTATCGCAAGCGAAGCAGTGCGAGTGCAGGCAGCGGAGTTTCGCTTCGTAGCCGGGTAGGCGCTGTGCGAACAGCTCCATGACGTCGGCTTCTTTGCGCACGGCTTGCAACACGAAGTTGCTCAGCGTCGCGCCTTCCAAAGCGTTGAGTAAGTCCGCAGCAGTGCGGCTCTCCGGGGTCACGTTCGGTCGCACGAAGTGCAGTTTGACGATCCGGGTCATGATCGCTTCGGAGGCCACTACCGGCGCGTTCTGACTGATGGCGATCGTTCCCCGAAAGGGCGGCTCATACGTCTCGTTGCCGGCGGTTTTAACACCTTTGGTCGCCAGCGTGCCGCCGCCGTAGTAATCCTTCAGTTCATCCCATTCGAAAGTTTTGGCGTGCGCCTTGTCTTCGCCGCTTCGGTCGGATTCCAACAACACGATAGGCATGCCAGACACCTGACCCATCAAGCGGCTGCGGCCGGCCTTGGTGGATTTGGAAGGGTCGAAGCCCTCATACCCATCACGGCCGAGTAGCTTCCATAACAACGTCAGCAAGGTCGTCTTGCCGGCGCCGGCTTCACCGGTAGCCTCAAGGAACGGGAACGATTGGTAGCGATGACGGATTTGTTCGGCGAACAGCGAGCCGAACCAAAACGTCAGGGCGACGATTCCCTGGGTACCAAAGCATTGCCAGAGCAGATCCAGCCAGCGCGGGTCGTAGTTTTTGGCATCCTTGGTCAGCTGGATCTTCACGCCTTTCTGCAAGCTTTTGAGTTTCAGCTTGCCCATTTCGAAGAACTCTTCCTCGTTGATATTGATCAGTTGCCCTTCACGAACGGCCACGTCGTTGAACACGTAGCAGCCGTACTCCCGGCTGTAGCCGACGTAGTCGATGGTCTGGACGGTTTTGATGCCGAACAGTTGGTCCTTCATGATTTTGTCCAACTGCTGTCCGCTGCCGGTGAACACCGCCCCGGCGCCCATGCCAAGAAGCCTTTTCTTGAACTCACTGGCAGCAGCGACCTGGCCGCCGGTGAAGGTGTTTTTCACTGAGCCGCCGTCGTGTGGGAAATCGACGCGGAAGAAATACCAGGACTCGTCGGTTATCTCGTTGCGCTGGAAATACAGTGCCTTGGGATAGCAATTCGCGATCTCGACCACGCAGCCGGACATGCGCAGCGCCTTTTCGCGGATGGCCTTTTCGTTGAGCAGTTGGTCTTCCTGCTTGTCGCTGTCATCGAGTGCCTGTTTGGCACTGTTGAATTTGGATATGTCCAACTTCCACCAGTACAAGCGCGAGTCGAAACAGAAATGAAACTCTTCCCGCTCGCGCCACTGGTACATGAGCAGGGCTTTGTCGCTGGCGCTTTCGGCAATCAGCAGCGCGCCGTGGTGCCTGGCTTCTTTGAGGTCTTTTTCGATCCGCTGCGCTCGTGCCTCGTCATCGTCCAAAAATGCCCAGCGCTGATGCAGGTCGTTCCAATCAACCTTACGGTTGTCGGGCTGCGGGATCTGGGCGGCCTCACAAACAAAGCCCAACTCCCGCGCTTGCTTGACCCATGACCGGGTGTATTTCTGCGCGCCAGGCTCGTTGTCCAACGCCCAAACCAACTTGGGCGGCTTTCCTTCACAGTCCGCGATCAATGTCTTGAGCGATTCTTCAGGGAATGCATTCGAGGACAGCGCGGCGACCGCAGAAATGCCGTTATGGATGAGCGCTATTGCGTCGAAAATGCCTTCGACAATCCACAGTTCATCAACCTGAAGGACATCAACACAAGGTGGGCACCACCAGTAGCCCTTGTAGCTTTGCTTGGGTTGGAAACGGGCTTTCTTCTTACCAAAGCGCGAGGGCTGGTCAATCAAGCGTTCCCAATAACCGCCGTGTTCGAGAGGGAACCGCACCGTGGCCGAGCCGATATTTAGGTCGCGGTCAAAATAACTTTCCTGGGTGTACCAGCCTTCAATCAGTTCAAGACGGAAGCCGCGAGCAAAGGCCAGGTACGCCTTTGCAGTGGCGGTTGGCTGGTCATTGGTGGCTGGCGCACGCTTGCTCCAATCGTCAAACAGGTCGGGGTACAGCTCTTTTACTGGGGCCTGGTACCGGCACTTTTCCTCTCGGCCGCAGCGAATAAACCAGGGCTCATCGTGGCGAGAAAACAAGCGCTTTTGGTTGCACTGTGGGCATGTGCCTTTGCGCATGTAATGCGTGCCGGCCATATGTTGCAGGCCGTAATCGGACTCAAGGCGCTGAAGCACGTCAGCGCGCAATTGGTGTTCCATGGGCTTGCGTATAAAGGCGTGCGCGCCATGGGTGATGTCGAGTCGCTTATTCATCGGGGCTTACTTCACTTCGCCGAGACTGTGTTTAAGGGCGCCAATCAGGCGTTTTTGCGCGGCCATTACCGGGAAGGCCGCGAGCAACGAGCCATGCCTCAAACCCTCGGGGATCATGCGAAAGCGGTCGTCGTACCAATGCTCGTTAAACTGCTGGGCGTACTGATTCCGTAGCGCTTGGAGCAGCGCTTCGGCCTCTTCGCGGGGCAGTTTTGCGGTGATGGCGACGTCGATTTCCATGGTCCACCTCGGATTTCGGGCAAAGCTCACCCAAACCCACGGGAAGCGGGGTAGGGCGGGTTGTTTAAAGGGGGGTTACTGAGGTTGTTGCTTCAGCGCGGCATCGCGCTGGGCCAGCATCGTCTGTGGTAGCAGCCTTGCCGGGACCGGGTAGCGAAGGTCCGCCCGGGTGTCGATCAAATGGACGACGGTGCTGCCAGGGCTGGAGCCCCAGTCCACGCCGATCCACTTGCGTTTGTTGATGATCTGCAATTCAGTCCAGGCGTTGTGCACCAGTTGCTGTGCCATGAAAACTGGTACTTCCAATGCGGTGGTCATGTGCCGAACGCAGTTTTCATACAGCAGGTCTGAATCCACCAGGTGCTGCGCTTCGTGCCGTTCCAGGTAGGCGAATGCGGCACGTTGCATGCTGCTGCGATAATCGTGGTCAAGCTGTTCATGGTTCATTGCGCACACTCCATTTCCATTTGGTCGAGCAGGTCGGGTTGATCGTTGGCGGACTTCATCGCGGCGCGGCGCAAGGCGATGTCGGCGATAGGGAGCTTCACGGAGGGGTTAGCCATGCCGCTGGGGCTCATTTCATGAGTCATTTCGAATTCAGCTCGCACCGACCAGCCACAGGCCTCGTTGGTGCATTGCAGGTAGGCCACCCGCAGGAAGATGTGCGTGCCTTCGCTGGTGCGGATACGCATGCGGCCCAGGCAGTGAGGGCAGACAAGTTTGTAGGTGCTCACCCAGCGAACCCCCGGCCGTGCAGTTGGATGGTCGCTAGCACTTCGGCGTAGCGGGCGGACATGTATTTCATCAGAGCGGAGACGATCACCTCAGCCTCGCCAGCCTCAATGACACCGTCGTCCAGCGCTTGGGCGATGATCTGGTCAACCAGTCCGCGCTTGGCAGCCGCTCTTACTGAACGGTTGTACAGCTCGACGTTATCCAGCGTTCCAGGCACCGCTACCGGTACAAACATGCCTCCATACATGCCTGTGATGTAGTCAGCGAGATATGACGTCCCAGCCACTTGCTCGAGGCGATGGATATGTTCGTCGCTCAGCGGCCGGCTGCCGGCGCTCTCATAGGCCTGGTTATCAAACTTCTTGATCGGCATCCCAAGGTCAGCCGCGGCGTAGTGCCGGCCCCCGGGGTAAGCGGCAATGACGGCGCTGACTACGTCTTTGCGGTTGGCTAGAACTGAGCGTTTCATCTTCTGGTTTCCTACCTGAGCCAACGGGCCTAATTTGTGACGACGCCGTCTTTGATACCGAGCAACACCGCAGCACGGTGGGACTCGCCCCGCAGACATTTCTTCTGTCCGTTCAACACGGCGTACACCGTTGAGGGGGTCAAGTTGTGCTGATCGGCCCAGTCTTTGGCAGAGAGGCCTTGATGCGCGAGTCGCTCACGTGCCTTTTGGCAAGCTTGCTCCGTGGGGTATGCGTTCGGCATAGTCTCGTTTCGTGTGATTTCGTGTGATGACAGGCGAAGTATTTCCCATGATTGTGGGAATGTCAACTCGTCGTGGAGACGTTTGTGGGAATTGGTGATCGCCTTAAAGAAGAACGTGAGCGCTTGGGTTTTAATCAGACCGAGTTCGCGGCGAAGGCTGGTGCCTCTAAAAACAGCCAGTACAACTATGAGAAGGGCGAGCGCAGCCCGGATGCCAGTTACCTGGCAGCAGTTGCTGAACAAGGGGTGGATGTCCGTTACGTGGTGACCGGCCAGCGCTCATCTGTGGGTGAAGATCAGCTGTCCGACGATGACTTGGAAATCGTGATGCACGTGCGCAGCCTGGACAATGAGGATAAGGGCGCGGTGATGCGCCTTCTCAGGGCTTTTACGTTGAAAAAATAAGGAGTTGGGACATGAAAAGGATGACGTTATCGGTGATGGTTATGGCGGTGCTCGTTTCGGGCGTGTGTGGTGCTAAGGAGAAAAGCCAGAAGGTATCGAGCAAGGACTACGGAGACGCTTGGCCGTTTACGGTCGATAGCGTTGACCTGCTGTGCTTCGGACCGTCGCCCAAGGCATTGGCCCGAACCTCTGATGGTACCGTCTATGCATTGAGCGGTAGTGCACGGAGTCAGGCAAGTGACCGTGGTTGGTCGGACGGGCAGGACATCACCAAACCCAATCCAACGATGCCATCCATAAAGATGGACTACAGCGATATCGTGCAACGTGCTCAGGCGCTCTGCAGCGGGGCGTAATTTGCAATAAAGTTTTTTTCCGATGGGCTGGTGACACACCGAAACATGCTGAGAATGACGCACTCCCCGGGTGCTTTGGTTGGTGCCGATGTTGGTACCGGGCGCCCGAACGTGTTGAATGGAGTGACACATGTCGGTGATGAAAAAGGTAAACGTCGATCAATCTGAAGCAATTGAAGGGTCTGAACTGAATGAGCGTGAACGGAAGCTTGTGAAGCTATATAGATTGCTTGATGAGGATCAAAAAAGGACATATTACGGTTCATTAATGTCCTCATGCATATTTCCTAAAATACAGCCCGGCACAGTGTCGGGCTTCTTAAGTTTTTACAGGAGTAAATGATCCATGGATTCGAATGATATATGGGTTGGTGATCTCATGGATCGCCAACCCAGTGCCAAATTTTTAACATCTTACCTTCTCGCCAATCCGCATATAAAAGTGCTGAATGTTAATTCTCCTTGGGGGGCTGGGAAGTCTTTCTTTTTGAATAAATGGAAGGAGGATTTGGGAAGGGAGCATGTCTGCATTTTTTTTAATGCCTGGGAAACAGACTATACAGCCGAGCCGTTAATAGCGTTGGTTACATGTATAGAGCAGCAGACGGTGAATAAGTTATCGCTTGGTTCAACCGGTGCAGGGAAAAATGTAATTAAAGTCGCAAGTGTTCTAATGAAAAAAGCGGCCCCATTGATTGCAAAAGGATTAGTCAAAAAGTTCTCAGGGGTGGAGGTTGATGAGCTTTTGGGTAAAGAGGGGGGAGAACAAGCCGGAGAAACGGCGAAGAGTGTTGTAGAGGATCTGATAAAAGAACAGTCAAAAACGGCTGTTCATGTGGAGGATTTCAAGCAAGCTATTCTGGATAAATTGTCTCAAGCAGGGGAAGATAATAGTCTTAAAAAGCCGGCTTTTATTTTTATTGATGAGCTGGATAGGTGTAGGCCAACTTATGCAATTGAGTTGTTAGAGCGTGTAAAACACTTTTTTGAGCTGGATGATTGTCGATTTATTGTCGCCTCCGATTCCACTCAGTTGGCGCATTCCGTTCGAGCCGTTTATGGTGAGAAATTCCATTCTGAGCGCTATTTAAGTAGGTTTTTTGATGCTGAGTTCAGATTGGATAATTCGAATATGTTTGCTGTGGCCAAGCAGTCGGAGTTTGTTCATTCCTCTGCTAAACTGCATATAAGTATCAATGGCCATTCTGCGGCATACGGATTAGATAAAAGCATAGAGCCTAATAGTGGAACGGTTTGCACAGATGAAGCCGATTATCCTGAATGTGCTCTGATATTGGTGAGTATGGCAAAGTATTTCAGAGTGGAGCTGAGAGAGATGCTCAGATATGCTCAGCAAATAAATAGCATGGCCAGTGCTCTGCCGAAACATAATTTTCATTATTTTTGGGCGGCTTTTTTGATTTTCTCCAAAGCGGTCGATGAGGATTTATATCAGTCTTTAGGGTATGAAAATAAAGCCGATGCCGCTATCGATGCTTATGATGTAAACAAGGCTGCGCCGGTGAATTTTACTTTTGCGGACTCGCAAGAAAGTCTTGCGGGTGTGGCTAAATTTTATGTGCGGCTTAGTCATTCGTCACGTCAGCAGCTTAGGCATTACCTTAATAATTCTAAAGGTTGGCGGGAGCTAGTTGTTCCAGAAGTTCACAATAGTCATAAAATTCTTGGGGAGTATCGCAGATTGGTTGAGCTGGCGCATCGGCTGTCTTGATATGCTCTTACATTGTTTTCTGCTGTATTGCAGAAAACAATGTTAATTCATGAGGTTTTTAATCTGCTGAGTTCCCTTTTTGCTGCCCGGATCGCGGTTTTTTCTGACGCATACAACCACCGCAACCGCTTCGGCTTGCTCTGATCCCCCGCAGTCACCGTCTTCTCCTTCCCGGTTTTCTTGTCGCGATAATACGCAATGATACCCGTGTAATCCCCTTCGTTTTCCTCCGCCAGCCCGTCAACCGTATCCTCGGGCAGCTTGCTCTCCAACTCCAGGCTCACGGTGTACCCATTGTCTGGACTGAGGGTGTGCTGCACGTTACCGCCGTACCAGATGATCTCGCCAATTTCCGGCTTCACGCCCTGGAGCGTGTAGGTCAGTTCGGGAATGAGGTCAGGTCGACCCCGGGCTAGGGTATAGCTGAGCGTCGCGCTGCCACGTTGCAGGCGGTTGAATTCCGCCCTGGCAGCGCGCAGGGCGGACTGGCGGTCGCTGAAGGTGTGGCGCAGCTCTTTGAGGTTTTCACCACCACCGGCGATGGCCTCCTGTTTTTTCGCACTGTTCACGTCGTAGAAGTAGGCGCGCACACCGTCGTAGCTGTCGCGGTCAGCTTGCAGATAGCGGTGTTGGTCGCCATCGACGCGGGAGAGGGTGATATGCGGCAGCTCGGCGCCGGTGGCCGTCTTGCCGCCGCCGGCCGGCATGCACAGCAGGCAGCCGGCCTTGACGGTGACCACGGCGTCGAACTCTTCCCCCACGCGGCTGATCAAGTTGGCGTCGGATTCGTTGGCCTGGTCCAACTGCAGAATGGGCAGGCCGTCCAAGGCGCCGGAAATGGTGGCGGTGAGGCCGTTGCCCAGGGCGATGTCGCCCAGAACATCCCCGAGGGTGGTGTTGCTCCAGCTGCGCTCGCGCTTGGTCTTAAGGCCTTTGCGAAGGTCTGCCGAGCGGGCCCGGATGCTCAGTACGTCCGGCGCGCCGCTGTGTTCGGTTTCATCGACGGTGTAGGTGCCTTTATCCACCAGACCTGTGTCGCTCCAGCCCAGCCATAGTCGAATGGTCGCGCCTTTGGGCGGGATCGCCAGCAGCCCGTCATGGTCGCTGAGGGTGATGCTGAGCTGGTCGGCCTCGATACCGCGATTGTCGGTCAGCTCTAGGCTCATCAGCCGTGGGCTGATCAACTTGGCGATGTCGTTGCCATCGACCGTGATACGAAACGCCGGCACCGGATAGGCTGCATCGCGGCGGTAGCGCTCGACCAGGTCTTCGACGTAGCCGGTAACCTTGGACAGGGCTGCATCAATCACAGCAGCGCCCTCAAGATATTGACACCTGCGCTTGTACCGGCGCCGAGCAGATCGATCCGGTCGTCATCGATGCGCTTGAGGTTGATCGTGAATTCGATACGCCGAGGCGTGCCGTCACGGAAGAACAGCGTTTTGGTTTCGCTCAGGCCATCGATAATCCACAGGCCGTAGATCCGGCCACTGCCTTCAACCATCGGCCACGCCCTGCCGGTGTCTGCCATCAGGCGCAGGGCGTCGAGGCTCAGGGCGCTGCCGGCCAGCTCCGGCAGGATGACGCCGGGCAGGGTGATGGTGTCGTCGCCGCGCCCGACAAACTGCCGAGCCGGAGCGGCGCCGACGCGGCTGTTGCTCGCATGGCGCCACTCGGTTTGGCGTTGCAGCTCCTGGTAAGCGGCGGTGGACAGGCTGAATACGAACATGCCCAAGGCAAGCATCATGGGGATTACTCCAGATCTGACAGTTTGCTGCGCTGGCGGGCGGCCTTTTCGCTGGCGATGCGCGCCAGCTCGGCCCGTACGGCGCGGCTGATCGCCTGGGCGTCCATGCCTGGCGTGGTGTGGATGTTGATTTCGTAGGTGTCGTGGCTGTCATGAACCGGCGCCGGGGCAGGGCTGATGGGCGCACGATCATCGATCGACAGCGACGAGGCTGCGGCAGTCCCGTCCGGGAATTGCTGTAGTGGCATGGCAGCCAAAGGCATGGCGGATGCACCGAGTGCCAGCGTGCCGGCTGCCGTGAGCTGTTTGCTCAGGCTGGTCACGGCGTTGAGCGGCCCGTTCTGGCTGCCTTCAAGCCCCTGGGCCAGGCCTGCCATGGTGAAACCGCCCAGCTCCGCGAACACACGCGAGGGGCTGTGGATGTCGAGCTTTTCCTTGAACCAACCAATCACCGCATCGCCTGCCCCGGTGATGGCTTCCTTGGCAACAGTCAGGCTGTTGGTAATGCCATTTGCCAGGCCTTGAATCATCTGCGTACCCAGTTCAGCGAACTGTGCAGGCAGGCCTAACAGAAGGCTGAGCATATTGCCGATGACAGCGCCGAAGCGTTCGCCCATTGACTGAGCGGCGCCACCGACGTCTTCGACGGGCGCAAGTAGCTGACCAAACCAAGTGATCAGGCTGCTGACGCCATCTGATATCAGACTGAACAAGGGGCGTGCGATGCTGCCCAGAAGCTCCATGGCTGCGCCGACACCTGGCAGCGTCATGACGACTTGTCCCAGGTTCAGCAGCGATTGACCGAGCCCTGCAAAGCTATCGAGCACGGGTTGAAGAGCGCCGACGAGGCCCTGCCAGAAACCGAGGAAAAATCCCTTGATAGGGTTCCAATACTTGTAGACCAACACTCCCGCTGTAACCAGGGCAGCGATGGCCGCCAACAGCCAGCCTATGGGGGTCGCCATGATGGCGGCACCGACCGCGCTGATCGCGCCGCCGAGCATCGGCAGCAGGCTGGAGGCAGCCAGGCGGGCGCTGCTTACGAAAGCGGGTAACGCACTGAGCAATCCACCCGCCGAGCGAGTGGCTACCAGGGACCGCCAGACTTTCCCAAGCCTGCCAATGTTGGCACCGGCGCCTGCTGCTGCGGTGCGCGTGCCGATCAACTGGGCTTTAACAATGCCTAGGCGAATGCCAAACATCCCCATGCCATACCGCACCATGGCGAAGGGGCCGAGTAGGCTCGCCATCGTCAATGCCAGGCCACCAAACACGAAGGCCAGGCCGGCCACAGCCGCTACAACCTTGACCAGGCCGCCCGCCAATCGTGGGTTCTCCCGAGCCCAGGCGCCGATGCTGTTGGCAACCTCCCCGAGCGTGCTGATGATTTGTTTTAGTTCGGGCGCAACAGCGGCGCCAAACTCGGCAAGGGCGTTGGTGAAGCTGCCCTCTGCGGCCTCCATGACGTTGGTGAGGGTGGCGAGCTGTTCGTTGACCCGCTTGCGCAAATCGGCTTGGTTTTGCAGCTTCTGCTGCACTTCCCGATAACCCGCGATCCCCTTGTTCATCATAGTGTTCAAGGTGGTCATGGTTTCGGAGTCGTCGCCGAACAGCAGCTTAATCGTGGACGTGCGATCCTCGTCGTTGAGGGACTTCAGTTTTTCGACCTGGGCGAACAGGTTTTCCAGTCCGGCGAAGTTGCCTTTGTCGTCGGTGAACTTGAAGCGGATATTCTTGCCTTCCAGCTCCATGATTTTGTTGACGTCCTTGATCCCGTCTTTGTCCAGGCCGGCCTGGAATATCTTCCGGTAGGCGTTACCCGCTGCGCCACCTTCCATGCCAGCTTGGTCCATCATGATCAACAGCGGGGCCAGCTCGGCAGCAGCGTCGATGCCCGACTTCTTGATGGTGTCCATAACCGGCGCGATCTTGCTGAAACCCTGGAGCATGTTGGTCGGGTCTACGCCGGAGTAGAAGCCGCGCTGGATGATGTCCATCAGCGCCATCATGTCTTTTTCGGATGTTCGGGTGGCGTCCTGCATCTTCGCCGCAAATTCAGCTGCGGCGGTTACGGGCATCTGCAACTGAACGCCCAGGTACGCGGCCGCTTCACCGGTGCCGCCGAGAATGCTCTGCGCGCTCAGACCCTGGCGCCGCAGCATGGTCATCATCTCCTGAAAGTCGGCCGTGGTGCCGGGCAGGCGGTCGCCCAGCTTGGTCGCCAGGTCCGTGATTTTTTGAAAGTCTTCAGACACCTTGCCGGTGCCGTCCATCATCGAAACCTTGAGTTGCGTGGCCGAGTCTTCGTTCGGCGCAAAGGCACCGATGGCCTTAGCCACCGGCCGACTCGCTGCATACCCTACACCCAAGCCGGCGGCGCCGTTCATAGCCATGTTGCCGGCGAGGTTCTGTGTTTTCTCCAGCTTGGCGCGCTCGATGGCAAGGCGCTTTTGCTGAGCATTCAACGCGACCAGGCGTTTGCCCTGTTCGCTGATGCTGGCGTTGGTGGCGCTGATTTGCTCGCGCAGCTGGCGTTCGTGGCTGCTGAGGTTCTTGGTGCTGATGCCGGCGCCTTGCAGTTTGCTGCGCAGGGCCTGGAGCTGTTCGCCCTGTTGTTGATGCTGTTCCTTGAGCTTCTGGGCCTCACGTACCGCTGCGCGGAAGTCCCTGGTCATAGCCTTGGTCGGCGCGCCTGTAGCGGCGAACTGCTGGGACAGGGCCCGTACTTTATCGCGGGCGGCGACGAGGGCTTGCTCGGTTTGCTCGGCGGCAGCGCGCTGGGTGCGCCAGGCGCTGACGTCCTTCTGTTGAGCGTTGAGTTCCTTGAGGCGGTCGCGGGCTTCCTTGAGGGCGCGGGCGGCCCCGAAGCTGCCGTTGTTGATGGCCTTCAGGGGGCCGCTCGCCTTATCGATGGCATTGAGCAGCACCTGAAGTTTTAAGTCATTCGCCATCGGTGGAACTCCGCACCCGGGCGCGCTCGCGCCACTCCATCAGCTCTTGAAGGCCCAACTGGTCCATGTCAGCCGGTGCCCAGTGAAAAACCACGGCCAGGTCGGCCATGGCGTCTTCTACGCAACGAGGGACGCGTCCGTCTTCACCGACTTCTGCAACAAAAAACCGGAAATCTTGCTACCACAGGCGAGCAGGTCGGCCGGGTCCATGGTGGCGGCTTCGGGCGCGGTTATGCCCGGGCTGCTAATTCGCGGCAGGATCTTGATGAGGGTGGCTACGTCCATGTTCAGCAGCTCGACCAACTGCACGCCGCGCAGTTCGCCGGATTGCGGTTTGCGCAGGGTAATGGTGTCGATGACGGTCTTTCCACGAATGATCGGGGTGTCCAGGGTGACGGTGTTGTCGTCAACCAGGGGCAGCGCTTCGAGGGTGTCTTCAGGTTTCATATATGGCTCCAGATTGCAGGGTTAACCGCCCTGGGTCAGGGCAGGAATGATCAGATGCCGAGGGCTTGGCGTTGCTTTTCCAGCATGTCCACGCCATCGACGATTTCGATGAAATTGAGCAGGTCGATTTCGATGATCTCTTCGTTATCGACGATCAGTTTGTAGTAGGTGCAGGTGGTGGTGATGCTGTGCTCGGTGTCTTCGCCCGGCTGCGCATCACCCATTTCGATGGTCTCGTGCCTGCCGCGCATCACGACTTCCACGGCGCTGATCTCGGCGGTGTCGTCCTGCTGGAACGAGCCGGTGAAGCGCAACGCGACGCCCGAGGCGTTGACGGCGCCGAACTGTTTGAGAGCGATAAGATCCAGGCCGCCGGTCTTCCATTCGAATTGGATGCCATCATCCGAGAAGCCCAGATCGGCCTTGACCGGGCCGTTCATACCGCCGCCGCGATAGCCTTCCATCTTGCGGCCGAGCGGGGGCAGGGTGACGGTCTTGACCACACCCAAGTAGCTGTTGGCGTCGTTGAACAGATTGAGGTTTTTGAGTTTGCGAGGCATAGCCATGATGCGTGTCTCCGTTGCTCAGGCACGGGGCAGCTCCCCTTGCGGGGACGCCCGGGTTAGCTGTTGATCTTGCTGGCGAAGTCGATCAGGTAGCGATCAGTGATGCGTTGCCGCAACGTGAGGTCTTCCAGCGGTGGCACCGGCGTGTAGTCGTAATCCAGGAACAACTTGCCGGCCTTGAGCGTGTCTTTGTCGTTGGCATCGTCCGGATACCAGCACTTGCCGCCGATTAGGTAGCCCGCCGCGATCATCTCGCGGAATTTGGCGTTGACCCCTTCGATGATGTCGCGCACCAGGGACGCATGCAGCGGCTTGTCCACAGCCCACATGTGCGCTTCGGCCATAGTGTCGGCGAGGATCTGCGCGGTACGTGTGTAGTTCTCGAAGGCAAACAACGGGTCTTCGCTGGTGGTGCGGCTGCCCCAGAAACGAAAGCCACCCTCGTTAATGAGCGTGGTGACTTCGTTGCTGTTGAGGTAGTTGGCGTCCGTGGCCGGGTTTTGCAGATCCCAGAACACGTCGGCGCTGATGCCGGTGACGCCGTTGACCGCGACGTTGGACAGCGTCTTGTGCCAGCCCACTTCCTGATCGATCTTGGCGCGCAGGCCCAATGCCCGGGCCACGGCCGAGGCGGTGACGGTCGCGTTGGTAACGGTGCTCCAATTCTGGAATTCAGGCCAGATAACCATGGCTTCGCGGGCGCCGAAGTTGTCACGGTAGGCGACCACCTCTTCCTTGGTTTTGCAGTCCCAGGCGCTGACGTATGCGAAGGCGCGCAACTGCTGGGCGATGGTGACCAGGGCGGTAGCGACCGGTAGGCTGTCGAGGCCTGGCACACCCAGGATGCGCGGCACCATGCCAACGCGAGCCTTCGCGGCGAGCAGGGCTTTCAAACCGGTGTATTTACCCTCGGACGTGGTGGTGCCGATCAGGGCACTGGTGGTTTCTGCCTCGGTGGCGCCTTCTTTCACTCGCACGACGATGGTGTAGGGCTTGGTCTGATCGGCGATGGCCTGAAGACTCTTCGCCAGGGTGCCCGTGGTGCCGGCTTTACCGATGGCGGTTTGGACGTTGGTCAGCAGTACCGGCGTGTCGAATGGAAAGGCGGTGGCATCAGCGTCGTCGGCCGTGCAGACCATGCCGATAACAGCGGTGGGGATGGTGCGTATGGGGCGGGTGCCGTCGTTGAGTTCGATGACCCGCACGCCGTGAAGATAATCGGCCATGGGTTTGCCTGCGCAGTGATTGGGATGACAGTGCACAGGCTGCCGCGCGCGCGCCGATGGGGCGAGCGCGGGGGCTTGTAGGAAAGGATGGTACAAAGAGAAAAGCGGGTCCTATTGGGTCTGCTCAGCGATCCATGACGGTGCGACTGGTCGAAACTCAGCACCTGGGAATTCCCCTGTCTGAGGCCAGTCCCGAAGCGTCTGGCGATAGGTGAGCAGTTCTGAGAATTGCTCCGCTGTCAGGGAAGGGGCGCGGTTCAAATCCTGCTCATCTCGGTGGCGTGTGACTAGCCATTCAGTGGCTTGCAACTCAGAGTTACGCCATACCCGCTCGGCATCGACCTGGTCGAGCATGGGGCCCGCTGGCGGCGGGGAGAATTGACCATCTTCTACAGTCCATCCTGGTTCCACGTCTGAGGGGCAGGCTTGCCATATTAGATCAGGATGAAAGCGTTCTGCGGGATCGATCGTAGTGGTTTCAAACACCGTCCCATTTTCAATTCTTGCCCAGAACATACGGTTCCCCTTAATAAGTGATGAAGACACAGCCATCGGCACCCGCCTGCGAACGATTACCGACGCGACCGCCCCCACCCATTCCGGGTTGTGTCAACTGGGTGGTGTCAACGGCTGCGGAAATACTCTCCCCGCCGCCACCCGCGCCACCGTTCGCGCCAGTACCCGCTGAGTTACGTACAGGTGGATTGCCTGAGCCCAGCATGCCATTGAAGTCACCACCGGAGCCGTAACCACCTCCCGCACCGCCAGTGACCAAGCCGCCCGCGCCACCTGTCGCCGAACTATGGGGACCGAATGAAGAGGTACCACCCGGATTACCATTGGTGCTGGCGGCGGTCACGGAAGCGCCTCCCGCCCCAACGGTTACCGTAATGACGGAGCCTGGCGTGACAGGAACGAGTCGCTTGCTAAATCCACCTGCACCACCGCCGCCAGCTCCTGTTTCTAACGTTCCAAAGGCACCACTACCGCCACCACCACGCACCTCAACAAATACCTTCCACACGTTCGCAGGCACCGTCCACTGGTAAACCCCGGCAGTTTTGAACAATATTTTTGCGCGATAAGGCAGATGAACAGTTTGAGCAATTTCGTTCCATACCGGCGGCTCACCGGCGGAAACCTTGTGTCCGATATAGGCCCGCGTCGGACCGGAGGCATTGAAATTGATAATCGCCAGGAAAGTTTTATAGCTGGCCGTAATGTAGCCACCACTGACCAGAACCGTCATCGACGTACCGCCGGCTACATTATTCTCCGGCGGCCCCCCGATTGACGCTTCTGGATGTCCCTGAGTGAATGCTCGGTATAAACCCGGCTTGATGTCTGTTGAAAAATCAGCAATCAAAGGAATCTTCGCAGCATCCGCGCCCAATCCGAATGTATCCAGCACTGCACGGACTCTTTCGACCGAAGTGAATTGCTCCCAGGGCGACCAAACTCCGGCAGAGTTCCGGGTTCGCATGCAGGTAACTGGGACTGCGTTGCTCACCAGGGAATCCCACCATTGTGTCGCCATGTTGGAGCTACCGCGCTCCAAATGGAACACCGTCCCGTTAGGGATCGCCGACGCGGTTCCAGGTGTTAGGGGCTTGGTCCCCGTCGTGCTGGCGGTGACCATATAAATGCCGTTAAGAGCGAGGGTGTCGATGTTCCCTGTGTAGTTGGATGCGGTAGAACCAAGGCCAAACTGAGCCATGATGGCGCGTACCGCTGCCGACGTAGCGATTTGGGTGCTGTTGTCGGTACCTGCTACGGTCGGTGCCGTAGGCATTCCAGTTAGGGCGGGAGAATTTATCGGAGCGTAGCCCTGCGTCACGTTTTGAAACGTCAATGCCGTGGTGCCCAGAACAATCGTCCCGTCTGTTACCAGCTGCCACCGGGTATCGGCCTGGCTAGAGCCTTGTTCCACGGAAACCAGCAGCGCCGATGTCACCTCAGCGCTGCTGTCTGCATCTGGAGCGCGCTGCCAAGCAGCGCCGGCCGCGAGATAGATGCCGTTGTCCTTGGCAGCCGTCTGGTTCTTCACCAGCACCCGGTCGCCGGCCAGCAGCGTCACACCATCGACCACCTGCAATCCGGTCAAAGCGATGTTTCCCATAGTCGCTACGCGCACCGACTGCTTACTGTCGAGCTTGTACAACTCCTCACGAATTTTCGAATCCACATAGGTGCGAGTTGCCAGGACGACGCTCGGGTCGATCTTCAATTCAACGTTGGCGGTGTTGCTGACGATTAGATTCATTCGCACCACTTGGGTACGGCCTGAACCTTGAGTCAGTAGCGGCTTGAAACTTGGGGCGCAGTTCGCCACGGCGACCAGGTCCCCGTCGGCGTCATACAAACCTACCTCACGAATCCACCAGCCACCGATGTTCTCTGGAATGACCTGTTCGGCGACGATGATATTGGGATTGGCAGGATCGACGCTGAGCTGATTCAGTGGGGCGCGACGACGCTCGTTGATCAGGTGCGTCTGTTGCTCGTCGGGGATCGGATCGGTGTCGTTGGCATCACCGACGCCCATTTGTGCGAACGTCCAAGGAATGCCCAGGGCGTCCGCGTTGGCCTGTTTGGCTTTGCCGATAGCGGTGAGGATGGCGAAAAACTGGCTGTTTTGGTCTGTCATGGGTAGATGTCCATGGTGTCGATCTGGTGTTCACGGCCGCCCTGATGGATGTAGCCCGTGACCTCGATGTCTCGCTGTGTAGGTGGGTAGATATCAATCTCGTCGCCTTCGGTGACGCAGGCGCCGATATGAACGGAACCGGTGGTCTCCAGGCTGATGGCGAGCCCGGTGAGGTGGCGTGTCAGGGGCTTGGCATCGTCGATCAGCCAGGTCAGTTCCTGGTACATCTCTTCGGTGATACCCGTGTCCAGCACGCCGACCTTGAGCTTGAACGTGGCGCGAGGGCCGACCGGCACGGTCTGCCACCACTCGATGATTTCAATCAGGTAGCCGAGCGGTTCTACGACGCGTCGCAGTGACCCGATGGTGCCTTTGCGTGAGTGGATGTAGTACGCGCTGCGGATGGCGGCGCGCTTGGCCGCCTCGGTCCATTTGCTGTCCCAGCGATCCACGGAGAAGGCCCAGGCCAGGTAAGGCAAAAGGGGCAGCGGGCAAAGGTCGGGGTTGTACAGCGTGCGCAGTGGAATCGGTACACGCTGGATCTGGGCCAGCGCCTGCGCTGCTTGGCGCTCCAATGGCGTCGAATTGCTGGGGAGCAAGGGCGCGTCTGCCATCATTCAACCCCCAACGCCAAGTCGATGGCCGTGCAAAACGGGGCCTGGTACTTCGTGGCAACGATGTCCGCCCAGTTCTCCAGCACGACCTTGCGCACACCCTCAACGTGCAGTGAGGCATGGATAATCGATTCCGATACCTCCAAGCCCAGGCGTCGCCGCTGGTGCACGAAGGCCAGCAACTGCGCATTGGCCGCCGCGAGAATCAACTCGCTCTCAGGGCCGGACGTCGAAAGAAACAGCTTGGCCTTGACCTGGTAGTTGATGACCTGGGCGCTTTGCACGGTGAGCCGATCCGCGACAGGGCGGCGGTCGTCGTCGCTGAGGTAGGCATTGACCTTTGCCAGCAGCGCGGGCGAGGCGGTGCCGTCGCCCAGGATCGATTGCACCGTCACCACTGCCTCGGCCGGGGCGGGACTCTCGGCAGTGGCGTCGGCAACCTGGCCGTCAGCAGAGCGCGCATGAAAGATGTAACTGTTGCGCGGGCCGGCGGTGCTCAATCCTTCCCACGCCATTTGAGCCCGCTCCCGCAGGCTGTCGTCGCTTTCCATCAGCAACGGTACCGGCGGCACGGCCATGGGCTTGGCGGCCTGAATGACCAGGCGCTTGACATTGAAGTTGCCGGCCAGGTTCTCCAGGTCACTGCCCTTTGCCAGGGCCATCATGTTGGCGACGGATGCCTCATTGACGCGCTGACGCCACACCGTCTCGCGGTAGGCGTTCTCCTGGAGCAGTTTGGTCAGTGGCTCAGATTCCAGCTCAAGCCGTGCAGCGATTTCGGCCTGCTCTTCGACGGGCCAGAGGCTGATTGCGTAGGCCTTGCGCTCGGCGAGGATCTGCTCGTAATCGATCTGCTCCACGACTTCGGGCGCAGGGAGCTGGCCCAGGTCAATCGCGACGAATGAGTTCATGCGCTACCCCCCAAGTTCAAAGGCACGCTCAGGCTCAGCGGCTCGTTGCTATCGACGATGCTGCCCTCGATATCCAGCGAAGCTTGACCTTGCAGCGTGGCGCCCTGGAACTGCACGCGGCTCAGGCTGATACGGGGCTCCCAGCGCATCAACGCCATGACCGTGGCCGCGTATACCTGCAAGCGGGTGATGTCATTGAACGGATGGTCCACCAGCTCGGGCAACAGGCTGCCGTATTCGCGCCGCATCACCCGGGTACCTATGCGCGTGCTGAGAATGTCGCTCATGGATTGGGCGATGCTCTCCACGGTGGTGACGACGGTGCCGGTGTGTCGATTCATTCCGGTTTCCCCGTCTTGCCGCTGCCAGGCATGACGCCGCCGTGCAAGTGTTTCACCAGGCTGATGCCGGCAGCCACCACATCCACCGACACGGTGACTTTGCCGGTGACGTTCTGGTTGCCGGTCTGGGTGTAATCGCCCTGATGCGTGATGTCGCCGACGATCTTGATGCCGCCGGTGCTGATGAGGTTGGTGGTGCCGCCATCGGTGAGCGTGGCGTTGAGGTGGTGAGCGACGCTGTCGTACTCAATCACCGTGCCGTCCCGGTAGGTGACTCGGTGCAGGCCTTCGCGGTCGCCGTTGGCGGGGATTTGGTCGCTGAACAGGCCGGTCAAGGCGACGCCATTGCCGAGCTGGCCCGAGGGGCTGAACAACAGGACCTGTTCGTTGACAGTCGGAGGGTTCCACTCCCGGTCGGCACCGGCCCGCAGGGCGATCCACGGTAGCCAGGCGGTGGTCAGGGTTCCGGTTTTGACCTGCACACGCGGGGGCAGCATCTGGACGGCGGCGATGGTGCCGAAGCGGATGAGGTTTTCGATCAGGCGGGCGAGGGTGGCTAAGTCGTTCATGGCGCCCATGTTCGCGTCCCGCGCACGCGTGCACAGCAACCTAAGGTTGTATGCATTTAAGCTACAAACCCCAATAGACAGGGAGTCATGGAGGGCGTACTTTCCAGCCTTTCGTTAGGGCAGGAGCCAGTGTTGTGCTTTCAGAATTGGTAGCGAAAGCTTCATCAGAATCATGGGTTGGTCTTTCAGGCGTAATTTTTGGATCTTTGCTGACAACTTTTGGTGTCTGGCTTACCAACAATGCAAACGCGAAAAGGCAAATGCAGCAATTGGCTCATGAAGAGCGTCTTAGCGGTCAAAAAATAAAAAAGGAGCGCTTAGAGGAGCTGTACATCCTCGTATGTCATTGGGGAAACCTTTTCTTCAGCCAATACATGAGTTTAAATTTAGTCATGGAGGGGCATATTGATTACAACGAATATCTTGATAGAACCAGCACTAAAGACTTAGGCGGCTTCGATTTCAGCCGGATTGAAATGATCATCGATATTTATGGGGCCCAGTTAGGACCTTCTTATGAGAAAGTGATGGAAGCACGTGAGGCAATCAATGAGGTGAATGCCGCCCATAAGTTTGCGTATAAGCAAGGTCGGCCCGGAGACGTATACAAGCGCCCAGCTGCCGATGCACAAATGGCGTTTGGTGAAGCCTGCGATGAGCTTAAACGAGTAATCAGTGAAGCTGCACGTGCAGCATAATCTACTGATTGCTAGTGAACGCAATTAACAGACTGTCGCGAATCAAATCAAGGTCCGCTTCCGTAAAGCCGAGCAATTCGCGCTGGTCATATTTCACTTCAGATGCTCCCCGCTCAGCACGATCTTTCAATCCATATTGGTGCACTCTGGCAATCCGGGCAACTCGCCCGGTAAAGCCGATGGTGACGGTATTGCCGTCGCCTTGAACCTTCAAAAAACTCGCGGTGCGAAGTTTTTGAAACATCTGCCCCTTTCGTTTCACTCTACCTTTTTTCGCGCGCATGTTGCGCTGCTTTCGCGGCGCATATTTGCTGCCGTCTGGGTTGCGCTGGGCAATGATTCGCTGTTGCTGACTGCGCCGCAGGGCCTGGCCGACGCTGCGGGCCAGTTTGTTGCGCGATGCCGGTTCCAATTGTCCCAGCAGGCCGGCGGCCCAATCCTCCAGCGTTTCCAATCGGTTGGTCATTTCGGTACGACCCATTCGCTGCCGGTGCCTTGGGCGCCAGGTATCCACGCCGGGTCGAGGAATGCGGCCACCTGCTTAGGCTCTCCAGGATGGTGGACGGTGGTATTGCCATTGGCGTCTGTCCCCACAACCACACGCTCGGTTAGCGGCAGTGTCAGGCTCAGGTCCACCTTGCTGTTGTCAAGGATGTCGGCCTCGAACTGGATGCCCTCGGCGGACTTGTTCAAGTTCTCCAGCAGCTCGGACTGGTTCACGCTCAGCCAGCCCAGCAACGGCAACATGACGCTGTCTGGGTGACCGGCGTAGTCGGTGAGGATGACCTGTAAATCAAATCTGTATTCGAACGACAGCGAGGCAGCCGCGGTGCAGCGGATTTTGCCGTTGTCGATGAAGATCAGCAGCCGGTCGGGGTTGTGCTTGAGTTCGGCCACTGTGCTCAGCAGATGGGCCCGCAGGCTTTCGGGTTTGTTCATGGGGCCGCCTGTTGATGGTTGAACACCATGTCTACCTGGCCGGCGCATTCAGCCCATGCGGTTTCGACGCGGTCCTGGTCGGTGAACTGATCGCCGTTATTGAGTGGGCTTGTCGCCGGCAGGGTGCAGGGCACGACGGCCGGACAACCACTGACGATAAGCGTCGGCGCCGGTGAGGGCGGGGCGCTCGCGCAGCCGGCGAGCAAGCTCAGGCAAAGGCTGGTCAGCCCAGTTGCGAAGGTCTTCGTTTTCACGTTTCAGTGCCTCGATGGTTTGCTCGCGCTTTGCCAGCCCCTGGCGCAACTGATCCTGCTGGTTCCGCAAAGCGGTTTGGGCGATGCGCTCGTCGCTCAGGGTGGTTTGCAGGGTGCTGAGATTGCTGCGCAGCCTGTCAGCCTCATCGCGGGCGGTTTTGGTGTCTTTCGCCGCCAGCTCGGCATTCTTCTCGGCCACGGTGATGCGCTGCTCCTGGCCCCAGATGAGTAGCGCCAGGGCGCCCAGCAGGGCGATACCGTAGAGTGCCTGGCGCAGGGTACTCATGCGCGGTACCAGCCAAGTTTGTTCATGGCGCCGACATCCATCAGCTCCACGGGACCTCGCACGATGACTACACGGCAATCCGGCGTCATGTAGACCAGTGCTCCGCACAGCAGCTCCATATCGGCTTGCTCGGTATTTTCCGGCACTACCAGCAGGTTGCCGTCCTGGACGTCCAGTTTGCGCACTGCGTCCAGATCGATCATGCCGCCACCGCCTGGCCGCAGCCGCAGTCTGCATGCCTCTCATAGGCGCGCTGGAGCTTGATGTCGTACAGGTTCCGCTGATAGTCCGGGCCGTTGTAGAGCTTGGCGAATTCGACCCATTTGCGTGCTTTCAACGCCTTGTGCAGGACCGGGTCGGTCTGGATGAAACGCACGAAGGCGGCGAATTGCTGAGACTCGCCTGCGCTCATGTCCTTGGCGAACGCCTGCACACTGGAATAGCCCAGGCGCTGCCAGTAAAAGCCCATGATCTGGAACGCTCCCCATGAGGCGGACTCCAGCGCGGCGGTGTCGTCGATCAGACGTGCATGGCTCAGGCGCTGGTGCTCAGCAGTGCCACCGGCATAGCCGCCGGATTTCTGATTAACGATGGCCGGATTGGCGACGGCCAGCTGGTCGGCGTGGTGTTTGAGTTCGTCGATGTTGTCGTCTTCGTGGCGCGGCGTGGCGAGCTGGCGGTACATGATGTGTCGCTCGAACAGAATCACCGGCTTGCCATTCGCCAAAAAACCCTTGGCCTTGGATTCCACCTCGTTGACTGCATATACGCTCGCCAACGGTACGTCGAGGATCTGCGCGGCCTGTACCAGGTCCTCGTTTTTCAGCAGGAACTGACAGTCACCGCCAGACAAGCTTGCCTGGGTTTTTTCGCCGGCCACGCCATCGGCGACCAAACCGGCTTTCAACTGATACGCCCGCACGGCGGCTTCGGTGGAGTCGCCGTAGTCTCCATCCACTGCCAGCTTGGCGCCATGATCATTCAGGTTCTTTTGCAGGATGCGCACCGCTTGCGAGCGGTCCCCGTGGCGAAGTGTCGTCATAGTTGTTCTACCTTTCGGGTGAAAAACTTTTTGGCGGCGGCGCGAGTCCCCTCGACGCCAAGCAAACCGATCACCCCACCGAAGAACGGCGCAGTGGAGGCGGGGATGCCGAGCAGCGCCAAGCCATGGCTGGCGGCCAGCGCTAGGGCACCGCAAAGCGGGGCCTCAACTGCCATCCGGCGCAGGGTTCCGCCGCCGTACATGATCCGTAGAGCGGCGATTGTCAGCGCCAGGATTCCCGCGTACAGGGCCGGCCAGTTCTGTTCGAGCCAGGCGGCGAGCCAGGCCCAGGTGTCGGGACGTTCAGGCATGCGCTTCATTCCGTAATCCAGGGTGGGTGGGTTCGTGGGCTCGCTGCAGGTTGATCAGTCCCATAAGTTCACCATCTGCCGCTGTGGGGCGGCCGGCTGGGCCTCGGGCATTTGCACGGCCAGGCCTTGGGGCAGGATCGGCCCGTAGTCGGCCAGGCCGGGGTTGGCTTCGAGTACTGCTTCGGTTACGCCGGCAGTGCGGCCGTAGTGACGCCAGCACAGAGCGTCTACGGTGTCGTTTTGAAAGGCGCGGACGGTGACGGGCATCAGATCAGCTCCACAGTGGTGCGGTTGATGCCAAGGAAGTCACGCACGGCCCAGCGCAGGTCGCGGCGGTAATCGTCGATGTTTGGCGTGAGATCTTCGGCGTTCTGGTTGCCGCTGTTGGTGGTGTCGTAGGAGCGGTAGCGCTCGCACACTTCGGCACCGGTGGCGGCTTCGATGGCGCGGCGGTAGAGGTGCTCCAGTACCGACACGTCGTTGATCTTGTCACCAGGAACATCTGCCAGTTCGACATGGCCTGCGGCTTCCTGCCTGGCCCGCCATTCGCTCAGCTCGCGGTTGACGCTGATGGCGGCGGCCACAGCGGCGGTTTCCAGGCGCGGTGCTGTGACGCTCGCGTCGATTCTCAGCGTGGCGCGCAATTGATCCAGATCGATGGAGGGCCAGAAGGCGTCGGTGTTGATATGGCCGCTGGCGACGGTGCCGCCGGCTACGAATCCGCTCATGGAACAGCACTCTAAAATAGGTCGCCGGTGGTCGGGGCTTCACGTTCAGGAGGAGCGGCCTGGCCGATCCGCCCCGAGCCGGCGGGGTGCGTGGGGACGCTCGGTTAGCCGGCAGGGCCGGCAAGTTTGTTGAGCAGGCGTTCGGCCCGCTCCAGATCCTTTTTGCCACCGCAGGCATCGTGCAGGGCGATGGCTTTTTTCAGCAGATCCACACCGGCCTGAAGCTGGCCGGGTTGGCCTGGGGCCTCTTCGGTGATGCCTTCCAGCGTGGCGCGGCCCATGGCAAGAAACAGCTTGGCGCGGGCCTGGTCGGGCATGTCTTCGGCATCGGTGAGTTCGGCGGTGCGGTGCAGAATTGCCAGGTCGAATGGTTCGCCAACCTTCTGGGCTTTGAAGGCTGCCGTCGCGACTTCCTCGGCGACCAGGCAGCCCAAGGTACGTGCGAAGCGGTCGGGCATAACCATCTTGTGTTCCAGCACGTAGGTCGCGATGTCGAGCCCACCGGTGAAGTCGCCAGCGTCGAAGCGCCAGACCATGACGGTGGTCAGTACCTCGTCCTGCGCGCCCTGGCCGCCTTCCAGCACACCTTGCACGTAGGATTCATAGCTCGGCAGCAACTGGCGCTTGAGTTCGGCCTTGCCCTGGTTGGACTGGACCTGTTTCAGGCGCAGGCGGTCTTGCAGCAGCTGGTTGAGCTGGTGCTCGTAGGCCGTGGCGCCGGCCATGGTTTGGGTGGGCTCGGTCGCTGCCGCCTCGATGGCGGCAGTGACACGTTCAAAGTGACGGCGGCATGGGTTGGTCATGATGGCCGCCTCAATTCAGGGTGATGTTTTCGGCCATGGCCGCGCAGCCCAGGTCTTCGATAACGTAGCTTTCGTTCACCGATTCGTAGTTCTCGATGCGGTCGCGCTTGGCGTTGTCCACGACGGTGCGGCGGCGGGTGCCTTCCTGCCAGTACAGCGACAGGTTATCCAGGCGGGTGACAAGCAAACCGTTGGCCGGGAAGTGCGGCACACGCACCGCCGGCAGGTTCCCGAGTCGTTTTTGACTGGTGACGATGTCGGCCGCCAGCATTTCGGTCGGCGCCTGAGTCTTGTTGATGATCGGGAAGTACTTGTCGGCCAGCAGTTGGCGACCGCAGATGACCACCAGTTCGGTGTCCTCCTGATACCAAGGCTCGATGAACTCGTTGACCATGCTGACGACCAGAGCGTCGATGTTTTCAAAGTCCTTACCGGCACCGATTTCGATTTTGCCGCTGCCGGCCACCACCTCATCCAGAACCCGGGCAGGGTTTTCCAGGCGCATCTTTTGAAGCCAACCGATGTTGACGTCCTGCAACAGCTGGTTGATGGCCGGGTTGGATGTCGCGGCGCGGCTGATGCCGTTCCAGCCAATCATGATCCGGTTGAGCGCCTGGGCTTTGATGATGGCGTCGCGGATGCGTGCCTGGAAGTCCTTGAACTTGGCCCATTGGTCCAGCTTCTGGTAGCGCAGGCTGGTATCAAAGTTGGTTTGGGTGCAGGTGTACCCACGGTCGTCCAGGCCGCTTGGGTCGCGGGGCTCGCGGTCTTTGGTAGTGGTGTCTGTGGTGCTGGCAATGGTGCCGTCGATACCGATGCCGACCTTTTCACCCGACTGTTCCGATACACCGTAGACGTTGATGGCGCTGAGGAACGCGCTGGATTCTTGAATGCGGGTTTCCAAGGTCTGGGCGACGCTGGGGTCTGCGGTGAATTTGGTGGTGACGTCAGTCACCCCATGCAGTTGCGCCAGTTGTTGCAGGTAGGCGTTGAACAGTACTCGGGTGTCGTTACGCATGTTGATCGTCCTTCATGATTCGGGGCTGTGGTTGGGCTGACTGTCAGCAGTCGGTCACGACCAGGTCGTTGCCGCCGGTTACAGGCGGACGCGTTTTCTGGCTGTGGTCCTGGGTGGTGGAGAGCTTGGTTTTCAGCTCTGTGAGTTCCGTGCTGACCTGGTCGAGCCGGGTTTTCAGCCCCGCTGAAAATTGCTTTTCAGCAGCCAGTTGGTCGGGCAGATCCTTGACGTGTTCGGCGATGGCTTCGACGGCTTCGCCGATCTGGGCGAACTCGCTGTCGTCCTTGGCCTGCTTGCCCGTCAGCAGCGCTTGCACCTTGTTGAACAGCTGGGCGCCGATGCTGGGCTTCTCTTCGATTTCTTCGAACTGCAACTCGGTTTCCACCGCCTCGGTAAACATCGAAGTTGCCGAGTAGTGGCGATCCTTGAAGGGGCTGGCGTCAGGTTTCTGGGCAGAGAACGCCAGAACGTCGGTGCCCAGGCTGGCGGGCGAGTCGGTGACAGCCAAGCCGACGATGTAGGCCTCGCCGGTGTCGGCAAAGCTGTCGTCGATTTCGATGGAGGTGTAGATCTTCTGTTTCGCCTTGTTCATGGCGATCAGCTCTGGGGTCGGCTCAACCTGGGCGAACAGGGCCAGTTTCTTCTGGCCGTTGATGTCCACCTCCTCGGTTTTCACTGCCAGCACGTCGCCATAGGCCTTGAACGGGCTGTCGGGCAACAGACTGCGGAAGTGCTCCAGCCAGATACGGGCGCCGTAGGTGGACGGGTTGAAGTTCTTGGCGGCCTGTTCCAGCCAGCTGCGTTTGATGGTGCGCTTGTCCGAAGTAGCGCCCTCGACGGCGACGCGGAACCAGTTGCTGCGAAACTTCTTCATGCCGGGAATCCTCAGTGCGTGGGGCGCCTGCTGGGTTGAGCAGTGCGTTGCAATGAGGGGCATGGTCGTCACGGGCGCGAGCGGCGGCAACGAGACGGGACTGTAGGCGAGGAGGGTACAAGGGGCGGCGCTATTGAGTCGTCGCCATGGGCGGCAGCATCTCGGCCATGACGACGACCTGCCTGCTGCCTATCGATCCCCGACGCCAATCCAAGTTCCTGTACTGGATGGGTTGGCGTATCTGCGAGATTGCCGAGGCTACGGGCGAAAAGGAAAAAACGCTACACAGCTGGAAGGCCCGCGACGAGTGGGACCGGGCCGACAACGTCGAGCGCATCGGCGGCGCCCTGGAAGCGCGCCTGGTGCAGTTGATCCTTAAGGACAACAAGACCGGAGGCGATTTCAAGGAGATCGACCTGCTGCACCGCCAGCTTGAACGCCAGGCCCGCATTCAACGCTTCCAGGGCGGCGGTACCGAAACCGACCTCAACCCGAACCTCGCCAAGCGTAACGAAGGACCAAAGAAAAAGTCCCCGAAAAATGACATCAGCGAAGACCAGATCGAGCTGCTGCGCGAGGCCTTCATCGACGGCTGTTTCGACTACCAGAAAGATTGGTATCGGGCCGGCAACCAGCGTACCCGCGTTATCCTCAAGAGCCGCCAGATTGGTGCCACGTACTACTTCGCCCGCGAGGCGTTCATCGACGCCCTGGACACCGGTCGCAACCAGATTTTCCTGTCGGCATCGAAGAACCAGGCCTACCTGTTCCGTGGTTACATTCAGGCCTTCGCCCGGGAAGTCATCGGCGTCGAGCTGACCGGTGACCCGATTGTATTGCCCAACGGCGCCGAGCTGTTTTTCCTCGGGACCAACGCCCGCACCGCCCAGGGCTACCACGGCAATTTCTACTTCGATGAGTTCTTCTGGACGTTCAAGTTCGAGGAGTTGAACAAGGTCGCCTCGGGTATGGCGATGCACAAGAAGTGGCGCAAAACCTATTTCTCGACCCCGTCGAGCATGGCCCACGAGGCGTACACCTTCTGGACGGGCGAGCGCTTCAACAAGGGCAAGCCCGCCGCACAGCACACCAAGGTTGATGTGACCCACGGCGCGCTCCAGCAGGGGCGGTTCTGTGAGGACCGGCTATGGCGCCAGATTGTCACCATCCTCGACGCGGAGCGGGGCGGCTGCGATCTATTCGACATCGAAGAGCTGCGCCGGGAGTACAGCCCCGAGGCGTTCGCCAACCTGCTGATGTGCGAGTTCGTTGACGACGGCGCGAGCATTTTCCCGCTGTCGGTGTTGCAGTCCTGCATGGTCGATAGCTGGGTGGAGTGGGCCGAGGACTACAAACCTTTCGCCATGCGTCCGTTCGGCGACCGCCAGGTATGGGTCGGCTATGACCCGGCTGAGACGGGCGATTGTTCCGGCCTGGTGGTGGTCGCGCCGCCTCTGGTGCCGGGTGGCAAGTTCCGCGTGCTCGAGCGCCACCAGTTTCGCGGCATGGACTTCGCCGCCCAGGCCGCCGCCATCAAGGGCGTGTGCGACCGCTACTGGGTGACATACATCGGCATCGACGTCACCGGCCTGGGCAGCGGCGTGGCCCAGCTGGTGCGCCAGTTCTTCCCGGCCGTGACCACCTTCAGCTACTCGCCCGAGGTGAAAACCCGCCTGGTGCTGAAGGCATACGACGTGATCCACAAGGGCCGGCTGGAGTTCGACGCCGGCTGGACCGACATGGCCCAGTCGCTCATGGCGATTCGCAAGACCATCACCGCAGGCGGCCGCCAGTTCACCTACACCGCCGGCCGCAACGACAACACCGGCCACGCCGACCTGGCCTGGGCGCTCTTCCACGCATTGCAGAACGAACCGCTCGAAGGGCAGACCGCTGCCAATACCGGGCGAATGGAGATTTACTGATGACCGAACAACTTGCCAGCCAGGATCTTTTGCCGGCCGCCCTCGATGCCACCAGTGCGGGTACTCAGGTGTTTAGCTTCGGAGAGCCGACGCCGGTGTTGGGTGGGCGAGAGGTGTTCGATTACCTGGAGTGTTGGTTCAACGGACGGTGGTATGAGCCGCCTCTGTCGCTCAACGGCCTGGCCCGCTCGGTGGGGGCGAGCGTGCATCTGCATTCGGGGTTGATGTTCAAGCGCAACCTGTTGAGCAAGACCTTTATCCCGCATCCGATGCTGTCCCGAGCCGCTTTTGAACAGTTCGCCCTGGATTTCCTGTGCCTGGGGAATGGATACCTGGAGAAACGCCGTTCGGTGCTGGGCAACACTCGGCAACTGGTGCCGTCGCTTGCGAAGTACATGCGGGTTGGGCCGGAGGGGCAGTTCTACCAGGTGCAGGGCTGGAAGAACGAGCACGCGTTTGAGCCAGGGAGCATTTTTCATCTGCGTGAAGCGGATCTGCACCAGGAGATTTATGGGTTGCCTGAGTGGATCAGTGCGTTGCAGTCGGCGTTATTGAATGAGTCGGCGACGCTGTTCCGGCGCAAGTATTACGAGAACGGGAGTCACGCCGGTTTCATCCTGTACATGACCGACGCGGCGCAGACTGAGGCGGATATTGATGCGTTGCGAAATGCGCTGAAAGAGTCCAAGGGACCAGGGAATTTTCGAAACTTGTTTGTCTACTCGCCCACGGGCAAGAAGGACGGGATTCAGCTAATCCCTGTCAGCGAGGTAGCGGCCAAAGACGAATTCAACTCGATCAAGAATCAGACCCGTGATGATGTGCTGGCGAGCCTGCGGATTCCACCGCAACTAATGGGGATTGTGCCCCAGAACGCGGGCGGTTTTGGGTCGATCAGGGAGGCAGCGCAGATCTATGCAGCCAACGAGCTTGAGCCCATCCAGACGCGGATGACGCAATTAAATCACTGGCTAGGGGAGGAAATACTGCGCTTCAAACACTACGCAAACGGCGGGGAGGCTTAAGATTCCTAGGCGTTCGGTTCTGTGCAGCGAACTGGCGCCAGTGGCAGAAAAGTCGGTGGAGTCCGTAACCATAAATTGGAAGTTGATATGTTTGCGGCGAATGTTGGATGGCGGAACTTTTTGGGTAAATTCGATTAGCCGCCATCATGGCGGCTTCGAATGCGTTCTTTTACTGTTGGTTTATTTTTGCTGCTTCTTTAAAGCTACTTGTTCTTTTTCGATATGTGCGAGCAGTTGTAATCCTAGTTTAGTCACGAAGTATCTTCTATATTTTACGCCTGTAACCTTCTCGTTCTCTGTTAGGCCGTGAATTTGTAGCTTTGGGCAGATATTGAAATAAAGGAATCTACTTACGTCAGTCGCCCCTGATGCTGCGTTGGTTACGCCTTGTATTAATTTACTTCGTGTGTTGTAAAAAATATCTAAAAGGCTGTTTTCTTCTTCCTTTTCAGTTGAGGTTACAGTTGCTGGGATGGTTACTGTAAGATGGCTTAATACTTCCGCTATTTCTGAAAGTTTTTCTGTGTCTCCAGCCGGCTTGGCTGGGGCGGGTAAAGGGCGACTTTCTAAACTTTTAATTATTTCTTTTAGTTCAGTGTTTTCATCCGATAGCTTTTTTATTTCTTCGAATAAGGGCTTGGTATCGACAATTTCGCTTGCTGAGACCCACCCTGTTAACTCGCCTCTTCCCGCATAATCAGAAAGACTTTCATATACGCAAAGCTTTATATCTTTAAGGTCGTCAAAGAATGAGGATATTCTTCCGAGTGCTTTTTCTCGAAACGCCTTCAGTTCCTTTGGGTTGTCTTTTTCAAGATAATTCGTTCCGCAGTCGCGCACTTTTCTTTCCAGCGCGTCTTCCTTGATTACTACTGAAAACATCGGCTTATTTTGTGCGACGGCGTAGTCGAACTCCAATTCTGTGTAGCTCAAATTCGTAGAGCTTTCGATGGATCCATATCTACCGCCAAGGATCAACATGTAAACGTCTGATTGATCAATCCAGTCGTTAATTGTTTCCATCTGAGAACGATCACCGGCCGTAAAAAGCTCCATGCCAGCAGGGATATGACCTGACTTTAGAATAGCACCTACAGCTGCTTGTCGTTCCTCAATCAGATCTGTGTAAGTGCTAGATATGAACACCTGAAGTTTTCGCTTCATTCCTTGTCCCTTATTTTCAAAAGAATAACAATATCGAAGTGCCATCAACATGTCTACGTGGGGCGCACGCGAACCGCTGCTGATGATCTACCTCACCATCGCTGGGACGGGCCCGGGTATCGGCTTGACGAACCGCTCGCACGCGGCTATCCCGCCTGTCAGATTTTTCCTATACAAATTGACCGGAAAATTTGTACAAGATTAACTGTATGTTCGTACAGTATTTTTTGGGAATCGTGCGTTATGAGCTTCTCAATTCTAGGCCCTATCGCCACGGGTGGCTTGAAGCTGCCCTTGTGTTCGTTTCGAGTGCCTGCCGGCTTTCCATCTCCGGCGGCGGATCACATCGAAGCGCACATCTCACTGGATGAGGTTCTGAACATTCGCGCCCCGCATGTCTACCTGGTCTCAATCGCTGGGGAGAGTATGCAAGGCGCCGGTATTTTTGAAGGCGATCTCGCTGTGGTGGACCGCGCTCTGGAGCCAGCACACGGTCACATCGTCGTAGCGCTGCTGAACAACGAACCCGTATGCAAGCGGCTTTGCATTCGCGGCAAGGAGGTGATTCTCCTGTCGGAGAACCCAAAGTATCCACCGAGGTACGTGCTTGAGGGCGACGAGCTGGTGATCTGGGGCGTCATTACATGCAGTGTGCGCAGCCATGTCTAAACCCCAGCCAGTTTTTGCCCTGATCGACTGCAACAGCTTCTATGCCAGTTGCGAGCGCGTGTTTCGACCCGACCTGGCCCGCGTGCCCATTGTGGTGCTGAGCAACAACGATGGCTGCGTGATCGCCCGTAGTTACGACGCCAAGCCCTATGTGAAGATGGGCGAACCGTATTTCCAGATCAAGCACAAGCTGCACAAGCACGGCATCGTTCCGTTCTCTTCGAACTATGCGCTCTATGGCGACATGAGCGAGCGGGTCATGACGCTCATTGAATCATTGGTGCCTGCCGTCGAGGTCTACAGCATCGACGAAGCCTTTGCCGACTTGACCGGCATCGACGGCCGGGATGCCCTCGGTCGGAAGATCCGCAGCCTGGTACTGCGCTGCACAGGCATCCCTGTTGGGGTGGGGATCGCCCACACCAAAACCCTGGCAAAGCTGGCAAATCACACCGCCAAACGGCTTCAGGTGGAAACCGGCGGCGTGGTCGATATCTGCGACCCGTTCAAGCGTGACTGGGTTCTGCGCAACACCGACGTGTCCGAGGTCTGGGGCGTCGGCCGCAAGATGAAACTTCACCTGGACGCTATGGGCATCAAGACCGCAATGGACCTGGCGAAGGCCGACCCGTGGACGCTACGCAAGAAGTTCAGCGTGGTGATCGAGAAGACTGCCCGGGAGCTGGCCGGCACGCCGTGCCTGGAGCTGGACGAGCCGGACCCACCGAAGCAGGAAATCTGCTGTAGTCGGATGTTCGGGAAGCGGCTCACGGACCTGGCACCCATCAAGGAAGCGGTGGCTACATACATGATGCGTGCTTCGGAAAAGCTCAGGGCGCAGCAGTCGCTGTGCAAGAAGATCCGCGTTAGCATCCGCACCGGCATGTTCAACCCGGAGGAGGCGAAGTACGCCACTGGTGTGCTGATCGACATGCCGTACCCCACTGATGATGTGCGGCTGCTGACCAAGGCAGCAGTGGACGCGCTCGACCGCGTGTTTCGGCCGGGCTTCAAGTACAGCAAAGCTGAGGTGCTGTTGATGAACCTATGTCAGCAGGGGGAGTACACCGACGACCTGTTTGCCACCTCCCAACCAGCCGACGCCACGAAGTTGATGGCTGTGCTGGACCAGATCAACGGGCGATGGGGGAGAGGGACACTCCGATCAGCCAGCGTGCCCGTCAACCCTGACTGGGGCATGCGGCGGGAGATGATGAGCCAGAGCTACACGACCAGGCTGGACCAGCTGTGGCAGGTGCCCTGTCGATGATCTGCTGATCCATGAGCCGCCCGCCGAGGCGGCTTTTTTTCGTCCCCAAGAAATCGCACCGAAATGGGGCGCTATCGGCGGGCAGTGGCGTGCTTCAAACCTGGCGCGCGCCGTCGTCCCCCCACCTCGCCTCCGGTCTAAATAGGTCTTTTTCTCCGCGCTTCTGCACTCCCACTGTAACCAAGCCCTCCGGGCGCTATCGGAGCTTATCCAGGCTATCGAATACCTGCGGATCCCTGCGAAGGTGGGTGTCTTTCGCAATGCTCATACGCGTGCAAAGGCGTACGGATTTCGGAGGCGCCACGGGAAAAGGGTTAGGTTTTTTTTGAGAGGGATGTTGTGGGCTGGAGGGCCCGTATTTGTTGGGCTTGAGACCTAACTTTGAAGGGTTAGGTTGGGTTAGGTTAGAGGTTAGGAATCCATAAGTGACTGTATTTAAAAGAATTTATAAGCTGAATATTTAACGCCAATAAAGGTTAGGAAATAACCACAATCTAACCAAAAACTAACCTTCGCGAATCCTTCGCGAAGCCTTACCAGACAAGGCTTTCAGGGCAGCGAGTAAAAAACTAACCCTCCTAACCTCTTTCCCGTGGGTCAACATAAAAACGCTGGACATGCCTCGAGCGGGCCACCGCCTGAAGCTGTGTGCAGGATTGCGCAGTTCTCACCTTCTCATTCACTCGCACGCACTGGTTCACAAAGCGTCAGCCGGTGAGGTTGTGGAAGGTGTTAAAAACGGCGCGGCACCGGTCGAGTACGCTACGCTCAATTGAGCATTGCCTCATCATATTGGGATCGCGATATAGAGGAGCATCCGCTCGTGCTGGCTGCATGCGCCAGCCGTTTCTGGCAGAGACAAAATATGATCACAAACTGGGAAGAAATTGGCCCTTTTGAAGGCGAAGTATTGATCGTTGAGGATGATCAAACACTGCGTGTACTCATGGTTGAGATCTTGGAAGACATTGGAGCTGAAACCGTCGCTTTCGGATCGGCCGATGAAGCCTTGATTTACCTGCTTCAATCTCAGGTTCGATGTTGCCTCGTAATTGTCGACTACGGCGTTCCTGGGCAAATCAATGGCATGGATTTTATCAAGATGGTTAGGGGCAAATGGCCTTCCATCGGTTCGATACTCACATCAGGATATCAATTTCTTCCTGGATCAGTGCCTGGTCCAACCCTATATTTGCAAAAACCGTGGGCCGTAAACGACTTGATAGCCTCGATGAAGCATCTACTTCAGCGCACATCATAGACGTAGCGATAGGATGCTCAGCGCAGAAGCGTGCTCAATGGAGAGTTTTCTTTAGCTTTGGCGGAGGCTTAGCGTGGAAGGATGAAGGCGAGACCACCTGCACTTTATGAGTTTTTAAGCCTTGGCGAGCCAATTCGATGTCTTCAAAGATGAATCGAGCCAGCTTCCTTAAGCCTACTTCGCCTCGAAACTGGTGTCTGATCAGACCGACAACGGCAAAAGATTCTCCGTCATGACCTGCTACCAAAAGCGAGGCGGTTCCGTCGAAATTTAAGGTGCATTCCACTGAGCACCCAGGGAGTAGATCCCTCAGTGCTGCCTCGATCTCGATCTTCGACAACCTGTCCATTTCAACACCTCGGAATTTAAGCTGACAAGCTTATTCCAGCGGTGATTTAAGTAAATAGTGGCCTAATGCCTTTTAAAATTTACCCCCCTTTTTGTTAGGCATATATTAGAAGCAGACGCCAAAAGCGGTCCGTTAGCATCGGAAATTTCCGCGTATTCACATTCTGCAGTCAGCAGACCGAGCTGCAGCATCTCCCGAATTCCGAACAAAATGATTTCCCGCTCTCCGCTCAGCTCATCCGCCTCGTATCGCATATCGGCGGTCATTTGCTCCAGTAAAAAACTGATCAGATGGGCTGTATTTTCGATATTCATAATCTGGAATAGCTTGTGATTTCTACTTCGATTTTTTCGTTAAAGCTCCGGTTCCCCACACCTATCCGAACGGTCATAGGATTGAGCAAGCCCGTGGCCTTCACGAGAGGACACCACCAAACTGGCCGTCCGCAGCTGAGAACGTTCTCATACGATGAGCTGGTTTTGGAACGGGTCATTGAACGTTAATGTCTACACCGCTACGTGACGACGAGGCTACAACGATGGGTAAAGACCGCAGGGAGCAGGCTTTAGCCGCTTGGCACAAAGCGCTTGCCGAGCCTGACATCCGAATGGATGTCGAGAAGCAGTATGAGAAGCTGACTAGGATGGCCGATGATCTCAAGCAACAGGGAATTATTGATAAGCACGACTGGCGACGATTAATGGGGGAAGCGGTTAGCTATTACGCACACGCTATCGAAAAAGATTGATCCAAAGTCGTGACCGGCGTCGCCATAGTCGCTCCTGCGATGGATGGGAGCGACAAGCATAGCAGCGCGCCAATGCGCATGAGACAGTTCGCCGAGGAGGGCTTTACCTGAGAGGGCAAATGGTAAGGTTTTTTGGCTAGGGCTTTACCCTTACCAGTAGGTTTCTAAACAGCCGCTATTGCCATTTAGATGAAGCCCGCCCCTTTTAATCGGGCGAGTCCTTGTTTGATATGTCCGGCATTTTCGGTAATGGTGCTGAGTGCCCCTCGAATATTCTCACCTACCTCCACAGCGTCTTGCTGTTCAGCCCACAGCGTCAGCTCCATTATTGCTGCCTCTAGGGCCAACTGATTTTGATAAATCCTGTACAGAACATCCGCCAGTGAGTATTCGCTTGCCATGATCGCCGACTCGTCTCGGAAGGAATTAAGCATAGCAGTAGCGCTGCCTCGGATTGGTGGAGCTAGTGAGAAAAACGCCGGTCATTGATGCTTTGGGCCAGGGGTTGGTACAAAAATGGTACGGAGCTTGATCGACACGGCTACAAAGCTCGTACTACGTGGGCTGTAGAGTTAGAAGTTCCAATCCATCATGGGGGCCACACTGAAGCGCCGGGACGGTTCAGAGCGGGCAACGCTAATGTTTACGGGCAGTACAGGATTTTCAGAATTCATTGATGCTGGTCTTCATACAGAGGCTTCTACCCATTTTTCCCCTGTTTCTGAAGTCGCTTGCTGCAATGTAGCAAATGACTTCGGCGCTGTAGCAACTGGAAATGGGCACGATCACATCACGTAAGGGCAAGGACAACTCGACGGCCTGCACAGCGCAGATACGGATCAATCGGGACGGGGCGACAGTTTATCAGGAAAGCCAAGCCTCCGACTGCAAGCAGGTTGCGCAGGCCTGGATCAAGCGGCGAGAAACGGAGCTGGCGGAACCTGGCGGCATCGAGCGCGCGAACCGCAAGGGTGTGACGATCAATAAAATGATCGAGCAGTATCTGAACGAATACGAAAAGATCCGTCAGCTAGGGAAGACCAAGAACGCCACGCTGAAGGCGATCAAGGATACCTGGTTGGGCGAGCTCGACGATTCGGCGCTGACCAGCCAGAAGTTGGTGGAGTTCGCGCAGTGGCGAATCGGGAAGGAGGGCGGCAGTGTTCAGGCGCAGACGTTGGCAACGATCTGTCGCATTTGGGTGCGGTGTTGTCCGTGGCTCGGCCCGCTTGGGGCTATGAGGTCGATCCGCTGGCCATGCCGGATGCGCGCAAGGTGTTACGCAAGCTGGGCATGGTGAGCAAAAGCAAGGAGCGTAACTGACGGCCTACCCTGGAAGAGCTGGATAAACTCATGGAGCATTTTTTCGGGGCGCTGAAGCGCCGGCCGGAGTCGATCCACATGCCGAAGATGATCGCTTTGGCGATCTTCTCAACGCGCCGGCAGGAGGAGATCACGCGGATCCGGTGGGAGGATCTTGACGAGAACCGGCAAGCCGTTCTGGTGCGGGACATGAAGAATCCTGGGCAAAAGATTGGCAACGACGTCTGGTGCCATCTGCCTGACGAAGCCTGGGCGATTCTGAAGACCATGCCTAAGGCAGAGAAGGAGATTTTTCCCTACAACGGTAAGTCAGTGTCGGCAGTCTTCACTCGGGCATGCCCGCTGTTGGGCATTGAAGATCTGCATTTTCATGATCTGCGGCATGACGGGGTGAGTCGGCTGTTTGAAATGGATTGGGATATTCCGAGGGTGGCCAGCGTTTCAGGGCATCGTGATTGGAACTCATTACGCCGCTATACGCACCTGAGAGAAAGGGGGGATTCCTATAAAAGTTGGCAATGGAAAGCTAGCCTTCTCAAGAGGTGACGAAATATTTCACATTCTTTTTGGTCAGGTGGGTCGTTGCTTGCAGTGGGCAAAATTAGTATGTTCTCTGTTTCGTGATGTTAAAAAGACATGTGGCCTGTCTTTTTACCCAAATTTTGCCTATAGCTGAGATTAAAAATGAGAGCTGAGTTCAAGGAAAAGAAAGCGGTTTCTATTGATCTGTTGACATTGGATGAGAAAAACCCCCGTCTCGGTTTCGCCAAAGATCAAGATGCTGTTTTAGCTCGAATGATTTCGTACGGGCAGCCTTTTTTTGCGCTTGCCAAGGATATCGCTGAAGCTGGGTTGTCCATCGAACATATCGTGGTTCACAAAGACGGAAATAAATATAAAGTTAGAGATGGAAATCGTCGGATTTCAGCTCTAAAGCTGTTGAATCGGCCGCACCTCTGTCCTGATAAAGCTTCCAGGGATCGATTTACTAAGCTTGCGAAGACGGCTGAGGATAACGGCAATCTAATCGGCAAGGTTGATTGCATGGTCGGTTCAAGTGAAGAGGCAATTAACGCGTATATTTGGCGAGCCCATACCGGTGAAAATGGCGGGCTAGGTCGGAAGAACTGGGAGTCTCTACAGCAAGAGTTCTATCAGATTTCGATTGGTGAGAAAGGGCCATATTGGAAGGCCGCAAAACTCATGCTTTGGGCTGATGAAAATGATTTAGAGGTTCCCGATAATTTTAGTATTACTACTTTGGGCCGGTTTTTTAGTGCGGCAAAAAATATTAAGTTACTTGGCTTCGAATTTGATGGTGAGGATAATATTTATCCAGTGGTGCCGTTGTTCACGGCGGTTGTGATCGTTAAGAAAATTATTGGTGATATTGAGTCTGGCTATATTCATGTTAAACGTGGAGATACTCCTGGGACAATGTCTCTGATGGGTGCGGCAAATCGTGACCTGTATATCGATGCGATTCGGCACGAAATGAAGTTGGATTCTGTTGATGTGGTGGACCCTGTGCCGGGCGGCAATGGACCTGGTGCAAGACCCGCATCTCCGCAGGCCGGCGGCCAGCCTGGCGGAAATGGTATCAGTGTTACGGAAGGTGGCAAGCCTCAAGTAGGTCCTGCGCAAGCAGGTGCTCCTGGGGCTGGGGGAGCGGATGTAAAGGGTGGGAAGAACGGTACGACACCCGCAACTCACAGCTCTCTGCGGAAAAAGTATGTGACTAGGGCTTTGCATCCTCTGGAAATGCCCACGAGCGAACAAAAAATTAGAGATATCTATAAAGAGCTTCAGACTGTCGAAAAGTGTCCGATAGCGGGAATGATGCTTGTGCGGGCCTTTGTTGAAAGTACCTTCAGGGCATTCGTGAGGAGAAACGAATTGATGGAGGAGGGGCGTATTGATGGTGCCTCAATAAAGGATATGCTTAGATTTATTCGAAAAAAGTTGATTGATGATAATATTTTAGTAGAGGGGACAGGGTCGGATCTGTTTCAGAAGGTCGAGTTGATGGCGCAAAATTCGATCGTGACAGTGCCAACTATGCAAAAGTTTATTCATTCTGAAATGTTTAATCCCAAGGATGCGGATGTTATAAAAACTTGGGATGAGTTCTATCATTTCTTGAAATTGCTATGGCAGTTGCTAGCTGCTAAGGCTTAATTGCTTTGTGCTCGGCTCCTTAATTGGGCTTATCTGTTTTGATGTGAACGGTAAGGGGTCGATGTTTATATTCTTGTAGATTAGAAGCTCTTTTGCGGCGGGGCGTTCCAAGTGGCTTGAGTAAATGATGTTGAATGTTAATGTGTTGTGGTCTTCGTAAATTTCTTGAATTTCTTCGCAGTTGTCATACGTCACAATGATTGGTGTCTTTATTGAGTGTACCAGTTGCGCAATGCGTACGTGGTCGTCGTGCGTATAAAAACTTGAGTAAAGTTGGTCGGCCTTCTTGTAGTACGGTGGGTCAAGGTTTATCAATGAGTTCGCATTGTGCGGAACTTTGTTCATGAATTTTATGGCGTCATCCGACGAAATTGTTATTTTGGATCTCATTTCGCTTATATCTAGGATGCGTTTAGCTAGATTTTCTTTTGCATACCGGGCGTCAATTTTGTAATTTCCGTCCTGGTTTTTCCCCCCAATAACTCCCCCTTTTATAATGCCTGAGCGATTGGTTCTGTTAAGGAAGAAGGTGGCGAAGCCTAATTCCAGTTCAGTGTGTTTTAGGGGGTTGAAATATATCTCTCGCTGCTTCTCCCTTTCGTCGATAGTGACTTCGGTTTCAAACAGAAGCTTGATGAAGCTGCGGCTATCATTGGTAATGGAGTTCCAGAAGCTATAAATTGCAGGGTCAATATCATTGATAAATATGTTTTTTACATACTTGTTGCTCAGCAAATAAATTGCTGCACCCGCGCCGCCGGCGTATGCCTCGATGTACGAGCCATCTTGAATATTGTTATTCCTTAGCAGGTGCGCAAGCCAGGCCCCAAGCTTGGCCTTGCCACCGGGATAGCGTAACGGTGTAAGCATCTGACTATTCTCTAGAAAATCGCTTATCATATTGGATTTTTTGAGGGATTACAAATGCGAATTGGTAATCCCTCTGAGGCTGCAAAAAAATATAGCTCGTATTTGAGTTAGCGCATAAGTTGTTTTTGTTCTTTAGTCGCCTTGCCTCTTTGTTTGTCGATGTAATCGGCTAAATCTCTTAGGTGAATGCCAAGGGCTGCCTTTTGGCTGTTGGCGCCAAGCCTGACAATTGGAATGTCTATTTCTCCTGACATACATTTCAGTTTGAATCTCTCAACAGTCAGGTGCATGTAATCAGCACAAACGCGACTGAGCGGGATGACAGCCTGTCTATGGTATTGGGCCATGAGTAAACAAAGTGTATTCATGCTGCCGCTCCTATCAAATCGCCATCTACTTCAACTTTGTTTGCGCCAACTAACGTCATCATTGGCCACGGCGAAACCGAATTACCCACCATCATTACCTGCGTCTTATTGCTGAACTTCCGACCGTCGTGTCCTCTGTCGATGACGTAGTTGTCGGGAAAGCTCTGAGCGCGGTACAGCTCGCGAGGGGTGAGCATGCGCATGGGTACGCTGAAGGAACAGGCGGGCAAGGCGGCGACGGCGATCAATAACATCGCCGGCAAAGTCAGCCCGTCGTTGGCGAACATCGTGCCCACCAGTTCCTTTGCCGTGGATGCCACGCCGGCGCCGGAGGCGGTGAAGCTGTTTCCCCACTTGCTGATCATCCAGCCCCGTGACCCCAAAGTTCAGCCCTACTACTTCAACCTGGACACGGCGGCCTTCGACGAGCTGAGCCGTTCGACCGAATTTCGCTGGGCTTCACAGGAGCGACTGTCGCGCCGTCCGGCGCAGCAGGCCGTAGGAATGGGGGAGGAAAAGCTAACGCTCAAAGGGACGATTTACCCGGGCTTCAAGGGTGGCCTCAAGCAGCTCGACACGTTGCGCAGCATTGGAGCCAGGCTTCAGCCGCTGACCCTGACCACGGGCTATGGCGAAGTGATTGGGACCTGGTGCCTGAAGAATATCAACGAGGAGCAGGGCGCGCTGATGCACGGCGGGATTCCCCGTAAACAAGGGTTCACTCTGGAGTTTGCGCGCTATGGCGACGACATGCAGAACGTCTGATGGGGACATGCTCAATGTCATTTGTCATAACGTTTATGGCCACCTGAACGGCAGCACCGAGGCGGTGCTGGATGCGAATCAGGGGCTGGCGGATGAACCCCAGCCCTACCGCGCTGGGGTGCTGATCGTGCTGCCGGACCTGCCCAGCCCGACCGAGGAAGGGATTAGCTTGTGGGATTGACCTTGGGCGATTCCGCCGCCGACAGACCGTTGCGTTACGCGTAGCGACACTTTGTTTTTTGACCCGCCTTGCGCGGGTTTTTTTTGGACAAAATTCATGACCCCCACTTTTCGAATCGTTGCCGATGGCGCCGATATCACGACCCTGATCAATGATAGGTCGTTTTTGCTGCGCACCTCTGACAAGCCAGGTATGGACTCCGACGAGTTTGAGTTGCGCATTGATGACCGTGACGGCGAGGTGCAGCTGCCTCGGCGTGGCAGCTCTATCGAGATCTACCAGGGCTATGCCGAAACGTCCTTGGCGCGCCAGGGGCGTTACGCGGTGGACACGGTTGAGGTGGCCAGCGCTATCGCGGTCGCGGCTTGATTCAGGTGACCGGCCGCAACAATTACCTGCGCTGCAGCCTGGCTCTGTTTGGTGATGAGCGATTGTTGCGCACCCCCGAGCTGCTCGAGCTGCCGCAATGGGCCGCCGAGTCGGCTGCATGGTTCTGGTGGGTCCGCGAGCTGAACGCGCTGGCAGATCGCGATGAGTTTGAGGCGATCACCCGCAAGATCAATGGCGGCCTCAATGGCTTGGCGGATCGGCTGGAATTGTGGGCGCGGGCGAGGGCGGTGCTATGCGTCTCGTCGACCTGATCCCGGTGCCGTATCGGCTGCTGGCCATCGGTGTGCTGCTGGCCGCATTGGCCGGCGGATCTGCCGCGCGGACCTGGCAAGTTCAGGACTGGCGCTACGGTCGGCAGCTGGAGCAACAACCCAGCCTTCAGGCGGAAAGCCTTAACCAACAGACTCTGGCGGCTGCAGCGCAGCAACAAGCTGAGCAGGCCAAACGTCTCGCCCTGGAGCAGCGGCTTTCAGCCAGTGAACAAACACATTACCGAGCCCTAAACGATGCCCGACGTGATCAAAGTCCCCTGCGCGACCGTCTTGCCACTGCTGATCTGCGCCTGTCAGTCCTACTCGACGCCACCGATGCAGCCAGTGGCCGCACAGTGTCAGCCGTCACCACAACCGGCAGCGTGGTTCATGGAGCCACAAGAGCCCAACTTGACCCGGCGCATGCTCAACGAATTATCAGCATCACCGATGCCGGCGACCAAGGACTGATCGCCCTGGCTGCCTGTCAGGCCTATGTAAAAGAAGTCTCAACACCGAAGTGAAAAAGAGCGGCCGGGTTGGATGCGTCAACATCCAACCCTACCGCCGTCCCTGCAGATTGTCCCTGCAAGTCCAGCCAAGGCTCTTACTCCGTGCACGAAGCGCGGCGAAGCTGGCACCTGTTTATCCATACAGTAAAGGTCTTGCTATCTATGTCTACACCCATCGTCCCTTGGATGGGCGGCAAACACCGCCTGGCCGACCGCCTCATTCCTTTGTTCCCACCTCACGAATGCTACGTTGAAGTCTTTGCCGGCGGTGCCGCGCTCTACTTCATGCGGCCTCAGGCAGCACCGGTCGCAGTCCTCAACGACATCAACGGCGACCTGGTGACGCTGTACCGCGTGGCGCAGAACCACCTCGAAGAGTTCGTGCGCCAATTCAAATGGGCGCACAGTTCTCGGCAGGTGTTCGAGTGGCAGAAGATGAGCCGCCCCGAAACCCTCACCTACATCCAGCGCGCCGCACGATTTTTCTACCTGCAGCACCATGCCTTCGCCGCCAAGGTCACCGGGCAGACGTTCGGCACTGCCACTACCGGCCCAGCCATCAACCTGTTGCGGATCGAGGAAAATCTCTCGGCCGCCTGGCAGCGTCTGTCTGGCACCTACGTCGAAAACCTGCCCTGGCTAGAATGTGCAGAGCGCTACGACCGTCCCCCATACCTTCCACTACATGGATCCGCCTTACTGGCAGACAGCCGGATATGGGGTGGACTTTCCGTTCGAAAACTACGAGCGAATGGCCTATTTCATGCGTCGGTGCAAGGGCAAGGTGATGGTGAGCATTAACGATCACCCAGACATTCGGCGGGTGTTTGAGGGCTTTTACTTAGAGACGCTGGATATTCGCTACAGTTCCACTAATCAACGGCAAGGAAACGCAGAAGTGAGTCGGGAGTTGGTGATTATGAATTGGGAGCCCAGTTTGCTTGATAGGCTGTTCTGAGTTCTAAAAAACGCTGGGCTTTTGTTATTTCAATTTTGACCAATTATGTGCAAAAGGTGTAATGTGGTGGCATTTTGTCATAATGAGACTCTCCGGGATGAAAAAATTTCCTTCGGCTTCAACTAAGATTGAGCTGGGTTATTCAGAAAACAAGGAAGTTGTTATTGCCTCAATCGCAGGTATTGCGATTAAGCGATTTAGAACTATGCAGGATCAAGATGTTTTTTTAGGGAAAAACATTACGATATTTTCTGGCCGTAATGGGACGATGAAAACATCCTTGATGGGGTTGATAGCGCACCCCTTTAATAGTGAGGCTCAAGATGTCTTTGGCAAGGTTCTGAAAACGCCATTAAAAGAAGTATTTAAGTTGTCTCCTGTTTTCGACAGGGATAGGTATGAATATGACTTGATCCTTTGTACGGACAAAGGGATAATGCTGAAAGAAACTGTGGCGATGTACTATGTTGGCGATAAAACTAATCGCCATCGAGTTGTAGTGTCTGGCGCTGAAAAGGGAGATGGTAACTTTGCATATAATACGTCCTTTCTAAATTTGAAAAGACTGTATCCTTTGGTTGATACTAAGGCCGTCCCGGATAAGGCGGCGTCACTTGATTTGAGTCCCGAAGAAGCTGCTGATCTGAAGGACTACTATGAAACGGTATTGCCAAGTACTGATTATAATCAGTTTACTCCCGTGCACGAAAAAAATGTCAAGACAACTTTTGCCCCTGTAGGAGAAGGCGCGAGGTATGATTGGCTTTCGATATCTTCGGGGGAGGATAATTTGGGGGCTATATTCAATAGGCTTCTAGGTTTTAGGCGCTCTTTTAAAGGGAGAAATGGTGGGGGTAATGGGATTTTTGTATAGATGAATTCGAAAGTAGTTTACATCCTGTTGCTCAATTAAGACTTTTTGATTATCTCCAGCGCTGGTCGAGTAAGTACAACGTTCAGGTGATCGTATCAACGCATTCGCTCCATCTGATTTCTCATATTTATTTGGAGCATGGTGAGAACTTAAAGAAAGATAGAATAGTAGTTAATTTTGTTAGCAAATCTACCGCGGTGGACGGAAACTATCCGATTCTTCGTAATCCTCCTTATGAACTGGCATACAAAGAGCTGACACTTCAGGATCCAGAAGAGGCTGTTAAAGCTAGAAAAATAAGAGTTTTTTGCGAGGATGATCATGCTGTCCATTTTGCAAAAAAACTAATAAAGTCGAGAAAAATATTAAGCTGTGTTGAGTTTCATTCGTCATTGAATAAACAGGAAAATGGTCCGGGTACATCTTATTCCGCATTACGTGCCTTGTGTGTGAACTACCCGTTGCTACTTGAACGGAGCCTGGTTTTATTTGATGGGGATGTACCCGCTACAGTGACTGACAATATAAAAATAAAAGCCTCTATTTGACGTTGCCTGATGATCAGGGATTGGCAATTGAGCGGCGAATTATAGTGTTTATCTTGGAGTTGGAAAATGATGATAATTTTTTCGTAAAGTTTAAAAAAGAACGCGAGCGTCTTTTGGGTGAGTTTAAGGATGCGGGTATTAAGTCGTTAGCAGTTAAGGATGTTATGGATGAGGCTAAAACACCAGTTGCGAATTGTAAGTCGTGGGCGGACAAAGATAAGCTCAAATTCAAAGAGTATATAACTTATTATTGTGGTGTGGCGGAAGGTCGAGATGGTTTTTTAATTTCGTTTGTGAATGCTATCAATAAAATAAACGCCATGAGCGGAATGCCTGCTTTGACTAGTTGAGAACTTCTTTTGGGCTTTAAAGTTTTGGGTGGAGGGTGTGATGACGCCAGGTGCAATTTTTACTGAGTTGAAGAAAGAGTTGGGTAGCATCAATCCATACATGGCTATTGTGGACTCATCGGTTAGGATTTTCTTGGATGATGCTAAAGTTAGTGTAAGTCCTTCCAAGTTTATAGCGGCAAAGGCAAAGCTATTAGGGTATGGGAGGTTGTATTTAGATCAGCTAGAGTTGGATCGTACGAAACAGTTTGTTTATGTTTCTCATATAGCTTTTATAAATGGTAAGGCTGAAGTTGCGTGTGAAAAAATAAGAAAGCAGCCCTTGGTGCGCAAACCTACAGCTGCCGTGGAGGGAGATTATTTACGACAGACTGTCCGCGTTTTATATGCTTCAAGGAATGACTCCTCTACGATAGTGAATGATGATGTGGCGATGGGCGAGCTGGTGGATGTTGGGGATGTTGCGATAATTGATTATTATAGGAAGCTAAGAAACGAAAATTTTCATGGAGGCAAAGCTAGTGCGGCGTATTCTTTCGGTCAACCCCAAGTTACTAATATAGCCGCTAAGTATGGATGCACTCCAAGTCAGCCGGGAAGTTTGAATAGTCAGGATATGATTTTGTTGTCGAAAGTCTGGCAGCAGGTGATTCTAGATTTGTGTGTCAAGTCATTAGATCCAGAAAAAGATGTGCTTCCTTTGGTGGCAAAAAGGTATAAGGGAATAACCGGGGATAGGCGAGCTAAAGGAATTATTCAGCATCTTCAACAAGAATATCTCCTTGACAGTTATTCTGCGAATGAGCTATTTTCGAAAATGTAGGCTGGTTAGCATAATCGGTAATGCGCCCTACGGCTGCGCTACGGCGCAGCCTTCCCTCGAATGACACCTGGATTTTAGGTGGTATTCGAGGGGTAGATGGAGGTTCGAGTCCTCCGCCAGCCACCAATTTCTTAAGCTTCACAAGTTGATTAGTCTGTTGTCTGGTTTTTAACTTGTGTGTCCGACACCTTTTGCGAGAAGCTTGGACAATATGTCATCTCGTGAAAGGGCAGGATTCGTAGCCATAGGGATCAATGCTCTAACTATGCGTCTTGCGATACTTCGCGCAAGTACACGCTTCCGCGTCGTAATCTTCTGTGACAATATTTTTTCAACCTTCAACCTTCAACCTTCAACCTTCAACCTTCAACCTTCAATCTTCAACCTTCAATCTTCAATCTTTACTGTGCCGTCATGAGGGCGGTAGGGAAAAATCTATTAGGTTAATTTGAGGAGGTTGTCATGAGTCAAGATACTCTATATAAGCAATATTTTATCCGCGAATATTCTCCTGACGATCCGGACTATCCGGGGCGGCCATTCCAGGGGGCAGTCAAACGGGTGGGACCCTCACGTTGCCTCAAAATTCCGCCGATGAGGTGAAGAGGCTTCTTGATGCTCAGTCAAATCCCGATGATCATGCTAGTTATTAAGTCATAGAAGAATAAGTTTCGAGAAACTTTGAGCGGCGCTTCTCGAAAGTTATGCGAAAAAGGGGCAGGCTACAAACGCTACTGAAAAACCGTGGACTGCTCCTCTCGACGTATTGTTGAGTTCCTTTGGAGAGCCGGGTCCGAATGGCCGTGCTGCATCGTTTTGGTCGTTCCGGATTCGGAACATCTGCCCTGTGTTTATTAAGGGCGCGCTTCGCTCATGCTTATACTGGCGATCATTTCAGTCTGGATGTTCACCAAGCTTAACGCGCCGTCGGAAAATGCGCAGCCAGTATCAATATATATAACATTGCCCAAGCGCCTGACGCCAGGCACTGTTGAATGCCCGACATAGAGCCGGTCGATGCCTTTAATAGGCGTGTGGTCTTGCTGCTCGATTTTCTCTCTTGTATACAACGCTGTTTTCAAGGCTTGCCGCTGATGCTGCTTCCCCGATTTTCCAGTAATAGCGTCTTTAGCTTCTTGCCAGCCATCGTTACTCCTCATGACAGGGGCTTCGGCATGGACTATTCCAATTGTTTGATCGCTTGATAAATTGATTTCAATGATCAATGGGAGTGCTTGTAAAGCTTTTAAGAGTTCACGCTGGATGTCTGGCTGTAATTCGTAGAGCCAAGCCCCTCCATTTCGGATATGCCTGGGTATGTCGCCGTGGCCGGAGATGCACTCGATAAGCATATGTTCATGGTTGCCGCGCACGGCATGGAACCACGGTTTTTCAAGCCAGTTCAATGCGTCTATGGAGTCGGGGCCTCGGTCGATGAGGTCTCCCACAGAAAAAATACGGTCCACTTCGCTATTGAAATCCAACTTATCCAAGGCTTGTGTTAGAAGTTTGAAGTGTCCGTGAATGTCGCCCACCGCAAAATCACGACCTTCTTTGTTGGGTGGGAATGACGTCGTCCTGTACATTTTTTGTGCTTTAGCAGATTTTAATTGATGGCAACTGTATCACCCGGCGGAATGAACGCATAAGGACATGTCAACGGTGCGCAGCTCCCTCACTGGCATGGCCTATGTGGAGGGCCCGGACGAACCGGCTTTCATCTGCTCACAATTGACCAATGGCGCTTGCATCGCCGCACATCTCAAAATACTGTGTATGCATCCAGTATCGAGACGCTCCCATGCAACTGATCGCCAAGCTTGGCATTCTTGCCGACGCTGCCAAATATGACGCCTCCTGCGCCAGCAGTGGAGCTCCGAAGCGCAGCTCCCGAGGCCGCGAGGGGCTTGGCGCCACCGATGGCATGGGGATTTGTCACAGTTACACGCCGGATGGGCGCTGTGTCTCGTTGCTGAAGGTGTTGCTGACCAATTTTTGCCTGTACGACTGCCAGTACTGTGTCAACCGCCGTTCCAGCAACGTGCCGAGGGCGCGCTTCACGCCTGAGGAGGTGGTGCGGTTGACGCTGGATTTCTATCGCCGCAACTGCATCAGTGGCTTGTTCCTGAGTTCCGGCATCATTCGATCGGCCGATTACACCATGGAGCAGTTGATTCGCGTGGCGCGGTTGCTCCGCGAAGAGCATCAGTTTCGTGGTTATATTCACCTCAAGACCATTCCGGATGCCGATCCGCTGCTAATCGAAGAGGCAGGGCGGCTGGCTGATCGCCTGAGCGTGAACATCGAGCTGTCCTCGGAAGTCAGCCTCAAGCGCCTGGCACCGGAAAAGCAGCTGACGACGATCCGCCAAGCCATGGGCACCATCCAACTGGGCCAGCAAGCCGTGGCCGGCGAGCCGCGGGCGCCCCGATTTGCCCCGGCGGGGCAGAGCACCCAAGTGATCGTGGGTGCTGATGCCACCGATGACCACGCCATCCTGAGCAACGCCGAATCGCTCTACCAGGGTTATGGCCTGCGACGGGTCTATTACTCTGCATTCAGTCCGATTCCTGACAGCCCTGCCAGCGTGCCCCTGGCGGCGCCTCCCTTGTTGCGTGAGCATCGACTCTATCAGGCCGATTTCCTCATGCGCGGTTATGGCTACAAGGCGGGTGAGCTTTTAAGCAATACCGGCAACCTGGACCTGGACATCGACCCCAAGCTGGCCTGGGCGCTTGCCAACCGGGAGGTATTCCCGCTCGATGTCAATCGCGCCGAACCCGCATTGCTGGCGCGTATTCCAGGGATTGGCCTGCGTAGCGTCCAAAGGCTGGTTGCGTTGCGCAAGGAGCGGCGGGTCCGCTATGACGACCTGGTGCAGTTGCGGTGCGTGTTGGAGAAGGCGCGCCCGTTCATTGTTACCAGCGACTACCGGCCCGCTGACGCCCAGGTGCGCAGCGGTTTGCTACGGGCGCGTTTGCGCGATCCCCAGAGGCCGGTACAGATGGGTCTGTGGGGATGATCGCATTGGAGTGTGATGACGATTTCTCCACGTGGCGCGACCAGGCGCGGACGCTGCTCGGCCATGGTATCGATCCGAGCGATGTCACATGGGCCCAAGGCCCCATGGCTGACTTGTTGGCTGTGCCGACGCCATTGCCCCTAGGTCCAGGGCCGTACCGCACGCGGGTGCCGGCGGCCTTGTTGGCTCAGCTCGAACAGGCCGGGCGTTACCAGGGCGAGCAGCGCTGGAACCTGCTGTACGAAGTGCTCTGGCGCGTCGCGCATGGCGACCGCACCGCCATGCTGGCCGGTGATCGCCTGGGCAGTGAATTGCAGCGGCGGATCAAGCAGGTCCAGCGTGAAGCGCATCATCTGCACGCCTTTGTACGTTTCATCCCGTTGCCCCCGGCGATAGCCGAGTCATTGCAGCTGGACCTGGTGTCTTTTCATGAGCCAGCCCATGACATCCTTGAAAGCGCGAGTGGGCATTTTGCCGAGCGGCTTGGCAAACAACGCTGGCTGATCGCAACGCCTCGCGACGGCATCCGCTTCGATGGCCAGCGGCTGGACTACCAGCGCCATTGCCCCGAGCAATGGCGACAATGGGCACGTCACGCCGAAGATCCCGGCGCCGAGCTGTGGCGGACCTATTACCGGCACATTTTCAACCCGGCGCGGCTCAATCCCCAGGCGCTGCGCCAGCACATGCCCGGGCGTTTCTGGCGGCACTTGCCGGAGGGCGACTTGATACCGCTACTGGTCGGCCAGGCGCGGCAAGGTAAGCAGCGGGATGGGCAGGCGCTGGAGGTGAGGGAGAAGCAAGGTAAGCGAATAATGAGTCCCTGAGTCTTGAGGAAAATCCCTACTCTTCTTCCTTCACAAGATTGCCGTCGGCGTCATAGACCAGGTACTCGTCAGAATTATTCGGGTCCCTCACGTTGTAACGGGCTTCGTTGCTGTTATCCGGGACTGTCATGCTGGTGTAGGAACCGAGCTTCTTGAACTGTTCGTTGCGTTGATTGATCAGTACCAGTCCAGATCCACTGCCGGCCGGGATGGCGGCGGCGTAGCGGGTCTGGAACGCATTGATCCTGTTGTACTCCAGCGGAACCCGCAATCTGCCGGTCAGGTCGATGGCTCCATAGCGTTGGTCACGACCGACCACCGCCATGCCGTTGGAAAACGGCTCTACCTCGTCATAGGGCAGTTTGATGGGAAGCAACGCGCCCTGGCGGTTGATAAAAGCAAACTTCTTACTTTTACCGTCCTGCACCAACAGCGGTTGTTCACTAAAAAAAACACCGATTGCGTTATAGCCCTGTGGGTTGATTCGCTTGCCTTCCAGGTCGAAAACGTCCTGGTGACTCTGGTCGGCTGAGCGGGTGTAGAGGTGATCACCGCTTTGCTCAATATAGGAGAACTGCGGTGGCAAAATCTCCCTGCCGGCCAGGGTATAAGCGCCGTAGTAACCTTCCGTGGCATAAGTTTTATTGCCGAGGCGGGCGATGAACACGTTGCCGGTTACCGTGGGATTGACGAACTTCATTGGCAGGGTGAAGCGGTGCGCCTTGGCGTCGTAGATCCCATAGGGGCCGTTGGTTTCACGCTCTACCAGCAGCAGGTCATTGTCCAATGTCTGCGATATGTACTCGAACGGCAGGTCTATGAGTTTATTGCTGCCGGCGGCGAAGTAGGCGAGTTGGCTCCGCACCTCCCGCACGTCCCGTTGTGGCTCGCTGGATTTTTCCAGCGTAAACAACGTGTAGGTATCTGCCACTCCGCCATCCTGCACTTCTCTCCAGCGCGGTTTGATTAACCATTGACCGGCCTGGTCGATGAAGCCGTAAAGACCGGATTTTCGCTCGCGGGCGATGTAACGCGGTTGCTCTGCCAGAACGTTGTGCACCTCGTCGATGACGGCGATGTTGTCTTCCATCGGATCGAGCACATGAATGACGATACGCTGAGGCGTGGACTCGAACTGGTAGTCGACCTCGGTGTTTTTCAGCGGCCCCGCCAGGGTGGAGAGATTATTGGCCAGTTGCTCCACTTGTTGTTGCACGGCCTGACTGGTCTTGAGCCGATCGAGATCCTCCTTGGTTTGCAGCAGGGCGTTGTAAAAAGCATGCATCGCCGCAATTTCGCCGTCCGAAGGGAAGGAGCGGGTGCTGTTGCCGTTGCTGTAAAGCGCCTTGCCCGAGCCGGTCAAACCCTGCACCACGAAGGTCGACATTTTGGGGATACTCAGCCGTATCGAGGCGCTGCCGTCACCCAGGGCAGTGAGCTGGAAAGTTTGGCCGTCGTCCAAGGTCACTCGTGGGTGGTCCTTGTCCAGGACGATTTTTTTGAATGCCGGATAGCTGCGGTACGCGATCGTCAGGCTGAGGCTGGCCAAGGGTTTGTTGACCGCCAATGTGATGGGGGCATCGAATGACTCGCTATCATCAGGGCCTGATTGGGGGGATACCTTGATATCGGCAAACGCTGTCTCGCTGCCGTCTCGAAAACGCAAGCGTTCTGGACGGTACTGTTCGGCCGCCGCCTCATCCGGCGAGGCGGCGCGTTTCCACAGGGGGTCAAGGTTGCTGGTGTCGAACCGCACTTCGGAACTGTCAGCAAACAATCTTTGAGCGAACCGCAGGTCATGGCTCGACGCCAGGGCCGTCTTCACTTGTGCACTGGTGAAAGGAACAAACAGCTCCTCGTACCGCAGTTCTTGGCTGCTGGCCGACTCGGTCTTGTCAACGGTCAGGCTAAATTCCGAGTCAATCACCAAATCCAGAATTCTTAGGGTTTCACCAGTGTCGTGGATCAAGTAATTCAGACGCTTTTGCGCCTCTGGCAGCGTCAGCGTGCCGATGTCTTCTATGCCTCCTTCGTTCATATCCTCGGCGCTGAAGCTTTCATCTGCCCATGTATTGCTCTGGCGAAACAGGTAGTAGGACGTAGCGCCCACCACTAACAGGATCGCGCTCAGTATCAACAGCAATCTCAAACGAGGCTGGGTAAGGTTCATTTATGGCTTCGGCGGCAAAGGGAGGGAAGTGCAGGTAGCTAACCACACCGCATTGCGGCCTGCCAGTGGTCGGGATGGCTTATTACATCGGTGTGAACCGACTATTTGCAAACAGCGTGTGAGTGAGGTGAGTCAGTCAGTATCTGCTGTCACAAATGCTGCGCTGCCCGGCCGATGCAACGAAGCTCCCTCCAACGTCTTCCAAAGCTTGCCCATCGTCGGATTACGATTGGCAATCGCGCAATATGAGCGGATCTCTAAACGCGTGCTCCACTGCTCGTCACCGGCTCGCACCAACAGCCCACGCTCCAGCTCGTCGGCCACCGCACTCTGCGGCAGCCAGGCCACGCCGTAGCCTTCAATGGCCATTCGCATCAGCAACATCGCCATGTCGGCTTCATAGCAGCGCTCCAGTGCAGTGGGGGCGGGGCCATTCTTGATGACGATGTCAGCGACGCGGCCGAGGAATGTCGTGGCTGTGTAGGCGAGATAGGGAACAGGTTTGCCGGAGCGTCCGGGCAGGCGAAACAGCGGTTCACCTTTCGGGTTGGGTGCGCACAAAGGAATAAACGCGTCGTGGCCAAGGGTCAGGCTGCCAAAGCGTTCGGGGTCCAGCAGGATCGGGGTGAGCGGGTGGTGGTAAACCATCATCAGGTCGCAACTGCCTTCTTCCAGCGCGATAACGGCGTCGTGGATGTTGGCGGCCACCACACGGGCATTAAATTGCTCGTTGTGTTGCTGGAATTGGGTGAGCCATTTCGGCAGGAAGGTCATCGACAGGCTGTGGCCGGCGGTGATCTGGATGGAGCGTCCCGGCATCCGTTCCACGTCACGCAAGGTCGAACGCAACCTGAGTAAACCAGCGAGCGCCTCTCTGCTTTCAGCGCAAAAGGTGATGCCCGCCGATGTGAGCTGGACGGGGTAGGTGCCACGATCCACCAACTTGACCCCTACCCATTCCTCAAGGGACTGGATCCGACGGGACAAGGCCGATTGGGTCACGCAACGAACTTCGGCCGCGCGGGAGAAGTTCTTCCACTCAGCAATTGCCAGAAGATCGTCCAGCCATTTGAGTTGCATCTCGAATCTCCCGCGGTCGGTGCGCCATCTTACTGCGCAATCACCGGGTTTATAGCGGCATTTGACCAACTATTCCAAAAGCGCATGGGCTGATCTGGATTACTCATCATGCCTCTGGATGCGCCCCTTAGAATCACTTTCGAAGCCACTGTGCCGCGTAGGGCATGGGGGCCGCCACTTGATTCCTGCCAAGTAAAAAACTCCAAGAACTACTTGAGGACAGAACCGTGAAGAAGAATAAGCTCCCACGTCGAATTGCAATGGGCATTGCCTTGGGCGTACTGGTCGGTTGGGCGTGTCACCATTTCGCAGGGAGCGAGCAAAGTGCCAAAGAGATGGCTGGGTACTTCTCGATGGCCACCGATATTTTCTTGCGCATGATCAAAATGATCATCGCGCCCCTGGTCTTCGCGACACTGGTGGGGGGCATCGCCAGTATGGGCAATTCCCGATCCGTCGGAAGAATCGGTGCCCGGGCGATGGCGTGGTTCGTAACGGCGTCGCTTGTATCGCTATTGATTGGGATGGGTCTGGTCAATCTGTTCCAACCCGGGGCCGGGCTGAATATGGACGTGGCCCAGCACGCGGCAGTTGCCGTGCCGGTCAATACCGGTGACTTCAGCCTCAAGGCGTTCATTGGCCATGTGTTTCCACGCAGCATCGCCGAGGCCATGGCCAACAATGAGATTTTGCAGATCGTGGTGTTCTCGCTGTTCTTCGGCTTTGCCCTTGCCGGTGTGAAACGGGCCGGATATACCCGGATCACGGACGCCATCGAAGAACTGGCGAAGGTGATGTTCAGGATTACCGACTTCGTGATGGCTTTCGCACCGATCGGGGTTTTCGCCGCCATTGCTTCGGCAATCACCACCCAAGGGCTTGGCTTGCTGGTGGATTACGGCAAGCTGATCGCGGAGTTCTACCTCGGGATTCTGATCCTCTGGGCACTGTTGTTCGGTGCCGGGTACCTGTTCCTGGGGCGTTCCGTTTGGCGGCTTGGCAAGCTCATTCGCGAGCCGATTCTCCTGGCTTTTTCGACTGCCAGCAGCGAGTCCGCTTATCCGAAAACCATTGAAGCGCTGGAGAAGTTCGGCGCCCCCAAACGCGTCTCCAGTTTCGTATTGCCCCTGGGTTACTCGTTCAACCTGGACGGCTCCATGATGTACCAGGCGTTCGCCATCCTGTTCATCGCCTAGGCCTACAACATTGAGCTGAGTTTCACTCAGCAACTGCTTATTCTTCTGACGCTGATGATCACCAGCAAGGGCATGGCCGGTGTTGCCCGCGCTTCGGTCGTCGTGGTCGCGGCCACGTTGCCGATGTTCAATCTTCCCGAGGCGGGGCTGCTGCTGATCATCGGCATCGACCAGTTCCTGGATATGGCGCGCACCGCCACCAACGTGGTGGGTAACAGCATCGCGACGGCTGTTGTCGCCCAGTCCGAGCCTCTCGACGAGACCATCGAGGACGATAACGTGCAGGCTCCCGTTCGGTCTCGATCCGCACCGGTTCCGGTTGTTTGAGGAGCGCATGATGAAGGTCAAAGCGAAGGCGAGCCACAAGGGTTCTATTGTTCGCAAGTTGGGTATCGTCGGTGGGCTTGGGTCGCTGGCCGGGGGCGATCTGTTCTACAAGTTGGTCAAGTCCCGGGCCGTGCTCGAGGATCAAGGTCGCTACCACTTCCTTTTCGAGCAGCACCCCTTCAAGGATGTGTTGCTGCCCCTGGACCAGGGCGCGAGCATGACGTCGCGCAAATTCTATGCGTTCCAGGTGTGCAAATCGTTCGAGCAAAGTGGTTTCGATGCGGTGATGCTGCCGTGCTTCGCCAGCCAGACCTTCCGCGCTGAGATCGAAGAGGAACTGGGCATTCCCGTGCTGGACATGATGGCTGCCTTGAGCCGGCACGTCCGCCGCACGGTTGCGCCCCAGGCGACACTGGGGATTATCGCCTCCGACTTCGTCCGCCATTGCGGCTTGTTCGAACGGTACTTCGCCCAGGACTTCAAGATTGTCTATCCCGACACTGACGCTCAATCGGGGCTGATGGAGGCGATGTACGGCGTTAACGGGATCAAGGACGGCCACCTGGAAGGCGTACCAATTGAGGCGGTTTACCAGGCTTGCCTTTCGCTACAAGCCCAAGGCGCAGCGGTAGTTTTGCCCGGGATGACCGAACTTTCCCTGGTCTGTGCCGACTTGCAGCGGCGCGGCATCAGCGTGCTGGACAGCAACGAGATCTACGCCGACTTCGCGACGCTGGATCAGCAACCCAGGCGTCTGTCCTTCAAGCTGGGCATCGTCGGCGGCGTCGGGCCTGCCGCCACGGTAGATTTCATGGCCAAGGTCGTAGCCAATACGCCGGCAGGAAAGGATCAGGACCACATCAAGATGGTCGTCGAGCAAAACCCGCAAATACCGGACCGAACAGCCAACCTGCTGCGGGACGAAACCGATCCGACCCTGGCGATGTACGCTGCTTGCAAACGTCTCGAAAGCGCGGGTGCGAATGCCATCGCGATTCCCTGCAATACCGCTCATGCTTTTGTCGAGCGCATCCAGGCGCACCTGCGCATACCCATCGTGAACATGCTGACCGAGACGGTGGAGTGGATAGCGCATACATACGGTACGGGCAAGGCGATAGGGCTGTTGGCGACATCCGGTACCGTGCAGAGCCAGGTCTATCATCAGGCCGCGCGTCGCGCCGGGGTTCAGCTCCTTACGCCCGGCGTCGATTACCAGGCGATGGTCATGGAAGCCATCTACGGCCCACGGGGTATCAAGGCCGGTTTCACTCAAGGGCTGTGCAAGGAGCAACTGTCTTTAGCGGCCGAGCATCTCTGCGAGTTGGGCGCGCAGGTTCTGATCCTGGGATGTACGGAGTTACCGCTGTTGTTTGAGCACTGTGAGGCGTTCAACATCAATGGGCACACGGTGACGCTCGTTGATCCAACGATGATCCTGGCGTTGAAGTGTATCGGGTTGGCAGAAAAGACCGATAAGCCGGTGAGCGTCCTGGGGAACTTGGAGGGAGTTGAAACACTGTAGTTACAGTCGAGCACAGCAGCTGTGGCGAGGTGATTTATCCCCTCGCCACGAATGGAAAACCAAGCAGCCTGAATGAATCAAACAACCTCGCGCTTGCTGCCCGGCTGTCGCAATGCCGCAATATCCCGCTTGGGCGGCGCGCCGAACAGGCGGGCATATTCTCGGCTGAACTGGGAAGGGCTTTCATAGCCCACTTTGAAGGCCGCGCTTGCCACGTCCAGGTGCTCGCTGAGCATCAGGCGTTTTGCTTCATTCAATCGCAGCCACTTTTGATATTGCAGTGGGCTCATCGCTGTGAGCTGGCGGAAGTGGTGGTGAAACGTAGGGGCGCTCATTTGCACGCGCGCCGCCAGCTCTTCAACGCGCACGGGCTCGGTGTAGTTGAACTTCAACCAGTCGATGGCCTTTGCGATCCGGTAGCCCTGGCTGTCCACGGAAGCGATCTGCCGCAGGCGGGCGGCTTGGTCGCTCATCAAAAGCCGGTAGTGAATCTCACGCTGGATCAGCGGCGCCAGTACCGGAATCGCTTCGGGCTCATCGAGCAATGCCAGCAGGCGCACGAACGGCGCCAGCAAGTCGGCCGTTGTGGTGCCGATTCCCGCGCCGATCCCGACGGGCCGATCACGGTGCGGTGCCAGGCCCCCTTGAGCGACCAGATCGGCAACCATGCGCAGATCGAGCTTCAAGACCAGCCCAAGACAGGGCGTCTCCGGGCTCGCCATCAACACTTCCGAGTTGGCGGGAATATCCAGCGAGGTCATGAGGAAGCGTCCGGTATCGTACCCGTACGCCTTGCCGCCTACCCAAGCCTGCTTCACGCCTTGAGCCACGAGCACGATGCTCGGTTCGATCATGCAAATGACGGGCGCCGCCGGGGCTTCACGGCGGAAAAAGCTGAGCCCGGCAATCGGCATTTCAAAGTCGCCTGGCTGTGGGGTGCGGGCGCCAATGAGGTCGGCGAGCGTCTCTTGTAGGGATCTGCGTTGGCTTGCCATGGTGGGGTCGGTGCCATGTTCGGTTAAGAGCTATAGGCAGGACATTAACCCGCCAAGCGAAGCGCTGCCTACACGAAATGGACGAACTCATAGGATCGGGCAAAAAAACCAGTGCATTGCGCTACCTGTGATCCAGGTCGGGCCTTGAGAATGCAATCCAACCTGACTCAGGAGGGCGTTACCCAATACGTGTTCGAACCTGCGCAGGCAACACCTGGCCTTCAGGGATCGCGAAGTGCGCCGCCGATTTTCAAGTCCACCAAGAAACTCAAAGGTCCAATGCCAATGACCGATACCTCATTGCCGAAACCACCAGGCCAACCCGCCTGGGGTGCCGTACTCGCCATGTCGCTCGCCGCGTTCGCCCTTGTTGCGTCGGAGTTCATGCCGGTCAGCCTGCTGACACCGATTGCGGCTGCCCTTCACGTCAGCGAAGGGCAGGCCGGCCAAGGCATTGCCGTCTCCGGCGCCTTCGCCTTGATTGCCAGTCTGTTCATCGCTTCGATTGCCGCCCGGATCGACCGCAAGTGGCTGTTGTCAGGATTGACGCTGCTGATGATCGTGTCTGGAACCGTGGTCGCGCTGGCTCCGAATTACACGACGTTCATGCTGGGCCGCGCGTTGATCGGCGTGGCGATTGGCGGTTTCTGGTCGCTGTCGGCCGCCACGGCCATGCGGCTGGTACCGGACGATCAAGTGCCGCGGGCATTGGCCGTCGTCAATGGCGGCAATGCCCTGGCGACGGTGGTGGCGGCACCGTTGGGCAGCTTCCTCGGGGCGATCATCGGTTGGCGGGGCGCGTTCTTTTGCATCGTGCCTGTTGCGGCGGTGGCGCTGGTCTGGCTGCTGTTACGCCTGCCCTCCATGCATTCACGAACGAAGAAAGGCAGTGGCAACGTCTTTAAGTTAATGACCCGCGCGCCCGTTGCGCTGGGCATGCTGGCGGTCAGCGCGTTCTTCATGGGCCAGTTCATGCTGTTCACGTATCTGCGACCGTTTCTGGAAACGGTGACGCAGGTGAGCGTTCCCATGCTGTCCTTCATGCTGCTGGTGATCGGAATGGCAGGTTTGCTGGGAACCTTCCTGATCGGCGCACTCCTGAAGAACGGTCTGTATCGAACACTCGTGGTCATTCCCCTGTTGATGGCTGCAATCGCCATTGCCCTGATGTGGTTTGCACAGTCGATGACGATCACGACCCTACTGCTCGGCCTCTGGGGGCTGGTGGCCACGGCAGCCCCTGTTGGTTGGTGGACCTGGCTGGCGCGAACGCTACCGGATAACGCCGAAGCGGGGGGCGGGCTGATGGTCGCCATCGTCCAGCTTGCTATCGCGGCGGGTGCAACAATGGGCGGCATTCTGTTTGACCTGAGTGGCTACCAGGCGACCTTCGAAACCAGCGCCGCCGTGCTCTGCGTTGCTGCGGTTTTGAGTGTTCTGGCGGCGCGCGCGGCCCGTCGGGATTGTTCATCGCTGCGCCGCGCAGTGAGCTACAACACGGCGGGTTGATCAGCCGCGCCGGTCCAACGCCAAAGGCAATGATTGGAATGACCATTGGGCGCCTGGAGTTGGTGGCACATTGATATCTTGGTAAGCTTCGCTCAACGATCAGTCGAGTTGATTAGTTGTGGCTACCGAGAGAATTTCTCAATTGGAACAGGCCCTTATGGCGGTGATCGCTGCTGCCGGAAAAATGGGCATCAGCAGCGATGAGCTGTGCGCACAAGCGGTGGGTGGGTTGATGGCTGATCATTACTGGGGTTGGGCCGATGCGCGGTACGCAAACGGCGCGGCTGACGAGATCGACAACGCCCTGAGTGTTCTGCTGGGACGGCAAACGGCAGGGGCAACGCGAAGGGAGCCTGTTGATCCCGTGCCCGAATCGGCCACACGGATCAGCCTCTAGTCGGTGTTGCGCTACAACAGTGGGCAGTCTCAGGGCTGCCCATTCGCGTTATAGCCCCAGGCCTTCCTCGATCAATGACAGCAGCGCGTCCTCGTCCAACGCCACGGGGTCGGGCTGTTTTCCGGCCGAGCGCAGCGCCTGGATATGCCACAACGATTCGCCATGCTCGCCCAATGTCCGTAAAAGACAATGCTCCTGTCCTTTCATGTGGATCTCGATGCAGCCGTCTCCTTTGGCCGAGAAGCGCGCGATTGGGTCAAGGGTGATGCGTCGATGGTTGCCTTCGATGATCAGCTGATCGATGGCGTAGTGGTACGTCGAACTGCTGGAATGGCTTTCGAACACGTGGGTAGGGTTGCGCCGGATATCCAGGCCGGCCTCGCACACCGGCGCCAGCCACGTTTCGATCTGACGGTACAGCTCGTAGACCTGGGCGGGCCAATGTTCGATTGCCAGGTCGGCGCAATTGTCGGTGTCGGCACGGGTTTGCTGGGTTTGCCTCAGTTTGGCCGCTAGCTGGTCTGCCTTGCTCATGTCGATTCCCTGTCTTGATGATAGGTTGAGCTTAGCCGATGAGGGGGGGATGGCATTTGCGCTGGGTCATGAGGCGATCTCGCAATCGTGGTCGCCACCGTCTCCCTAGCGCAGCAAATGCACCGCCAACCCGGCCAACCCGCACGCCACCAATACTTGGATAACGCCGCGCTTGTAGCGAAACAGCGCAATGGCCGCGGCAAGGGCAATGATTGCTGACGGCCAGTCCAGCGCGCCGGAAAATCCTTTGGGCCACAGCACGTGATAGCCGAAGAAACAGGCGAGGTTGAGGATCACCCCGACCACCGCGGCGGTAATCGCGGTCAGCGGAGCAGTGAATTTCAACGCGTTGTGGGTCGATTCGACCAATGGGCCGCCGGCCAGGATGAACAGAAACGAAGGCAGGAACGTAAACCAGGTCACCAGCGTGGCCGCCACGGCGCCAGCGAGGAAGGCCTGTTCGGGGCCGAACACCTGCATGACATAACCCCCGACAAAACCGACGAACGCCACGACCATGATCAATGGCCCGGGCGTGGTTTCGCCCAAGGCCAGGCCGTCGATCATCTGCGTCGGCGTCAGCCAACCGAAATGTCCGACGGCGCCCTGATACACGTAAGGCAAAACCGCATAGGCGCCACCGAACGTCAGCAGTGCGGCCTTGGTAAAGAACCAGGCCATTTGGGTCAGCGTCCCGCTCCAGCCGAACAGTGCCGTCAGCAGCCCCATCGGCAATACCCAGAGCAGGGCACCGATGACAACCAGCCGAGCGAGTCTGAAGGCGCTGAAACGGGCGTGATCCGGGGTTGGTGTGTCGTCGTCGATCAAGGCCGGGCCGAAGGATTGCTCCTTGGCATCGTGACCGCCCAGGCTGAATTTCCCTGGAGCCCAGCGTCCGCCGAAGTAACCGATGACAGCCGCACCTAGCACGATCAGCGGGAACGGGAGGTTAAAAGCAAATATCGCGGTGAATGACGCCGCAGCGATCGCCAACAGCCAACCGTTCTTGAGTGCACGGGAGCCGATACGGTGGGCGGCATGCAACACGATGGCCGTCACGGCCGGTTTGATGCCATAGAAAACGCCTGCCACTATCGGCACTTCTCCGAAGGCGACGTACAGCCAGGACAATGCGATGAGGATGAACAGCGAAGGCAGGACAAACAACGCCCCTGCGATGACCCCGCCCCAGCTGCGGTGCATCAGCCAACCCAGGTACGTTGCCAACTGCTGGGCTTCAGGTCCCGGTAACAACATGCAGTAATTGAGCGCATGCAGGAAGCGCCGCTCGGAAATCCACCGTCGGCGCTCCACCAGTTCCTGATGCATGATCGAGATCTGTCCCGCCGGCCCGCCAAAACTGATGAAGCCCAGCTTGAGCCAGAACCAGAAAGCTTCTCGCAGGCTGACGGTCGCGGGACGAGTCAGGGGGGCGTCGACGGTTTGGGGCGGTCTGTTCATGGTCGGCGGGGGCGCTTGGCAATCAAAGGCGATCTAAGTTAGGGGGCGTTACGCAATTTAGATAGCCCCCGGCGAGGTTTGCTTGTAAAAAACAGCTCTTCGAAACCGTGAAATACGAGGTTGAATCATCATCGACGGATCATCCCGTTTTGCGCAGTCGCCCCAAGGAGCCAATCCCCCGCCACACACCGGTTTCAGCGGCGTTGGGGTTTGATTTTGGATCCACTCCGCCACCCATCGGCTGCGCAACAAAGGCAAATTGCCGCCTCACAAACGGTAGGATAAGCTCACGGATATTGGGGGCTTTGGGCGAATTGCTCATGCTTTGTCCTCTTCAGGAATTCGCTTGCCAGTCCCCATCATCGATCCGTTCCACGCCCCTGGCGGTAACCTCAAACGCCTGCCTTTACTCAAGGCAGCGGTGACGTTTATCGCTGCGGTGTGCCTGTGCCTTTGTGGTTTGCTCTACCTGCAGTTGGAGCAGTCCCGTCGTTATGACTTGCAATCGGCCCGTATCGCCTCGGCCAACCTTACCCGGGCCATGGCGCAGCAGGCCCAGGACACGTTTCTTCAGGCCGATCTGGTCCTCGCCAGCCTGGCGGACTGGATTCAGGTCGATGGGTTCGGCCCGACGACACAGCCACGCTTGCAACAAACCTTTGCCCGGCGCGTGCAGTCGCTGGAGCAATTGCACGGTTTGTTCCTGTTCGATAAGAACGGTCACTGGGTCACCACCTCTTTCGAATATTTGCAAAGAGGGGCGGGGGTGGCGGATCGCGAGTATTTCACTTTCCACCAACAGAACGCGTCCTTGATCGGCCATGTCGGGCCGGCGATTCGCAGTCGCCAGAACGGCGATTGGATCATCCCGATTTCACGACGCCTGAATGACCAGGACGGCAACTTCCAAGGCGTGCTGATGGCCGGGATCAAGATGTCGTACTTCGATCGATTCTTCAAAAGCTTCAGCCTGGACGATCAGGGTGAGATGAGCCTGGCGTTGTCCGATGGGACATTGCTGGCACGCCGGCCCTTCGATGAGGCGCGGATTGGTCGTCCGCTGGCGGAAGAGCATATTTTCAAGCATGACCTGGCAACGGGGATGTCTGGCGATGCAATGATCCGGTCTGACGTTGACGGCATTGTCAGGCTGTATGGGCATCAACATCTGCAGGCTTATCCGCTGGTCGTCACCGCCGCCATGTCCGAAGACGCGATTCTGGCAGGCTGGCATGACAGGGCCTTTCAATCGAGCCTCATCGTGGCCCTGGTGGTCCTGGGGATTTGCCTGTTCGGCTGGGTATTCGTACGCCAGGTGCGCAACAGCGAGCGGATCGAAGCAGACCTGCGCGAGGCCCAGCAAGCGCTGGAACTGATCGCCACCCATGACAGCCTGACGGGCCTGGCGAACCGGCGATTGTTCGAGCGCGCGCTGGACATCGAGTTTGGGCGCGGTGCCCGCCAGCGCAGCCCGCTGAGCCTGATCATGGTCGATATCGATTTCTTCAAGCGCTACAACGACACCTACGGGCATGTCGCCGGGGACCATTGCCTGGCGCAAGTGGCGACGGTGCTCAAGGACTGCTGCCATCGCAAGGCTGACCTGGCGGTGCGTTACGGTGGCGAAGAATTCGCGGTGTTGCTGCCAGATACCAATCTTCACGGGGCCATGGCGCTGGCCGAGCAGATCCGCCATAGGATCATCGACAAGCACATCGCCCATTCCGGCTCTCCCACCGGTTTCCTGACGGTGAGCCTGGGCTGCTATGCCTTCGTGCCCAGCAGCCTGGACAGCGTCGAGGTGTTTATCCAACGGGCCGACGCGGCGCTTTACCAGGCCAAGCACAGCGGCCGCAATCGTGTGGCAGTGTTGTCGTTGGAAGGCGGGCTCGATGCGCTGGAACGCTCGGATCGCTGAGATCGGTTGGAATCATCGACGGTTCGTGGCGGTCCATTGCTCAGGACTTCGCTGGCGAAACGCCGGAGCGTGCAGGCCTTGTCGCAATCTTGCGAACTCGCCAACGACTCTCGCCGTGCTCACCGTCGAAGCCAGCGTTGACAGGATAGGAGCAGGCCAATGGATTCCGCTGCCGATACCCCCTCAAACACCACGCGCCACACCCCCATTACCCGTCGCCTGGTGGCGGGTGTCGCGGGACTGTTTGTCCTGGGCGTCCTGGTAGCCGTTTTCGCGCTGTTCAACATCGCCCATAAGCTGGACGAAGAAGACGTGCGTAAAACCCTTTTCTACACCGAGCGCGCCCTCGACAATCGCATCACTGCCTCAAAAAACTACATCGCCAGTTACGCCTATTGGACCACCGCCTATGACCACCTCAACGGCGAAGTCGATGTGCAGTGGGCCTATGCCGAACAGAATATGGGCAAGACCCTGTTCACCAATGACGAATATGAGGGTGTGTTTGTCATTGACCGGCAGCGCACCAAGTACACGGTTGTGCGGGGCAGGTATGTCCAGGCCGACGCGGCGGCCTACATGGACACGCCGTTGGAGGATCTGGTACAGCACCTGCAAGGGCAGCCCGACCTGACGGTGCCGGCGATCCGCTACACACTGTTCGAAGGCTGGCCGGCTGTCGTCACGGCTTCGGTGATACTGCCCAATGACGAGCGCCCCCAGGTAAAGCCCGAAGGTACCTCGGTCCTGCTGTTTGTCGATCAACTGACCCCCGTCAAGTTGCGCAAGCTGGGCAAGAGCTACGGCCTCACCGACTTGAATCTCAAGAAGGACACCGAGCTGGAACCGGGCCAGCCCGCCGTGCCGCTCGACAGCACTGGCTACAGTTTGGTGTCCCGGCTGGAACGGCCCGGCCAGCAATTGCTCTGGTCCCTGGTGCCGGTGCTGGGTGGCGCTCTGTTGGTCCTGGCTTTGTTGACCGCCTATTTTTTTCGCTACGCCCTGCGCACGGCTCGGCACGTGGATGCCAGCTACGACAGCTTGGAGACGTCCACCCGCGCCCTTGAGGCCAGCGAAGAACGCTTTCGGGCTGTGGCTGAGGCCGCCTCCGACTGGATCTGGGAAGTCGACGACGAACGACGCATCACTTATCTGTCGGGACGCTTCAATACCGTTACGGGATATTCCCACCAGCAATGGCTGGGACAAGACCTTGAGCAACTGTTGTATTGCGACACCACGCCGATTGCCCTGTGGCTGAGCAAGTTGACGCTGGAGCAGAGCACCAGTCACTTGCGCTGTTCCTACCGCGAGCATTCCGGGCAATTGCGCTTCTGTCGGGTGTCGGCGCGGCCGATCTACGATAAGGGCGCGGTGGCGGGGTATCGCGGCACTGCCAGCGATATCACCGATGAGGTGGCGGCCCATGCCCAGGTCCAGCATCTATCGCTGCACGATGCGTTGACGGGCCTGCCGAACCGCAACAAATTGGCGCGCTACCTGGATGATGCTTTGTTGGCCAAGGAGCATTCCGCGCCGTTGGCCCTGTTGATGGTGGACCTGGACAACTTCAAGCCAATCAACGATTCGCTCGGCCATCCAGCGGGCGATGCGGTGCTGCTGGAGGTCGCCCAGCGGCTGCGCGACAGCACTCGCGAGCACGATCTGGTGGCACGGCTGGGCGGTGACGAATTCGTGGTGGTGCTCAAGGGGGTCGAGCACAGCACCGAGATCGACCGATTCTGCGCGCGGTTGATCGACAGCTTGCAGCAACCGATCCCTTATGAGACTCACTCCTTGCACATCGGCGCCAGCATCGGCATCGCCGTGAGCCGTCGCCAGGGGTACGTGCCAGGCGAACTGATTCGCTGCGCCGACATCGCCTTGTACCAGGCCAAATCCGAGGGCAAGAAGACCTGGTGCTATTTCGCCCCGCAAATGAACGATCAGATCCAGCACCGGCGGCAAATGGAAAGCGACTTGCGCCAAGCGGTGAAGCGAAACGAATTCGTCCTGCATTTCCAGCCGCGCTACAAGGTCGATGGCCAGGCGATCGTGGCCGTCGAAGCGTTGGTTCGCTGGCAACATCCGACCCAAGGCCTGTTGGGCCCCGACACCTTTATTCCGCTGGCGGAGCAGACCGACCTGATCGTGCCGCTTTCGCAATGGGTATTGCGCGAGGCTTGCGAAACCGCGCTGACCTGGCCGGGGGAACTGATGGTGTCGGTCAACCTGTCGCCGGCGCAATTCGAGCGCAGCGATGTGGTGGAAGATGTTCGCCAGGTGCTGATCGACACGCGCTTTCCAGCGAGCCGTCTGGAACTGGAAATCACCGAAAACGTCATGCTTAACGATGTGGACGGTGCGCTCCAGGTCATGAATGCCCTGAAGGAATTGGGCGTGCGCTTGAATATGGACGATTTCGGTACCGGTTATTCCTCCCTGGGTTACCTGCGCACCTACCCGTTTGATGGCATCAAGATCGACAAGCGGTTTATCGCGTCCATGAGCAACAGCAGTAACGATAGGGCGGTGGTCCAGGCGATCATCAACCTGGGCAAGGCCATGGGGTTGACCGTCACGGCGGAAGGTGTCGAAACCCAGGCCCAGCTTGGTTCGTTGGGCTCGGACCAGTGCCACGAAGTGCAGGGGTATTTCCTCAGCCGGCCGATCGACAAACAGGCGTTCGCGCGCCTGTTGGATAGTGGCCAGTCCCTGTCGAAAACCGCTTCCTGAATGCCCGTTGCAACCACCGGCGCCGGTTGCCGGTCACAGCTAGTATCCTGGCATTTCGAGTTCTGGCCCTATGAAAAACCTGAGGATCGCGACGTTCAACATCAATGGCATCCGGGCCCGGTTGCCCAATTTGCTGGAGTGGCTGGAGCGGGAGAAACCCGACATCGCCTGCTTGCAGGAACTCAAGGCGCTGGACAAGGACTTCCCGGCGGCGGAGCTAGAGTCGGCGGGGTACGGGGCGATCTGGCATGGGCAGGCGTCCTGGAATGGCGTCGCCATCCTCGCCCGCGATGCGCAACCGCTGGAGAGCCGCCGCGGCCTGCCCGGCGGGGACGACGACAGCCACAGCCGCTATCTGGAGGCGGCGGTGCATGGTGTGTTGGTGGGCTGCCTGTACCTGCCCAATGGCAATCCGCAGCCAGGCCCCAAGTTCGACTACAAACTGGACTGGTTCGAACGGCTGATCGATTACGCCCAGGCGTTGCAAGCCAGCGACCATCCTGTGGTGCTGGCCGGTGACTACAATGTGGTCCCCACCGACATGGACATCTACAACCCGCGTTCATGGCTCAAGGACGCGTTGTTGCAACCTGAAAGCCGTGCGTGCTACCAGCGATTGCTGGACCAGGGCTGGACCGATTCGCTGCGCCACCTCTATCCGGATGAACGGATCTACACCTTCTGGGATTATTTTCGCCAGCATTGGCAAAAGAACTCCGGACTGCGGATTGACCACCTGCTACTAAACCCGGCGGCCAGTCCGTACCTGAGCGAGGCGGGCGTCGACGCCTGGGTCAGGAACCAGCCGCACCCCAGCGACCATGCGCCCACTTGGATCCGGCTGGCGTCGCGAAAACGCCGGTGAGGGGCCCCAGCGTCGTGGCGGGCGGTTGTCTCTGAAAAAGGAATGCCTTATACCTGGCGCCCAACGGCAGCGCGCTTGCCTTGAGCCCTGCGCCGCACCAGGAAAAGGACACCCTCATGAGCCAACCCCGACTGAGCGATACGGGTCGATATCTGCGACGGCTGGGCTTTGACAAGCCGCCAGCCCCGACCCTTGATACGTTGCGTCAACTGCAATGGCGCCACACCGCCGAATTTCCTTTCGAGACCCTCGCGACGCTACTGCGTCAACCGGTGCCCATCGACCTCGAATCGGTGGAGCGCAAGGTGCTCGAGCAAGGGCGAGGCGGCTACTGCTATGAACTCAATCAATTATTCCTGACGCTGTTGCTGGAACTGGGCTTCGACGCCCGAAGCATCTCCGGACGCGTGGTAATGAATGCCGGGGAAGGCGCCTGGCCCGCCCGGACCCACCGGCTCAGCCTGGTGACGTTCGGCGATGTGCGTTACATCACTGACGTCGGTTTCGGCGGCATGGTGCCCACCGCGCCGCTGCTGCTGGACAGCCGCGATACCCAGGCGACCCCCCATGAACCGTACCGCATCGACCTCAACGAGGACGGTTATATGCTGCGCGCCAACGTTGCTGGGGAGTGGCGAGCGATGTATCTGTTCGACCTGCAACGCCAGGAGGACATCGACTACACCGTCGGCAACTGGTACGTCAGCACTCACCCTGAATCGCCATTCATGGGGCGGTTGATGGTGGCTCGCACCGGGGACGGCTTGCGCAAGACCCTTAACGGCAACAGTTATGCGGTGCACCGGATAGGGCAGGAGAGCGAGCGACGGGTGGTCACCGACGCCGATGGATTGATCGACCTGCTGGAAAAAGAGTTCGACCTGACAGTACCACCGCGCGAGCTACTGCGGCCCGCGTTGGCAGGGCTGCTTTAACGGCTGGAACGGGGCTTTTTGGCTGCGCGGTGCGGTTCAGTTGGACGCGTGCATGGCAACAAGTTGTATACAACTATATGGACATTTGTCGTGAGTTTTGAATACAGTGTGCGCATAACAAAAAACAGGGAATCCCCGAACCATGAAAACGCCCCATGTTTCACTCCCACGGCCCGAGGACGAAAACCTCGGCGTCGGCGCGAATATGGCTTACGGCCTGCAGCATGTGTTGACCATGTACGGTGGCATCGTCGCGGTGCCGTTGATCATCGGCCAGGCGGCCGGGCTTTCGCCGGCGGACATCGGCCTGTTGATTGCGGCGTCATTGTTTGCGGGAGGCCTGGCGACGTTATTGCAAACCCTTGGCCTGCCGTTTTTCGGCTGTCAGTTGCCGTTGGTGCAGGGCGTATCGTTTTCGGGCGTCGCGACCATGGTGGCGATTGTCGGCAGCGGTGGAGAAGGGGGCTTTCAAGCCATTCTTGGCGCGGTCATCGCCGCGTCCCTGATAGGCTTGCTGATTACCCCGGTGTTCTCGCGTATTACCCGATTTTTTCCGCCGCTGGTGACCGGCATCGTCATCACCACCATCGGCCTGACCCTGATGCCGGTAGCGGCGCGCTGGGCCATGGGTGGCAACAGCCACGCCAGCGATTTTGGCAGCATGGCCAATATTGGCCTGGCGGCGGTGACCCTGGTGTTGGTGCTGGTGCTGAGCAAGATGGGCAGTGCGACGATTTCCCGGCTTTCGATCCTGCTGGCGATGGTCATCGGTACGATTATCGCCGTATTCCTTGGCATGGCGGATTTCTCCTCGGTCAGCCAGGGACCGATGTTCGGCTTCCCCACACCCTTTCACTTCGGCATGCCGACCTTCCACATCGCCGCGATTCTGTCGATGTGCATCGTGATCATGGTGACCCTGGTGGAGACCTCTGCCGACATCCTGGCGGTGGGTGAGATCATCGGCACCAAAGTCGACTCACGGCGCCTGGGTAACGGCCTGCGCGCCGACATGCTGTCGAGCATGATCGCGCCGATCTTCGGTTCCTTCACTCAAAGTGCCTTTGCCCAGAACGTCGGGCTGGTGGCGGTGACCGGCATCAAGAGCCGTTTCGTGGTGGCGACCGGCGGGGTGTTCCTGGTAGTGCTCGGTCTGTTGCCATTCATGGGCCGGGTGATCGCCGCCGTGCCGACTTCTGTGCTGGGCGGCGCCGGTATCGTGCTGTTCGGCACCGTTGCCGCCAGCGGCATCCGTACGCTGTCGAAGGTCGATTACCGTAACAACGTCAATCTGATCATCGTCGCCACTTCCATCGGTTTCGGCATGATTCCCATCGCGGCCCCGAATTTCTATGACCATTTCCCGAGTTGGTTCGCGACCATCTTCCACTCCGGAATCAGCTCCTCGGCCATCATGGCGATCGTGCTGAACCTGGCCTTCAACCACTTCACTACGGGCAACTCGGACCAGCAGTCGGTCTTTGCCGCCGGCACCGAACGGGTGTTGCGTTACCAGGACCTGGCGGCCCTGCGCGAAGGTGACTATTTCAGTGATGGCAAGCTGCATGACTGCGATGGCAACGAAGTGCCGGTGGTGGCCGAGCCCTCCCAAGCCTCAGCCGAGCATGGACCGGCGCGATTGAAAAGCAGCGAGCACTTCTGATTGAGCCGCTGACTGCGCCGCAAAAAAACAGCCTGTGATCCTCGATCACAGGCTGTTTTTTTATAGCCTCAGCGGCTGATTACCAGCGGCCGTAATGACCACGGGGCGGGCCGTAGTAATAGCCACGTGGTGGCCCGTAATACACCGGTGCTGGGCGATAGTAAATCGGTTGTTCTACATACACCGGCTGCGGCTGGTAGTAGACCGGCGGCGGTTGCTGCACGTACACCGGTTGTGGCTGCACGTAGACCGGTTGTTGGACGTACACCGGCCGATCACGGTTGATGAAGGCCGAGCCGACGATGGCTGAACCGACGATGGCGCCAAACACTGCGGGCCCCTCCCAACCACCACGACCGTGGGCGGATGCCTGGCCGGTGACCGTGAGTGCCCCCAGCAGCAGGGCAATGATGGGAAGTTTACGATTCATGTGTTGTTCCTCGTTCCGGCCCCGGCGCCTGTGGTCTGCAACAGACCCGATGAGGGTCGCGGGGATACTTGCTCTGACAGCGATTTTCCCAGGATTTGCGACGCCGTTGGGTAAATATTGTGTAAGGTCTGCCGGGACGGTGATCCCGTCTGTCCGAAAAGAGAATGCAAAGGAGACCCGCGTGCAGATCAATCCGAACAAAGACACCCAATTGTGCATGTCGCTATCGGGACGCCCCGGAAATTTCGGCCTGCGTTTTCATAACCATTTGTATGAGCAACTGGGCCTGAATTTCTATTACAAGGCATTCAGCAGCCAAGACCTGCCTGGCGCAGTCAGGGGAATTCGCGCCCTGGGCATTCGCGGCTGTGGGGTGTCGATGCCGTTCAAGGAGGCTTGTATAGCCCTGATGGACGAGCTTGACCCTTCCGCCGCGGCCATCCAGTCCATCAATACCATCGTCAACACCCAGGGCCATTTAAAGGCTTACAACACCGACTACATCGCCGTTGCGCAGCTATTGCAGAGCCATGCCGTGCCCAAGGACTCGACCTTTGCCCTGCGCGGCAGCGGGGGCATGGCCAAGGCCGTGGCCAGCGCCTTGCGCGACGGTGGGTACAAAAACGGTTTGATCGTTGCCCGCAATGAAACCACCGGGCGCGCCCTGGCCGAGTCCCTGGGCTATGAGTGGCAAGCCGAACTGGGGGGTCGGCGGCCGCAGATGCTGATCAACGTCACGCCGATCGGCATGACCGGCGGCCCCGAAGCCGACCAGTTGGCATTCGATGCCGAGACCATCGCGGCGGCCGAGACCGTGTTCGATGTCGTGGCGATTCCGTCGCAAACGCCATTGATCGTGCGTGCCCAGGCTGAGGACAAGCGGGTCATCACCGGGCTGGAAGTCATTGCGATCCAGGCCCTGGAGCAGTTCGTGCTGTATACCGGCGTGCGGCCCAACCTGGAGCAGTTCGAAAAAGCCGTGGCCTTCGCCCGGTCCTGATCGGCGGTTATTCCAGGCGCGCCAAACGCTCTTCCAGTGCTGCGATCCGCGCTTCGAGCTCTTCAATGCGCTCCAGCGACACGCCACCGCTGCCGACGCTACGGTCGGCCGGCTGATGACGGGCGGCAAGAATGGCTTCGATGTCCGCCGGATCGCCCATCGCGTGTACATAGCGGTCTTCGCGCTGGCCGGCCTGGCGCGGCACCAGCAATGCCAGGCCACGGGCGATCAGGCGTTCAAGCTGATGCACCACTTGTTCGGCATCTTCGAAGTCGTGCATCCGACCGCTGCGGGTCAGCAGCTCGTTGACCGTTTGCGGGCCGCGCAGGAACAGCAAACCCATCAGGATCACCTGGGCCGGCACCAACTCCAGGGCTTTGTCGACCCGATGTTCCCAACGGTCGGCGCGGCTACCCATCACCAGTCTGGTAAAGCCGCGACCTTCCAGCGCCCGCAGGCTCTGGCCGACCTGGCCGGGGTTGAGGTTCGTCACCGGTTCACGGCTGGTTTTCTGGTTGCAGGCCAGTACCAGCGCGTTCAGCGTCAGCGGGTAGGTTTCGGGGTTGGTGGCCTGTTTCTCGACCAGCGCGCCGAGGATGCGAATTTCCGTGCTGTTGAGCCGTGGTTCTTCAGCCTGATGTTGTTCTTCGATGCTCATCGCGCGTTCCCTATGCTGTGGAAGCCGCCTAGCCTAATCCTTGCGCAATAAAAGACAAGCGGTGCAGCAGCCGTGGCTATAATCGCGCCACGTTTGTTTTGTCCTCTTTTCCCACCTGCATGAGATCGCCATGACTATTTCCCTGTACGCCGCTTCCATCCCGGTCTTCAAACAAATGCTCAACGCCCTGAGCGACGTCCTGAACAAGGCCGAAGCCCACGCCAGCGCGAAAAACATCGAGCCGAACGCTCTGCTGCAAGCCCGTCTGTTCCCGGACATGTTCCCGCTGGTGCGGCAGGTGCAGATCGCCGTGGACTTCGCCAAAGGTGTATCCGCACGCCTGGCCGAGATCGAAGTGCCGAAATACGACGACAGCGAAACCACATTCGCTGACCTGCAAGCCTTGATCGCCAAGGTATTGGCCTTCATCGACGGCATCAGCCCGGCGCAGATCGATGGCAAGGAAAACATTGAAATCGTGACCCGTCCGGGCACGCCGAAGGAAAAACGCTTCACCGGTCAAAACTACCTGCTGACCTACGGTCTGCCGCAGTTCTTCTTCCACGTCACCACCACCTATGCCTTGCTGCGCCACAACGGCGTGGAAGTGGGCAAGCGCGATTACATGGGCGCGTTCTAAACCCGCAGGCATGAAAAAGCCCGGGACGGTGTGAGCCGTTCCCGGGCTTTTTTGTGGCTGTCTGGTTAACTTCTAGGGGATTTGATACCGCTATCGCGAACAGACGACGCGCTTTTAAGCGGTACGCGCGTGCTTTTCTTCCTCACCCAGGCACCCGGCCGCGGTGAACAGCACATCCGTCGACGAATTCAACGCGGTCTCCGCCGAATCCTGCAAGACGCCAATGATGAAGCCCACCGCGACCACCTGCATGGCGACTTCGCTGGGGATCCCGAACAGGCTGCAGGCCAGGGGAATCAGCAGCAGCGAGCCGCCCGCCACGCCGGATGCGCCGCAGGCGCAAATGGCCGCGACGACGCTCAACAACACGGCCGTCGGCACATCCACCGCGATACCCAGGGTGTGCACAGCGGCCAGGGTCAGCACGGTGATGGTGATCGCGGCGCCTGCCATGTTGATGGTCGCACCCAGTGGGATCGACACCGAGTAGGTGTCTTCATGCAGGCCCAGGCGCTTGCTCAGTTCCAGGTTCACCGGAATGTTCGCCGCCGAACTGCGGGTGAAAAACGCCGTGATGCCACTTTCGCGCAAGCAGGTAAACACTAGCGGGAACGGGTTGCGACGCAACTTCCAGAACACGATGAGCGGATTCACCACCAGGGCAACGAATAGCATGCAGCCAATCAAGACCGTGAGCAGGTGCAGGTAGCCCAGCAAGGCACCGAAGCCGGACGTGGCCAGGGTCGATGCCACCAGGCCGAAAATCCCCAGCGGCGCGAAGCTGATCACCAGGCGCACGATCACGGTCACGCCGTTGGACAGGTCGCCGAGCACGGTGCGTGTGGTTTCGCCGGCATGGCGAATGGCGATGCCCATACCAATGGCCCAGGCCAGGATGCCGATGAAATTACCCTCCATCAGTGCCCGGACCGGGTTGTCCACCACACTGAGCAACAGGCTCTGCAGCACCTCGCCGATGCCGCCGGGCGCGGTGACGGCGACATCCTGGGTCGACAGCACGAGGCTGGAGGGAAACAGCGTACTGGCAACCACCGCGACCACCGCTGCGGCGAAAGTGCCCAGCAGGTAAAGGAACAGGATCGGTCGGATGTGGGTTTCCTGGCCGTGCTTGTGGTTGGCGATCGACGCCATCACCAGTACGAACACCAGGATCGGCGCGACGGCCTTGAGCGCGGACACGAAGACCTTGCCAATGAACGCGGTGGACTTGGCCAGGTCGGGCGCCAGCCATGCCAGGACGATACCAGCAATCAGACCAATGATGATTCGCGTCACCAGGCTGGTGCGCTTGAGGCGTTGCAAAGGGGTAACGGACGAAGCTGTCATAGCGGCATCTCTGATTTTATTGTGTACGACGGTCGACGAGTCAGGGCAACAAGCGGGCAGGCCACATGAGCGGACCGAGGGAAAGTACGGGGTTTGCAGGCCGCGGACTTTATCACAGGCCGAGGAAAAATCTGACGGACCTGTGACGATCCGTCACCCGGTGTGCATGCGCGTTTGTCTGGTGGGCGCATTCTGTTAGGCTTTGCCCTATCAACTTTCCATTCCGCCAGCGAGCCTTCGGGCTAACGCTGGTGTCGTCGTTTTGCTGGAGTTCTGCATGTTGTTACCCATTTTCCTGCTGTCGGCCGCCGGTTTTACCGTGCTGACCACGGAATTCGTCATCGTCGGCCTGTTGCCATCCATCGCTCGCGACCTGCACGTCACCATTCCCCAAGCGGGGCTGCTGGTGACGCTGTTTGCGTTTACGGTGGCGGCGTTCGGGCCATTCCTGACGGCCTGGTTCGCCCGTTTCGAGCGACGCAAGTTGTTTATCAGCGTGCTGGTGATGTTCGGCCTGGCCAACCTGCTGGCGACGTTCGCCCCCAACATCTGGGTGATGGCCATTGCCCGCTTGATACCGGCCCTGGGGTTGCCGGTGTTCTGGGCCCTGGCCAGTGAAACGGCGGTGGACATTGTCGGGCCTGAGTACGCTGGGCGCGCCATCGCCCGGATCGGCTTCGGCATCGTTTGTGCGACGGTGTTCGGTATTCCGGTAGGGACATTGATTTCCGATGCGTTTGGCTGGCGCAGCGCCTTTGCGATCCTGGCGGTCATCGCCTTCGCCAAGGCGTTGTTGCTGTTTATCTACCTGCCTAAAACCAACCTGCACCAGCAGCAGGTGAGCTTGCGTTCGCAGTTCAAGATCCTGCGCAGCCCGCTGATGCAGGGGCATGTGCTGTTATCGATCCTGGTCTTCAGCGGCATGTTCACGGCCTACACCTATCTAGCGGATATTCTTGAGCGCCTTGCCGGTTTCGACGGCACGTTGGTGGGCTGGTGCCTGATGGGCTTCGGCGCCGTCGGGCTGCTGGGCAATTCGTTGGGCGGTCGTGCGGTGGACAAGCACCCGTTGATCGCGTCGATGGTGTTTTGCCTGTTCCTGATCGGCGGCGTGGTGGCGTTGGTGCCGAGCATTCATTCGCCCCTCGCGCTGGCGGCGGCGATGGGTATCTGGGGCGTGACCCAGGCTGCGTTGTTCCTGGTCAGCCACGTGCGGTTGATGAAGGCGGCCCCGCAAGCCCCGGCGTTTGCTGCATCGTTGAACATTGCCGGGGCCAACCTGGGGATTGGCCTGGGCGCGATGGTCGGTGGTCGGGTCATCGATACGCTGGGGCTGGGCAGCGTCGGGTTTGCGGCGGCCGGTTTCATCTTCGTATCGATTCTGCTGGCGTTGCTGTTGATGACCTTCAAGCCTCGCGCGGCTTGCACCGATGCCTAAACGCTGAACAGCTCGCGTCGAGCGCCCTCGGCAATCGCAACGATGCCCGGGTGGCTGACCTTGCGTTCCACGGAAATGGCGTAGAAGGATTCGCTGACCGCGTCGGTCTGGCCGATCACCTGCACGCCATATTGGCGCTTTACCTCGTCGGCGATCACGCTCGGGCCAATGAAAATCCCGCTGCCTGATTGGCCGAAGGCCTGCATCAACGCGCTGTCGTCGAACTCGCCGACGATGCGCGGTTGGATTTGTTGCTCGGCGAACCAGCGCTGCAAGCGGCTGCGCACGACGGTCTCGGGCCCCGGGATCAGCAATGGGGCATCGTGCAGACCATGGGGGAAATCCGTCCCGTAGCGCTCGGCCAGGGCGGCGGTGGCGAAAAAGCTGATCCCACATTCCCCCAGCTTCTGGCTATAACCCTTGATGTCCAGATGAGTGGGCATCGGGCTGTCGGAAATCACCAGGTCCAGACGCTGGATCGCCAGGTCCGCCAGCAGTCTTTCGAGCTTGTCCTCGCGACAAGTGATGCGCAGCGGTTCAGTCAATTCCATGGTCGGCGCCAGCAGCCGATAGACGATGGACTTGGGCACCACGTCTGCCACCCCAACCCGAAACAGGGTTTGCTGCTCGTTGGGCTGGGCCCGCAGCATCAGTTCCAGCTCGCCCCCGAGCTGAAACATATGTTCGGCGTAGGGCAAGGTCTGGCGGCCGGCCTCGGTCAGTTCCAGTTGGCGCCCGACGCGGCGAAACAATTTGATGTTATAGGTTTGCTCGAACAGGGAGATCTGTCCGCTGATGGTTTGTGGGGTCAGGTTCAGCTGCTCGCACGCCCGCACAATGCTGCCTGTTTTCGCCACGACCCAGAAGTAATGCAGTTGTCGGTAATTGAGCATGGTATCACTTGAGTTCGTAAAAACCGAAGTATAGCCGCTGAAAATACGAATTTTCCTGAAGTATTAGGCTCTCTAGAATGCCTCGCCATTGGTGTGCCACCCTCGTGCGCCTTCTCATTCTTCAAGAGGCATCGACTCATGACATACAAATCCCTTGGGCTGACGGCTTTACTGATGGTGTCTTCCCTGACACTGGCAGGCTGCGAGCAGGCCGAAAAAAGCGCCCAACAACTGATGGGACAAGCTGCCGAAACCGCCAAGCAGGCCATCGACGATACCCACAAGGCGGCCGAGCAGGCCTTGAGCGAAGCCACTGGCGGGTTGATCAGCCCGAAGAAAGAGCCGGCGGACGAAGCTGACCAAACACAAGCCCCTACCAAAACCATCTAACTCGGCACATCAGTCAGGACTGACCCATGGATTATCTTTTACAGCTCGCCGCCAGCCCCACCGCGTGGATCGCCTTGGCTACCTTGGTTGTCATGGAAATCGTGCTCGGCATCGATAACCTCATTTTCATTTCGATTCTGACCAACAAATTGCCCGAACAGCATCGCGCCAAGGCCCGGCGAATCGGTATCGGCATGGCCCTGATCCTGCGCCTGGGCTTGCTGAGCACTATCGCCTTTATCGTCCAGTTGACTGAGCCGGTCTTCGAGATCCTTGGCCAGGCGTTCTCCTGGAAGGACATGATCCTGATCGCCGGCGGCCTGTTCCTGCTGTGGAAAGCCACCACGGAAATCCACCACAGCATGGACCCTGCGCCGAACGATCCGAAATCGGCCACGTCTGGCGTGACGTTGGGTTTTGCCGCTGCGATCGGGCAGATCCTGATGCTGGACTTGGTGTTCTCCATCGACAGCATCATCACGGCCGTGGGCATGACCGAGCACTTGCCGATCATGATCATCGCCGTGGTGATCTCGGTGCTGGTGATGTTGTTGGCAGCCGAGCCGTTGGCCAAGTTCATCAATGACAACCCGACGGTGGTCATGTTGGCCCTGGGCTTCCTGATCATGATCGGTATGACACTGATCGCCGAAGGCTTCGGCGCCCATGTGCCCAAGGGCTATATCTATGCGGCCATGGCGTTCTCGGCGGCGATCGAGGTGCTGAATATGATGTCCCGTCGTGCCCGGCAAAAGGCATCGTCCGAACAAGCCTGATTCAAGGCGCGCGCAAACCGTCCGGGTTCGAGCCCGGGCGGTTTTTTTTGTCTGGTTTTTCTGCGTGGCTGGCTGTCAGTGGGCGGCGGCGTGACGACGGGTGGTTTTCTCGGCTTTTCCCGGCTGTGCAGACGGCGCGTGATGATGGCGGCGAGCAACGCGCAGCACGCCCCACAGCATGGCAGTCGCTACGCTTAGCCCGCCGAATATCAGCATCAGAATTGTCGTGGTCAGGCTCATCGGCGCCTCCTTCTGCCCCGGCTCAGGGGCCATGCACTCGGTACAATGGACAGTCTAGTCGCTCAAGTGTTGCAGGCAGTCGATCGTTGGCGCTTGGCCATGGACCGCTTGGTTCTATCGCAACGTCGCAACTGCGGTTTAAGGCTATACCCAGGCGTGTGGGCGCCTTATGATCGACGGCCCAAGCCTGGCCCGGATATCGGGTTCCTGAACAAGAGAGTCATCATGTTGCCGGTAATTTCCTCTTTTCGATCACTGGTATTGGCCACGGCCTGTTTCGCGGCCCTCGCTGGTTGCGCGGGCGGCGTGTCACCGCAGATCCAGCGCCTGCCCGAACGAGTGGAGCTCAACAGCGTGCCGTTCTTCCGTGGCGAACTGTATCAGGGCGCGCCGCAGTCCCTGGCCGCCTTGCTGACGTTGCAGGGCACCGTGATCACGCCGGGGTTGCTGGAAAAACCGTTGCACCTGCCGGGGGGCGAAGCGGCGTTGCAGCAAAACATGCAGACCCTGGTGCGCGAGTACGGCCTGGTGGTGTACCCCCTCGACGGCAGACTGCCCGCACTGTTGGAGCAGGTCGCGGCGGGCTATCCCGTGTTGGTGCGCTATATCGACGGTTCGGTATTCTGGGCAGAACCGCGATACGGGATCCTCGCGGGCTACAACCGTCAGAAACAGACGGTCTTGCTGCGCTCAGGCATGAACCGGCGGCAGTTGATGAGCTTCAGTGCTTTCGAATCGGCCTTCAAGAGCGCGGGTGGTTGGGCGGTGCTGGCCCAACGGCCCACCGAGCTTCCGGCCAGTGTCGACTCGCAGCGCTGGCTCAAAGCGGCTGCCGATTTGGCCGGGGCAGGGCAGGAACAAGCCGCGGCGCGGGCGACCAAGGCCCTGGGCGCCGCACACTGACGCCAGTCCCGTTCGTCACTTGCCGGGCACGCCCGGCCATGCCTGGGCTCTTATCGTCAGGGTACGGAATTTCCCGACCGTGATCGAGGAGGCATGCATGGCACAGTCCAAAACACCTACGGGGCCACATTCATCAGAGCATTCTTCAGGAGATGACCTGGGCTTCGATCCGGACTCGCCGGATCTTGATGATCCCCAGGTCGATCCGGTAGGGCCGGCCAAGGCACCGCTGGACGAGAAAAAAGAGCAGGAGAAACCCAAGTCGTATGATCCGCTGGGAGATCTCAAGCACTGAGCAAAAAAAGCCCCGACAAATCGGGGCTCTTTTTTTGAAGCGGATTATTTGGACGCTTCCACCACGCCACTCTGGCGACTCTTGAGATTCTTGGCTGCTTTATATTGAAGGGCCACTGCCGGCACGTTGGTGCTTTTACCGGTTTCCATCCAACTTCGAATCCGGCTGGCATCGGCGAAGTGCGTGTACTTGCCAAAAGCATCGAGAATGACCAGCGCCATCGGGCGATCATTCATTTTTGTCACCAGCACCAGGCAATGGCCCGCTTCATTGGTAAAGCCGGTCTTGGTCAGTTGGATGTCCCAGTTGGCCTTGTGGACCAAGTGGTCGGTGTTGCGAAAACCCAGGCTGTAGACCGGTTTGCGGAAGGTCACGGTCTTTTCCTTGGTGGTACTCAGTTCGCTCAGCAGCGGATATTTGCGCGCGGCGATCAGCAGTTTGGTCAGGTCCCTGGCGGTTGAGACGTTGTGGATCGACAGGCCCGTGGGTTCGACGTAATGGGTGCTGGTCATGCCCAATGCCTTGGCCTTGGCGTTCATGGCTGCGATGAACGCTGCGTAACCGCCCGGATAATGGTGGGCGAGGCTAGCGGCGGCACGGTTTTCCGAAGACATCAAGGCAATCAGCAGCACGTCTCGGCGTGACAGTTCGCTGTTGAGTTTGACCCGGGAAAACACGCCTTTCATTTCGGGGGTGTTGGTGATGGTGATGGAAATGTATTCATCGAGGTTCTGCTTGGCGTCCAGCACGACCAGGCCGGTCATCAGCTTGGTTACGGAAGCGATGGGCACCACCACGTCTGGATTGCTCGAATAAACGACTTTGTCTGTCTGCAGGTCCAGCAGGATCGCGCTGCCCGAGGCAACTTGCAACTTCGTGGTGTCTCGTGGAGGGGCGATGGTTTCCTGCGCGCTGGACGTTTGCGTGATGAAGAGGCCCGTGAAAGCAAAGAACAGGCTGAAGATCGAAATACGGATTTTCACGCGAATAGACTCGATGAAGTTGAAGATGTCGTTCAGCGACGACTATAGAAAAAACGTCGCATTTTAGGAGTATGGGCGACAACAGCGCTACATGCCTGTACCACTGGGAGGGCTGAATAAATAAAATTTAATGCAGGCGTGATTGTGGCGAATCGAATCTGAAAAATTCGTAATGTGCGCGACTCGAATTTCCTGGCGCCAGAAGCACCTGTGGGAGCGAGCTTGTTCGCGATAGCGGTGTAGCATCCGACTTGGATGTCGGCCGGGCTACAGCTATCGCGAGCAAGCTCGCTCCCACAGGTCTTGGTTGACGCGGATCAGCTGTGCAGCGTCTCTGCCGCGTACAGTGTGTTTTCCAGCAGGCAGGCTCGGGTCATCGGGCCTACACCGCCAGGAACCGGGGTGATCCAGCCCGCGCGGGGCAGGGCGGTCTCGTAGATGACGTCGCCCACCAGTTTGCCATCCTCCTGGCGGTTGATGCCCACGTCGATGACGATGGCGCCTTCCTTGATCCACTCGCCTTTCACCAGGCCGGGCTTGCCGGCGGCCACGACCACCAGGTCCGCACGACCGACATGGCCGGCCAGGTCCTTGGTGAAGCGGTGGGTCACGGTGACGGTGCAGCCCGCCAGCAGCAGCTCCATGGCCATCGGGCGGCCAACAATGTTGGACGCGCCCACGACCACGGCGTCAAGGCCATACAGATCAACGCCAGTGCTTTCCAGCAGCGTCATGATGCCTTTGGGGGTGCAAGGGCGAAGCAGCGGGATGCGCTGGGCCAGGCGACCGACGTTATAAGGGTGGAAGCCGTCGACGTCTTTGTCCGGGCGGATGCGCTCCAACAGCTTGGAGGCGTCGAGGTGTTCAGGCAGTGGAAGCTGGAGCAGAACGCCGTCGATGTTCGGATCATCATTGAGGCGGTCGATCAGATCGGCCAACGCTTGCTGGGTGGTTTCGGAAGGCAGGTCGTAGGCCTGGGAAAGGAAGCCGACCTCTTCACAGTCTTTACGCTTGTGCGAGACATAAACCTGAGAGGCAGGATCGCTGCCGACCAGGATCACCGCAAGGCCGGGCGTGCGCAGGCCTTGCTGGCGGCGCTCGGTGACTCGTTGGGCGATCTGCTGGCGCAGGCTGGCGGCGATCGATTTGCCGTCGATAAGTTGTGCAGTCATTGCGCGTGGTTAACCATCGAGAGGGGAAAAAAAGAGAACGCATTCTCGCATGCCAGGGCGTGAGGGCAAAGGCGCTTGGTCTGCAAATTCCCCTAACCCCTTTAATTAAATGAATTTTTTTTAAAAAAGAGTTGACGACCTATCAGGCCGTCTATAACATTCGTCGCACTTGTCGGGCACAGCCTAGCACTGGTTAAGAAGGCGGAGCGGAGTTGGTTGCTTCAACTCGGTGAAACTGAAAGCACTTAGTTTGTAATCGTCCAAGAATACAGATTAAAAAGGCGCCCGTAGCTCAGCTGGATAGAGCATCCGCCTTCTAAGCGGATGGTCGCAGGTTCGAGTCCTGCCGGGTGCGCCATTAGGCAGCTTTGGCACAAGTAAGGCAACAAGGCAATATGGTGGGCGTAGCTCAGTTGGTAGAGCACGGGATTGTGACTCCCGTTGTCGTGGGTTCGATCCCCATCGTCCACCCCATATTCTAGAAAGGCGCCAGATCTAACAATCTGGCGCCTTTGCTTTAAAAGCTTGATACGCGGATGTGGTGGAATTGGTAGACACACTGGATTTAGGTTCCAGCGCCGCAAGGTGTGAGAGTTCGAGTCTCTCCGTCCGCACCATACAAGTCGCTATTTAAATAGCAGAAAACGGCGCAGTACCTGAAAGGGGCTGCGCCGTTTTTGTTTTTGATGGGTTCTGTGTTTGTCGCCAGCTCCATTTCCGGAGTGGGCACGCAGCGATCGATTCCTCACGATTGTGTTTCGTGATGATGCGCGGCATGCCCGTCGGTCTCCTTGTGGGGCCGGGAGTTTTGCGCACGCCCATAACGCTTCTATATATAGAAGCGCGGGCGCAGAGCCTTGGACTGATCAACCGTATATGCAATCCGGGCGGGGCATGCCTGTTTGCCTTGTCCGTAAATTCGGCGCCTGTTTCCTGCGCGTTTTCAGTAGGGTGACTTCTTGAGTTTGACCTACTAGAATGCATGCCCTTGATTCTGGGGTCGGAAACGCCCGGCCAACGTCTGTGCAACGAGGAATATCCATGCAAGTTTCTGTTGAAAATACTTCTGCTCTTGAGCGCCGCATGAGCATCACCGTGCCGGCTGAGCGCATCGAGACTCAGGTCAACAAGCGTCTGCAGCAGACTGCCCAAAAGGCCAAAATCCCAGGTTTCCGCCCAGGCAAAGTGCCAATGAGCGTGATCCGTCAGCGTTACGAAGCTGATGCGCGTCAGGAAGCCGTGGGCGACGTGATCCAGTCTTCGTTCTACGAAGCAGTGGTCGAGCAGAAGCTGAACCCGGCTGGCGCACCGTCCGTCGAGCCTAAAGTGCTGGAAAAAGGCAAGGACCTGGAATTCGTCGCCACGTTCGAAGTGTTCCCTGAGTTCACTGTTGCCGGCTTCGAGTCCATTGCCGTCGAGCGCCTGAGCGCCGACGTGTCGGATGCCGACCTGGACAAGATGCTGGACATCCTGCGCAAGCAGAACACCCGTTTTGAAGTGGCCGATCGTGCCGCCCAGAACGAAGATCAGCTGAACATCGATTTCGTTGGCAAAGTCGACGGCGAAGTGTTCGCTGGCGGTTCCGCCAAGGCCACCCAGCTGGTGCTGGGCTCCGGTCGCATGATCCCCGGTTTCGAAGATGGCCTGGTTGGCGCCAAGGCCGGCGAAGAGCGCGTTCTGAACGTGACCTTCCCAGAGGATTACCAGAACCTGGACCTGGCTGGCAAAGCCGCCGAGTTCACCGTGACCGTCAACAGTGTTTCCGCGCCGACGCTGCCTGAGCTGAACGAAGAGTTCTTCGCCCAGTTCGGTATCAAGGAAACCGGTCTGGAAGGTTTCCGCACCGAAGTTCGCAAGAACATGGAGCGTGAGCTGCGCCAGGCCATCAAGTCCAAGGTCAAGAACCAGGTCATGGACGGTCTGCTGGCTTCCAACCCGATCGAAGTGCCAAAGGCGCTGCTGGACAACGAAGTGAACCGTCTGCGCGTGCAGGCTGTTCAGCAGTTCGGCGGCAACATCAAGCCGGACCAACTGCCTGCCGAGCTGTTCGAAGAGCAAGCCAAGCGCCGTGTCGTGCTGGGCCTGATCGTGGCCGAAGTGGTCAAGCAGTTCGAGCTCAAGCCTGACGAAGCCCGCGTTCGTGAGCTGATCCAGGAAATGGCTTCGGCTTATCAAGAGCCTGAGCAAGTCGTGTCCTGGTACTACAAGAACGAGCAGCAACTGAACGAAGTCCGTTCGGTTGTGCTGGAAGAACAAGTTGTGGATACTGTTCTGCAGAAAGCTAGCGTGACCGATAAAGCGGTCTCTTACGAAGAAGCGGTCAAGCCGGTGGAAGCTCCACAAGCCGATTGATGGTTCTGCGGTAAGAAATAAACACCCATAAGCCAGCCTTCGTGCTGGCTTATGCGTATTCAAGACATAACTATTTGGGAGTGACTGCGAGACATGTCCCGCAATTCTTTTTATCAGCAGAGCTCTGACATCCAAGCCGCAGGCGGCCTGGTCCCGATGGTTATCGAGCAGTCCGCCCGTGGCGAACGTGCCTATGACATCTACTCGCGTCTGCTCAAGGAACGCGTCATCTTCCTGATCGGCCCCGTTGAAGACTACATGGCCAACCTGGTCGCGGCGCAGCTGTTGTTCCTTGAAGCGGAAAACCCGGACAAGGATATCCATCTCTACATCAACTCACCTGGCGGTTCGGTGACGGCTGGCATGTCGATCTACGACACCATGCAGTTCATCAAGCCCGACGTTTCCACCATCTGCATTGGCCAGGCCTGCAGCATGGGCGCGTTCCTGCTCGCCGGTGGCGCAGCGGGCAAGCGTCACTGCCTGCCTAACTCGCGGATGATGATTCACCAGCCATTGGGCGGCTTCCAGGGCCAGGCGTCGGATATCGATATCCATGCCAAGGAAATCCTCCATATACGTTCGCGCCTGAATTCGCTGCTGGCCCATCACACCGGCCAAAGCCTCGAAACCATTGAGCGTGATACCGAGCGTGACAACTTCATGAGCGCCGAGCGTGCAGCCGAATACGGCCTGATCGACTCTGTGATCAACAAGCGTCAAATGCCTGCCTAAGCGGCTCAGATGCAGGTGGTTGGGATGACCGGCCGCCTGCGGGCTTGAAAAAGCCCGCAATTGCCTTCATCTTGTGTTGCAAGCCTATCGGATTTGGATCGATCGAATGACTGACACCCGCAACGGCGAGGACAACGGCAAACTGCTTTATTGCTCCTTCTGTGGCAAAAGCCAGCATGAAGTACGCAAATTGATTGCCGGCCCCTCGGTCTTCATTTGCGACGAGTGCGTCGACCTGTGCAATGACATCATCCGCGAGGAGGTGCAGGAAGCCCAGGCCGAAAGCAGCGCGCATAAGTTGCCTTCGCCTAAAGAAATCAGCGGCATCCTTGACCAATATGTAATTGGTCAGGAGCGTGCGAAAAAAGTACTGGCCGTAGCGGTGTACAACCACTACAAGCGCCTGAACCAACGTGACAAGAAAAATGACGACGTCGAACTCGGCAAAAGCAACATCCTGCTGATCGGCCCGACAGGCTCGGGTAAGACCCTGCTTGCTGAAACCCTGGCCCGCTTGCTGAACGTTCCGTTCACCATCGCCGACGCAACCACCCTTACCGAGGCTGGCTATGTGGGTGAGGACGTCGAGAACATCATTCAGAAGCTGCTGCAGAAATGCGACTACGATGTGGAAAAGGCCCAGATGGGCATTGTCTACATCGACGAAATCGACAAGATTTCCCGCAAGTCCGATAACCCGTCCATCACCCGGGATGTTTCCGGCGAGGGCGTGCAGCAGGCCTTGCTCAAGTTGATCGAAGGTACGGTCGCTTCCGTTCCGCCCCAAGGCGGTCGCAAGCATCCGCAGCAAGAGTTCCTGCAGGTCGACACCCGCAACATCCTGTTCATCTGTGGTGGCGCGTTCTCTGGCCTGGAAAAGGTTATCCAGAACCGTTCCACTCGTGGCGGCATCGGTTTCAACGCCGAAGTGCGCAGCAAGGAAGAAGGCAAGAAGGTGGGCGAATCCCTGCGTGAAGTCGAACCTGACGATTTGGTCAAGTTCGGTCTGATCCCGGAGTTCGTCGGTCGTCTGCCGGTCCTGGCCACGCTGGACGAGTTGGATGAAGCGGCATTGATGCAGATTCTGACCGAGCCGAAAAATGCGTTGACCAAGCAATATGCCAAGCTGTTCGAGATGGAAGGCGTAGACCTGGAGTTCCGTTCCGACGCGCTGAAGTCGGTCGCCAAGCGTGCCCTGGAGCGTAAAACCGGTGCCCGTGGGTTGCGCTCGATTCTGGAAGGTGTATTGCTCGACACGATGTATGAAATCCCCTCGCAATCCGAGGTGAGCAAAGTCGTGATCGACGAAAGTGTGATAGAAGGCAAGTCCAAGCCACTGTATATCTACGAAAACAGTGAGCCGGCTGCCAAGGCCGCACCGGACGCTTAAGCGTCCGACCGGCGGAACAAAGAAGGGGCCTTCGGGCCCCTTTGCTTTTTGCGCGATTTAGACGCGTCTTGGCGCTTGTTTTTTTTCAAGCCTGCCCCCATCTTGGTTTCAAGCTTACTCCCATCTGTTTCCGGCCTTAGGGCCGCCGTAGAGGCGAAATCATGAAGACAACCATCGAATTGCCTCTCCTGCCATTGCGTGATGTCGTGGTGTATCCGCACATGGTTATCCCGCTGTTCGTGGGGCGCGAGAAGTCTATCGAAGCCCTCGAGGCTGCGATGACGGGTGACAAGCAGATTCTTCTGCTGGCTCAGAGAAATCCTGCTGACGACGATCCCGGCGAAGACGCGCTGTATCGCGTAGGTACGATTGCAACGGTCCTGCAGTTGCTCAAGCTGCCCGATGGCACCGTCAAGGTGCTGGTCGAAGGTGAGCAACGCGGTGCTGTCGAGCGTTTCAGTGAAGTGGACGGCCATTGCCGGGCCGAAGTGTCGCTGATCGAAGAAGTCGATGCACCGGCGCGCGAATCCGAGGTGTTTGTCCGCAGCCTGCTGTCTCAATTCGAGCAATACGTGCAGTTGGGCAAGAAGGTGCCTGCGGAAGTGCTGTCGTCGCTCAACAGCATCGACGAGCCTGGCCGTCTGGTCGATACGATGGCGGCCCACATGGCCCTCAAGATCGAACAGAAGCAGGAAATTCTCGAGATCGTTGATTTGTCGGCTCGTGTCGAACACGTGCTGGCATTGCTCGATGGTGAGATTGATCTGTTGCAGGTCGAAAAACGCATTCGTGGTCGCGTCAAGAAGCAGATGGAGCGCAGCCAGCGCGAGTATTACCTGAATGAGCAAATGAAGGCCATTCAGAAAGAGCTCGGTGATGGCGATGAAGGTCACAACGAGATCGAAGAGCTGAAAAAGCGCATCGATGCGGCCGGCCTGCCCAAGGATGCGCTCGCCAAGGCCCAGGCTGAGCTGAACAAGCTCAAGCAGATGTCACCAATGTCTGCTGAAGCGACTGTCGTGCGTTCCTACATCGACTGGCTCGTCCAGGTGCCATGGAAAGCCCAGAGCAAGGTGCGCCTGGACCTGGCGCGCGCCGAAGACATCCTCGACGCCGACCATTACGGGCTGGAAGAGGTCAAGGAGCGCATCCTTGAGTACCTCGCCGTGCAGAAGCGCGTGAAGAAGATTCGTGGCCCGGTTCTGTGCCTGGTCGGTCCTCCTGGGGTTGGTAAAACTTCCCTGGCCGAGTCGATTGCCCACGCTACCAATCGGAAATTCGTCCGCATGGCCCTCGGCGGCGTACGCGATGAAGCGGAAATTCGTGGTCACCGTCGGACTTACATCGGTTCGATGCCAGGAAGATTGATTCAAAAGATGACAAAGGTGGGGGTGCGCAACCCGCTGTTCCTTTTGGATGAAATCGACAAGATGGGCAGCGACATGCGCGGCGATCCAGCGTCTGCGTTGCTCGAAGTGCTCGATCCGGAGCAGAATCACAATTTCAACGATCATTATCTTGAGGTCGATTACGACCTGTCCGATGTAATGTTCCTCTGCACCTCCAACTCCATGAACATTCCGCCAGCGTTGCTGGATCGGATGGAGGTGATTCGTCTGCCGGGCTACACCGAAGACGAGAAGATCAACATCGCCGTGAAGTACCTTTCGCCCAAGCAGATCCAGGCCAATGGCCTGAAGAAAGGCGAGCTGGAGTTCGACGAGGAAGCGATTCGCGACATTATCCGCTACTACACCCGTGAAGCCGGTGTGCGTGGTCTGGAGCGGCAGATTGCCAAGGTCTGCCGCAAGGCGGTCAAGGAGCATGCGCTGGAAAAACGCTTCGCGGTCAAGGTCACTTCGGACCTGCTGGAGCATTTCCTGGGTGTGCGTAAATTCCGCTACGGCCTGGCCGAGCAGCAGGACCAGATCGGTCAGGTGACCGGCTTGGCGTGGACGCAGGTCGGCGGTGAGCTGCTGACCATCGAGGCGGCTGTAGTGCCGGGCAAGGGGCAGTTGATCAAGACCGGCTCCCTGGGCGACGTGATGGTGGAATCGATCACGGCGGCACTGACAGTGGTTCGCAGCCGTGCCCGCAGCCTGGGGATCCCGCTGGATTTCCATGAGAAGCGTGACACGCATATCCATATGCCGGAAGGGGCTACGCCCAAGGATGGCCCAAGCGCAGGCGTAGGCATGTGCACGGCCCTGGTGTCGGCATTGACCGGTATTCCGGTGCGCGCCGATGTCGCCATGACGGGTGAAATCACACTGCGTGGTCAGGTATTGGCCATTGGTGGCTTGAAGGAAAAACTGCTGGCGGCTCACCGTGGCGGGATCAAGATTGTGATCATTCCCGAAGAGAACGTGCGTGATCTGAAGGAAATTCCTGACAATATTAAGCAGGATCTTCAAATCAAACCTGTTAAATGGATTGACGAGGTCCTGCAAATTGCGCTGCAATACGCGCCGGAGCCCTTACCGGATGTGGCTCCGGAGATTGTCGCGAAGGATGAAAAGCGAGAGTCTGACTCTAAGGAAAGAATTAGCACGCATTAATACGCATTTGCCTGGGGGGCTTCCTTGACAGTTTTTTAGAGCCCTTGTTATAAAGCGGCTCTTAAGTGTTTGCAGGCCATTCAGCGCTCGTTTTTGCATTACCAAAAAAACTTAGAATCATCTCAAAATAGATAAAGGGGACTTAGAGTGAACAAGTCGGAACTGATTGATGCTATCGCTGCATCCGCTGATATCCCGAAAGCTGCTGCTGGCCGTGCGCTGGACGCTGTAATCGAATCCGTCACTGGCGCTCTGAAGGCTGGCGACTCCGTGGTTCTGGTTGGTTTCGGCACCTTCTCCGTAACTGATCGTCCAGCGCGTACCGGTCGCAACCCGCAGACCGGTAAGACTCTGGAAATCCCTGCTGCCAAGAAGCCAGGCTTCAAAGCTGGTAAAGCGCTGAAAGAAGCCGTTAACTAAGGTTTCGTTGAGTTTATCCGGGTCGGGGTCATGCCTGGCTTGGCAGCGGAGCGGTAATACGGCCGGTTGCAACCGGTCTGGCACGCCAGGGCTTGCAGGTTCGAGCCTGGTCCGCTCCGCCAGTTACGAGAAGGCGCATCCTCGGATGCGCCTTTCTTCTATCCGGATTCTACCCACGCTCCACGGTTGCCTAAATTTGAAGTTCAACCGTTTCTGGGGGACGCATGCTGCAGAATATCAGGGACAATTCACAAGGCTGGATTGCCAAAACCATCATCGGGGTCATCGTCGCATTGATGGCGTTGACCGGTTTCGATGCCATTTTCAAGGCCACTACCAACAGCAACGACGCGGCGAAGGTCAACGGCGAAGAAATCAGTCAGAACGAACTGAGCCAAGCGGTCGACATGCAACGCCGTCAGCTCATGCAACAGCTGGGCAAGGATTTCGACGCCTCCCTGCTGGACGAGAAAATGCTGCGTGATTCGGCGCTCAAGGGCCTGATCGATCGCAAGCTGTTGCTGCAAGGCGCACACGACGCAAAATTCGCTTTTTCCGAAGCCGCGCTGGATCAAGTGATCCTGCAGACGCCTGAATTCCAGGTAGAGGGCAAATTCAGCCCTGAACGTTTCGACCAGGTGATCCGCCAGCTGGGCTACAACCGTATGCAGTTCCGCCAGATGCTGGCTCAGGAAATGCTGATCGGCCAGCTGCGCGCAGGTCTTGCTGGCAGCGGTTTCGTCACCGATGCGCAGGTGTTGGCGTTCGCCAGGCTGGAAAAACAGACTCGTGATTTCGCCACCCTGAACATCAAGGCCGATCCGTCGTCCGTGAAGCTGACCGATGAAGAGGTCAAGGCTTACTACGACAAGCATGCCAAGGAATTCATGACGCCCGACCAGGTGGTCATCGACTACCTCGAACTGAAGAAAGCCTCTTTCTTCGATCAGGTCAGCGTGAAAGATGAAGACTTGCAGGCGGCCTATCAGAAGGAAATCGCCAATCTGTCCGAACAGCGTCGAGCTGCGCACATTCTGATCGAGGTGAACGATAAGGTCACCGAAGCCCAGGCCAAGGCGAAGATCGAGGAGATCCAGGCTCGCTTGGCCAAGGGTGAGTCGTTCGAAGCACTGGCGAAGGAGTTTTCCCAGGATCCGGGCTCGGCCACCAACGGTGGCGACCTCGGTTATGCCGGTCCAGGCGTCTACGATCCAGAGTTCGAGAAGGCCTTGTATGCCCTGAACAAGGATCAGGTTTCGGCGCCGGTTCGCACCAGCTTCGGTTTGCACCTGATCAAGCTGCTGGGCGTCGAAGCACCTGAAGTGCCGACCTTTGCAAGCTTGAAAGACAAGCTGACCCGCGAGCTGAAAACCCAGCAGGTCGAGCAGCGTTTCGTAGAAGCAACCAAGCAATTGGAAGACGCCTCGTTCGAAGCCTCCGACCTGGCGCAACCGGCCCAGGATCTGAAGCTGACCGTTCACACATCGGCACCGTTCGGTCGTGAAGGTGGTGACGGGATTGCGGCCAACCGTGCCGTGGTAACCGCTGCGTTCAGCCCGGAAGTGCTGGATGAAGGCGCTAACAGCACCGCTATCGAGCTGGACCCGGAAACCGTCGTGGTGTTGCGTGCCAAGGAGCACCGCAAGCCTGCGCAATTGCCGCTGGAAAGCGTCGCAGGGCCTATTCGTGCACAACTGGCCAAGGAACACGCCAGTTCGGCTGCCAAGACCCGGGCCGACGAGTTGATCGCCAGCCTGCGTGATGGCAAGACGGCGCTGAATAAGCCAGTCGACGGCCAAGCCTGGAAAGCCACTGAAGCGGCGACCCGTAACCAGGAAGGCATCGACCCGGCCGTGTTGCAGGCATTGTTCCGGATGCCCAAGCCTGATTCCAAGGACAAGCCGACGTTCACCAGCGTGACGTTGCCTGACGGCGGCCTGGTGGTGGTGCGTTTGAACGGCGTGAACGAAGCGGCGGCACCGACCGAGCAAGAGAAAGCCGAGTATCGCCGCTATCTCGCGTCCCGTGTCGGCCAGCAGGACTTCGCTGCTTACCGCAAGCAGTTGGAGAGCCAGGCGGACATCAAGCGTTTCTGACGCTTGTGGTCAATCAAACAGGACCCCGGCCGAAACGCCGGGGTTTTTTGTTTCTGCTTTTTGCCTTTTGGGCAGGGTGTTCGTCGATCCGGCGGGTGAATGTCTTTTTCCTGCAAACAACCCCCAGTAGACTTGTAACCCCTTTGAAACAAGATTAGCCACGCTGCCTGGCGGCGTTCTGTTGCACAATACGCCCCGGACCGTTTTTCTCAGGATGTTCAATGTTCAAATCATTTCATACGCGCACCATCGGGCTTGCATTGGTGTTGGTCGCCGCAGCCGGTTGCTCGTCCAAGAAAGCTGCCATTTATGAGCACGAGAATTTCGACGACTCCGGGACGTTTTCGCGCACTTATCCGGTGAGTGACGCCGCGACCTGCGAAGCCGGGCGCCGGGCGCTGCTCAGCCAGGGCTACATCATTACCAGCAGTGATCCGAAGTTGGTCAGTGGGCACAAGAGCTTTCAGCAGACCGGTGACACGCACATGGAGATCAGTTTCAACCTGGTCTGTGCCGAAGATGGCGGAGCCGGGCACCGTGCAACCATGTTCGCCAATGCCTTGCAGGACCGTTACGCCCTGAAGAAGACCAACAACTCCGCCAGCCTTGGCGTGGGCGTACTGGGCTCGGTATCGATGCCGATCGGTTCGTCGGATGATTCGATGGTCAAGGTCGCCAGCGAAACGGTATCGGCCGCGAAGTTCTATGAGCGTTTCTTTGCGTTGGTAGAGTTGTTCCTTCCGCCAGAGGCGAAAAAGGCTGCCCAGGACGCCGAAAAACCGAAAACTGAGCTGGGGATCCCGGAAACCAAGGCCGAGCCGGCGGCGCTGGCGCCAGAACCCGCACCTGGCATCGTGCAGGACGCTGCGGCGCCAGCCCCCGTTGAACCGGCCGCCGCCGTGTCGGAACCGGTCGCACCGCCAGTCGAGCCAGCGCCAATTGCGCCGGCTGAGCCTGCCGCGCCGGTAGGCCCGGAGTCGACAATGGAAGCGGTCACGCCGCCGCCTGCGAGCACCTTGCCGGCTCCGAGCGAATCGATCCAGGCGCTCCCCGCGTACTGAGGCCACTGGCGAGGAAGACATTCCTTGTCACGCCTTCAGGCGTTAACTTCCCAACGCTGTGCTACGTTTAATTGATGAAGCCTGTGCTTCATATTTTATTCATAAAGCAGCTTTATGCTGATTCCAGCGCCATCAGGGCATTGGTTTCGATAACAGGGGAAGGACGCGTAATGGACGATTATCAGGAAGAGCTGCTGGAATACCAGGCGTATGAACTGGACCCGCTGGAACCCGCCGAAGATGCCACGGAGCTCTGAGGCGACTGCTGGCAAGCGGCAAGCTTGAAGCTCAGTTGATCCGGTGGCCGCGACGAAACTCTCCCGGCGTCTGGTCGTTCCAGCGCTTGAAGGCACGTTGAAAGGCCTCGGCTGAGGCGAATCCCAGCAAGTAGGCGATTTCACCGAACGCCAGTTCAGTATCGCGTATGTAGGTCATCGCCAGGTCGCGGCGGGTGTCGTTGAGGATGGCGCGAAATTGCGTGCCTTCTTCGGCCAGCTTGCGACGTAGCGTCCAGGTCGGCAATTTCAGGCGAGCCGCCATTTCTTCCAGTCCGGGTTCCCGACCGCCGTTGAGCAATGGCCCCAGCATCTGGATGATGCGTTCACGCAGGCTGCGCGTGCGGGTCAGCTGTTCCAATTCCCGTTCGCACAACTGAAGCAGGTGTTGCCAGGTACTGGGGCAATGCTGCGGATTGCGTTGGGCGAGGCTGTCCAGGCCCAGGCGCAGTTGGTTCTGTTCGGCGCCAAACTGGATCGGGCAGTCACCGAGGATGCGGTAGGCATCCATATAGACCGGTTCTTCGAATTCGATGTCGATGCGTTCGGGGCGCAGCGCGACGCCACCGACGCTGGAGAGTTGCGCAAGCCAGCCGGCGATTATCGAATCCACGACGAAGCGGTTATAGGCGTTGTAGGGGTTGATGGAATAGAACCTTAGCCAGGCGCCGCGGGCATCCTCATGAAAACTGGACTGGCCGCGGTAGTTGGAGCCATACAGCGGCTCGAAGCGGGTCATGCAACGGGCTGCCTCTCGCACGGTCGGTGCCTGGGCTGCGGTAACACCCGCTAGCCCTGCCTGGCTCAGACGGCTCAGCCGACCCATGCGCAGGCCCAGGGCCGGATCGTCGGTCAGTTGAATCGCGGCATGCCCCAGGCGCATGTAGCGTGGGATCGACAGCCTTGCGCCGGGCTCGGCCAGGCGCGCCGCATCGAGGCCGTACTGTTCAAGCAAGGGCAGGGGGTCCTGGCCGTGGCTGGCAACCGCATCGGCCAGGCTGTGGACGAAGCCCACCGACAAGTCCCCCAGGCGCATTGGTTGTGGCTTCATGTTCACAGCCACAGGTTCAGCAGGCGGGCGCCACGGGCTTCGCCATCAGGGAACTGTTGGCCGTTGTGGCTGATAAAACTCTGGCCGGCGCTGCCGCTGTCCCAGAACTGGCCGCGCAGGAACACGCTGACGCCTCCGCGGGCCTGACTGATTGGCAACTGGCTGATCAGTGTCAGGCGATGCCAGGCCTGGCCTTCACTCACTTCTCCGGGCTTGAGGCTCACTTCGCTTGGCGTGGACAAGCCTTTGTAACCGCCCCAAGGCTTGTCCCATGTGCCTCGGCCAGTGACGAACGCGGGCACCGCTATCAATTGGGCGCCCTGGTCGTTGAGCTGCCGGTAGTGGACCGGGTACCAACTGTCGCTGCCGATCAGCACGCCCAGGCGTCCGGCAGGCGTATCGACGACGTGAGTCGTATCCGGCGGGGCAGCCCCCAGCACATCCTGCTGCTCGAATACTGGATGACGCTGGCGTTGGGGCTGGCCGATTGGCCGACCGTCGCTGCCGAACACCAGGCTGGCGTTGTACAGGGCGCCGCGGCCAATTTTCAGTTCGCCCTCGCTGACGCTGGGCTCGGGCAATACGATGGACCCTGCCACCAAGGTGACGCCGAATTCCTTGGCCAGCCCGCCGAACAGTGCCTGATAGTCATGGGCCATGCGGTCGGCTTTCATGCGCAGATAGGCATCGTCGAGTCGGTTATCCCCCTGGGCACTGACCAATGCTCGGATAAAGGCCAGCGGGTTGCTGGCTGCCAGCCAGTTCATGGCCTCCTTCAACGTGGCGGCCTGATACAGCTCGTCCTTTTCATCGTTGATCATCAGCCATGTGCCGATGTGCTCGGGCAGCACGACGACGGTCTTTTCGTTGAGAAAACCCTGGTCGCGGGCAGTTTGCAAATAGGCCGCCAGTTTTCGATGCAGGCGCTCGGGGCTTTGGTAGTCGGTGGGGAACAATTCAGGCTGGATGCCCAGCAGGTTGCCGCGGTCGGCGGGAGCGCCCTGGTCGACGGCCAGGTTGATCCGCAGGTCTGACAGGTAATGACCCGCCGGGCGATCCGTCGTCCACAGTGCATAGGTGACGAGGACGGCCATCAAGGCCAGTGAGAACAGCAGGTACAGAATTTTGCGCATGGGGACAGTCAGCGGCCGTTTGCAGGTGCGTGATTTTTCATCAGGAACTAGGGGCAGGTTACGGTAAAACAAAGGATTAGCGAAGGGCGCGCGCTTATTGTAGTCCCCAGGAGTTGCGCATTTTGATCATCAACTTGTCAGTTACGGTCATTGAGCGGCTGCACACCGGCTCTTAGTCTGTCGGCATGACTGAGGGAAGCCGCAGAGCTTCCGCATTTTCCGTGATCGCCCGTTGTGGAGTTACCGATGACCGCCTCCCATTACCCGCACTTGCTGGCTCCGTTGGACCTGGGTTTCACCACGTTGCGCAACCGAACCTTGATGGGTTCGATGCACACCGGTCTTGAAGAAAAGCCCGGCGGCTTCGAACGCATGGCGGCGTATTTTGCCGAGCGCGCCCGTGGCGGCGTCGGCTTGATGGTCACCGGCGGTATCGGGCCGAATGATGAAGGGGGCGTTTACTCCGGTGCCGCCAAGCTGACTACTGAAGAAGAAGCGCTCAAGCATCAAATCGTGACCCGCGCGGTTCATGAGGCCGGTGGCAAGATCTGCATGCAGATTCTCCATGCCGGGCGCTATGCCTACAGCCCCAAGCAAGTGGCTCCCAGCGCGATCCAGGCGCCAATCAACCCATTCAAGCCCAAGGAACTGGACGAAGAGGGCATCGAGAAACAGATCAGCGATTTTGTTACCTGCTCGGTTCTGGCCCAGAAAGCGGAATACGACGGCGTCGAGATCATGGGCTCGGAAGGTTATTTCATTAACCAGTTCCTGGCCGCCCACACCAACCACCGTACCGACCGTTGGGGCGGTAGTTATGAAAACCGCATGCGCCTGCCGGTGGAAATCGTCCGTCGGGTGCGCGAAGCGGTAGGCCCGAATTTCATCATTATCTTTCGTCTGTCGATGCTCGACCTGGTGGAAGGTGGCAGCGCCTGGGATGAAATCGTCCAATTGGCCAAGGCCATCGAGCAAGCCGGTGCGACGATCATCAACACCGGCATCGGCTGGCACGAGGCGCGGATTCCGACCATCGCCACCAAGGTGCCGCGGGCCGCGTTCAGCAAGGTCACGGCTAAACTGCGCGGCTCGGTCAGCATCCCGCTGATCACCACCAACCGTATCAACACCCCGGAAGTGGCCGAGCGGATCCTGGCCGAAGGCGATGCCGACATGGTGTCAATGGCGCGCCCCTTCCTGGCGGATCCGGACTTCGTCAACAAGGCTGCTGCCGGTCGCAGCGATGAGATCAATACCTGCATCGGCTGCAACCAGGCCTGCCTCGACCACACCTTTGGCGGCAAGCTCACCAGTTGCCTGGTGAACCCACGGGCGTGCCATGAGACGGAACTCAACTACTTGCCGACAACCCAGGTGAAGAAAATCGCGGTGGTGGGTGCCGGCCCGGCTGGATTATCCGCTGCCACCGTGGCGGCCGAGCGAGGGCACCAGGTAACGCTGTTCGATGCGGCCAGCGAAATCGGCGGCCAGTTCAATATCGCCAAACGCGTGCCAGGCAAGGAAGAGTTTTTCGAAACCTTGCGTTACTTCAATCGCAAGTTGCAGACCACCAACGTGGAACTGTGCCTCAACACCCGGGTGGATGTGGCGCAATTGGTGGCGGGCGGTTACGACGAGATCATTCTCGCCACCGGTATCGCGCCGCGCGTCCCAGCGATCCCCGGCGTCGAGCACGCCAAGGTATTGAGCTACCTGGACGTAATCCTCGAGCGCAAGCCAGTGGGCCGCAGCGTGGCGGTAATCGGCGCCGGTGGCATTGGCTTCGACGTCTCGGAATTCCTGGTTCACCAGGGGGTTGCCACCAGCCTGGACCGCGAGGCGTTCTGGAAGGAGTGGGGGATCGATACCCAGCTCCAGGCCCGAGGCGGCGTGGCGGGGATCCGGGCAGAGCCCCATGCGCCGGCACGCCAGGTGTTTTTGTTGCAGCGCAAGAAATCCAAGGTCGGCGATGGCCTGGGCAAGACCACTGGCTGGATTCACCGCACGGGGCTGAAGAACAAGCAGGTGCAGATGCTCAACAGCGTTGAATACCTGAAGATCGACGACGAAGGCCTGCACATTCGCATCGGCGAAACCGGCGAGCCGCAAGTGTTGCCGGTGGACAACGTCGTGATCTGCGCCGGCCAGGATCCGCTGCGAGAGTTGCAGGAAGGCTTGGAGGCGGCGGGGCAGAACGTCCATCTTATCGGCGGTGCCGACGTGGCGGCGGAGCTGGATGCCAAGCGGGCGATTAACCAGGGTTCGCGCTTGGCGGCGCAGTTGTAAGGCGCAGACCGGTAGAACGGCCCATTCCCCCTGAGGGAGCGAGCTTGCTCGCGATGACGACGGTACATTCAGCAACGATTCAAGCTGGACTGCCGCTATCGCGAGCAAGCTCGTTTCCACCGGGGAACGGCTTGAAGTCGCATCCAGCTGCTAAGATGCCGGCATCTTTCTCCCGGCCCGCCGCAATGCTGCTTCCCGCCCTCGACTGGCATCCCCAGCCCCGACTCGAACGCCTTCATCTGGACTGGCTAGCCCGTGCCGGAATTGAAGTCGCAGCGCTGCGTCTGGACCGTATCGATCTACTGATCAGCGGGAACAAGTGGTTCAAGCTTGTCCATCATTTGCGTGCCGCCCATGAGGTCGGTGCCGAGGGGATCATGAGCCTGGGCGGCGCCTATTCCAATCATTTGCATGCGTTGGCGGCGGCCGGCAAGCGCTTCGGTTTTCCAACGGTCGGGCTGCTGCGCGGTCATCCTCGGGAAACACCCACGGTGCTCGACCTCCAAGCGTTCGGCATGGACCTGCACTGGTTGGGCTACGGCGGATACCGTGGACGTCATGCTGCGGATTTCTGGGAGCCTTGGCGGGCGCGCTACCCAAGGTTGCATCCGGTGCCGGAGGGCGGTTCAGGCTTACCCGGCGCGCAGGGCTGCATGGCCTGGGTCGCCGATGCCCGCGAGCAGTTGGCGGCGTTGGGGTGGACGGATTATCACGGTTGGTGGCTGGCCTGCGGCACTGGAACGTCGCTGGCGGGGCTGGTGCTGGCCGAGGCCGGCAAGCGCCCGGTCTACGGTGTACTGGCCGTGCCCGAGGACCATGGCGTGGCGCAGCAGGTCGAACGCATCGTGGAGGCGGCGGGGCTCTCCAAGCCTCAATACACGTTGTTCGACGGTAGCCGTGGCGGGTTTGCCCAGGTCGATGGCGAACTGAGCGAGTTTATTCAGGCCACGGATGCCATCGAATTGGAGCCGCTGTACACCGGCAAGGCCTTGATGCTGCTCAAGGCACAGGTCGAGGCAGGGCGTCTTGCTCCGGGCACCCGCTTGATCTTTGTCCACACGGGCGGCTTGCAAGGCCGCCGAGGGTTTCAATAGCTGTCCATCAACCGCGTTTGGGCATCATCCGCAAGAGCGTGTTGTCGCGCACCACATAGTGATGGTACAGGCCCGCCAAGGCATGCAGGCCGATCAGCCAATAGCCGATAGTGCCGCCCAGCACATGCCAGCCTTCCAGTTGCTTGGCGAAATTCTTGTCCTGATCGATGAGCAACGGCAGATCGAAGCCGTAGAACATCACCTGGTGGCCTTCGGCACTGGTGATCAACCAGCCCAGCAGCGGCATGGCGATCATGAACAGGTACAACGCCCAGTGCATCAGGCGCGCCAGAAAGGTTTGCCATGCAGGCGAAGCCGGGAAAATCGCCGGTGCCTTGCCCATGCTGCGGGCGAACAGGCGCAGCCAGACCAGCAGGAACACCGTCAGGCCGAGCATGAAATGCGCTTCCTTGATCAGGGTCCGACCGCCGCTTCCCTTCGGAAATATGCCCCGGAATTCGATGCAGGCATAGACCACGGCCAGCAGGACCAGCATCAGCCAATGCAGGGTCACCGTGACGGTACTGTAGCGGCTTTCTGAGTTTTTCCAGGGCATTGCGGGTATCTCCAACTATCAGGGTAGAGCGCCGTCTTGAGCAGCGTTGTCGTCCACTGTATGCCGGTTTCGTTGGGTTTGCATGAGCCAGATCAGTTTTGCCGGCTCGGCCGGACAATGGATGATGGGTACTAGGGTGGTAGAGCTGCCAGGTGGCAACGCCATTCAGCGGACCCCGGCGTTGCGTCAGGGGTTGAGGTCTGGCGGGTTCAGGAGCCAGTCCAGCAGCGGCCCCGGGTCACTACTGCCCCGAGGTGGTTTGGGTGGCGCGGCGGCCGGTCCTGCGCCGGAATCGATCGCTCCCGGGCACAACACCGGTCGGTCGGGGTCGCCGTCGAGGAAACTCACCAGCACTTCGCTGCCGGCCACCAGCACAGGGCTGCCCGCCTGTGTCAGCCGCGACACGGGCAGCGTGATGCTTTCTTGGCCCGGCCTCCACAGGTTGACCGTGACGTGGCCGTGCTCATCGGTCATGACCGGTTGGCCGGCGCGTCCTGGCACATGAGCCAGATGGTACCCGGGGATGCAGGGCTTGGGCTGTTTAAGGGCTGGCCTGAATACGGTGGACCAGGGAATTGCAACGAACCGGTTGCGGTATGCCCCGCCCGGCGGGATGGCGGGCAGGTTCGGTTCAAGAATCGAGAACTGCCGCCCGCGATGCTGCACCTCGGTGATCAGCCATTGATCGTTGAAGGTGGAAACCGGATGCCCGGACACCTGGACGATGTAGCCGCTGCCCAGGGTCGGTTGGGTGCTGTGGCCGTGGATCTCCCGTTGTCGGCAGCGCAACCGTTCAAGGTGGCGGCGAACAGTCTGGTAACGGTGGGCCAGCACCGGGTCGCCACGCAGGGCCTCGTGGCCGGCGTCGCCAAGATGTTGATTCGCCGCCATGGATTGCGCATCGGTCATGCCCCGGTCACTGAACCCGAAGGGCGGGTCGGGCCTGACATGATGGTGACGCATATACATCCGCTTGATGGCCGGTTGCAAAGCATCGCTGGACCGAACAGGCAGCTCGATCACCTGGGCGGGAAAGCTTTTCGGGTCCTCGGCGAACACCAGCACGTGGCCCTGGGGAGCGTGTTCGAAGTGGTAGTGAATGCCTTCTGCTTCGCATAACCGCTGCAAGAACGCCAGATCGCTTTCCTCGTATTGGATGCAGAACGGCTGTCGCGGGTATTGCCCGTGAGGCAGCTCGAAACGGTAACTGCTGGGGGGCAGCGCGTTTTCCTCCAGCAGACGCTGCAGCACCTGCACGACGCTGAGCCCGGAGAACACCCGTCGCCGTGGGTCTTGTTCCAGGCGCTGCAAGTACGGAACCAGCGTGATGCGATAGCCGACCCGGTGCGCGCCCCGATCGCTCAGGCTGACACTCTGAACGACGCCATGAATGCCCGATTCGCTCTCCAGGCGCAGGAAGGCCGGTTGTCCCAGCAGCCTGTCCGGGTTCAACGCAGGTGCCAGGCCGATCAATTCGAGTTCGAATCGGTAGGGTTGGTTAAGGGCTTCGCGGCCATTGAACCGCAATACTTGCAGCTGCAAGTCGCTTTGCGTGAGTGTCAGGCTGAAGGGGCTTTCCGTGTCGTTGCGCATCGCGACTCTCAGGTACGGGAGAAAGGCGCAGAGGGTACGAAACCGCAGGGAGGAACGCTGCGGGGAAGGCTCTATTTCAGAAAAGCCCTACGACACGCTGTGAAAATGTTGATTCCATCGGCTGAATTTTTTGGTCGATCAGCCGGTTTAGGCCGTATAAACTTGCGCCACAGCGCCGGCCGGCAGATGTCTCGGCGCGTCAGACAAGAGAGTGAGTAATGGGCGCACAGTGGAAGGTTAAACACAAAGAAGCGGCTGCCAACGCCAAGGGCAAGATTTTCGGCAAGTTGGTGAAAGAAATCACCATTGCCGCGCGTAACGGCGCCGATACCGCCACCAACGCACACTTGCGCCTGGTGGTCGAGCAGGCGAAAAAGGCCTCGATGCCCCGCGAGACCCTGGAGCGCGCGATCAAGAAAGGTTCCGGCCAGCTCGGTGAGACCGTGCAATACCACCGCGTCACCTACGAAGGGTTCGCCCCGCATCAGGTGCCGCTGATCGTCGAATGCGTGACTGATAACATCAACCGTACCGTTGCCGAGATCCGTGTCGCGTTCCGCAAGGGCCAACTGGGCGCTTCGGGTTCGGTGGCGTGGGACTTCAACCATGTCGGCATGATCGAGGCCGCACCGGACAGCCCGGATGCCGATCCAGAAATGGCGGCCATCGAGGCGGGCGCGCAGGATTTCGAGCCAGGTGAAGACGGCGCGACGCTGTTCCTGACCGACCCGGCTGACCTCGATGCGGTGCAGAAAGCACTGCCGGAGCAGGGTTTTACCGTCTTGTCGGCCAAGCTCGGCTATCAGCCGAAAAACCCGGTCAGCGGTTTGACCGACGAGCAGATGGCCGAAGTCGAAGCCTTCCTCGAGGGCCTCGACAACCACGATGACGTGCAGGACATGTTTGTCGGGTTGGCCGGTTAAACGACTACACCCCATCCACTGTGGCCAGGGAGCTTGTTCCCTTGCCACGGTTGCGCAATATACCTTCAATCTCATCGAACCCCGGTCGCGCCAGCACCTCTGGCTGACAGCAGCGCGCCTGTAGGTCCTGCAACGTGGTCAGTTCCACGGCATTGAGCACCGGTTCGATCCGCGCCAACAATTCCTCCAACAAAATCCCGAAGGCCCGTACCTCGATGCGTTGCAGTGCGCGGGTTTGCACGCTGTCGGCAATGGCGTGGAACGACGCCGCGCCAAAGTCCCCCAGCAGGCAGTGGCCTTGATCATTGAACAAAATATTGTGCCCGTAGAGATCCCCATGGGTAATGCCCTGGCGATGCAGGTGCGCTGCCACCGAGGCGATGCCGTGGGCCATGCGCAACGCCACCGGGGCGCTCAGGCTTAGCCCGTCGGCATACACATCGCGAGTGCACGATGCCAGGCTCGGCAACCCGGCCAGGTTGCGGTAGCTGGGCTCGATCAGTGCCATCACCAGGCCGGCCTGTTGCTCGGGATGCCCGTCGACCTGGCCCAGCACATCAATCAGGTTCGGATGCTGTCCAGCAGTGATGCAGGCATGCATTTCGTGCAATGGCGAGCCGTCGCTGGTCATCTGGCCCTTGTACAGTTTCACCGCGACGTTGCAGGCGACTTGGCCCGGCGATTGCCACAGTGCCTGGTGAATGACCCCGGATGCGCCTTTGCCCAACTGTTGTTGCAGGTCCAACTGCGACCAGTCGATGAGCGTCGTTGTATTCAACGCCGCGGCGTCGGCCTGGGTTTCCAGCGGGTTACCGGCGTAGGCCAGCCAACTGAGGCTCGGCAGTTCCAGCAACCACTGCGGCAGTTCGGTCAATTGGTTGGCGGCGATGCGCAACAGTTCGAGGCGATGACACTGTGCCAGGCTAGCCGGTAATTGCTGCAAACAGTTGCCGGCCAGCATCAGCTTCTGCAGATGCGGGCGCTGGCCCAGCTCCTCCGGCAATTGGGTAAGGTTGTTGTCGGTCAGGATCAGCCAGCGCAGCAGCGGCGGCAGTGCGGCACCGGTTACGCGCTCGATGCGGTTGGCCTTGAAACCGACCATGGTCAGCGCCGCGCAACGACCCAGGCATTCGGGCAGTTCAGTGAAGCGATTGTCCGAGCAGAACAGCACTCGCAGGCGGGTCAGCCGATGCAGGTCGTCGGGCAGCGTGTCCAGTGCGTTACCGCTGAGGTTGAGCACTTCGAGGGAATCGGCCAGGTCGAAGATTTCCCGAGGGAACTGCGTCAGGCCGCAGGCCAGGTCAAGCCGGGTGATGCCTGACAGCTGGCCGGCGCGGAGTTGGGCGAGGGTGTTCATGAAAGGGTTCGCTGTTGGTCAAGGGGCGGGCGCAACACCTGAAGCCGACCGCAGGCCTCGTGGCGAGGGAGTTTGCTCCCGCTGGGCTGCGAAGCAGCCCTGATCCAGGCACCGCGATCTCTCAGTCAGACCGGGTAGACTCATTCACGACGGCTTCGCCGCCGAGCGGGAGCAAGCTCCCTCGCCACAGGTCACTCATTCCGGTTCATTGGCATCAGTTATCAAGCCCAAGATGGCTGGCATGATAAAGGCAAAGCGCAGGCTGATGTTGAATGCTCTAGCGCTCGATGCTGCGGTTCCACCGTGCGTTCCAGGCCGGACGCTGTTCGTTGACCTGATCCCAATCCACGGCAATCGCCGTTTCCAGGTATTGCTTCATCGCCTCCACCTGGCCGCGGGTCTTGTCGGTGGTCGGCGTGTTGGGGTTGGACGGGATCTGGTCGCCTTCCTCCAGAGCGACGGCCTGGGCTTGGGGGCTCAGCAGGAATGCGGCCAGTTTTTGCGCCAGCTCAGGCTGCGTGTTTTGGGCGATGGCGCATTCGGCCACGTTGAGCACCACGGCGCCTTCCTTGGGTTGCGCGTACTCCACCGGCATGCCCTTGAGCTTGAGCGCGGTCACCTGGGTCGGCGTCAGCGGGAAGAGCGCGGCCTCGTCGGTCTGCAGCATTTCGGAAATCTTCGCCGAGCTCGGGATATATTCCAGCACGTTGCGCCCGACGGTGTTCGGCCACGCCTTGAAGCCCGGCTCGACGTCGGTTTCGCTGCCACCCTGGATCCGGTTGAACATCAGGAAACCGTGCAGGCCGAAGGTGGACGACGCCATCGATTGGAACACTACTTTATCCTTGAAGCGCGGGTCGGCCAGGTCCATCCAGGAAGTTGGCGCATTCCAGCCTTTTTCCTTGAATAACCGCGTGTTGTAGGCCAGCCCTGTCACCCCGAGGCTGACGGCCACGGCTTGGTCCTTGATGCGCCCCTTGGCCGGAATCTGGGCCAGGGTCGGGCTTTCCTCGAGCTTGTCGCACAGCCCCATGGCGATGGCGCGGTACATGATGCCGTCATCGAGGAACATCACGTGCATCTGCGGATTGCCTTTGCTGGCCTGGACCTTCGCCAGGATGTCGGCGGAGGTGCCGGGCACGATCACCACTTTGACGTTGTTGGCTTTTTCGAAGGACGGCAAGACTTTGTCGGCGTAGAGCCGCTCCATGGTTCCGCCGTTCATGCCCAGGTAAAGCGTCGGCTCGGCCAACGCCTGGGTGACCGGGAGCAGGGCGCCCAGGCAAGAGAAACCCAGCGAGCAGAAACCGAACAATGCACTGCGTTTGACGTTATTCATTGGCGCGACCTTCCTCATCAAGCAACGGAGATGGAGTGAAACCGGGTGATTGAAAACGCATCCAGCGACGTGGTTGAGGCGCCGCTACAGATGATCTCGGTGAGCGCCTGGCCCACCGCAGGACCGATCTGGAAGCCTGCGCCGGCAAAACCGAACGCATGCAAAAGACCGGGTTGGGTGCTGCTGTGGCCAATCACCGGCTGGCGATCGGGCAGGTAACCTTCGGTGCCGCTCCAGGTACGAATCGCCTGGGCGCCTTCCAGGAACGGGTACAGCTCGACCGCCTGGCGCAGGATTTCGATTACCGCGTTCTGGCCGGGACGGGCGCGTGCTTCGTCCAGGGCAAAACCCTGGCCGCCCCCCAAAACGCAGTTGCCCCGCGCGACTTGACGGGCATAGATGCCGCCGCCCTCCACGCCGGTGCTGGCGTTCATCACCAACGGCAACGGTTCGGTGACCAACATCGCCGGATGCCCGGCGTGCATCGGCACCGCTTCCCCGAACTGCGCGGCGAACTGGCTCGCCCAGGCCCCGGCACAGTTCAGCAGCCAGGGTGCGCGCAATGCCAGACCGGTTTTGGTGCGAACATCAAAGCGTTGGCCGTCATGCTCCACGACGCTGACAGCGCATTGTTCGCGAACCTGTGCGCCATGCCGGCGGGCTGCCTGGGCAAAGGCCGGCGATACCAGCCGTGGGTTGGCGTGGCCGTCGTCCGGGCACAACGATGCCCCGACCGCCACGGCGCCGACCCACGGAAACCGTGCGCGCAACGCTTCTCGATCGAGCAGTTGCAGATCGAGGCCAAAGCCCTGGCTGGCAGCGGCGTAGTCGTGCAGCGCTTGCAGGTCCCCAGCGCTACGGGCCAGCTTCAGATGACCGCTGCGTTGGTATTCACCGTCGATGCCGATCAGTTGGGGTAACTGGCTCCAGATTTCATGGGCCCGTTGCGACAAGGGCAACTGTGACAACGGCCGGCCCTGACGGCGCACGCCGCCGTAGTTGACGCCGCTGGAATGCGAGCCGCAAAAGTCCCGCTCGAGCAGCGCCACCCGGCGTCCGGCCTGGCTCAGGAACAACGCCGCCGAGGCGCCGACAATGCCGCCGCCGATGATCACCACGTCCACTTCGATCATGGCTCGACCTCCAGGCCGAACGGCACGGGCTTGATCGGCGCTTGGGCACGCAAGCGACCGATATTGGCGATGGGCCGGCCACTTTCCTGGGCAATGATTTCCGCCGCCGCAGCGCCGCACATCCGCCCTTGGCAGCGGCCCATGCCGACCCGGCAATGGGCCTTGACCCGGTTGATTTCCCAATGACCTTCGCCAACGACCTGGCGGATGTCGCCGGCGCTGACTTCCTCGCAACGGCAAATCAACACGTTATCGGCAACGTTGGCGGCCCAATTGTCTGGAAAGGCAAACGCACGCTCCAGGCCCTGTCGGAAATCGCCGATGCGCTCCAGCGATTGCTCCAGTTGGCCGCAACGCTGCGAGTCGGTCAGGTACCCCATGTCTTCGAGCAAGGCCAGGGCGGCCCGTTCACCGGCCATTTCGGCCGCGTCGGCGCCCATGATTCCAGCGCCATCACCGGCCAGGTAGACCCCCGGCACGCTGCTGCGCCCGGCGCGATCCCGTTGTGGCAGCCAGGCGCGGTTGAGGGCATTCCAGGAGAATTCGCAGCCCAGAAGGTCGGCCAGTTGGGTTTCGCTGCGCAAGCCGTGAGCGAAGGCCACTGCGTCGCAGTCGAGGGCATGTTCGCCCTTGGCGTTGCGCCATTTCAGCGACTGCACCCGGCGCTCTCCGTCCAGGCGCGACAGGCTCGCGCCTTGATGCACGCTGATACCATGGGCGGTCAGCCAGACGCGATAGTAGAGTCCTTTGGCGAGGGTGGCCGGTTGCGCCAGCAAGCCGGGCAGGGCGCGGACCTGGGCGCTGAGCGGGGAGCTGTCGAGCACGGCGACTACGTTGGCGCCGGCCTTGGCGTATTGATAGGCGACCAGGTACAGCAACGGACCGCTGCCTGCGAACACGACCCGTTCACCGATGGCGCAGCCCTGGAACTTCAAGGCGATCTGCGCCGCGCCCAGGCTGTATACCCCGGGCAGCGTCCATCCTGGCACGGGCAGGATCCGGTCGGTGGCGCCAGTGGCAACGATCACGCTGGCGTACTCGATGCGCTCGGCGCGGCCTGCTCGCAACGTATCCAGCAGGCCCGACTCGGCGTTCCACACCAAGGTGTCGGGACGGTAATCAAGCTGTTCGCGCAGCTTTTCCAAGGTCCGGTGAATCGCGCTGGCCTTGTGCGCTTCCAAGCCATAAAGCTTGGCTGGGGAGCGCTTGAAATTGGCCGGCTGCTGCCGATAAATCTGCCCACCGCCGCGACTGGCCTCATCCAGCAGGACAGGGTAAATGCCATGGGCGACCAGCGTCTGCGCGGCACGAATGCCGGCCGGGCCGGCGCCGATGATGACGACGGGTTTCATGGCCACCTCACTGGCAGTTCCGAGGGATCGGTGCTGTCGTCGAAGGCGCTTTCGCGAGCAAGCTCGCCGCCACATTTGATTTGTGGTGGACATGGATTTCCTGTGCGCGGCAGGACTGTGTGAGCGAGCTTGCTCGCGATGAGGTCCGCGCCGTTCATACGTGGCGCCCCGGCTCACGAATGACTTGCTGCCCAGCTTCGAGCAGGGTCGAGCAGGCGCGTACGCGGCGACCGTCGCCCAGGCGCACCCAGCAATCCTGACAGGCGCCCATCAAGCAAAAACCGGCCCGGGGCTCGGCGCTGAAGTCGCTGCCGCGCAGGTGTTCGCTGCAGGTCAGCACGGCGGTCAACAGCGTGTCGCCCAGCATGCCGATGGCCGGTTTGCCGTCGAGGGTAAAGTCCAGGGCCGGGCGGTCGCCTTCGGCCAGTCGTTTCAGCAGAGCCATGGCGCCCTCATTGTTTTCCTACCAGGACCCGATCCAGGCCATAGACCCGGTCGAGCAGAATCATGGTCAGCGCAGTGAGCGCAATGACCAGCGCCGACACCGCCGCCATCATCGGATCGATGGATTCGGTGGCGTACACATACATGCGCACCGGCAAGGTTTGCGTGGCCGGCGAAGTGACGAAAATCGACAACGTGACCTCATCGAAACTGTTGATGAACGCCAGCAGCCAGCCCCCGGCCACCCCCGGCAGGATCATCGGCAGGGTGATTTGCCGGAACAGCGTGAAACGTCCGGCCCCCAACGACTGCGCGGCTTGCTCGGCACTGCGGTCCAGGCCGATGGCCGAGGCAAGCACCAGGCGCAGTACATAAGGTGTGATCACCAGCACATGGGCGAAAATCAGCCAGGCGAAGCTGCCGTTCACGCCCATCAGCGCAAACAGGCGCAGCAGCGCCACCCCCAATACCAGATGCGGAATGATGATCGGTGAGAGGAACAGGCCGTTGAAAAAGTCCCGGCCGGGAAACTCGAGCCGGGTGATCGCCAGCGCTGCCGGCACCGCGATCAACGTCGCCAGCGAGGCCGCACTGAAGGCGAGGATCAGGCTGTTGTAGAACGCATCGATGAAGTCCGCACGCTCGAACACCGCCCGAAACCAGCGCAGGGAAAACTCTGTGGTCGGCAGGCTCAGGGTATTTTCCGGGGTGAAGGCAACCAGGCAGACCACCACCAGCGGCGCCAGCATGAACACCACCACCAGGGTATGAAACAACAGGGCGAAAGGACCGTTCCTGGACATGATTGATTACCCCAATGACTTCTTGTAGCGGCCTTCGATCATCCGGTTCCACGACAGCATGATCAGCAGGTTGAGCAGCAGCAGCGCGACGGCAATGGCCGCGCCCATCGGCCAGTTCAGCTCCGACAGGTACTGGTCGTAGATCAGCGTGGCGACCATCTTCAGGCGGCGTCCGCCGAGCAGGCCGGGAATGGCGAAGGAACTGGCGGCGAGGCCGAACACAATCAGCGTGCCCGACAGCACGCCGGGCATGATCTGCGGCAGCACCACCTTGCGGATTACCGTGAACTGGCTGGCCCCCAAAGACAGGGCGGCCTGTTCGGCGGCGGGGTCGAGTTTCTGCAACGAAGTCCAGACCGGGATGATCATGAACGGCAACATCACATGGACCAGGGCGATGACCACGGCGAATGGCGTATAGAGCAGCTTCATCGGCGAACCGCCGAAGGCTTGCAGGGCTTGGTTGACCAAGCCGTCGGCGCCGAGCAGCAGGCTCCAGCCGAACGCCCGCACCACCACTGAAATCAGCAGCGGGGTGAGGATCAGGATCAGGAAAATCGAACGCCATGGTGCGCCCATGCGGCTAAGGATGTACGCCTCTGGCACGCCGATCAGCACACAGAGAATGGTGGTCAGGGCACTGATCCAGAATGTGCGCAGGAAGATCTCGTAGAAGTACGGATCGCCCAGCAGGCTGGTGTAGTGGTCGAAGGTGTAGGCGCCGCCATCGATGCCCGAGCTGTAGTCGAAGACGTTGAACGACAGCACCAGCGTCAGGCCCAGGGGAATGACCAGCAGGCCCAGGTACAAGGCCAGGGCTGGTGCCGACAGCAAGTAGCCTTGGCGTCCCCGGCGCACGGCATCGAGCAGTTTCATGCCGACACCTCGTCCACGCTCAGTACCCGCAGCAATGCGGGGTCCCAATCCAGGCCCACGACGGTGCCCTCGTTCATGGGCGCGGAACCGTCGTTGCGCCGCACCACGCAGAGTTCGCCCAGCGGAGTCGAGACGCCGTAGAGCCATTGGCTGCCAAGAAAGAAGCGGCTGACGATGGTGCCTTGCAGATGGCCTGAGCCGGACGCCAGCAGGTCGATTTTTTCCGGGCGCAAGCTCAGGGTCAGGTCGGCGTTGCCCTCGCTGCAAACCTGAACCACGCCTGCACTGTCACGCACGCCAGGCAGCAGATTGGCCTTGCCGACGAAGCCGGAAATGAATTCGGTGCGTGGGTGTTCGTAAAGTGTGTAGGGGGCGTCGATCTGGGTGATGCGTCCGGCCTGCATCACCACGACGCGATCACTGATGGACAGCGCTTCGGCCTGGTCATGGGTCACCATCAGCGTGGTGATGCCGACCTCGCGCTGGATGCGGCGGATTTCGTACTGCATCTCCTCGCGCAGGTTGGCGTCGAGGTTGGACAGCGGCTCGTCGAGCAGCAGCACTGGCGGCTCGATCACCAGCGCCCGGGCCAGGGCCACGCGTTGGCGCTGGCCGCCGGAGAGTTCCCGTGGGTAGCGTTCGGCATGCTGGTCCAGGCGCACCAGCTTCAACACTCGGTCCACCCGTTGTTGCAGTTCGGCGCTGGCCACTTTGCGCATGCGCAGGCCAAAGGCAACGTTGTCCCTGACCGTCATGTGGGGGAACAGTGCGTAACTCTGGAACACCACGCCCAGGCCTCGGCTGGCGGGCTTGGCGTGGGTAATGTCGCGACCATCCAGCAGAATGCGCCCGCTGCTGGCTTCGACGAAGCCGGCGATCATTTGCAGGGTTGTGGTCTTGCCGCAGCCGGAAGGCCCCAGCAGTGAGACAAATTCGCCTTTCTCCACCGAGAGGTCGGTGGCAACCACGGCGTCGATATCGCCGTAACGTTTGCCAAGTCCTTCAAGTTGCATGAAAGCCATCGCTGCGCTCCACCTGAAATTGTTATGCGTCGCCGCAAGGCGCGCTTTTTTGTATGGGCAGATACGAAAGGGTGCTGCGGGGTGCGTTGGCGCTCGACCTTGAGTCGGCTGCCGCTGTTGTTCGAATCGCCCCTGTATGGACGCAGAGTAGGACGAAGAATAGGATGGGCTCAATGGACTATTTCACTGAATCGATGACTATTTTCAGTTTCATTCAGTGAGTAAATTTAATAATGAGAAATACCATGCCAGATTCCACTGATCGGAATAACGGAAAAAACGAAGTCGGCGTCGGCGCCGTCTCCAGGTTGTTTGCCGTGCTACGCAGCCTGAGTGAGACCGCTGAGGGCGGCGAACGGGTGACACAGCTGGCCCAGCGCATCGGGCTGTCCCAGCCGACCACGCATCGTTTGCTGCGCAGCCTGATGGACGAGGGCATGGTCGAGCAGGACGCGCGCAGCAAGCGCTATCGCCTGAGCCTGGACTTCTTCGCCCTCGCTGCCCGAGCCGGCAACACCGGCAACCTGCGCGAACTGGTGCGCCCGGCCATGCTGCGGCTGTCGGCTTCCCTGGGGGACTCGCTGTTTTTGCTGGCGCGCAGTGGCTTCGACGCCATTTGCCTGGATCGCAGCGAAGGGCCATTCCCGATCCGCACGTTCACCGGTGATATCGGCGGTCGGGTGGCGTTAGGCGTCGGACAGGGCAGTTTGGCCATCCTGGCGTTCCTGCCGGAAGAAGAGCGCGACACCGTGATTCAATACAATTTGCCGCGGCTCAAGGATTTTCATTTGTACGACGAAGTCTTCCTGCGCTCGGAAGTGGAGAACGTGCGCAGCCTGGGCTACGCCGGGCGCAACACCGGCGTCTTGCAAGGCATGGCCGGGGTGGCCGTGCCGATTCTCGACCGTGGAGGCCGGGCCGTGGCGGCGTTGAGCGTGGCCACGGTGAGCGACCGATTGGGCCCTGATCGCCTGCCGACGGTGGTCGAAATGCTCAAGCGCGAGGCAGCCTTGATCGGACCACGAATCAACCCGTTCGACCCCTTGTTGCGCAGGCCTTCGCAGGTGTTTGGGCAGGGGTGAGCATCTTCTCAAGAACACCACCGTCCCCTGTGGGAGCGGGCTTGCTCGCGAAAGCGGTGTATCAGACGACGTCAATGTTGGATGTGCCGTCGCCTTCGCGAGCAAGCCCGCTCCCACAAAGGGGCGATGGTAATCAGAAGTCCAGGGTTTGCTTGAGCCTCTGCACCGTCGGCGTGTCACTGGGTATGACCATCGCATAGTTATACCCCGGCCCTGACCAATACTCGGCCTGCAGGTCGCCGTCGCGGCGACTGCCCCGGGGCAGCAGGAAGTTCTTCGGACCCGGCGGGCGCACATAGAAACTGATCTTCTGGCCGCTGGCGTCTTGATAAACCACCATCGCCGCCGCGCCTTGCTCGGTGCTGAGCAACCGGCCGCTGACCGGCTTGAACCCTGCGCCCGAAAGGTCCGGCAGTCGGTTGGCCTGGGTGAAGTAGCGGTCGAGCCAGCCCTGCATGCTGCCCTCGTCATCGGTTTGGTAATCGGCCGCGAGGATGCCTTGCTGGGCGAATAACCGATACGCCTGGAGGGCATCGGCCATGGGCGCCGCCGCGCTGAGCAGGGTCATCTCGCGAGCCTGCCAGCCGCTGAACCCGCCCATGCCGATCGCCAGCAGCAACAGGGCAACGTTGGCCAGGTAGCGACGGGATCGGTGTTTCAGACGCTGGCGAATCATCGCCGGGTCGAGGTCCGGATTGGCTGGCTGCTGCAAGGCGCCACTGAGGGCCGTGCGCAGGTGTTGCGCGTCCTGTTGCCAGGCGCGGACCTGGGCGGCGATGTCAGGCTGGTTGGCGAGGTAGGTCTCCACCTGGCGCTGGTCGGCTTCGCTCAGTTGGCGATCGACGTAGGCGTGCAGGTCATGTTCGCTGGGGGGCATGCTGATCATTTGAGTATCCGCAGGGCAGGGCGGGTGATTTCGCCTTCGCTGAGTTGGCGCAAGGCCTGCCGGGCGCGAGACAGGCGAGACATCACGGTGCCGGTCGGCACGCCGAGAATGTCGGCGACTTGCTGGTAACTCAAGCCTTCCACCGAGACCCACATCAACAGCGCACGTTGTTCCGTGCTGAGCTGATCGAAGGCTTGGAGGGACGATTGCGCGATCACGCTGCGTTCGGCCGACGGATGGGCATCGTCGCGTCCGGTGAAGAATTCCAGCATGCGCGAATAACGCCGGGAACGGCGATGGGCGTCGAGAAATTGCCGATACAGAATCGAGAACAGCCAGGCCCGCAGGTCGCCGTCCGGGCGTTTATCGCTCCATTTGGACAGCGCCCGCTCCAGGCACGTCTGCACCAGGTCGTCGGCGTTGCTCGGGTTGCGCGTCAGCGATACGGCAAAACGCCGTAGCCTGGGGATAAGCTCGCGCAACTGATCGTCGAGTTCGTTCATGAGAGTGTGGCTTCGTTGGGCTGTCACTGCGCCGGGACTGGAAAGACGACCCGTGAACGAGATTATTCCAGCGCAGGAAAAATAAATACGGGATGTGGGAATAAAGCCATCGGGTATGCGTCTGACGGATTCTTTCCAAAGATGGCCTTGAGCCTTGGAGCTTCGTCATGGTTGACCCTTCATCCCCGCCGCGTCGGCGACCCTTGAGTGCCGCCCAGTTGACAGTTCGCCTGGCCGCCATCGCTGTGGTGGTGGCCGGGCTGGCGGGGGCATTTGCCTATGTCAACGGCACGCTCGACCCGCAGCGGCTGACACCTGATGCGTTGGTTAATGTCCTGGAGAAAAACAACGGGGTTCACCCGGGATTCCGGCGCAATCATTCCAAGGGCGTCTGTGTCGCCGGCTATTTCGAAGGCAGTGGCGAGGCCGGCGCCTATTCCAGCGCCCAGGTGTTCAAACCGTCGCGCACGCCCGTGGTTGGACGTTTCGCCTTGCCCAGCGGTAATCCCTACGCCCCTGACAGCAGTGTCCCGATCCGCAGCCTGGCGCTGCGTTTTACCCAGGCCGACGGCCAGCAGTGGCGTACCGGCATGAATAGCATGCCGGTGTTTCCGGTGGGCACGCCCGAGGCGTTCTACCAACTCCAGCAGGCCCAGTCGCCGCTTCCCGCCACGGGCAAACCCGACCCTGCGGCCGTACCGGCGTTTTTTGCCGCTCACCCGGAAGCCGTGCCGTTCCTGCAGTGGATCAAGACCGCCAAGCCGTCAGCCAGCTATGCCACCGAAACCTATAACGGCATCAATGCGTTTTACCTGATCAACCCAGCGGGGCAGCGCCAGGCAGTGCGCTGGGGCGTGGTACCGATGAGTCAGGACGCCGCGGATGCAGCGCCACCCCAGGGGGCGGATTTCCTGGAGCAGGATTTGGTCAAGCGTCTCGCCGCCGGGCCATTGCGCTGGCAGTTGAACATCACCCTCGCCAATCCAGGTGATCCGGTAAACGATGCCAGCAAGGCCTGGCCCGCCGATCGCAAGGTGCTCAACGCTGGCACGCTGGTGCTGGAGCGCACCCAGCCACAGGACAACGGCGATTGCCGCGATATCAACTATGACCCGTTGATCCTGCCCAACGGAATCGAAGGTTCCCAAGACCCGCTGTTGGCCGCCCGGTCTGCCGCGTACGCCAGTTCCTATCTGCGGCGTACCAGCGAAGTGCACCCATTGCCCGCCACCCAGGAGTCCCGCCCATGAGCGCCCCCCGTCACTTCGTACCGCTGGCGCGGCTGCTGCATTGGCTGATGGCATTGATGATCATCGCCATGCTGTTTATCGGCGCGGGCATGGTCGCCTCGGTGTCCGAGCGTCATGAATGGTTGCTGCAGTTGCACAAGCCCCTGGGCATCGCGATCCTGCTGCTGGTAGTCGTGCGCCTGGTGGTGCGCTTCAGTACCCGACAACCGCCGCTGCCGGCCGATCTGCCGGGCTGGCAGGTGCTGGCGGCAAAGGCTTCGCATGTGTTGCTGTACGCATTGATGCTGATTCTGCCGCTACTGGGTTGGGCCATGATTTCAGCGGCGGGGGACCCGGTGACGCTTGGCAATGGGCTGCAACTGCCCTCGATCCTGCCGGCCCACGCCCAGACCTTCGCACTGCTGCGCAAGGCCCATGGGTATCTGGCTTATTTATTGTTCTTGACCGTGCTGTTGCACCTGGCGGCGGCGTTGTTTCACGCGTGGGTGCGTCGGGATGAGGTGTTGGACAGTATGCTGCGGGGCAAAGGCTGAGGCACGAATCCGTGGCGAGGGAGCAGGTTCCCTCGCCACGGGGGCGGCTGCTGGGTCAGCGCAATTCGTCGACCATGTCCGCGATGGTGCTCAACACATCCTTGCCCAGCTGCATCGAGCGTTTGCCGGACCAGCCGGTACGCGGGTTCGGGTGATCGTCGTGGTCCTTGAAGGGCATTTCCAGCGTCAGGGACAGGCAATCGTATTTCTGGCCGACCGCGTTGCAGGCCAGGGTCATGTTGGCCTGGCCCGGTGCGTCGCGGGTGTAGCCGTGAGTGGTCTGGAAGTCTTTGGTCTGATGCTTGAGGTGGCTGCGAAAACGTTCTTCGAGCTCGGCGATACGCGGCGTATAGCCCGGGTTGCCTTCACAACCGGCGGTGAAGACGTGGGGAATCTCCTCATCGCCATGGGCGTCGAGGAACAGATCAACGCCATACTTTTCCATTTGCTGCTGGACGAAAAAGACCTCGGGGCTGATTTCCGGACTGGCGTTCTGCCAGGCACGATTGAGGTCCTGGCCCATGGCGTTGGTCCGCAGATGCCCATGGAAGGCACCGTCCGGGTTCACGTTTGGCACCAGGTACAGATCGGCTTTGGCAAGCAGTCGGTTCAGCTGCGGATCATCCTGTTGTTGCAAGCGTTCGATCACGCCTTCCATGAACCACTCGGCCATGTGCTCGCCGGGATGTTGTTGGGCGATGATCCAGATTTTATGGCGGCCTTCGGCACCGCTGCCCTTGCGCAACAATTGGATGTCACGGCCTTCCACGCTTTTACCGACGGCGAGGAGTTCGGTGCCGGCCTTATGACTTGCCTGCTCGATCAGCCAATCGTGGCGGCCACGGCTATACGGTTCGAAATAAGCGAACCAGGCGTGGGGTTGTTCCGCTTCCAAGTGAAAGCGCAGCGCGTCGCCCTCAAACTGTGTAGGGATGCGGAACCAGTTGACGTGATCGTAGGAAGCAACGGTCTGGTAGCCGGTCCAGGCCTTGTTGTAGGACGATTGGCTGGCATTGAGCAGGCGAAAGGAATATTCCTGGCCCACATGCAAGCCGCTGGCCTTGAAGTGAAACCATTGGAAATGGGCACTGCGGGTATCGGGCCTGATCTTGAGCAGCGACTGCAACGGGTTGCTGATGTCGACGATTTCAATATTGCCGCTGTCGAAATTGGCGCTGATATCAAACGAAGATTTAGCCACGGTCACGATTCCTGGAAAGGATTTTCATGGCCGTTACTTTACACGCAAGAAAGGAAATATCGGGACGATTTGCATCACGAAAGAGAAGGGGGCGTCCTCCCTGGACGCGAAGCCAGCTTAGAGAGTCGGCAATTGATTCTCAAGTGCTGGCTGTCGATAGTTTTGCCGGTCCGGCGACCCGAAGTCTTGAAAAGTGATATTGATTTGATATCATCGCCGCCATCGAATGAGCGACACCCAAAGACTTCATTAGCCTGAAGCCATAAGCCGAAAAATCGGCAAAAAAAGACCCGGCAAAAAGCCGGGTCAAAAACCGTGATTAGCCTGATGAGGAGATATTCCAGAAGTCCGACCTAAGGTCTTCTGGGCTATCGACTGATCTCGCGACCAGTTGGTGCAATAATAATCATTATCATTTGCAAGTCAAATGGTTTTATCGCATCGATTAAAAAATTTATTTCGTTCGTCCGCGTTCGCGGCACATCCCAAGCGTTACGCCTAGCGAGTAGGGTAGCCATCCAGGGATCGGTCAAGCATCACCTTGACCAGATCGATCATATGCACCACCGAAAACGCCAGGTCGCGGTTCGATCCATTCAACTGGTTGGCGGATTCGTGGGCAGTCGCCGCCGCGCAGCGCAGCAGGTCGCATGCGTGGACCAGGGCTTCTTCTGCACTGATGTTGCGGTTCACGTCGAAGAAACGGTGTTCCGTCGGTGCGTCTGAAACACTTGGTTTCAAGTAGTAATCGAGGGCGCGCTGGGCCGCCGGGCAATCCTGAAACGACTGATACGCGCCGTCGGAAGGCGGGTTGGGTTGGTTTTTATTAGGCGTTTCCATGGTGTCGAGTTTCTCCGTGTCGGGGCTTGAATCCTGAGTCCAGAATAGTACTTATCGTAATTGTGACGACAATTTAAATACTACAATATGTGTTTTGATGGCCGGAGCCAGGGACGTATCGTGCCGCACATGGATAAATGGATAGAGTTGGTCAAGGCCAAGATGAAGGAGCTGCACATCACGCAAGTGGTGCTCGCAGAACGGTTGGGTATGTCCCAGGGCGGCGTCGGCCATTGGCTGACCAAGCGCCGGCAACCCAGTGTCGACGACATGAATCGAGTCCTGCGGGAGCTGGGACTGGAATTTCTCGAAGTGGCGATGGTGATTCAGGAGCCGGATACGTCCACGGACGAAGGCATGGCTCTGGCGCAGAAGTACAACCCGTACTTCCGCTACCCGGTCAGTGAATGGCACCAGGTTGGCGACGTTCGCGAGGGCGACCCCGACGCCTACAGCCCGACGCGATATGAGCTGACGGACTATCACGCCCGCGGGGACGCATTCTGGCTGGTGGTCGTGGGCGATGCGATGACCGCCCCGAGCGGGTTGAGCATTCCCGAGGGGATGTCGATACTGGTGGATCCGGCCATCGACGCGCAGCCGGGCAAGCTGGTGGTCGCCTGCTTGCCCGGCAGCAGCGATGCGACCTTTCGCAAATTGATCGAAGAGAGCGGACAGCATTATCTGGTCCCGCTCAATCCCACCTACCCGAAAAGCCTGTACACCGAGCAATGCCGCATCATCGGCGTGGTCGTGCAGGCCACCATCAGGTTCTGACCGGATCGGCCCTTGGAACGGGCCGATACCTATTCTTCGAATGCCACCAGGGCGCAGCCCTCGCTGACCATTTCACCTTCCTGGCAATACAGCGCCTTGATCGTCCCGGCCTTGGGGGCGCGAATGCTGTGCTCCATTTTCATCGCCTCCAGCACCACCAGTTGAGCTCCGGCTTCCACCGCTTGGCCGACGCTCACCAGTACTCGGACAATGCTGCCGTTCATGGGGGCGCTCAGGCCGCCTTGGTGGCTGTGGCTGGCATCGGCGGCAGCCAACGGGTCGTACGGGTCAACGCGGTGCAGGTCACCTTCCCATTGCAGATACAGGCTTTCGCCTTGGCGAATGGCCCGATGAGTGCGGCGCACGCCATTGTGCTCGATTGTCAGTTGTTCGCCCTTGAGCGCCGCACCACCGGCAGAAACGTCCAGCGTCAGCGCGCGATCCTGTCCTTCGCAGCTCAAATGCAGGGTGGTTTCCCGGGGCAGCCCCAGACGCAGGCCGCCGTTGTCGGCCCAGGGCGAATTGGCGTCGTCGGACCGGACATGCGGGGCCAGGCCCAAGGCAAAACCATGGGCGGCGGCGAGCCAGAAACCGTCATCCAGTTCACCAGGCGTTGGCAGCAATTGCGTCTGATAGCGTGGGATAAATCCTGTGTCCAGTTCTGCTGCTGCAAAAGCGGGGTGGGCCACGATGCGTCGCAGGAAACCGATATTGGTCTTCAATCCGCCGATGGCGAATTCGTCGAGCATGCCCAGCAGCCGCAGCCGTGCCTGCTCACGGTCCTCGCCCCAGGCGATCAGCTTGCCAAGCATCGGGTCGTAGAAGGGCGAAATCTCGTCGCCTTCTTCAACCCCGCTGTCGACCCGCCGACCCGGCCCTTCTGCAGATTCGCGGTACAACGCCAGGTGCCCGGTAGCCGGCAGGAAATCGTTGGCCGGGTCTTCGGCATACAGGCGCACTTCAATCGCATGCCCCAACAGCGGCACTTGCTCCTGAGTGATCGGCAAGCGCTCGCCCTGGGCCACGCGGATCTGCCAGGCCACCAGGTCCAGCCCGGTGATCGCTTCGGTGACCGGATGCTCCACCTGCAAGCGGGTGTTCATTTCCATGAAGAAAAACTCGCCCCGCGAATCCAGCAGAAATTCCACTGTACCTGCCCCGACATAGCCGATCGCCTGGGCCGCGCGCACGGCCGCTTCGCCCATTGCACGGCGCAATTGCGAGGTCAGGCCGGGGGCAGGGGCTTCTTCCACCACTTTCTGGTGACGGCGCTGGATCGAGCAATCGCGCTCGTTGAGGTACAAGCAGTTGCCGTGCTGATCGGCGAACACTTGGATTTCCACGTGGCGCGGCTTGAGCAGGTATTTTTCCACCAGCATCCGCGAGTCGCCGAACGAAGACTGCGCTTCGCGCTGTGCCGACGCGAGGGCCTCGGCCAGTTGGTTGACATCCTCGACGACTTTCATACCCTTGCCACCACCGCCGGCGGTGGCCTTGAGCAGCACCGGATAGCCGATGCGCTCGGCGGCAGCACGAAAGGTTTCCAGGTCCTGGGCTTCGCCGTGATAACCGGGCACCAGCGGCACGCCGGCGGTTTCCATCAACGCCTTGGCCGCGGATTTGCTGCCCATGGCATCGATGGCCGAGGCGGGCGGGCCGAGAAAGATCAGTCCGGCGTTTTCAATCGCCCGGGCGAACCCTGCGTTCTCGGAAAGAAAACCATAGCCAGGGTGGATGGCCTGGGCGCCACTGGCCCGGGCGGCGGCGATCAGCTTGTCGATCTGCAGGTAGCTATCGGCGGCCTTGCTGCCGCCCAGGTCGACGCGGATATCGGCTTCACGACTGTGACGAGCATCGCGGTCGGTGGCGCTGTGCACGGCCACGGTGGTCAGACCCATGGCCTTGGCGGTGCGCATCACTCGGCAGGCGATTTCGCCGCGGTTGGCCACCAGCAACGTAGTAAGGACAGGGGCGCTCATCGACGCGGCTCCTTGTTATTCGATTCGGCTTGCCAGTTCGGCGTGCGTTTTTGCAGGAAGGCCCGCAGCCCTTCCTGCCCTTCGGGACTGACGCGAATGCGGGCGATGGCGTTTTCGGTGTAGCGGCGCAGGGCCGGGGTGAGGGCGCCGTTGCCCACTTCACGCAACAATTCTTTGCTGGCGCGCATGGCTGCCGGGCTGTTGAGCAAAAGATTTTCCACCCAGTGCTCGACGTGCTGGTCCAACGCCTCGGCCGGATAACTTTCCGACAGCAAACCGATGTCTTTCGCACGCTGCCCGCCGAAACGTTCAGCGGTCAGGGCATATCGACGAGCCGCGCGCTCGCCGATGGCCTGGACCACGAACGGGCTGATCACCGCCGGTGCCAGGCCAATGCGCACTTCCGACAGGCAGAACTGCGCTTCATCGGCGCCAATCGCCATGTCACAGGCGCTGATCAGCCCCAGTGCACCACCGAATGCCGCGCCCTGGACGACGGCCAGCGTAGGAATCTTCAGCTTGGCGAGGTTGTACATCAGTTCCGCCAGTTCCCGGGCGTCGTCGAGGTTGGTGTGATAATCAAGCTCGGCCGATTGCTGCATCCAGGCCAGATCGGCGCCGGCGCTGAAATGTTTGCCACGCCCGCGGATCAACAGGAAGCGCAGGTTCGGGTCGCCGCCGACATGGTCCAGCGCCAGGATCAGTTCACGGATCATTTCGGCGTTGAACGCATTGTTTTTCGACTCACGGCTGAGCCACAGCGTGGCAAAGCCGCGCGGGTCGGTGAGCAGTTCAAGGGTGTTGAAGTTATCCATGGGCATTCCCCGTTTACATCCGGAACACGCCGAAGCGGCTCGATTCGATAGGCGCGTTCAGTGACGCGGACAAGGCCAGGCCCAGTACATCGCGGGTCTGGGCCGGATCGATGACGCCGTCATCCCACAACCTTGCACTGGAATAGTAGGGGTGGCCCTGCTTTTCATACTGGTCGAGGATCGGTTGCTTGATCTCGGCTTCCTGTTCGGCGCTGAACGGATGACCGCTGCGTTCGGCCTGTTCACGCTTGACCTGCACCAGCACACCGGCCGCCTGTTCGGCACCCATCACACCAATTCGCGCATTCGGCCACATCCACAGGAACCGTGGGTCATAGGCGCGACCGCACATGCCATAGTTGCCCGCGCCAAAGCTGCCGCCGATGATGACCGTAAATTTCGGCACCCGCGCGCAGGCCACGGCGGTAACCAGTTTTGCGCCATGCTTGGCGATACCGCCGGCTTCGTATTTCTGCCCGACCATGAAGCCGGTGATGTTTTGCAGGAACAACAGCGGGATGCCGCGCTGGCAGGCCAGTTCGATGAAGTGCGCGCCTTTTTGCGCGGCTTCGGCGAAGAGAATGCCATTGTTGGCCAGGATCGCGACCGGGTAGCCATGCAGATGCGCAAAACCGCACACCAGCGTCGTCCCGAACAGCGCCTTGAATTCATCGAACACCGAGCCGTCCACCAGGCGCGCGATCACTTCCCGGACATCGAACGGCTGCTTCGCATCGGCCGGCACCACGCCGTACAGCTCCTCGCTCGCGTACAGCGGGGCGATGGGCGTACGTTGCTGCACTTCACCGAGCTTGCGCCAGTTGAGGTTGGCCACGCTGCGGCGGGCCAGGGCCAGGGCGTGTTCATCGCTGTCAGCATAGTGGTCGGCGACGCCGGAGATTTTGCAATGCACATCGGCACCGCCCAGGTCTTCGGCGCTGACCACTTCGCCGGTGGCGGCTTTTACCAGCGGCGGACCGGCGAGGAAAATGGTGGCTTGCTCGCGGACCATGATTGCCTCATCCGCCATGGCCGGCACATAAGCGCCACCGGCGGTGCAGGAACCCATGACCACGGCGATCTGCGGGATGCCCTGGGCGCTCATGTTGGCCTGGTTGAAGAAGATCCGGCCGAAGTGCTCGCGGTCCGGAAACACTTCGTCCTGGCGCGGCAGGTTGGCGCCGCCGGAGTCCACCAGATAGATGCAGGGCAGGCGGTTCTGTCGGGCGATGGTCTGGGCGCGCAGGTGTTTCTTCACCGTCAGCGGGTAATACGAGCCACCTTTGACCGTCGCATCGTTGGCAACGATCATGCATTCAACGCCTTCCACCCGACCGATGCCGGCAATCACGCCGGCCGCTGGCACGTCTTCGCCATAGACTTCGTGGGCCGCCAGCGGGCTGATTTCCAAAAACGGCGAGCCTGGGTCCAGCAGCCGGTTGATACGTTCCCGGGGCAGCAATTTACCCCGCGACGTGTGCCGTTCCTGGGCCTTGGGTCCACCGCCTTGGCGGACCTGCCCGAGCAAGGTGCGCAGGGCCTCGACCTGTCCGAGCATTGCGTCGCGGCTGGCGATGAACTCCGCCGAGCGCGGATTGAGCTGAGTGTGCAGCGTGGCCATGGTCAGCTCCGTTAGCGGGTTTCGTTGAACAGTTCGCGGCCGATCAGCATCCGGCGAATCTCGCTGGTGCCGGCACCGATTTCGTACAGCTTGGCGTCACGCAACAGGCGACCGGCAGGGAATTCGTTGATGTAGCCATTGCCGCCCAGGATCTGGATGGCGTCGAGGGCCATTTGCGTGGCCCGCTCGGCGCTGTAGAGGATCACCCCGGCGGCGTCCTTGCGGGTGGTTTCGCCGCGCTCGCAGGCTTGGGCCACGGCGTATAAATAGGCGCGACTTGCGTTCAGTTGGGTGTACATGTCGGCGACTTTGCCCTGGATCAGCTGGAATTCCCCGATGCTTTGGCCGAACTGCTTGCGGTCGTGGATGTACGGGACGATCAAGTCCATGCAGGCTTGCATGATGCCGGTGGGGCCTCCGGACAGCACCACGCGCTCGTAATCGAGGCCGCTCATCAAGACCTTCACACCGCCGTTGAGCGTGCCGAGGATGTTTTCTTCAGGCACTTCGACGTCATCGAAAAACAGCTCGCACGTGTTGGAGCCGCGCATGCCGAGCTTGTCGAACTTGTTGCTGCGGCTGAAGCCCTTCCAGTCGCGCTCGACGATGAAGGCCGTGATGCCGTGGGCGCCTTTTTCCAGGTCGGTCTTGGCGTAGATCACATAGGTATTGGCATCGGGACCGTTGGTGATCCAGGTCTTGCTGCCGTTGAGGACGTAGTGGTCGCCACGCTTGTCGGCCCGCAATTTCATCGATACGACGTCGGAGCCGGCGTTGGGCTCGCTCATGGCGAGTGCGCCGATGTGTTCGCCGCTGATCAACTTGGGCAAATACTTGGTTTTTTGCTCATGATTGCCGTTGCGGTTGATCTGGTTCACGCAAAGGTTGGAGTGAGCGCCGTAGGAGAGGGCGACCGAGGCCGATCCGCGGCTGATTTCTTCCATTGCCACGACATGGGCCAGATAGCCCAGGCCGGCGCCGCCATACTCTTCCGGTACGGTGATGCCCAGCAGGCCCATGTCACCGAACTTGCGCCACATGTCGGCGGGAAACAGGTTATCGATATCGATTTGCGCTGCGCGGGGCGCCAGCTCGGCCTTGACGAAGGCCTGTACCTGGTCACGCAACATGTCGATGGTTTCGCCGAGGGCAAAATTCAGGGATGGGTAGCTCATGGGACACCTTTGGCTTTTTTATCGGGTGCGGAGAACGGGAGGCGGTTTTCACCTTTACGTTAACGTAAGCCTGGGACGGGCGGCTGTCAATCACGCTTTACGTTAACGTCAACTTGAGCCAGAGTAACGGCGCTTCGCCTATGAGATTCACCGATACACCCATTAAAAAAGACAAGAGGGGGCGTCATGGATCAATCCGGTTCGCATTTGCAGTCCAGCTATACCCATGGTGCCCAGGACAAGGCCTTGCTGGCCCAGACCATCGGCCAGGCTTTCGACCAGACGGTCGCTCGTTATGCGGATGGCGAGGCCTTGGTGGTACGCCATCAATCGCTGCGCTACACCTGGCAACAACTGGCCGACGCTGTCGACCTGCATGCGCGGGCCTTGTTGGCGCTGGGCTTGAAAACCGGCGATCGCCTCGGCGTGTGGGCGCCCAATTGCGCGCAGTGGTGCATCAGCCAGTTTGCCAGTGCGAAGATCGGCGTGATTCTGGTCAACATCAATCCGGCCTATCGGGTCTCAGAGCTGGAATACGCGCTCAAACAATCCGGTTGCCAATGGCTGGTCTGCGCCGGGGCGTTCAAGACGTCGGATTACCATGCGATGCTGCAAGCGCTAGTGCCAGAACTGGCAGAGCAGTCGATTGGTCAGATGCACAGCGAGCGGTTGCCGGATTTGCGCGGTGTGATCAGTCTCGATCCACAGCCGCCGTCAGGCTTTCTGCCTTGGTCGCAACTGACGGCCCTGGGCGCGGCGGTAACGCCTGGTCAGTTGGCCGAGCGTCAGGCCAGCCTGCATTTTGACCAACCGGTGAATATCCAGTACACCTCGGGTACCACCGGCTTCCCCAAGGGGGCGACGCTCAGCCACCGCAACATTCTCAATAACGGTTACATGGTCGGCGAAAGCCTGAGCCTGACCGCCGCCGATCGGCTGGTGATCCCGGTGCCGCTTTATCATTGTTTCGGCATGGTCATGGGCAACCTCGGCTGCATGACCCACGGCAGCACCATGATCTATCCCGCTGACGCGTTCGATCCGTTGCTGACATTAAGGGTTGTGGCCGAAGAGAAAGCCACTGCGCTGTACGGCGTGCCCACCATGTTCATCGCCATGCTCGATCAACCCCTGCGCGGCGAGTTCGACTTGTCCAGCCTGCGCACCGGCATCATGGCCGGAGCCACTTGCCCCATCGAAGTGATGCGCCGAGTGATCAGCGAGATGCACATGGCCCAAGTGCAGATTGCCTACGGCATGACGGAAACCAGCCCGGTGTCACTGCAGACCGGTCCTGCGGACGAGCTGGAATTGCGGGTAACCACCGTTGGCCGCACCCAGCCGCACCTGGAAAGCAAGATCATCGATGAAGCCGGTGAGATTGTTCCCCAAGGCACCGTCGGCGAACTGTGTACTCGCGGCTACAGCGTGATGCTCGGTTATTGGAACAACCCCAAGGGCACCGCCGAGGCCATCGACCCGGATGGCTGGATGCACACCGGCGACCTGGCGACCATGGACGCGCAGGGCTACGTCTGCATCGTCGGGCGGAACAAGGACATGATCATCCGTGGTGGAGAGAATATTTACCCGCGTGAGCTGGAGGAATTTTTCTTCACTCACCCGGCGGTGGTGGACGTGCAGGTCATCGGCATTCCCTGCTCGTGCTACGGTGAGCAAATCGTTGCCTGGATCAAGCTCCATCCCGGCCACAGCGTAACAGCGCCGCAGTTGCAGGCCTGGTGCAAGGAGCGTATCGCTCATTTCAAGACGCCACGCCACTTCAAGTTCGTCGAGCAATTCCCGATGACGGTGACCGGCAAGATCCAGAAATTCCGCATGCGTGAAATCAGCATCGAAGAATTGAGTGATCACGACGGCTGAGCAAGATCTCCTGTGGGAGCGGGCTTGCTCGCGAAAGCGGTGTGCCAGGCGACATAAATGTTGGCTATGCCGCCGTCTTCGCGAGCAAGCCCGCTCCCACAAGAAAACCCCAAACGCCAGACAGCACAAAGGGGAGCCGAAGCTCCCCTTTAATTTTGTCGTCGCGTGCTCTTTTTTTATTATTGAGGGGCGGCCTATTGTTGTTTTTGGTGGCCGTGACCCTTTACCGCTGTTTTTGGCGATCCCCATCCGGGATCAAGAGCAAACGTATTTTTTTGAGCGCTGACCTGCTTTTTCGCCTGGCGATCCAACCGATTCGGGAGCTACCTGAAGGTAGTTTTATTGTTCTCTGCCCGGTTGCGGGTTGCTCCTGAAAGCACCCTGAAAAGCACATCTTCTCCAAAAAAATCTGTTAGCTGCGTCTCTGCCGTGTTGTTTTTGTTATGTCAGAGTCGTTTCGTCTTGTTTTTATTGGGTTTGCCGCGTTTTTTTATTCTTGTTATGTCAGAGATATAGCAGGTGGCGTGCCAACTTTTAAAATTTCATAGAAATCAATAGCTTATATTTTTTAGCTGAAAAACCGAGCGTGGCAAAGCAGACAAATTGTTTCCGTGTTACTCGTTTCGCTGTCGTTACAAAGCCTGTGGTAACACCTTACTGTGCGCTGCGGGCCTTGGCGACGCGCGAACCGGTAGGGCGGCCGAGCACGTCACAAATCTGTTGGCCCGCGGCGAGCAATGTGTCCAGGTCGATACCGGTTTCGATCCCCAACCCATTGAGCAGGTACAGCACGTCTTCGGTGGCAACGTTACCGCTGGCGCCCTTGGCATAGGGGCAGCCACCGAGACCGGCGATGGAGCTGTCGAACACGGCGATGCCTTCCAGCAGGCTGGCGTATACGTTGGCCATCGCCTGGCCATAGGTGTCATGGAAATGTCCGGCGAGCTTGTCGCGGGGCACATCGGCCGAAACCACCTCGAACATCTTGCGAGTCGCGCCCGCCGTGCCCGTGCCAATGGTGTCGCCCAGGGACACCTCGTAGCAGCCCATTGCATACAGCTCCCGAGCGACCCAAGCGACCTGCTCGGGCTTGACGGCACCTTCGTATGGGCAGCCCAGCACGCAGGACACGTAACCGCGCACGCTGACGTCGTGCTGTTTGGCGGCCTCCATGATCGGCGCGAAGCGCTCCAGGCTTTCCTTGATGGAGCAGTTGATGTTGCGCTGGGAAAACGCTTCGGACGCGGCGGCGAACACCGCCACTTCCTTCACACCTGCCGCCAGCGCATCTTCAAAACCCCGCAGGTTTGGCGCCAAGGCCCCATAGGTAACACCGGGCTTGCGCTGGATTTGAGCGAACACCTCGGCGGAGCCGGCCATTTGCGGTACCCACTTGGGCGAAACAAAACTGCCGACCTCGATGTAACCCAGGCCGGCGGCGCTCAGCGCATCCACCAGGCGCACCTTGTCGGCGACGCTGATGGGTTGCGCTTCATTCTGCAAGCCATCGCGGGGGCCGACTTCGATCAGGCGTACAAAGGAGGGAAGTGACATGGGGGTTGACCTGTAAAAGTGGGTGCACCAAGCCCATGTGGGAGCGGGCTTGCTCGCGAAAGCGGTGTGTCAGTCGACATAAGGCCGAAGGTAAATTCGCATTCGCGAGCAAGCCCGCTCCCATAAGAGATTGGTGTCGTTATTGGATGGCTTCCTGCCCGTTGATCGTCTGCTCCAGCGCCTGGATGCAGCGTTCTTCGGCGGTGTCGAGTTCCAGCTTCATTTGTTCGATGTCCAGCAGTTGCTGTTCGAGCTGTTCCCGGCGCTCGGTGATTTTCGCCAGCATGCTGTGCAGCTGCTTCTGGTTGCCGCTGGTGGGGTCGTAGAGCTCGATCAGCTCGCGGCACTCGGCCAAGGAAAACCCGATGCGCTTACCCCGCAGGATCAGCTTGAGGCTGACTTTGTCCCGTGGCGAATAAATGCGTTCCTGGCCCCGTCGTTCAGGACTCAGCAGGCCCTGTTCCTCATAGAAACGAATGGCCCGGGTGGTGATATCCAGCTCGCGGGCGAGGTCGGAGATGCTGTAGGTCTGGCTGCTCATGGACGCGCTCGAAACGAAAAGGGCTGCGCTAAGCTAATGGCAGGTTGACGTTCACGTCAAGCAATCGCGGGCGGGTTGTCTGTGCTGGCCTCTTCGCGAGCAAGCCCGCTCCCACAGGTTTAGCGTCCTACACACAATGCTGCGTGAACTATGTACTCAATGTGGGAGCGGGCTTGCTCGCGAAAAACGATGACGCGGCATGAGCCTACACGATCTTATCCAGCTTCTTCTCATGAGCCGTCACCTGCTGGCACAACTCGATCATCTGCTCGCGCATCCAGCGGTTGGCCGGGTCCTGGTCGGTGCTTTCGTGCCAGTACAAGTGGGTTTCAACCGGCGGCACGTCGTTGACCGGTAGCACAAAGGCATGCAAATCGTGACGGCGGGCAAAACGCTCGGGCACGGTCATGACCATGTCGGTTTGCTGCAGCACCTGGGAAGCCATCAAGTAATGCTGGGAGCGCAGGGCGATCTTGCGCTGGATCCCCATCTTGCCCAGCGCCAGATCGACGTAGCCCAGGCCGTTGCGTCGGCTGGAAATATGCACGTGGGTCTGGGCCAGATAGTCATCGAGGCTGATCTTTTCCTTGCCCGCCAGAGGGTGGCCCTTGCGCATGGCGCACACGTAGCGGTCTTCCATCAGCTTGACATGTCGTACCTGCGGGTCGGTGTTGAGCGGGGCGTCCACGGCGAAGTCCAGGCGACCGGCCGCCAGTTCCTTGGTGGTTTCGCGGCGCTTGGACAGAAAACTCTCGATAGCCACGGTCGGCGCCAGGCGACGCAAGCGCTGGAACAGCGGCGGCAGGATCACGCCTTCGGTGAGGTCGGTCATGCTGATGCGGTAGGTCTTGACGGCCTGCAAAGGGTTGAAGATCCGGCTTTCTTGCACCGACACCCGCAGCAGCGACAGGGCGTTGCGCACCGGGCCGATAATGTTCTGGGCCATGGGCGTAGGCACCATGCCTTGGGCGGTGCGCACGAAGAGCGGGTCGTTGAATGTCTCGCGCAGGCGGGCCAGGGCATTGGACACGGCCGGCTGAGTGATGCCGACAATCTGCCCGGCGCGGGTCAGGTTGGCTTCGGTGTAGATCGCATCGAAGACAATGAAAAGGTTGAGATCGACCTTGCTCAGGTTCATGGCGCTGCACTCTTATTCTTGGGCTTGTTTTGAGGTGCCGGGTGGCGATGCGAATCAGTGAAACATATATCGGTGATGAATGTTAATACACGCCGAGAATAGGTTAGGTAAATTTTCGTAGCTGATCTAGCATCGATTTCATGACCTAAAACAACCTCTGCCAAGAAGGTGCTGCTCATGGATTTCGCGTATTCCCCCAAGGTTCAGGAACTGCGTGAACGCGTCACGGCGTTCATGGACGCCTACGTCTACCCGGCCGAAGCGGTGTTCGAACGCCAAGTGGCCGAAGGTGACCGCTGGCAACCCACCGCGATCATGGAAGAGCTCAAGGCCAAGGCGAAGGCTGAAGGCCTGTGGAATCTTTTCCTGCCTGAGTCGGAACTGGGCGCCGGCCTGACCAACCTGGAATACGCACCGCTGGCGGAAATCATGGGACGCTCGCTGCTGGGCCCTGAGCCGTTCAACTGCTCGGCACCGGACACCGGCAACATGGAAGTGCTGGTGCGCTACGCCAATGAAGAACAGAAGCAACGCTGGCTCGAGCCGCTGCTGCGCGGTGAGATCCGCTCGGCCTTCGCCATGACGGAGCCGGACGTTGCCTCCTCGGACGCCACCAACATGGCCGCCCGGGCCGAGCGTGATGGCGACGAGTGGGTGATAAACGGCAAGAAATGGTGGACCTCGGGGGCTTGTGACCCGCGCTGCAAGATCCTGATCTTCATGGGCCTGAGCAACCCCGATGCGCCGCGTCATGCGCAGCACTCGATGATCCTGGTGCCGGTGGACACTCCTGGGGTAAAAATCGTACGGCCGCTGCCGGTGTTCGGCTACGACGATGCGCCTCACGGCCATGCCGAAGTGCTGTTCGATAACGTGCGGGTGCCGTACGAAAACGTCCTGTTGGGTGAAGGACGCGGCTTTGAAATTGCTCAGGGTCGGCTTGGCCCGGGCCGGATCCATCACTGCATGCGCTCCATCGGCATGGCCGAGCGCGCACTGGAGTTGATGTGCAAGCGCGCCGTCAGCCGCACTGCGTTCGGCCAGCCATTGGCGCGCCTGGGCGGCAACATCGACAAGATTGCCGACTCGCGGATGGAAATCGACATGGCGCGCCTGCTGACCTTGAAGGCGGCGTACATGATGGACACGGTGGGCAATAAAGTGGCGAAGAGTGAAATCGCCCAGATCAAGGTCGTTGCGCCGAACGTGGCCCTGAAAGTCATCGACCGGGCGATCCAGATCCACGGTGGCGCCGGGGTTTCCAATGATTTCCCGCTGGCCTACATGTACGCCATGCAACGTACCCTGCGCCTGGCCGACGGCCCGGATGAAGTGCACCGCGCTGCAATCGGCAAGTTCGAGATCGGCAAGTACGTGCCCCGGGAGATGTTGCGTAGCGGGCGCTGAAGGCCCGTTTCATCCGGGGTAACGCGATCGCGAGCAAGCTCGCTCCCACAGGGGTTGTTGGTGTCCACTCACCAGGTGTCCACCGCAAAGCCCTTGTGGGAGCGGGCTTGCTCGCGAATGCGCCAGTCCATTCAACATCGATGCACACTGAACCACCGATAAGCGGCCCGGCTGTGCCGCGGGGATTTTCGATTCGCCGGCCGCTTACTCCTTGACGCTCATGTACTCCTCTGCCCAACGGATATAGTCCTCAGGCTGGGTGTAGGTGTGGGTCAGTTCGGTGGCGCTGAGGTCCGAAGCCTGGGTGAAGATCTGCCGCTGTTCGCGCAGGCTGTCGTAGGTAGCCTTGATGGCAGCGAAATAGGCGCCATGACCGTCGATGGTAACGCGCACACCCAGTTCGGCCAGGCGCTTGTCGTCGCGTAGCTGCGGGTTGCCATAGGTGACGAGCATTAACGGCACCGTCAGGTTTTCGCTGATCCGTTCCAGGTGCTCGAAGTCTTGCACACCCACCATGCAAATCCCGTCAGCCCCGGCCCGCTCATACTGTCGGGTGCGGCTGATAATTTCTTGGACCGGCAATATGCCCGCATTGGTCCGGGCAACGATCGCCATTTCCGGATCGACGCGCGCTTCCAATGCGGCGCGGATCTTGCCGACGCCTTCGGCGACACTGATCAAATCAGTCGATTTGCGCCCGAACTGGGCCGGCAACAGCGTGTCTTCGATGGTCAGCGCCGCTATGCCGGCGCGTTCGAGTTCGATGATGGTGCGCATGACGTTCAGGGCGTTACCGTAGCCATGATCGGCGTCGGCAATCACCGGCAGTTGGGCGACGCGGCCGATGCGGGTGGCCTGCTCGGTGAACTCGCTGAGGGTGATGAGGGCGAAATCCGGTGCGCCCAGCACTTGCAGGGATGCTACCGAGCCTCCCAGGATTCCCACTTCAAAGCCCAGGTCGGCGGCGATGCGCGCCGACATCGGGTCAAACACCGAGGCTGTGTGGTAACAGGTCTTGGAAGCCAGCAGCTGGCGAAAGTTACGACGCAAATCTTGATGGGAAAGCCTGGACATATAAGTTCCACCAATGGAATGGAAAGGCTTGAGCAAAAGTGTCAACGCCGAAGGATGGAAAGCTATCACGCGGGACGGCCGTACATGATGACGAATGTACAGGGACAGACTGGCCGAAGTCGATCCCGCGAAGCCAGGGAGGAGGGCGAGCGGCAAGCGGCAGGCGCTGGGCGTGAAAGCTAGGCCGCCACCGCCTGTTGTCCCTGGCGCGGCAACGCCACGGCGCGCACCGTGTCGCCTGGTTGTACTTGCAGGCGTTTGGCGGTCAGGCGGTCGACCAGCAGGCTGTGGCCGTGCTGGTGGGCCCGGGCGCTGGTGACGCGGCAGTTTTCCAAGCGCCGGTTATGGATCAGCCAGACCGGTGCCTGGTCATCCGGAGCGCCGATGGCCAGGGTCAGCGCCTGGCTGTCGCGCACGGTACGGATCTTCGGAACCGGGGCTTCGATGACCGGTCCGGCGTCAAAGATGTCGATGTAGCCCTTATGGCTGAAACCCTCGGCACTCAGGATCTTGCGGGCCGGCTCCGAGTTCGGGTGTGCCTTGCCGATCACGGCCTGGGCCTGTTCGGTGAGCAGGCAGGTGTACAGCGGCTGGCGTGGCATCAGTTCGGCAATGAAGGACTTGTTGCCCATGCCGGATAGTTGGTCGGCGTGGCTGAACTCCCTTTGGAAAAAGTGCCGGCCCAGGCTGTCCCAGAACGGCGAACAACCTTGCTCGTCGGCATGCCCCCGCAGTTCGGCGATCAGTTTTTCGCCGAACAACTGGGGGAACTCGGCAACGAACAATAGGCGCGCCAGTGACAGCAGGCGGCCGTTGTGACCGCGGCGCTGCTCCGGGTGCAGGAACAACGAGCAAATCTCCGATTGTCCAGTCATCTCATTGCTGAGAAACAGCGTGGGGATCTGCCGCTGTATGCCCAATTGCGGAGCCGAGCTGACGGTCACGCCGACCCGATAGTTGTACCAGGGCTCGCGCAAGCCCACCGCACCGGTCAGTGCGCTGATCCCCACTACCTGGCGGTCGTCGTCTTCGAGGACGAATAGATAATCGGCATCGGCGCGTTCGACTTGCCCGGCAAAGGTGCGCTGGGCCCAGCGCACGCGATGGGCCAGGCGCTCTTCGTTGTCCGGCAGACTGGTGAGGCCGGTGCCCGCACAATGGGCCAGGTCCAGCAATGCCGGAAGGTCAGTGATGGCGACCGGACGGACAATCATGATGCAGCTCCTTGAGCGTGTCGGCCCTCGCGCCGATGCGAGGCATAAGGTCGAATGAGATTCATAAGGCAATCACCCGCACCCGCTCGCCATCCGTGGCGTCCAGGGCGGCCAGCATGTCGGGCGTAAGGTCCACGCAACCCTCGGTATCGATGCCCAGTTCGGCGACGATGGCGCGGTAGTTGCCCACGCCATCGTTGCTCACCAGGTAGCGGCCGCGAGCGTCGATCTGCAAGCTTTGCCGGGCGCTGGCGAGACGACTCTGCGCAATGGAGCGAACGTTCGCGATACGGGCATGCAAGGTCGGCCCGCCGTCGAAGATGTCCACATAGCTATTGGTTTCGAAACCCTCGCGCTCCAGGATGTCGAACGCTTCCTGGCCATCGGGATGCACTCGGCCGATACAGTCCTGGGCCGCCTGGGGCAGCATGGGCACATAGATCGGGTACTGCGGCATGAGTTCGGCGAGGAAGGTGCGGCTCTGCAAACCGCACAGTCGTTCGGCCTCGACGTAGGGCAAGTCGAAGAAGTGCTGGCCGATGGCGTCCCAGAAGGGCGACTGACCGTCATCGTCGCTGTAGCCGACAATTTCAGTGATCACCGATTCGGCAAAGCGCTGGGGGTGGGCGGCGATGAACATCAGTCGAGCGCGGGACAACAGCTCCGATTCCGGCGTGCGCACCCGCCCGGCGTCGATGTGAAAGCCGCGCAGCAGGGTCTGGCCATTGAGGTCCTGGCACAGCGACAGCGCCGGTACACCGTGCTGGATGTTCAGCTCACGGGACTCGCTGGAAAACGGCCGGTTGCGCAGGCTGTAGAACGGTTCGTTGCAGCCGGTGCTGGAGAGGATTTCGGAGCAGCCCACCAGGCGCCCGGAATCCAGGTCCTGGAGGACAAAAAAGTAATTCTCTCCACCGGGTTTCTGCACATCGGCTTCGAACGAAGCGCACGAGCCGTGGATTTTTTCCCGCAGGCGCTCGGTATCGTCCGGAAGCGACGTGACGCCTACCAGGCTGTCGCGGGCCAGCTGCTGCAGTTGCGGCAGATCGGTTAACTGAACTGGACGTAAGGCCAGCATGGATTGCACTCCTGTTCCAGGGCGCCTGGCGACGGGCACCAGGCTTGACGATCACTGTCGATGTCCACGCGTTACAGCTACGGCGGGGTCGAATCCTTCACCGCTGAATCTCAAGGTGCGGCCGGATCCGCAAGTACCGTGTGGGGGCCGAATTTATTCAGCGCACACAGGTACACCACACCGGCGGCGATCCAGATCAGGCCGAGTTTTTGCGCGTCCACGCCCATGTTGTACATGATGGCCGCGACGATCACGAAGCCGACCAGCGGGCAGAGCAGATGGCGAATCACCTGGCCGGACCGTTGGCGGCGCCAGTAATGGTTGATCACGGTGATGTGCAGCAGCATGAAGCCGCTCAGGGCGCCGAAGTTGACCAATGAGGTCAGGGTGTCCACCGCGTCGATGAACAGGTAACAGATCAGCAGCGACAGCACCGCCACCAGATAAATGCTCAGGTACGGGGTGTTGTGTTTCGGATGGACCTTGGCCAGTACCTTGGGCAACTTGCCGTCCCGGGCCATGCCGAACAACAGGCGCGACACCGCCGCCTGCGAGGTGATTGCCACTGCCACGCCCCAGGCCAGGGCCGTGGCGACGGCGGTCAGGGTCGCCAGCCAGCTGCCGGCCGCCAGTTCGGCGATTTCATAGAAGGCGGTGTCGGCCGACTTGAAACCCATGCCTGCGGCCAGGTCCGTGGCGATCCAGGTCTGCACCACGAAAATCGCCCCCATCACCAGCAAGGTCACCAGCGCAGCCTTTCCGACGCTGCGGCCCGGGTCACCCTTGATTTCCTCGGCCAGGGTGGAAATGGCGTCAAAGCCCAGGAACGACAACACGGCGATGGACACGGCTTGCATCAGCAGGGCGAAATTGAAGTGTTCCGGGCTGTACAGCGGCGCCAGGGTCAATTGGCCGTTACCGGCACCGCCGTGCAGCGCATTCCAGGCGTAGAACAGGAAAATCCCCAGCACCGCCAACTGCGCCAGCAGGAAGATGATGTTCATCCGCGCGGTGAAGGTAATCCCCCGCAGGTTGACGAAGGTCGCGCTCACCAGAAAGGCCAGGATGAAACCGACCTTGGGGATGTCCGGGTACAAATGATTCAACGCCATGGCCGCGTAGACATAAAGCAGCGGTGGGATCAGCAGGTAGTCCAGCAACATCAACCAGCCAGCGATGAAGCCAACGTGTGGGTTAAGGCCCCTTTGCGCGTAGGAATAGACGGAACCGGCCACGGGAAACGCCCGGGCCATGCTGCCGTAGCTCAACGCGGTAAACAGCATCGCCACCATGCCAATGATGTACGCCAGCGGCACCATCCCCGGCGCTTCGGCGTTGACGTAGCCATACACGCCGAACGGTGCGATGGGGATCATGAAAATCATCCCGTATACCACCAGGTCGGTCAGCGACAGGCTGCGTTTCAATTCTTGCTTGTAGCCAAATGCCTCGATACTCATTAGCCGTTTTCCTTCTCAGCTGTGTGTGGATGTGTCCCTGCTTGTTGCTCATTGCTCAAAGCTTGTCGCTGCTTTCCTACAACAACGGGGCCAGGTAAGCGCTCCAGGTCCGTACCGCCGCGGGGTCGCGCAGCAGGTCGTTGCGTACCTCGATCAACACCGAGTCCAGGCCGCGCGCGTCGCCATGCACGGGGACCGTCATGTCGGTCAAGGGATTGATCTTGTAGGGCTGGTTACCTGCCGCGCGCAGTGAATGCCGACTCAGTCCATCGACAATGTGCTGGGCATAATCCTCGGCGGCGCCAAACAGCACGCCGGCTTCCAGGGCGCGCGGTTGGCCGTAGAACACCGGCGTGAAACTGTGTATGCCCACGACCCGCACTGGCCGATTGGCCGCCAGGCGTTCGTCGACCAGCGAGCGCAAGCGGTCGTGGAAGGGATGGAACAGGCAGCGCTGGCGGTATTGGCGCGTGGCTTCGTCCAGGGCATGGTTGCCCGGAATCTGGTAGATCTCGCTTTGGGGCGGAATGCTGTCGGCCACGTGAAGCGGGCGGTTGAGGTCAATCAACAAGCGTGAATAGTTGGCCGACAGCAACGTCGCACCGAGGGTTTCGGACAGGCGTTCGGCCAGGGCCAGGGCGCCGATGTCCCAGGCGATGTGCTCCCGGGCGGCGGTTTCGTCCAGGCCCAGGTCGTTCAGCTGCGCGGGAATGAAGCGGCTGGCGTGTTCGCACACCAGCAGTACCGGGTGCTCGGCGTCTTCCCGGATCAGTCGGTAGGCCGGCCCGGTGTACAGGCCCGCTTCGGCACATTCAATAGATTCGTGCATAGTGCTCACAACGCTCGGCAGGTGTCAGCGCCTGGGTCAAGGCTAGCTCCTGGGCCTTCAAGGCGAAGTAGGTTTCGACCAGGGGGCCGGGCAAGGCCTCCAGCAGAGCCCCGCTATGGCGCAGGCAATCCAGTGCCTGCGCCAGGGTCGTCGGCAGGGCGATAATGCCACGGGCGCGACGTTGTGCTTCATCCAGCTCATCGGGTATTTCATCGGTGACGGCATTCAATGCCAGCCGTTGCTGGATGCCCAGCCGCCCGGCGATCAACAGCGCTGCCATCGCCAGGTGCGGCGAGGCGGTGGCGTCCATGGCGCGAAATTCCAGGTTGTACTGGGTCGCCACCGATTTACTCCCCAGGCTCACGGTCGGGCAGATACGCAACGCCGCTTCGCGGTTGCGCTGTCCCAGGCACGCATAGGATGCGCTCCAGTGATGGGGTTGCAGGCGCTCATAGGACACCGGCGTCGGCGCGGTCAGGGCACACAGCGCCGGCAGATAATGCAGCACACCGGCGGCCCAGTGTTGGCCGAGGCTGGACAAGCCGTTATCGCTGGCGGCGTCGTGAAGCACCGGATCGCCACTCAGGTCTTGCAGGCTCAGGTGCAGGTGCACGCCGTTGCACACGGCATTTTCCGAGGTCTTGGGGGCAAAGCTGACGTTCAGCTCCATTTGCCGGGCGATCTCGCGGGTGATTTCCCGCACGTTCACCGCACGGTCCGCCGCGGCCACGCCCAAGGCCGGGCGACAGGTGATTTCGTACTGATGCTTGCCATATTCAGGCAGGAACATTTCCGGTTCGACGCCACCGGCTCGCAATGCGCTGAGCAACCATCCGGCGAACCCGGCCTGCTGGCGCTGGGCCTGGAGGCTGAAGGCCAGGCGATCGGGCTGGGACGGCGTCGTGTCGAGACTGAACTCATGCTCGAACGCGGCAAAGACTTGCAGGCCCAGCTCGGCGCGATAACGCTCCACTTCATCCTGCAACAGCGTGCGCGGGCAGGCGCCCCAGGCCCGGCCGTCGGTTTCGCGCACGTCGCAATGAATAAAGTCCAACGCGGGAGCCTGGGCATCGGGACCATTGTTCACCGTCACTCGGCTGGAGAGATCCGGCACCAGCCGCAGGTCGCCATAAGCGCCCCAAGGGTTGGTTGACGCAATGATGTCCTGGGGCGTGAGCGCGCTGTTGGCCGGCACCCAGCCACAGCCGGCGGTGACGTAGTGGGGCAGCTCATCGCTGGGAAACGAGCGCCCGCGGGTCACGCCGATCAGGTCGGTGCTCACCAGCGTGGTCACGGGCAGCGGGGCCAGGGTTGTGGCGGCATCGAGGCGGCTCATGGCTGCATCTCCTGCAAACGAGCGAGGACGGTCTCGGTGTCGGTGATCCAGCCATAGCCTTTGATCGCGTTCAGGCATGCCAGGTGGCGTTGTTCGGTGTAGGTGGCGCAAGCATCTTCCACCAAAGTGACCAGGTAGCCACGGTCAGCGGCGTCGCGCACGGCCATGTCGACGCACTGGTCGGTGACGATGCCGGCGACGATCAGGTGCCGGGTTTGCAGATTGCGCAGCACATAGTCGATGTTGGTGGAGTTGAAAACCCCGGAAGACGTCTTGGGCAGCACGATTTCGTTTTCAAGCGGCGCCAGCTCGGCAATGATCTGCGCCTCCGGGCTGCCCTTGGGCAGGTGCATGTCCGACAGCTTGTGATCCAGGGAACGGTCGCGGCCATCGGCGGTGAGGCTTTCGATGTGCGTGTGCAACACGTTTTGTCGCGCCTTTCGCATCGCAGAGAGCAAGCGCTGCTGGTTGGGAATGACCTGCTGGCGGGCGCGATGGAGGAAGTACTCGGCTTCGGGTGCCTCCAGGTGGGCGTCGAATTGCGGTTCCAGCCAGGCGCGCTGCATGTCCACCAGCAACAGGGCCGTATGGTCGAACGTGAACGGCACATCCCGGGGCGAGCGGTGGGGGAGCGAGAACATCCTTATTTTTCCTCCAGCAGGTGCGTGTTGAATTCCGTGCGCAAGGTATCGATCCCTTCCAGGCGCTCGGCCAGGTCGGGGCATTGCAAGGTCAGGCAAGCGATCAGTGCTTCCACCTGGGCCAGTGCCGGTACCAGGCTGTCAAACGCCGAGACCGACTCCACCGGCGCGCTGATGATCAGGTCGGCCAGTTCTCGCAACGGCGAAGCGTAGACGTCACTGAACAGTACGACCCGGGCGTGCCGCTCCTTGGCCGCGGCAGCCACGCGCAGGGCCTGGGCCTGGTAACGGCGGTAATCGAAGATCAACACCACGTCCTGGCGCTGCACGTCGAACAACCGGTCGGGCAATTGGGCATTGTCTTCAAGGGCAAAACAGCCGGCCCGCAGCAGGCGCAAATGGTTGAGCAGGTAGTGGGCCAGGAAGCTGCTGAAACGCCCGCCGAAGCAGTGCACCTGATGCCGGCTGTCGAGCAGCCATTGCACAAGAATGCGCACGTCTTCGGGCTGGGTCAGGGCCTGGGTGTCGATGAGGTGACGTTGGGCGTCGGCCAGGTACTGGCTCCAGGTATCGCCTTGCTGCAGTTTGGCCCGTGGTCGCAACAGGGTGCGGGGCGAACGCAGGCGATGGTCCATGTCACTGAGCAGCGCATCCTGGAATTCGGCATAACCGCCGAAGCCGAGTTTTTTCACCAGCCGCACGATGGTCGGGTCGCTGACGCCGGCATGGTCGGCCAGGCGTGACATCGGACCCAGGCCGTTGCGAGGATAATGATCGAGCAGGGCGCGCACGACCTTGCGTTCCGACGGCGTTAACTCCAGGCCGGGATCGGTGATGAGGTCTCTGAGGGGCGGCATCCGTGCTCCTTGCCTGGATGGGGTGTTGGATTTCTTTCATAACTGAGCAAAAGAGTATTTATGTAGCTGGTGCTACATGTCCAGCGCTTTTTACGTTCCGTTTAAAATGCTCGAAGACAGTGCGAAACCCTTGTAGGAATTGGCCTTGGTGACTTGCGATGAATATGTCAGTTAACGCTCAAGTGTTTGTCGGATATAGCGCCGTTTTGTCTAAGTTATTTGATTTCATATAAGGTTATGTACAAGAAAACCTGTGAATATCCGGCCCACTAATAGTTGAGTATCCCGCGTGCAAGCCACTCGCCTGACCCTGATTTGTCACGCCCGGACCATCGCTCAGAAACAGGCGCGCTTTGCCCTGGATGAACCGCTGGATAGCGACAACCTGGCGCAGCGCCCGGCCACAGGGCCGGGCTATCGAAAGGTCCGGCAGTTGCTCTGTGGGCCGGAGCTGCGTACCCGCCAGACGGCCGCGCTGTTTGGCGATGAGCCCCAGGTGGTCGCGGCCTTGGCCGATTGCGATCTGGGTCGCTGGCGCGGTTTGTCCATCGACGACTTGCTCAAGGCCGAGCCGCAACAATTGCAAGCCTGGCTCGACGATCCCGAGGCCGCTCCCCATGGCGGCGAATCCGTCGCGCAGTTGTGCCGTCGTGTCGGAGACTGGCTCGCCAGTCTGGAAAACCGACCGGGCCACGTGCTGGCCGTCACCCATCCATTCGTGATCCGCGCAGCCTTGATCAATGTATTGCAGTGTCCGGCCGCCACGTTCAACCGCATCGACATCGAGCCGCTGTCCGCCATCGAGTTGCGTTTCAACGGCGTATGGCGATTGCGCGCCCTGGGGCCTGGCCAGGAGTCAGTGGAATGAAGAAGTTATCAGTCATCGGCATTGGCGCCGGCGATCCCGATCACCTGACGATGCAGGCAGTGAAAGCGCTGAATCGGATGGACGTGTTTTTCCTCATGGATAAAGGACCCGCCAAGCACAAGCTGCGGGACCTGCGGCACGACATCTGCCGGCGTTACATCGTTGATCGTACATACCGTTTCGTCGAAGCCTACAGCCCCGAGCGCCAACGTGGCGACTTGGACTACGCCACCAGTGTCGAAGAGCTGAACCGTGCGAAGCAGGCCACCTTCGAGCGCTTGATCAACGAAGAGCTGTCTGACGAGCAGTACGGTGGTTTTCTGGTATGGGGCGATCCGGCGCTATATGACAGCACTGTGCGCATCTTGCAGGCGATCCTCGACACGGGCCGCTGCGCCTTCGAGTTCGAGGTGATCCCTGGCATCACCAGCGTCCAGGCCCTTGCGGCGTGCCACAAAGTGCCTTTGAACAGCATTGGTGGCTCGCTGGAAATCACCACCGGGCGCCGATTGGCGGCGGGGCAAGTAAGTGACGCCGCCAACGTGGTGGTGATGCTCGATGCCGAGGATGCGTATCGCCAGGTGGGCGATCCCGATACGCAAATCTACTGGGGCGCCTACGTGGGCACGGCGGATGAGATTCTCATCGCCGGTCGGCTGGGGGACGTGGCCGATGACATCGAACGCACCCGCAAGGCCGCACGGCAGGCCAATGGGTGGATCATGGACAGTTATTTGTTGCGCAAGCCTGAATGAAGCTTGCACATCAACTTGTGGCCGGCTGTTTTCATCCCCGCCCAAACCGCTCCCGATACACCGACGGCGCCAACCCCACGACGCTGCGAAACGCCACGCGAAAACTTTCCACCGAGCGGTAGCCGCACAATTGGGCGATGTTGTCGGTATTGTCCGCGGTGCTTTCCAGCAGCTCGCGGGCCCGGGCCAGGCGCTCATGTTGCAGCCAGGCCTTGGGTGACACGCCGCAGGCCTGGGTGAAGTGTCGCAGGAAAGTCCGTTCGCTCATGGCCGCCTGGCTGGCCAGCTCCCGCACTCCAAGCGGTTCATGCAGGCGTTCGCGAGCCCATTGCATGACGCTCGACAGGTCGCTGCGTGGCGTGCGGCTGACTGGCGAGGGAATGAACTGCGCCTGGCCGCCGGTACGCTGCGGGGTCGTCACCAGGCGGCGCGCCACGCTGTTGGCGACCTGGACGCCATGGTCCCGTGCCACCAGGTGCAGGCAGGCATCGATACCTGCTGCGCTGCCGGCGGAGGTGATGACCTGTCCTGAATCCACATAGAGCACATCAGGGTCGACCCGCACGGCAGGGAAACTCTTGGCCAACTCGTCGGTGTAGCGCCAATGGGTCGTGGCGCCCAGCCCATCGAGCAGCCCGGCGGCGGCCAGCACGAACGCCCCGGAGCAGATCGACAGCAGACGTGCGCCTCGTGCATGGGCCCTGCGCAGGGCTTGAAGCAAGGCTTCGGGAGGTGGCTCGCTGCGGCTGCGCCAGCCTGGCACGATGATGGTTCGGGCTGTCTCGAGCAGTTCCATGCCGCCATCGGCCAATACCCGGAAACCGCCCATGGCGCGCATCGGGCCGGCATCGACGGCGACGATCCGGTGCTCGTACCAGGGGAAATCGAATTCGGGGCGTTCCAATCCGAAAATCTCGACGGCGACGCCAAATTCGAAGGTGCACAGGCCGTCGTAGGCGAGGATCGCGACCAGACCGGGGGCAGGCTGCATTTGTCGGAAAATTCCCACAGAGTGTCTTGTACGCCACTGTAGCGGTACGCCCCGGGCAGATAAAGTCTTCTTACGCCCCTTTATCCTGGAGTACACACCGATGACTAGTCTGGTTCGCGAAGTGCCTGCCGCACCGCCCGAAATTGCCTTGGAGCATTTCAGTCGTCGCCTGACGTTCGAAACCGATTGTTCCGACGTTCACGCCAGCCAACAGGCTGGTGACGTCGATTTTGTGCTGGTGGATGTGCGCGGGCCGCTGGCTTACGAGCGCGGGCATGTGCCCGGGGCGATCAATCTGCCCACCCGCACGCTCACCTTAGAGGCACTGGCTGCCTACCCCAAGACCACCTTGTTCGTGGTGTATTGCGCCGGTCCGCATTGCAATGGGGCGAACAAGGCGGCGGTGCGTCTGGCAACCTTGGGGTATCCGGTGAAGGAGATGATTGGTGGGGTCATGGGGTGGCTTGATGAGGGCTTTCGTCTGAACGGTCTGGTGGAGCGTGTGGCGGATCAGGCCATCCGTTGCGACTGCTGACTTGGTTTTTTAGTTCGTGTGTATATCCGTTACCGCAGCAACGGATATACACACAAACCAAGCTATTTTTATAACTAATTGTCGCCTCCACACAATTCCCCGCCTGAGTGCCCCTCTAGACTCCCGGCCACTTCGGTTCTTGCTGACCGAACGCTGCCTACGAATCTGCCAATCATTATCAATAAAAACCTGCGCACTCAGGAGCAAAAATGAAGAAGCTAGTCATGTTCGGTGCCTTGGCACTGTCCGTACTGTCCTTGTCGGTCATGGCCGAAGAAGCCAAGCCGATCCGCCTCGGGATCGAAGCCGGTTATCCACCTTTTTCGATGAAAACCCCCGACGGCAAGCTGACCGGTTTCGATGTCGATATCGGTGACGCGCTCTGTGAGCAGATGAAGGTCAAGTGCACCTGGGTCGAGCAGGAATTCGACGGTCTGATCCCGGCGCTGAAAGTGAAGAAAATCGACGCGATCCTGTCGTCCATGACCATCACCGACGACCGTAAGAAAAACGTCGATTTCAGCATCAAGTACTACCACACCCCAGCACGTTTCGTGATGAAGGAGGGCTCCGACGTCAAGGACCCGCTGACCGAACTCAAGGGCAAGAAAGTCGGTGTGCTGCGTGCCAGTACCCATGACCGTTTCGCCACCGAAGTGCTGGTGCCTGCGGGCATCAACCTGGTGCGCTACGGTTCCCAGCCAGAGGCGAACCTGGACATGGTCGCCGGGCGTCTCGACGCCATGCTGGCCGATTCGGTCACCCTGGATGAAGGCTTCTTGAAAACCGACACCGGCAAGGGTTTCGCCTTCGTGGGCCCGACCTATGAAGATGCGAAATACTTCGGTGGCGGCGCCGGCATTGCGGTGCGCAAGGGCGATCAGGCCCTGGCGGAGAAATTCAACGCCGCCATCACCGAGATCCGCGCCAACGGCACCTACAAGAAAGTGCAGGACAAATACTTCGCCTTTGATGTCTACGGGCATTAATCGTTGAGCCCAAGGTGGCCCGCCGTTGAACCGGTCGGCCACCTTTTTCATGGGCGAGTGTTTTACCCTGCGCCTATCGAAATACCGTCATCGGGAGTTTTCATGCAACGCATCGACCATACCCTGCCATGGAGTCACTTGGGCACCGAGCGCCGGCTCAGCGTGTTTCGCTACGGCCACGGCCCGCGCAAAGCCTACATCCAGGCCAGCCTGCACGCCGATGAGCTGCCGGGCATGCGCACCGCCTGGGAGCTGAAGCAGCGGCTCAACGACCTTGAGGCCCAAGGTTTGCTCAAAGGCGTGATCGAATTGGTGCCGGTGGCCAACCCCATCGGCCTGGACCAGCATGTGCAGAGCGCCCACATGGGGCGTTTCGAGCTGGGCAGCGGCAAGAATTTCAACCGTTCCTTCGTCGAACTCAGCGGCCCGGTGGCGCAGCGCATCGGTGCTCGTCTGGGTGACGACCCGGCCGCCAATACCACCTTGATTCGCCAGACCATGGCCGAAGTGCTCGATGAACTGCCGGCGCCACCGTCACAACTCGAGGCGCTGCATCGTCTGTTGCTGCGCCATGCGTGTGACGCCGATGTGACCCTGGACCTGCATTGCGATTTCGAGGCGGCGATTCATTTGTATGCCTTGCCGCAGCATTGGCCGCAGTGGCGTTCCCTGGCCGCACGGTTGAAGGCCGGCGTGGCGTTGTTGTGCGAAGACTCCGGGGGCAGTTCCTTCGATGAGTCTTGCTCCTCGCCCTGGCTACGTCTGGCGAAGGCCTTTCCCGAGGCTTCGATTCCCCCGGCCAACCTCGCGACGACCCTGGAGCTGGGCAGCATGGGCGATACCCGGGTCGAACAGGCCCAGGCCAACTGCGAAGCCATTCTCGGTTTCCTGGCCGAACAGGGTTTCATTGGCGGCGACTGGCCGTCTGCACCCGCGCAATGCTGCGAGGGTTTTCCATTCGAAGGCACTCAATACCTGTTCGCGCCGCACCATGGCGTAGTGAGCTTTCTGCGTGAGGCCGGTGAATGGGTGGAGCAGGGCGATGCGCTGTTCGAAGTGGTCGATCCCTTGAACGATCGGGTCACCACCGTTCGTGCCGGCACCAGCGGGGTGTTGTTCGCCCTGGATCGTGGGCGCTACACCCAGCCGGGCATCTGGCAGGCGAAAGTCGCCGGACGTGAACCTATTCGCGCGGGCAAACTGATCAACGACTGATAAGTGCTGTCTACCTCAGCGCACGGTCCTTGCCGTGCGGCTATCGAACGACGGAGGAAGATTGATGTTCAAAGCGCTCGCCCTGTTCCTGCTGCTGGTCTCGTCCGGGTTGCAGGCCCAACCCTCGCTGCACACCGATTTGCCGCTCAGCTATCTGGCCCAGGCCGATGAGCAAGCCAGGAATCGACCGCTGATAATCTTCCTGCACGGTTCCGGCAGCAACGAACAGGACCTGTTCGACCTCAAGGACGAACTGCCCGGGCATTACAACTACCTCTCGGTACGCGCGCCCAAGACCATGGAGCCGGGCCGCTATCAATGGTTTGCCAAGCAGGGTGATGGTGCCTATGACGGCGACACATCGGACCTGAAGGCCAGTGGTCAAATGCTGCTGGATTTCATCGAGAAGGCTCGCGCCAAGTACCCAACAGATGCGAGCAATGTCTACCTGGTGGGCTTCAGCCAGGGCGCGATGATGAGCTACGAAGTGGCCCTGCGACACCCCGAAGCCGTCGGCGGCATCGCTGCCATGGGCGGGCGTGTGCTTTCCGTGCTCCAGGCAGAACTGACCCCCGACGAGTCGCGGCGGGCATTGGCGGTGTTCATTGGCCACGGTACGGCCGACCCGATCATTCCTTACCACGACGGCGCCGAAGCCAACACGTTCTTGAAAACCCTGGCCCTGGAACCGGAATTCCATGCCTATCCAGGCGTCGGCCACACGATCAGCGCCCTGGAAGTCCAGGACCTGCGAGCCTGGCTGGAGCGACTCAATCCCTAGCTCATCCGGCATCGACGCAAACTGAACCAGCGCTATCGCGAGCAAGCTCGCTCCCACCGTTTTATCCGAGAAGTTCACCGCAAGAGGGACCTGCGCAAGCCCCTGTGGGAGCGGGCTTGTCCGCGATTTGGGGACCACGCGGTCCATCAGCCCACAGGCCTACTCACTTGCCGCTGGCGATCTGTTTGACCAAGGCTTCATGACCGGTCTTGTCGCTGGCCCGGGAAATGATCTGCACCACCGCCATGCGGGTGCCGGAGGCGGCCAGCAGCGTGGTATCCAAGGTCGGACCGCCGCCCTGGGTGGCGCTGGTGTCGAGCTGGCGCAGGCCCAGGCCGGTGCCTTTCTGGGTCAGGCTTTTTTCGCTGAGGATCTTGGCGTCCGGCAAGGCTTTGCTTCGCTGGGCGGCGAAGTCCGCCATGGTCATGTCGAGAAACGCGCCGTCGTCATCCTTCACTGTGGCGCCGTTGATAATGAGGTTTTCGGCGGCGATTACCACGGTCCGGCTGGTGGCATTGCTGTACATCGTCCCCGTCGCTCCCGCTGTGCCCTGGGCCGCGTCACCGGCGGGCAACGGTGTCGCCGTGAAACCCTTGGGCAGGTTGAAAACGAACTTGCCCCCCAGCATCGAAACCTTCTGCGCCGGTGCTTCGGCGGCAGGTTTGGGCTGGGCCGCCTGGACAGGCACCACGGCCAGGCTGGCGATGGCCGTCAGCACCAGAGCGGCGGCGTGTTTACTCAACAATGACATGAAACTCTCCACGGATGGTCGCGCTTGGACGCCGATCATCCCACGGGCATTGTTATGGACTCCAGCGCCTTTCAGTTTCTATGCGCAGCGGTACAGGACGAATGGCAAGTGGCAATTACTCCTGTGGCGAGGGAGCTTGCGCCCGCTGGGTTGCGCCGCAGCCTCAAAGCCATTCACACCATCAGCGATCCCAGTACGGCACTTCGCCAAAACACTCGAGAAAGAAATCGATCACCGTGCGGACCTTCACCGACAGGCGCCGGCTGCCCGGCCAGAGAATGGCGATCTGCTGGGGTTCGAGGCTGTTGGACGCCTGGTAATCCTGCAGCACCGGAACCAGCGTGCCGTTGCGAACCGCTTCGCCGATCAGCCACGACGGAAACATCACCAGCCCCAGGCCTTGCTCCGCGGCCTGGGTCAGGGTGTCGGCGTGGTTGCCGGTGATCGGGCCCCTGACGCTGTAAGGCGTCCAGGCGTGGCCCGGGCGGCGGAAGAACCAACGCTGTTGGCCGGTCACACCTTTGTAGGCCAGGCACTGATGATGTGCCAGGTCCTGAGGCTTGAGTGGCGCGCCGTAGCGGGCCAGGTAGGTCGGGCTGGCCGCGATCTGGAAGCGATGAGGCGCCACGACCCGCGCCTGCATGCTTGAGTCGTGCAATGGGCCGATGCGAAACAGCAGGTCAGTGCCTTCGAGCAGCGGATCGACGTAGCTGTCGGTTTGCTGGATCTCCAATTGCAATTTCGGGTAACGCTCGCACAGCTGGCCCAGCCATGGCGCCAGATGGCGTTGGCCGAATACCACCGGGGCATTGATCCGCACCAGGCCGGACGGTTCGCTGTGCTGTTCCTGCAAGGCTTGTTCGGCTTCTTCCAACTGCACCAGCAACAGACGTGCGTGATGCCCCAACAGACGGCCGGCCTCGGTGGGGGACACGGCGCGGGTGTGGCGATAGAGCAACTGTTGGTTCAGCGCCTGCTCCATCAATTGGATCTGCCGGGAGATCGACGACGGGGCAAGGCCTTCGCGCCGGGCTACTTCGGAAAAACTGCCGTGGTCGAGCACCGCGACGAATAATCGCAGCGCCTTGAAGCCAAGTTCATTGAGGCCGTGCATGGCGGCGGTCCTGTGCGTATTGCGCAAAAGTGTTATCGCAATCCTCCCATTTATCGCACAGGGCCGCCAGCCGATAATGCCGGCCATTCTTTTCTGAACAGGTTCGGATTTATGCAGGCGTCTTCACTCAACGAGGCCGCGTCGGTGACGACAGCGTCCAAACCCCGGGCATTCTTGCGCTGGCTGTTGCTGCCCCTGGTCATCCTGGCCGGCATGGGCTTGTCGGTGGAGGCCGGCCTGCTGGGGCCGCTCGGGGGCCAGGTCGGTCATTTGTGGGCCACCCTGAGTATCTTCGGGGTCGGTTCGGCGATTCTGTTCCTGCTGTTGCTGTTCAGCGGCCGCCAGCAAGGCCCGGCCTTGAATGAACTGCCGCGCTGGCAACTGATCGGCGGCTTCCTCGGACCGATCTATGTGGTCGTGCTCACGCTCGCCACGCCGCACATTGGCATCGCCATGACGATGATCGCGATTCTTTCCGGCCAGGTCGGCAAAAGCGTGCTGATCGATCATTTCGGCTGGTTCGGTGCCACCCGCAAGCGCGTCAATGGCGAGCGCTGGCTGGCATTAGCGCTGATTGTCGTCGCCCTTGTCCTGATTGCCCGAGGTTGAATATGAGTCTGTTTCTTTTGTTGCTGGTGGTCGTCGTTGCCGGCGCGGTGTTGAGCGTGCAGGCGGCCATCAATGGGCGCTTAGGCCAGACCGTGGGTGTGCTGCGCAGCAGTTTGCTGACGTTTACGGTGGGCACGGTCATCACCGGGTTGCTGATCGTGTTTTTTGAACCGGCCCACGCAGTCAGCCTGTTGGACGTGCCGAAATGGCAGCTCAGCGGCGCGTTGTTCGGGGTCGTTTACATGATTGTCATGGTGGGAGCGGTACCCAGGGTTGGCACAGCCGTGGCGACAGTGGCGGTGATTATCGGGCAACTGGGCATGGGCATGCTGATCGACAACTTCGGCTGGCTGGGCAATCCGGCCATCGAGCTGTCCGCCAGCCGGATCCTGGCCATGGCCTGCCTGGCACTGGCGCTGGTGTTCATGTACCGCAGCAGTGTGCGTCAGGACTGAACGCCTCAGTCGGGTTCCACTTCCAGTTGCAGGCTGTCATCAGCCAGGCGCTCGGTTCGCCGGACAATGCCGCTGACACGTCGGCCTTCGGCGCTGAACACGACGATCTGGGCTTTATCCAGATCCACGGGCATCGGCGGGCGCACATGCAAGGCGAACCATGGCGGCTCGCCGTCATCGAGGCGCTTGACATCGAACTGGCAATCGACACTTTTGGTCTCGCGACCGAACAGCGTGTCGAGACCGTAGTCAAGGTGGGTGCTGTCGGCAGGGGCGACGGGCATCGGCAGTCTCCTGGGTGGGTGCGCAAGGTTGATGTTCAAGTGATCCCGCCTGGGGCTGAAAATTCCATTGGCTGATCCGTTGAGAACGGCCCCGCCGTTCAGCTCGGCAGACTGTGTGGCGAGGGAGCTTGCTCCCGCTGGGCTGCGAAGCGGCCCCTGGCTTTTTTGCGACTGCTGCGCACCCGAGCGGGAGCAAGCTCGCGCGCCACGACGAGAAATCAGTGCCCGGGCACGCCGTTTTGCCATGCCGACCAATGCTTCACGATGTCCTGCACCAGCGGATTACCGGTGCGAAACAGATTCTCCAAAGCCGGAACGAACGCGCCCTGGTCAGCGTATTTGAGCAAGTTGTCCACTTCATTGCCGCCAGGCTCGGGACGATCGAAGTCGGATCCGGCCCGCAGCACCGCCAACCGATTGATGTCTACCCGGCCTTCGCGACTGGCCCGCAGCAAGGCTTCGTAGGTGGAGTTGTCCTCCTGTTGGGTCGTGCAATAAACGCCTTTGTTGTCGGTGAGCAGGCGGGTCCAGACTTCGGCGCGCTCGCTCAGGCGCGTACCGGAGAACCAGGTGTTGCCGGCCACGGTGTCGCAGCGCGTGACCACCGGCGGCTGGTTCGCCGGCGCATACGGATACTTCAAGCGCCAGGCCGCCGATTCCTTGCTTTCGGCCAAGGTCACTTTGTGGCTGAGGGCAAAGGCCTTGGCTTGCAACGCCGGGTTGAGCTCGAAGACTTCGGTCTTGTAGTCCAGTGGCGGTTTTTCGTTCGGCCCCTTGGTGTTGATGCCCAGGTAGCCGGTAGGCCAATCCTTGGGCGCATCCCGCGAATCCAGTTCCCATTGTGTGCCGAACTCCACCAGGTAGTGGGCCCAGGCGGCAGTGCCGAGGGTGCCGTGGTGCGGGTTGATGCCGGCGATCCCGGCCACCAGGAAATAGCTTTTACGCAGGTCGACGGTTGGCGAAAGCGCCAGCGCCAATGTCGAGGCCGCAGCGTTGGTCTGGCCCATGCCGGTGATCAGCAGGCAGACCCGCTCGGCATTGCAGTGGATATTCGGATACTCGGCGGACAGGCCCGGCACGCGGATTTGCTCCTTGAGCCCCAGGCGTTCGATCCAGTTCTGCGCCTCGGGCGCAAACATCGTGATCAACATGACTTTGGGTTGCAGCGGCGGTGCCGCTCCGGCAGCCGAGCAGAAGAGGGCGGCGCTGGCCAGGCCGACGGAAATGGACAGGCGATTGATCATGTGTTCGTGACCTCCATGGATAGGGAACGGTGTGTGAGCGATGGGTCAGAATTGGTAGCCGACGCCGGCGTAGTATCCCCAACCATCGGAGCGGGCACGGAAGTTGCCATCGCCAAAGTTGAGTTCGCTGCCGTCCTGCCAATTGCCGCCGTTGTGAAAGTAGCGGCCCACCAGCGTAAAGCGCAGGTGCGTGAAGGAATAGAGCAATACGTTGGTCGCGACCGTAGCGTTGGCAGTGCGGGCCGGGTTGTCCTTGTGCAGGTCCGAACCGAAGTCGAAGTTGGTGAAGCCAATGTACGTCAGCGAAGCACCGTTGCTGAACTGGCTGATCGGCACGATGTACTTGAGCTGCGCGCGGTAGCCGTCCCAAGCGTACTCATTGCTGGCGCCATAATTTTCCCATTGATAACGGCCGTAGAAGTTGGCCGACAGATTGACCCTCGAATGAGTGTCGATGTCGGTCCCCAGGCCGCTATACAAGGTGTTGCCGCGGTTGGCGCTGTTGCTGCCGTGATCGTAGATCCAATCGAACGCTACATACCATTCCTTGAACGGCCCGATGGCCAGGCTGCGGCCGGCCAGGTAGTCGATGGAAATCCGCGGCTCATGCTCCATGAACACGGGCGAGCCATGGTCCCATACCCCTTTGTCGTGGCTGTTGCCGATATCGAAAATCTTCGGGATATCGACGTAGCCATACAGCTCGAAAGGCCCTTTGCGCCCGAAGTATTCGTATTCCAGGTAAACATCATCGACCGGCCGCGGGCCGAAACTGATGTCCTTGCTGCCGATGATCGTCAGGTCCTGGTTGTACCAGTCCGACAGATAAGCGCCTTGTTTCGATGGGGTGGCTCTGGGGCTGAGGGCTTCGCCCTGGGCGGACTCTTCGGTCGTTTGGGCTTGGGCTCCAATGCTGTGTAGTCCAGTAACGGCGGCCAGTAGCAGGGAGGTTGCGAAAACGCCGAATGAGGCGCAACACCTGGAAGTGAAGTGCATGGAAAGTCCTTATTCATACGGGGCGAACCCCGTGTTCCTTGGGCGAAGAAAATAACGTCGATCAGGCGGTCCCAATCGGTTGCGCAAACGTTTGCATATCTCGTACCAATTCATTTGAGAGCCTTGAAAAGCCAAGGTTATTGGTTATTTTCCTGTCCTTTTGGTCAGACAGCGCGCACCTCGGTGTCTCGCGGTGCCTTGCAGAAGCACCAAAGGGCGGCAGGGAGAGGGATGTGGCGCCCGGTGGGGCACTGAAGCGTGGGTGTTGCTGGTAGAATCGCTCCCCTTGACTTACGAGAGGTATGCCCATGAGCGAGCCGATTCGCCTGACCCAGTACAGCCACGGCGCCGGTTGCGGCTGCAAGATTTCGCCCCAGGTGCTGGAGGTGATCCTGGCCGGCAGCGGTGCGCAGAACCTTGATCCGAAACTGTGGGTCGGCAACGCTTCCCGGGACGACGCCGCGGTCTACGCCATCGATGACGAGCGCGGCGTGGTCTCGACCACGGATTTTTTCATGCCGATTGTCGACGATCCGTTCGATTTCGGCCGCATCGCCGCCACCAATGCCATCAGCGACATCTACGCCATGGGCGGCGATCCGCTGATGGCCATTGCGATTCTCGGCTGGCCCGTCAACGTACTCGCTCCGGAGATCGCTCGGGAAGTGATTCGCGGCGGTCGTTCGGTGTGTGACGAGGCCGGCATTCCCTTGGCTGGCGGGCATTCGATCGATGCGCCTGAGCCGATTTTCGGCCTGGCGGTCACTGGCCTGGTGCATAAGCGCCACATGAAACGCAACGACACCGCCACCGCCGGCTGCCGTCTGTACCTGACCAAGCCGCTGGGCATCGGCATCCTGACCACCGCCGAAAAGAAGGGCAAGTTGCGCGCCGCCGATGTCGGCCTGGCCCGTGACTGGATGTGCACGCTGAACAAGCCCGGCAGCCGCTTTGGCAAGCTCGACGGTGTGACGGCGATGACCGACGTCACCGGTTTTGGCCTGCTCGGGCATCTGGTCGAAATGGCCGACGGCAGCCAATTGACCGCACGCATTCGTTACGACGCGGTGCCGCGTCTGCCGGGCGTCGAGTATTACCTTGACCAGGGCTGTGTGCCGGGCGGCACGCTGCGCAATTTCGACAGCTACGCGAGCAAGGTCGGTCGTGTCCAGGAGCTGCACAAGCGCGTCCTGTGCGATCCACAGACCAGCGGCGGATTGCTGGTTGCCGTCACTGCCCAAGGCGAGGAAGAGTTCCTGCGGGTGGCCGTTGAGCTTGGCCTTGCATTGGAGCCCATTGGCGAACTGGTTGAGCGACAGATCCACGCGGTCGAGGTGTCATGATGCCCCGTGACATCACCGATTACCGCGACATCTTCCTCAACGACCGGCCGATGATGGATACCCGCGCGCCGGTCGAATTTCTCAAGGGCGCATTCCCCGGCGTGGTCAACTTGCCCTTGATGACCGACCTCGAACGGCAACGCGTCGGCACCTGCTACAAACAGCAGGGCCAGCAAGCGGCCATCGTTCTCGGCCATCAACTGGTGTCCGGCGAGATCAAGGCGCATCGCATCCAGGCCTGGGCCGAATTCGCGCAAACCCATCCTGACGGCGTGTTGTACTGCTTTCGCGGTGGCTTGCGTTCGCAGATCGTCCAGCAGTGGCTCAAGGACGAAGCGGGCATCGACTACCCCAGGGTTGGTGGCGGCTACAAGGCCATGCGCACCTTCCTGCTCGACACTGTCGAGCGAGCGACCACCGAATGCGACCTGGTGTTGCTGGGCGGAATGACTGGCACCGGCAAGACCGAGGTGCTGAGCCAACTGGACAATGGCCTGGACCTGGAAGGCTATGCCAATCATCGCGGTTCAAGCTTCGGCAAACGCGCCACCGGCCAGCCTTCGAATATCGACTTTGAAAACCGACTGGCGGTAGACGTGCTGAAAAAGCGCGCCGCCGGTATCGAACAATTCGTCCTCGAAGACGAGAGCCGCATGGTCGGCAGTTGCGCCTTGCCGCTGCCGCTGTTCCAGCGTATGCAGCAGGTTCCGATGGTCTGGCTGGAAGACAGCCTGGCGCAGCGAGTCGAGCGAATCCTGCGTGATTACGTGATCGACCTTTGTGCCGAGTTTGTCGCTGTGCATGGCGAGGAAGGTTTCGCGCTGTTTTCCGAGCGTCTGCTGGCGAGTCTGAACAACATCCACAAGCGCTTGGGCGGTGACCGTCACCGGCGTTTGCTGGCTATTTTGGAAGCAGCCCTGATCGAACAGGCCAACACCGGCGCCGTCGACTTGCATCGCGGCTGGATCGAAGGCCTGCTGTGTGAATACTACGACCCGATGTACGTGTTCCAGCGGGAAAAGAAGGGCTTGCGGATCGAGTTCGCGGGGGAGCGGGCGGCGGTGCTCGACTATCTGCGTGAGCGAGCGCTTCGCGGCGTGTGATTAGGCTGAATCAATGTGGGAGCGAGCTTGCTCGCGAAAGCGGAACATCAGTCAGCATCGTCGGCGGCTGATCCGCCGCTTTCGCGGGCAAGCCCCACAAAGGCAGGGAGCCAGCGAACGGTCAGGTCGGACAGGCTTCCTTGCCGTTGTCCAGGCCTTGCTTGTAGCTCTGGCTCCTGAGGCTGGCCTTGCCGTTGTGCCAGGTCAGGGTCAGCACGTACAGCGAATCGAAATCCCCTGATGCCCAATCATCGGTGATGGTCTGCTTCTTACCCACGGCCTCGCCGGCGACCTTATTGATCAGCTCCGGCAGGTAGCCATGGGACCAGGCGGTATAGATCGTGGCGTTGTGGTACTTGTCATGCAGCAGCTCATCGGCCAGTTCGCTGGTGTCGTTGGCCGAATAATTGATATTCACCGGCAACCCGAGCTTGATGGCGCTGGGGCTGATGGTCATCAGCGGGCGAATGTAGCTGTAGGAGTTGTCCTTCTCGCCTTCCTCGACGTTGCGGGTAGGGTTGGCGGCGAACACGTAGTCGGCCTTGCCGAATTTTTCCGGCAGCAGGGTCGCCAGGTCAATGGCGCGGTTCAGGCCCTGGCAGTTGAGTTGGCCTAGGCCACCGGCGGGTTTCTCGGCATGGCGCAGGAACACCAGGGTCTGCACGCCGTCGGCGGGTTGGGCGCGACTGACGCTCGACTCCAGGGACAGCACCAAACCACAGACAACCAGCAGCGTCGGCAGCATCAGCCACGAACGGTGTTTGAAACGTCTGGCGAAATTCAGTGGGTTCATCATCGAATAAATATTCTTCAGCACTCGTGAGTCAGGCTGACAAACCTTGGCACCGCAAGGCTTTTGACCTCGGGTGTTTTCCCTGTCATGACGCCGCTTCGATTCCTCGGGGCATTGCTCAGAGTCTCCTGAGGCCCTTTGGTTCGATCCCGGCCGAATGCGCCGCACTGTAGCGGCCTCTCTCGGGGGATGGGACGAACCTTAGCGACAAGATGTTGCGAAATTAAGAATGGCCGATGTGAATCCCATGACGCGTCGCTGATGCCGCCGTGCGAATCTTGGATTATCCTCGGGCCTTTCCTTTATTTTTCGAGCTGACACCCATGCCCGACCTGACCCCGTTCCCCATCACCCAGAAATGGCCCGCCCAATACCCTGAGTGGATCCAGCTCTACTCCCTGCCAACGCCCAACGGGGTGAAAGTCTCGATCATGCTGGAAGAGACCGGCCTGCCCTACGAACCCCACAAAGTGGACTTCGGCAGTAACGACCAGTTGTCCCCCGAGTTCCTTTCCCTGAACCCCAACAACAAGATTCCGGCGATTCTCGACCCCCATGGTCCGGGCGATCAGCCGTTGGCGTTGTTCGAGTCGGGGGCGATCCTGATCTACCTGGCGGACAAGAGCGGCCAATTGCTGGCCCAGGAGTCGGCGGCGCGCTACGAGACGATCCAATGGCTGATGTTCCAGATGGGTGGGATCGGGCCGATGTTCGGGCAGTTGGGATTCTTCAACAAGTTCGCCGGCAAGGACTACGAAGACAAGCGCCCTCGCGATCGTTACGTCGAGGAAAGCAAGCGCCTGCTCAAAGTGCTGGAAGGGCGCCTGCAAGGGCGGGACTGGATCATGGGCGAGCGCTACACCATCGCCGATATCGCCACGTTTCCGTGGGTGCGCAACCTGATCGGCTTTTATGAGGCCGGTGATTTGGTCGGCATCCAGAACTTCCCCAATGTGACGCGGGTGCTGGAGCGCTTCCTGGCCCGACCGGCCGTGGCGCGTGGTTTGAAGATCCCGGAATGAACAAATCCATGGCCGGCCGATTCGATTTCAAGCAACTGGATGTGTTCAGCGAAGTGCCCCTCAAGGGCAACCCGCTGGCGGTGGTGCTCGGCGCCGATGGGATCAGCGACGAAGGTATGGTCGCCTTCGCCAATTGGACTAATCTCAGCGAAACGACTTTTCTGCTGGCGCCGCGACATCCGCAAGCCGATTACCGGGTGCGCATCTTCACCACGTCGACCGAATTGCCCTTCGCCGGCCATCCGACGTTGGGCAGTTGCCACGCGTGGCTTGAAGCCGGGGGCGTGCCGAAAGGGCAGGAGATCGTGCAGGAATGTGGCGTCGGCCTGGTCAGAATCCGCCGCAGCGATCACGGATTGGCGTTTCTTGCGCCGCCCTTGCTCAAATCCGGTCCGCTTGCGGCCGATCTGCTGGAGCGGGTGCGCCAGGGGCTAGGGCTTGCGCCCGAGGCGATTGTCGACGCGCAATGGGTCGATAACGGCGCCGGTTGGTTGGCCTTGATGCTCAAGGATCGCCAGCAGGTGTTGACGCTCAAGCCTGATTATCACCAGTTGCTGGATCTGGCCGTGGGCGTGATTGCGCCTTGGGACCCGGTGGTGGATGGCGATGAGGCGCATTTTGAAGTGCGCGGTTTCATTGCCGGAGATGGCATGCCGGAGGATCCCGCGACCGGCAGCCTGAATGCCGGGCTTGCGCAATGGATGCTGGCCAAGGGCTTGGCGCCGACGTCCTACGTGGTCAGCCAGGGGCTGACGATGGGCCGGGCCGGGCGCATTCATGTCGAGCAATTGGGCGATGACGTTTGGATTGGCGGCGCGGTGGTGACGTGCATCAATGGCTCGCTGAGCTTGTGAGGCGATTATTGCTCGCCGGGTAACACTCTGTTTTCCCGCCGGCGTTTGTGCCCTGGCCAGCCAGGGCATAAGCTTTGCCCCTGTGATCGAACACCTATTTGCCCAGGAGTCCCATGTCCAGCCAGTTCCCCGATGCACGTCCACGCCGTCTACGCCGCAATGCCAGCCTGCGCAGCCTGTTCCAAGAAACCGAGTTCACCTTGAACGACTTGGTGCTGCCGATTTTCGTCGAAGAAGAAATTGATGATTTCGTGCCGATCAAGAGCATGCCGGGCGTGGTACGCATTCCCGAAGCGAAACTGGCCAGTGAAATCGAGCGCTATGCCCGTGCCGGCATCAAGTCGGTGATGACCTTCGGTGTGTCGCATCATTTGGACAGCGACGGCAGCGACACCTGGAGCGAGCGCGGCCTGGTGTCGCGCATGGCCGGGATCTGCAAGGATGCGGTGCCGGAAATGGTCGTGATGTCCGACACCTGCTTCTGTGAATACACCGATCATGGCCATTGCGGCGTGTTGCACGGGCACGAAGTGGACAACGATCGGACCTTGATCAACCTGGGCAAGCAAGCCGTGGCGGCAGCCCGTGCCGGTGCCGACGTGATCGCGCCGTCTGCGGCCATGGACGGACAGGTCCAGGCCATTCGCAAGGCCCTGGACGAGGCCGGTTTCAGCCAGACTGCAATCATGGCCTATTCCACCAAGTTCGCCTCGGCGCTCTACGGCCCGTTCCGCGAGGCTGGCGGCAGCGCCTTGAAGGGCGACCGCAAGAGCTACCAGATGAACCCGATGAACCGCCGCGAAGCACTGCGCGAATCCTTGCTCGACGAGCAGGAAGGCGCCGATGCGCTGATGGTCAAGCCGGCCGGTGCCTACCTCGATATCATCCGCGACATCCGCCAGGCCTCGAACCTGCCGCTGTCGGCCTACCAGGTCAGCGGCGAATACGCGATGATCAAATTCGCCGCCCAGGCAGGCGCCATCGACGAAGCCCGCGTGGTACGCGAGAGCTTGGGGGCGATCAAACGGGCTGGTGCAGACCTGATCTTCACCTACTTCGCAATGGATCTGGCGCTGAGCGGAATCTGACCCACCGCACTCACCACACGGGTTCCTGGGGTACACGCTGCAATCGCAATCACCACAAATCCCCTGTGGGAGCGAGCTTGCTCGCGAAAGCGGTGGGTCAGTTTGCATCTATGTCGGATGTGCTGGCGCCATCGCGAGCAAGCTCGCACACAGGGGACTGCGGGGGTTATCGAATCGGTTTTACTTCCAGAATATTTGTTGCTCTGCGCGACGGAACATAGCCCGTGTCCGTTTTTGATCGTATGGTGGCTTCGGAGTACTCGACCTGATGGAGCACCATGCATTTCAATCGATTGATGATCAGCCTTGCCGCATTGCTGGTCCTGGCCGGTTGCGGCAGTCGCCAGGTGCAGGAGCCTGAGCGTCAGCCTGCCGAGGTCAAGCAGCAGATCGTGCGGTTGTTACCGGCCAAGACGGCGGATCGTGAAGGCTGGGCCACTGATATATACGTGGCCTTCGCGGCGCAGCAGATCCCACCCACGACGCAGAATATCTGCGCAGTCCTGGCAGTGACCGAACAGGAGTCGACATTCCAGGCGGACCCGACGGTGCCCGGGCTGGGCAAGATTGCCCGGGAGGAGATCGACCGCCGTGCGGCCAAAGTCCATATCCCGAGCCTGCTGGTCAGCGGCGCGCTCCAGGTGCGTTCCTCCAACGGTAAAAGCTACAGCGACCGACTCAACGCGGCGCGTAGCGAGAAAGAGCTGAGCGATATTTTCGACGACTTCATCGGCATGGTGCCGCTGGGCAAGACGCTGTTCGGCGGTTTCAACCCGGTGCACACGGGTGGGCCGATGCAGGTCAGCATCGCGTTTGCCCAAGCCAATGCGCGAAACTATCCCTACGCGGTGGACGGCTCGATTCGTCGCGAAGTGTTCAGCCGTCGGGGCGGGATGTATTTCGGCATCGCACATTTGCTTGGCTACCCGGTGAGCTACACCGAGCCGCTGTATCGTTTCGCTGATTTCAATGCCGGGTGGTACGCCAGTCGCAACGCGGCTTTCCAGCATGCGGTGAGTCGGGCAACTGGCATTACCCTGGCGCTGGACGGCGATTTGATCGTGCATGATTCCATCATGCCGGGCAGTACGGAGCTGGCGGTGCGCACGTTGGGCAAATCATTGGAGATGCGCAACCCGACCATTCGTGATCAGTTGGAACAGGGTGAGAGCCTGGCATTCGAGGACAGCAAACTCTATAAAAAGGTCTTCGAACTGGCTGAACGGGCCGAGGGCAAGCCGTTGCCACGGGCGGTGCTGCCGGGGATCGTGCTAAAGAGTCCGAAGATCACGCGCAAGCTGACCACGGCGTGGTTTGCCAAGCGGGTGGATGAGCGCTATCAACGCTGCATGGCGCGGGCATCGGGTCGTTAGGCGCGGCTGGCCCACGAAAAAGCCCGGCGGATAAGGCCGGGCTTCTATGACGACGGGTTTGGTCCGAGAACTGTCTGGAATGTTGCAGCAGCGAACGAACCCCTCATGCGCGGTTCTGGGCCAGACGGTCGGAGCCACCTTCAGCCACACGACGTTCCAGCAGACGATCAGCACCGCCTTCGGCAACGCGGTTCTCGATCAGGCGATCAGAACCACCTTCGGCAACGCGACGTTCCAGCAGACGATCAGCACCGCCTTCGGCAACGCGATTTTCGATCAAGCGATCAGAGCCACCTTCAGCCACACGACGTTCCAGCAGACGATCAGCACCGCCTTCGGCAACACGGTTCTCGATCAGGCGATCAGAACCACCTTCGGCAACGCGACGTTCCAGCAGACGATCAGCACCGCCTTCGGCAACGCGGTTCTCGATCAGGCGATCAGAACCACCTTCGGCAACGCGACGTTCCAGCAGACGATCAGCACCGCCTTCGGCAACGCGATTTTCGATCAAGCGATCAGAGCCACCTTCGGCAACGACCGGTTGGGAGGAGGCGGCGAATACGTTGGCGGCCAGTACCGAGAAAGCGAAGCTGAGGATGAGTTGGCGTTTCATGATGGTGTGCTCCGGGGTGTAGTGGGTTGGTGTGATGCCATTGTTGCGCCGGGCAATCATCAAGAGAACTTCATTGACATGATGGTGAACATCGATGGCAGTGATAGCTCGTTCAGCTACCTTTGGTTGGCGTGATAGAGGAAGGTGCGCGTCGTCCGCCAAGTGGAACACCGGCGGGTTCGCGGGTTCTACCGGGCTGAGTACTCAGCAGGAGGCAAACTCATGTATCTGTTATTCGGTCACAGGCAATCCGGCTCCTCAGCGGTGGAAATCGCCTTGGGCCTGTGCGACGTGGCGTACCGCAGGGTCGATGCGTATTCCACTGAGGACAGCACCGCGGCGAAGGAACTCGAGGCGCTGAACCCGCAGAAGTTGGTCCCGACGCTGAAATTGCCGGACGGCTCGGTGCTGACTGAAGCCGCGGCGATTCTGATTCACCTCGGTTTGTCCTTTCCACAGTCGAAATTGCTGCCTGACGATCCTGGGCAGCGTGCGCAAGCCATACGGGGCCTGGTCTACATCGTCGCCCATTGTTATACGCCCATCGGCATCATCGATTTTCCGGAACGCTGGCTGGAGGATGCGGACGAGGCGACTCGGCAGCAATTGGTCCGCGGCACACAGCAGCGGCTGTATCGCAACTGGGCGCTGTTTGCCGACCAATTCCCGGCCCGGCCGTTTCTCAGCGGCGCCGAGCCAGGTGCGCTGGATATCCTGGCCGCCGTGATCACCCAGTGGCAGGGTACGCGCGAAGCCATGTTAAACGCCCGCCCAGAGTTTCATGGGTTGCTGGAGCGTATCGACCGCCATCCACGCGTTGCGCCGATCCTGTCGCAGCATTGGCCCGAGTGAATCAGGGACACGCCTTGCGTGAAGCAGCTTGCTCTACCAGGCCGACGAATTGCCGGACGTTGTTCTGGTGCGCTGTCACCAGCTCGTCGATGCTGCCTGCGGCCGGCGTTTGCAAGCTGCTGCGGCAGGTCAGGGGACGGGCTTCGTTACCGAGGTTGCGCAAGCGCCACTGCACGTCCATGCGGGCGTAGCGGCCGGGGATCGAGTCGAAGCGTTGCACGTCTACCCGCAGCAACAGTTTCGGTGCGCCGGGGTTGTTCAATTGTTCATCCAGGCTGCTGTGCAGTTCATCGGCCAGGCTGGCGCCCCACCATTCGGTTTCCAGGATCGCCAGCCCGCTGTTGCCTTGGCGGATGACCATCTGGGTGCGATCCACTTGAGGTGGAACACTGACTTGCTCGACCTGGATGTCCACATTGCTGCGCCTTTGATCCGCCGGTTGGGCCGGGCTCAGGGTGTGATAGTGAATGGGATCGCTACGGCAGGCGCCGAGCAGCAATGCCAAGGCAATCAACGAGCATTTCAGCATTCGCGGCATAAGGCGCGCTCCTGTGGTCATTCTTTTACCGGGAATGTGAGGTTCTGTGCCGGTGCGTCCTTGGGGCGACCGCGCAGCAGCGACTCGGGGTGGCGGCTCAGGTAGTCGGAGAGCTCGCGCAACGAACGCGACATGCGCCCCAGATCGTCCAGGGTCTGGGTCAGTTGTTCGCGTTGCGGCGAATCTTCGGCCAGGGTCGAGTTGGCTGATTGCAGGGTCTTGCTCACGTCCTGCAACGTGCTCTGCACGCCTGGCAAGGTCTTGCTGTTGAACTGGGAAAGACCTTTGCGCAACTCCACGAGGTTGCCATCCAGGTTGCTGGCGATGCTTTCCAGCGGCAGTTTGTTGATGCGTTCGACCATCGACTGCAATTGCTCTTGCAATTGCTGGAGGCTGCCTGGAATGGTCGGTATGCGCACAGGTCGGGCGGCGGGGTCGAAGGCGACTTTTTCAGCCTTGGGGTAGAAGTCCAGCGAGATATACAACTGCCCGGTCAGCAGGTTGCCGCTGCGGGCCTGGGCGCGCAGGCCCCGTTCGACGAAGCTGCCGATCAGGCGGGCGCCGGCGGCTTCGTCGTCCGGATTGTGATTGAGCGCACTGAGCAGTTTTTCGTGGGCCTTGCCCAGCCGCTGCGGATAGATCACTACCCCGACATTGACCGGGAAGCTGCGCTGCTTCTCGTCGAAATCCAGATTGATGGCAACGACCCTGCCGATCTCCACGCCCAGGAATTCCACCGGCGCATCGACCCGCAAACCGCGCAATGCCTGGTCGAAACGCAAGGCCAGGTACTGCGCCTTGCCATTGGGCGGGGCGAGGGCGCTCTGCTGGTCGGCGAACAACTCGAAGGTCTTGTCATCGGTGGCGGGGACGTCGCCAGGGCTGTATTCCGGTGCCCGGAACGCGATCCCGCCCAGCAGCAGCGCCGACAATGATTCGGTCTTGACCGCGAAACCATTGGCACCGACGTTCACGTCCACGCCACTGACGTTCCAGAACCGGGTATTTTCGGTGACATACACATCGTTGGGTGCGTTGACGAACACGTCGATATTGACGCCCTTGCCATCGGCGTCGAGGGCGTAGGACACGACCTGGCCCACCGGGATCTTGCGCAGGTAGACCGGCGAGCCGATGTCCAGCGAGCCGAGGTCCTGGGAATGCAAGGTGAAGCGCTTGCCCGGTTCGCCGTAAGTGATCGGTGGCGGGGCTTCCAGGCCCGTGAAGGACTTGGCCCGTACTTTCGACTGGCCGGCGTCGGCGCCGATGAAGTCGCCAGAGAGCAGGGTGTCGATGCCTGAGATACCGCCGGCGCCGATGCGCGGCCGTACTACCCAGAACACCGAGTCTTCGTGGGTGAAGGTATCGGCCGTCTTGGCGAGCTTGACGGTGGCGGTGACGTTCTTCTGGTCATTGCTCAATTGCACATCGGTGACCTGGCCGATGACTACGTTGCGATATTTCACCTGGGTCTTGTTGGCGGTCAGGCCCTGCCCGGTCTTGAAGGTGATGGAGATGGTCGGGCCTTCCTGCAGCCAGTTGTGGACCACCAGGGAAACCCCTACCAGCACGGCGATGATCGGCACGATCCACACCAGCGACACCGTCCAGCGGCGCGTGGTGACATGGGCGCGACCCGGTGCGGGTCGTTGCCCGTCAGTGGCTTGCGACTTCATCCATGATCTCCTCGGATGGTTGGGTGTCCCAGATGAGCCGGGGGTCGAAACTCATGGCCGACAGCATGGTGAACAGCACCACGAGGCCGAAGAACAGAATGCCCGGTCGCGGTTCGATATCGCTCAGGGCCTGGAACTTGACCAGCGCTGCCACCAGGGCCACCACCAGCACGTCGAGCATCGACCAATAGCCGATGACTTCCACCAGCCGGTACAGCTTCGCCCGCTGCAGTTGGGCCCAAGTGCTGCGCCGTTGCACGGTCACCAGCAGTAGCGTCAACACCACGAACTTGATGCCGGGCACGGCGATGCTGGCGATGAAGATGATCAGGGCGATGTCCCAGGCACCGCCTTGCCAGAATTCGATCACGCCGCTGATGATGGTGCTGTCGGCACCTTCGCCCAACATCTGGGTATTCATGACCGGAAGCAGGTTGGCCGGAATGTAGAACACCAGCGCCGCGAGCATGTAGGCCCAGGTGCGAGTGATGGAGTCTGGCTTGCGTCGATGCAGGGCGGCGTCGCAGCGAGGGCAGGTGTCGGGCTCGTCGGTCATGTCGCAGGCCAGGCCACAGCTGTGACACAGGCACAGGTTCAGGTCGCTGGCTTCTGGCGGCGTGACCTGCGGCTGGCCGTTCATGGACGATCCCACAGGTCACGGACATCACGCCCGGCAATGCGGATCATCAGCAGGCTCAAGGCCGCGAGGGCGAACAGGCCGATGCCCGGCAACACGTCCAGCAGCCCGGCGAGCTTGATCACCGCCACCAGTGCGCCCAGCAGGCACACTTCCAGCATGCTCCAGGGCCGCAGGGTTTCCAGGCTGCGCATGCACAGGCTGAACCCCGGCGCCCGCCGTTGGCTGTAGGCGTAGGCCAGCACCCAAAGCAGGAGCGCCAGTTGAAGGGCCGGCGCGACGATGATCGCTACCGCAGCCACGAGGGCAATGAAGGTAATCGGCCCATGGCTGAGCGCCACGATGGAATCCCACAGCGTGGCGCTGTTGTTCAAGCCCTGGAGCCGGATGCTCATCACCGGGTAGACATTGGCAAAAGCCCACAGCACTGCGGCCGTGAGACTCAAGGCCAGGCGCTGCTCGATGCTTAGGCCGTCGTAACGCTGGATGACTGCGTGGCATCGCACGCACGAGGCTTTCTGATGGCGGGCGAGTACAACCGGCTCGTATACCGCATCGCAATGTTCACAAATGATCAGTCGGTCGGCATTGGCCATCAGGATGCTCGGGCAGGAACAACCCCTTCAATATAGAAGTACCCAGGGAATGAGCAACCCCGACCCCGCGGATCATTCGCCGCGAATGTATTGCTCCAGTTGTCGGATCAGGTCCGCCTGCTCGGCAATGGCTTCCTTGACCAGGTCACCAATGGACAACAGGCCGACGAGCTTGCCGTCCTCGACCACCGGCAAATGCCGCAGATGTTTCTCGGTCATGATGCTCAGGCAGGTCTCGACATTCTGGTGCGGGTCTATGGTGATCACCGGGGATACCATGATGTCACTCACCTTCGTGCCCACCGATGAGCGTCCATGCAAGACCATTTTGCGCGCATAGTCGCGCTCACTGATGATCCCCAGCACTTCATCGTTCTTCACCACGAGCAAGGCGCCGACGTTTTTCTCGGCCATGCGCATCAGGGCCTGCAATACCATGTCGTCCGGTGAGATGGTGTGCACTTGCTGGTTTTTTCATCTTTTATCCGGAGCAACTGCGCGACGGTTTTCATGGGGAAGCCTCGGGTGATGTTTTTGCGGGTGATTCAAGCATCGTAGACCCAACGGCGCAGAGCAAGCGGTAAAGCGGCGGCCAGTCGTCCAAAAGCGTCATGGCCGGTGAATTCCCCCTCGATCCGATGCCCTGCGCTGTTGTGGCGAGGGAGCTTGCTCCCGCTGGGCTGCGTAGCGGCCCCAAGTTCTTGACGACCGCTGCGCGATCGAGCGGGAGCAAGCTCCCTCGCCACGGTTGAGCGGGTGAAGTCTCCTCGCCACAGGTAGAATCGCGCCATACACACATTTCGAGGTTGTAGCGGTGGATTTACAGCAGGGCTTCGTCCTGACCCGGCATTGGCGCGATACCCCGGCCGGCACCGAAGTCGAATTCTGGCTGGCGACCGACGCCGGCCCCCGGCGGGTGCGTCTTGCGGCGCAGCCGTCGGTGGCATTTGTGCCGCAGGTCCAGCGCGGCCAGCTTGAAGCCCTGCTGCAAGGCGAAAAGGACATCGAACTGCGCCCCTTGGACCTGCTGGATTTCGAGCATCGCCCGGTGCTCGGCCTGTATTGCCAGCAACACGCCCAATTGATGCGCCTGGACACCACCTTGCGCCGTGCCGGCGTCGAGGTGTTCGAGGCGGATGTCCGGCCACCGGAGCGCTACCTGATGGAGCGCTTCATCACCGCGCCGGTCTGGTTCGGTGGGACCCCGGCTGCCGGCGGGCTGCTGGTTGATGCGCAGATGAAACCGGCGCCGGAGTATCGCCCGCCGTTGCGCCTGGTGTCCCTGGACATCGAGACCACCGCCCAGGGCGATTTGTATTCCATCGCCCTTGAGGGCTGCGGCGAGCGTCAGGTCTACATGCTCGGGCCGCCCAATGGCGACGATACCGGCGTGGATTTCCAGCTCCAATACTGCGAATCGCGTACTGAGCTGCTGAAAAAACTCAACGACTGGTTCGCCCGTTTCGACCCCGATGCGATCATCGGCTGGAACCTGGTGCAGTTCGATCTGCGCGTGCTGCATGAACACGCCCGACGGCTGGCCGTGCCGTTGCGCCTGGGGCGTGGCGGGGAAGAGATGCAATGGCGCGAACACGGTGCGCGCAACAACCACTTTTTCGCCTCGGCGGCCGGTCGGTTGATTATCGACGGCATTGAGTCCCTGCGTTCGGCCACATGGAGCTTCCCCTCGTTCAGCCTGGAAAACGTTGCACAGACGCTGCTGGGAGAGGGCAAGTCCATCGACAATCCCTACCAGCGCATGGACGAGATCAATCGCATGTTTGCCGAGGACAAACCGGCTCTGGCCCGCTACAACCTCAAGGATTGTGAGCTGGTGACGCGGATCTTCGCCAAGACCGAGCTGCTCAAGTTCCTGTTGGAGCGGGCCAGTGTCACTGGCCTGCCGGCGGACCGCAGCGGCGGTTCCGTGGCAGCCTTCACGCACCTGTACATGCCGCTGATGCACCGCCAGGGTTTCGTAGCGCCGAACCTCGGGCAGCGCCCGCCGGAGGCCAGCCCGGGAGGGTTTGTCATGGATTCCCAGCCGGGGCTCTACGAGTCGGTGCTGGTGCTCGATTACAAAAGCCTGTATCCGTCGATCATCCGCACGTTCCTGATCGACCCGGTGGGTTTGATCGAAGGCTTGCGTCACCCGGACGACCGCGAGTCGGTGCCAGGCTTTCGCGGGGCACGCTTCTCCAGGACTCGCCATTGTCTGCCGGCCATCGTGGCGCGGGTCGCCGAAGGTCGGGAAACCGCCAAGCGCGAACACAACGCACCGTTGTCCCAAGCGTTGAAAATCATCATGAACGCCTTTTACGGCGTGCTCGGTTCCAGCGGCTGTCGCTTCTTCGATCCACGGCTGGCCTCATCCATCACATTGCGTGGTCATCAGATCATGCAACGCACCCGGCAACTGATCGAAGCCCAGGGACATGTGGTGATCTACGGGGATACCGACTCCACATTCGTCTGGCTGCGCCGTGCCCATGGCCAGGAGGAGGCGGCGACGATTGGCCGCGAACTGGTGGCCCACGTCAACCAATGGTGGCGCGAACAGGTGCGTGAGGAATTTGGCCTGGAGAGTGCGCTGGAGCTGCAATTCGAAACCCACTTCAAGCGCTTCCTGATGCCGACCATCCGCGGCGCCGAGGAAGGCAGCAAGAAACGCTACGCGGGGCTGGTAACTCGCGCCGACGGCAGCGATGACATCATCTACAAGGGCCTGGAAACCGTGCGCACCGACTGGTCGCCGCTGGCCCGGCAGTTTCAGCAGCAACTCTACGGCAGGATTTTTCACCGCCAGCCTTATCAGGAATACGTGCGCGATTACGTGCAGCAGACCCTGGCCGGCGCGTTCGACGATCGGCTGGTCTACCGCAAGCGCCTGCGCCGCCCGCTGGAGGATTACGAACGCAACGTGCCGCCCCATGTCCGGGCCGCGCGGTTGGCCGACGAGTTCAACCAGCGCCAAGGCCGTCCGCGGCAATACCAGAATGGCGGCTGGATCAGTTACGTCATCACCGTGGCCGGGCCCGAGCCGCTGGAGATTCGCAGCGCACCGATCGATTACGATCACTATGTAACCAAGCAGCTCCAGCCGGTGGCGGACGCGATCCTGCCCTTTGTGGACGATGATTTTTCGACGTTGGTCGGCGGGCAGATGGGGTTGTTCTGAAGGCTGCGTCTTGTTGCTGTTGCTGTTGCTGTTGCTTTTTGCTGTTGTGGCGAGGGAGCTTGCTCCCGCTCGATTGCGCAGCGATCGTAAGAATAATGGGGCCGCTGCGCGCCCCAGCGGGAGCAAGCTCCCTCGCCACATAAAACTCTTTTGCTTTAGACCATCGCCAACCGCTGCTTGCCCTGGGGCTGTGGAAACATGAGGTCCAATGCCGCCAGGTCCTGAGGGTCGAGCTTCAGGTTGGCCGCTTCGGCATTCAAGCGCACATGGTCAGGTTGCACGGCCTTGGGGATGGCAATGACATTGTCCTGGCGCAGCAACCAGGCCAGCGCGATTTGCGCCGGCGTGGCGCCGTGACGTTCGGCGATCTGCCCCAGTGTGTGGTCCTTGAGCAGATGCTTGCCCTGGCCGACTGGACAATAGGCCATGACTGGCATGTTTCGTTGGCGGCACCAGGGCAGCAAGTCGAATTCGATGCCGCGCTCTTGCAGGTTATACAGCACCTGGTTGGTGGCGCAGGCGGGCGAGGCCAGTTCTTCAAGGTCGGCGACATCCAGGTTCGACACGCCCCAACGGCCGATCTTGCCTTCTTCGCGCAGGCGTTCGAAAGCCTCGACGGTTTCGTCCAGTGGGTACTGTCCACGCCAATGCAATAGATAAAGATCGATGTAATCGGTGTCGAGCCTGCGCAGGCTGCGCTCGCAGGCCAATGGAATGCCTTTGCGGCTGGCGTTGTGGGGGTAGACCTTGCTCACCAGGAACACTTGGTCGCGAAGGCCGGTGATCGCTTCGCCAACGACTGTCTCGGCGCCGCCCTCAGCGTACATCTCTGCAGTGTCGATCAGGGTCATGCCCAATTCGATCCCCAATCGCAGGGCTGCTACCTCCTTCTTGTGATGCGACGGTTCTTCACCCATGCGCCAAGTGCCTTGGCCGACCACGGGTACGGACACGCCGGCCAATTCGAGAGTCCTCATGCCTATCTCCTGTCGTTCGATCAATCATCCAATGGACAGCAGGATAGCCGGTAGGCGCTGCCAGAGACGGCGATCTTTTGATCTTGATATTTCACTCTCGACCTCATCGACCGAGAAAAGATCGCCGCCTGTGACAGTTCCTGCATGGACTTTTGTCTTACTTCGCCGAGAACTTCAGGACCATGGTCTGGGTGTAGGTCTGGCCCGGATCAAGCCTTGTGGACGGGAAATTCGGCTGGTTGGGCGAGTCGGGGTAGTGCTGGGTTTCCAGGGTAAACGCACCCCAATGTGGATAGACCTTGCCCTGCTTGCCCTTGACCGTGCCATCGAGGAAGTTGCTGGTGTAGAACTGCACGCCAGGCTCGGTAGTGAACAGCTGCAGGTGCCGACCGGATTGCGGATCGTATACCTCGGCGGCGACTTTGCTCACGTCGCCCTTGGCGTCCAGCGCCCAGTTGAAATCGAAGCCACCCTGTTTCGGTTCGGCGAACTTGAGCTGAGGGTGATCGGCCTTGATATGGGTGCCGATGGCGGTGGGTTTGGTGAAGTCCATCGGTGTGCCGGCCACCGGGGCCAGTTCGCCGGTAGGAATGAGTTTGCCGGTGACAGGCGTGTAATGCGCGGCGTGCAGGGTGGCGACCTGCTTGAGGATGTCGCCGTTACCCGCGCCGGCCAGGTTGAAATAGCTGTGGTTGGTCAGGTTCAGCACGGTGGGTTTGTCGGTGCTGGCTGCGTACTCGATCCGCAACTCGTTCTGCTCGTTGAGGCTGTAGGTCACGTCAGTCTTCAGCGTACCGGGAAAACCCATCTCGCCATCGGGCGACACGTAGGTCAGGGTAACGCCTACCGAATCCTTACCGTCATGAGGTTGGGCTTTCCACACGCGTTTGTCGAACCCTTGCGGCCCGCCGTGCAAGGAGTTGCCATGGTCGTTCTGCGGCACCTGGTAGCGCTTGCCGTCCAGCTCGAATGCACCGTCGGCCAGGCGATTGCCAAAGCGCCCGATCGTCGCGCCGAAATACACGCTGCCGTTCTTCTGGTAGCCCTGTACGTCATCGAAACCCAGCACGACGTCGGCCGTCTTGCCCTGTTTGTCCGGCACGCTCAACGACTGGAGGATACCGCCGTAGGTGATCACGGTGGCCTGCATGCCGTGACTGTTGCGCAACACGAATTTCTCCACCGCCGTACCGTCGTCGGTCTTGCCGAACGCGCTACGTTGGTTGGTCAGGCCGGCAGCCTGGGAAGCAGAGGTGGCGATCATCAGAGACACTCCGAGGGCCGTGAGCAGATGTCTGGATTCAAGCATGGTGTGACCTTCCTGTTGTTTTGTTGTTGTTTTGAACGCGGGTCGAGTCCGTTACTTGGTCGGACAGTGGTGGAGGTTTTTTTGTTCAGTAGTCTTTCTATTTGAGAGTAGAGAAGGGATTTATAGTCGGAAAAATAGATATTTCAATTAAAAAGTAAGACTAATTGAAGGGGGCGACGCTAAATCGAACTCAGACATTTTCTCCAGGTACTGCACTTTTATGGTTTTTGCCGCTCTATCCATGGCCTGGAAGCGGCGACCCCCATCGCTTCCCCATGCCAGACCGAGACTCGATGGCCGGTGCTTTTTATCCTGTGACAATGTTGCGACAGCGCTTTTCAGCCTGGGTGGCGGGTGTGTTGATGCTGCTCAGCGGTTGCAGCCACCAGCAGGGGCAGGACATGGTCACGCAGTTCAGCAACGCCAGGCCCCAGGAGTTCTTGCAGACCAGCGTCGACCGCATGGCCACGTTGTCGATGCATGACAACCTGCAGAGCCTTTATCTGCTGATGAGCAAGCTGTACCTGCGCAACCCCGAAGAGCTGCGCAAATCCGGCTTTCTCGATGCCCGCACCGCTGAGAAGCAGGTGCGCATGGCCATCGAGCAGCAGCAACCCTTGCCGACCCTGGGTGGCAGAAAGGACTTGGCCGCCCTGAGCTATGCCATGAGTCCGGATTTCCTGGGGGATCGGGTAGGGGCTTTCATCTATGCCATCGGTAGCATGCTGGTCACGGCCCATGGCAATCGCCTTGAGTTCTACATGACCGACGCCATCGACCCGCGTTTTGTCAGCAATGCGGCGCGCAACATTGAAAAAGCCACTTGGCTGCTCAGCCAGCGACAGGACAAGGAAGGCAAGCCATTGCTGTTCTCCAATGAAATTTCGGAGGAGGGCAGCAACCTCAGTTTCGCCGTTGAGTTCGGGAAAATCGTCGCGCGATTGGACTTGCTCACCCAGATGCTGGACGAGCGTTACCGGCGTATCGGGCTGAACTATGCACAGAGCCTGCTGTTCCTCAATTTCCTGCCGGTGCAGTGAAATTGCGCAAAAGGAATAAACATAGATCATATCGATATAGGGAGTTATAAGAAAAATCGCTATGCTCGCGGCCAGTTTTTTCATGCGGTCGCGTTGAGACGGGTTCAATGGATTTCGGTAATGTCGGTTTAGTCGTGGCGGGCCTGGTGGTCGGCTTCATCGTGGGAATGACCGGCGTCGGTGGCGGCTCGCTGATGACCCCGATCCTGTTGTGGTTCGGTATCAACCCGGCGACTGCGGTGGGTACGGACCTGCTGTACGCGGCCATTACCAAATCCGGTGGTGTGTTGGTTCACGCCAAGAACCGCAATATCGATTGGGCCGTCACGGGCTGGCTGACCCTGGGCAGCGTGCCGGCGGTGGGGCTGACGCTGTGGTTTCTCAATTGTCTGCACAGCTCTCCCGACGCCATGAACGCTGTGATCAAGCAAGCCTTGGGTGTCGTGCTGTTTGCCACCGCCCTGGCAATCCTGTTCAAGAAGCGCCTGCTGCAGTTCGCCCACGACCGCGCTGGCGGCCACTACAATCCATCCGGTTCGCGACTCAACGTACTCACGGTCATTACTGGCCTGGTACTGGGCACGATGGTCGCGCTGACCTCCATCGGTGCCGGCGCCCTGGGCACCGTCGCGCTGTTCATCCTCTATCCGTTCCTGGTCACCAAGCGCCTGGTGGGCACCGAGATTGCCCATGCCGTGCCGTTGACCCTGGTCGCGGGCCTTGGGCATGCGAGCATGGGCAACATGGATTGGCACATCCTCGGTTTCCTGCTGGTTGGTTCGTTGCCCGGTATTTACCTGGGCAGTCATTTGTCGGGACGTGTTTCAGACGAACTGCTGCGCCCGTGCCTGGCGGTGATGCTGGCGATGATCGGCTTCAAATTGGCGTTCTGATAACGTTGATGGGCCGGGGATAAATTTCCTCACCACAGGTTTTGTGTCTATCCCAAGTGGACCTGCACAGGAAATGGTTTCGCCTCTCCCCACGGTTGCGCAATGACCCCCCTGACCTAAGCTTGAAGGCAAGCAGGTGCTGTATCGGGCGACTCTCGCGGAACAATCGCCGCCATGTGCAATCAGTACAGCGTAAATATCAAAAGGAGAGGCGCATGCTCATTCGGTCTTTGACCTTCGCTACCTTGCTGGCTATCGCTGGCCCCCTGTTCGCCGCGGATGGCGATACTCCCTTGGTGGCGGAGGTGGGCAAGGCACGCCCCCTGATTGTCATCGCGCCCAGCACCGTCGACCCGGCCTGGGTCAGCCTGAAAAAAGCCCTGGAGGAGCCGGCCGGCAAACAAGGCTTTTCCGAGCGCAACATGGTGCTCTACACGGTGCTCAATACCATCGGTCAGCGCGATGGCAAAGACCTCGACCCGCAAAGCACCATGGCATTGATCCGTTCACTCAAGCTGGGGGCCGGCGCACAAACCAAGTTCATCCTGGTAGGCAAGGATGGGGAAAAGAAGCTTGAGCATTCCGGAGCAATCGAGCTCAAGGATATCTTCGAGGCCGTCGACAAGCTGCCTCCCGCAGAGAAAGAGGCGGCGGCCCCAACCCCACCGCCTGCGGCAGAACCTGCACCGACCAAGGATGCCAAGGGCGCCAAGCCCGGCAAGTCCGGCAAGGCGGGGAAAGCACCTGCTGCAGCACCCACGCCGTTGGATGATTGACAGACCCTTTTGGTGAGGGAACAAGCGCCCTCACCAAAGCCTGTCGGCTTACAGCCCTTGCAGCGCCGTCAAGATCTGATACGCGGCTTTCACCCGTTCCTCGTTCGGATAGTTCTTGTTTGCCAGCAGCACGATGCCCATGTCCTTGCCGGGAACGAACGCCGCGTAGGCGCCGAAGCCGCCGGTAGAGCCGGTCTTGTTGATCCAGGCGTCGTCAGGGGCTGGGCGCGGCGGGTCGAGCGGTTCGACCTTGTTTGCCTGCATGGCCATTGGCGTCGAATTGCCGGCCAGCAGCACCTCCAGACTCACCGGGTAAGGGTAACGCTCCCAGCCCAGCCCCTGGGTCATCCCACCGACCGTATAGAAGCCGGTGTGCGTGGTGGCGATGGCTTTGCGCAGGTCAGCGTCCAGTTTGCCGGGTCGCAGGTTGGCCTCGATGAAGCGGACCAGGTCCGATGAACTGGTCTTCACCCCATAAGCCTCGGAATCCAACGCGCCAGGCCCGACCCGCACGGGCTTGCCGTCCTTGGCATAGCCTTGGGCATATCGGCTCAACTGATCCTGCGGTACCCGCAGATAGCTGTGCTTGAGGCCCAACCCGGGCATCAGTGTGTGTTCCATCGCTTCGTCGAATGGTTGCCCCAGGCTGCGGGCCGCCAGGAAGCCGAACAAACCGATGCTGGGGTTTGAATAGAGCCGCTGGGTGCCGGCCGGGTAGAGCGGTTTCCAACCCTTGTAATAATCGAGCATCCGATCCGGATGGTCCGCCTCGTCGGGGAATTGCAGCGGCAGGCCGCCTGGGGTGTACGTGGCGAGGTTGAGCAGGCTGATGCCGTCGAAGGCACTGCCACGCAGCTCCGGGGCGAAGCGGCTCGCCGGGTCCGACAGGGACAGTTTGCCCTGGGCCTGGGCATAGGCACCCAAGGTGGCGGTAAAGGTCTTGCTGATCGAACCGATTTCGAAGAGGGTCTGGTCGTTGACGGGCTTCTTCGTATCCTTGGACGCCATGCCATAATTGAAGAAACGGTGCTGACCGTTATGTGTGATCGCCACGGCCATGCCGGCGATATTCTGCTGCTTCATCAAGGGTTGGATAACGGCATTGACCGTCTCTTCGAGGCGGTCCTGGGCAAAGCCCGGGGTCGTCCCGCAGGCCAATAGAAAAGTGCCTGTCAGTAGCGATTTGGCAACATGCATGTCGGACCGTCTCCTTTGATAGTGATGTTCAAGCCGCCCCTGTATACGGCAATTTCCAATGCCTTGGTGCGCCTGGAGGGAGGCCAATCTAGGAGGTTTTCTGTGGCTCGGCAATCGCGTGCCGTCTGCTCCCGGCCAGCTTCCGAGTTATCCGACCGGGTCGCAGGAGCGTTCCTACAAAAATCTTTGATGCCTCGGGCCTTTGGCCGCGCACGGCAAACCACACAAACCCGTGGCCGCCGGGTAAACTTGCGCTCTTTCTAAAGGAGTCGACATGAGCTACTACCAGCCCGGCATTCTCGCCACCCCTGTTCCGCCTCAGGCCCGTCATCTGTTTTTTGCCTTGGAATCGGTCGAGGCGCTGCCGGCTGCGATAGACAAGCTCTTGTTGTGGGTGGACGGTCGGGCCGTGGTCGGCTTGGGTGAATCGCTGGTCCAGGCTCTGGGCGCGCAAATCGACGGCCTTCGCGCATTTCCCGCACTGGCCGGGGTTGGGGTGGACAATCCCTCGACCCAGCACGCGTTGTGGTGCTGGTTGCACGGCGAGGATCGGGGTGAGCTCATGCACCGCAGCCGCGCCATCGAGGCAGCGCTGGCCCCGGCATTACGCCTGGTGCAGATGAACGAAACCTTCCGCCACATGACCGGCCATGACCTCACGGGTTACGAAGACGGCACCGAAAACCCTCACGACGAAGCTGCCATCGCCGCAGCCTTGGCCCAAGGCACCGATGGACTGCGCGGTGGCAGTTTCGCGGCGATCCAGCAGTGGCAACACGACCTGGACGGTTTCTCGGCGATGCAGCCCCACGAACGCGACAACATCATGGGCCGGCGCCTGAGTGACAACGAGGAAATCGACGAGGCGCCCGAATCGGCCCACGTCAAACGCACGGCCCAGGAGAGCTTCGCACCGGAGGCTTTTGTCGTGCGTCGCTCCATGCCTTGGATCGAAGGTGATCGCGCGGGCCTGATGTTCCTCGCGTTCGGTTTCTCCCTCGATGCCTTCGAAGCGCAATTGCGGCGGATGAGCGGCCTGGAAGATGGCATTACCGACGGCCTGTATCGCATGAGCCGGCCGATCACTGGCGGCTACTATTGGTGTCCTCCGCTGCTGGATGGGCGCCTGGATCTGCGGGCCCTGGCCCGTTAAGCGCAGCGGTTTGTGCAACGCGTGACGTGAACGCTATCCTTGGGGCGCACGTCATCCGTGGGAAGGGGAGAAGCTAAGGTGGAAAAAGTCATCGTCATCACCGGTGGCGGCCGCGGGATCGGGGCGGCCACGGCGCTGCTGGCTGCAGAGCTGGGTTATCGGATCTGCATCAACTACCAGTCCGATGAAAATGCCGCGCAGGACGTGCTTGAACAGGTCCGGGCGAAGGGCGCGCAGGCGATTGCCGTGCGGGCTGATGTCAGCATCGAAGATGAAGTGGTTGGCCTGTTCCATCGTGTGGACGCCGAACTGGGTCGCGTCACGGCGCTGGTGAACAACGCCGGCACGGTGGCGCACAAGTCCCGGCTCGATGAAATGTCCGAGTTCCGCATTCTCAAGATCTTGAAAACCAACGTGCTGGGGCCGATTCTCTGTGCCAAGCACGCAGTGCTGCGCATGTCGCCCCGCCATGGCGGGCAGGGTGGCAGCATCGTCAACGTGTCCTCGGTGGCGGCCCGCCTGGGCTCGCCAAGCGAGTACGTTGACTACGCAGCCTCGAAGGGCGCGTTGGACACCTTCACCATCGGCCTGTCCAAGGAAGTCGCCGGCGAAGGCATCCGCGTCAATGCGGTTCGTCCGGGCTACATCTATACCGATTTCCACGCCCTCAGTGGCGACCCGGACCGGGTCAGCAAGCTGGAATCGGCGATCCCCATGGCCCGTGGCGGTCGTCCGGATGAAGTGGCCGAAGCGATTATCTGGCTGCTGTCGGACAAGGCCTCGTATACGACCGGGACGTTTGTGGACCTGGGCGGTGGACGCTGAGGTTCTGGATTTTGGTTTTCAGGACCGGCCTCTTCGCGAGCAAGCCCGCTCCCACCCTGGATCTGATGTGCACACAAGATATGTGTTCGCAGGAGAACACAAGTGGGAGCGGGCTTGCTCGCGAACGCGATAACCAGGTCAACATCGCATTCAAAAGGATCGAATAATCCGCCCCAACGTCTCCATCGCCTGTTCCGACGCCTCGGTCCACGGGCTGCCGTAATTCAAGCGGATGCAGTTCCGAAATCGCCGGGTCGGTGAAAAAATCGGCCCCGGGGCGATGCTGATGCCCTGGGCCAAGGCCATCTGGAATAATTTCAACGAGTCCATCTGTTCCGGCAGTTCCAGCCACAGGAAGTAACCGCCCGCCGGTTGGCTGACGCGGGTCTGGGCCGGAAAGTAGCGGGCGATCGCGGCAAGCATTGCACTTTGCTGTTCCTCCAGGGCGTAGCGCAGTTTGCGCAAGTGACGGTCGTAGCCGCCATGTTGCAGGTAGTCGGCGATGGCGGCCTGGGCCGGCATCGAGGCGCATAACGAGGTCATGAGCTTGAGCCGTTCGATTTTCTGCGCGTAGCGCCCGGCGGCAACCCAGCCGATGCGATAACCCGGTGCCAGGCTCTTGGCGAATGAGCCGCAGTGCATCACCAATCCTTCAGTGTCGAACGCCTTGGCCGGCTTGGGCGCCTGCTGGCCGTAATAAAGCTCAGCGTAGACGTCGTCTTCAATCAGCGGCACCTGATGACGGCGCAGGAGTTCCACCAGCGCTTGTTTCCTTTCCTCGGGCATGGTCGCGCCCATGGGGTTCTGGAAACTGGTCATGCACCAGCAGGCCTTGATCGGATGACGTTCCAGGGTCTGCGCCAACACGTCCAGGTCAATGCCGTCGCGCGGATGGACGGGAATTTCCACGGCCTTGAGCTTGAGCCGTTCCAGCACTTGCAGGCTGGCGTAGAACGCCGGTGCCTCGATTGCTACCAGGTCGCCAGGCTCTGTCACGGCTTGCAGGCACAGATTCAAGGCTTCCAAAGCGCCGTTGGTGACCAGCAATTCCTCCATGGGCAGCATCAAGCCGCCGACCATGTAACGCAGGGCGATTTGTCGACGCAACTGTGGGTTGCCCGGAGACATGTCGGTAACGACCATGCGCGGGTCCATGTCCCGCGTGGCGCTGGACAGGGAACGGGACAGGCGCTGCAGGGGGAACAGCGAAGGGCTGGGGAACGCCGAGCCGAAGGGGATGGTGGTTGGGTCCTTGATCGAATCCAGTACTGAAAACACCAGTTCGCTGACATCGACTTCGGTGGACTCGTGCACCTGGCTGCTGATTGCCGGCTCGGAAAAAGGACTCGGCGCGTGCGTATTGACGAAATAGCCGGAACGCGGCCGGGCTCGGATCAAGCCCCGTCGCTCCAGCAGGTAGTAGGCCTGGAACACGGTGGATGGGCTGACGCCATAGGTCTGGCTGGCGTAACGCACCGACGGCACGCGCTGGCCCGGCCCCAGCATGCCGGAGCGGATCAGTTCAGCGATGTCATCGGCGAATTTTTCGTAGCGTTTCATGGCGGGCCCGGTTTGGAGAGGCATGTGGTTTGCACTTCAACTGTGGGAACTGGCTTGCTCGTGATGGTGGCTGCATATTCGCCATCTTCGGTCCAGGCAGGCCGCTATCGCGGCCAAACTCGCTATCACAGGTGCCGGCATCTTAAAGCTTCACCGATTCATCGGCGCGACAAAACGGCTCTTGGCCACGCTGTAGATTTCAGGTTCGTCACTGTCGGCCACCTTGAAGGTCATTTCCTGGGAGCCACTTCGGGGCCGCTCGCTGAGCATTGCCACCGATACCGGCACGTCGACGATTTCCCCCGGTGCCAGGGTCAGTTGTGTCTTGCCTTGGAGAATAAAGCCGTCACCGTCCACCAGGGACAGCAGGTATTCCTGGCGCTGCTGGGTCTTGTTGATGATCTTCAGGCTGTAGATGTTCTCGATCTGCCCGGCGCTGTTTTCTCGGAACAGACCGCGGTCCTTACTGACGTCCAGAGACACCATGGGCCGCTGCACCAAGGCCAGGGCCAGGGCCCCGATCATCACCAGCAGCACGGCCGTGTAGCCGATCAGCCGGGGCCGTAGCAGGTGCGTCTTGCCGCCTTGCAATTGATGTTCGGAGGTGTATTTGATCAGCCCGCGAGCGTAGCCCATCTTGTCCATGATCGAGTCGCAGGCATCGATGCACGCTGCACAGCCGATGCATTCCATTTGCAGGCCGTCGCGGATGTCGATGCCGGTGGGGCAGACCTGCACGCACATCTGGCAGTCGATGCAATCGCCCAGGCCGATATTCGCCGGGTTCACATCGCGCTTGCGCGGGCCGCGAATCTCGCCACGGGCCGTGTCGTAGGAGATGGTCAGTGTGTCTTTATCGAACATCACGCTCTGAAACCGTGCGTAGGGGCACATGTGCATGCACACCGCTTCTCGCAGCCAGCCGGCGTTGAGGTAGGTGGCCCCGGTAAAAAACAGCACCCAGAACAGACTGACGCCGGCCATTTGCAAGGTCAGCAGCTCTTCGGCCAACGGCCGGATCGGGGTGAAGTAGCCAACGAAGGTCAGGCCTGTCAGCAGGCTGATGGCCAGCCACAATGTGTGCTTGGCCGTGCGGCGTAACAGTTTGTTCACGCCCCAGGGTGCGGCCTGCAGCTTGATCCGTTGGTTGCGTTCACCTTCGGTAATTTTTTCGCACCACATGAAAATCCAAGTCCAGGAGCTTTGCGGACAGGTGTAGCCGCACCACACGCGGCCGGCGAACACGGTGATTGCAAACAGGCCGAAGGCGGCAATGATCAACAGCGCCGAGAGCAGGATGAAATCCTGGGGCCAGAAGGTCGCGCCGAAAATGTGGAACTTGCTTTCGGAAAGATCCCAGAGCACTGCCTGGCGACCGCCCCAATTCAGCCACACCGTGCCGAAGAACAGCAGGAACAGAACCCCCGCACCGCTGATGCGCAAGGTGCGGAACAAGCCGGTAAAACTGCGGGTGTGGATCAGCTTATCGGTGGACCCGGCCCTGCTTTTCACTGGCGCGGGCTCGAAGGTCTGTATCAACTGGACGGGGATTCTTTCGCTCATGGTCGGGTCGCTCATCAGCCTGTATCTGGCTGGCGCACTATGACCATTGAACTGTTTGCATAACAGGCTCAGATAATTCGATTAAAACCGGATCAGATGGCGTCGAGCCCAGGCCCTGCGACACTTTGATGCACCCAGGCACAAGCGAACAATTCCCCCTGTGGCGAGGGAGCACCTACCTCGCCACGGGCTTCACCCTTGATCTAGCCGTCAGATGACCGAGTCGCTGTCGGTGGCCTTGAGATTCTGGCGTCTGTCGGCCGCGCCGGCCACAGTCAATGCATCGACTTCAGCCTCGGTCACATAGACCCGCCCGCCATTGAGCTCCACGGCCGACATGGCTTTGTCCGGGTCGGTGACGATGGTCAATTCACTGGCAGGGCGTTGTTCCGGGCCATTGAGGGTTTCGAAATGGCAGATTTGGTTGTCATCGATATGTACAGGCATGGCTGCGCTTCCTTCTGGATGTCCTGAACGTTAGGCGCCGCCCCCCGGCCAGGGTTCGTCGTGGCTGATCAGCGGTCAGGCGCACCTCTGGCTTCGCTTGCGGTCCATCGTGTATCGACTGACAAGAGGACGCTTCATGGAAGCCTGGTGGCATGAAGTCTGGATAACCCTGCAAGCTGAATTCGCTGACATCACCGATGCCCAGCAGATGACCCGGGTCACGGTACGCCTGGTGATGGCCGCGCTGCTGGGCGGCATTCTCGGTTTCGAACGCGAACACAAAGGCAAGGCCGCCGGGGTGCGCACCCACATGCTCGTCGCCCTGGGTGCCGCGCTGTTCGTTCTGGTACCGCAGATGTCCGGCTCCCAGGCCGACGCCATGAGCCGGGTAATCCAAGGCGTGGTGGCGGGCATCGGTTTTCTCGGCGCAGGCACCATCCTGAAGAACACGGACGGCGACGTAAGCCACGTCAAAGGCCTGACCACCGCAGCCGGGCTATGGATGACCGCCGCCATCGGCGTCGCCGCCGGGCTGGGCCGGGAGGCGACGGCTGTGCTGAGTACGATATTGGCGCTGGCGATTTTCAGTGCGATGCCGGTGATTGTGCGAGCGTTGGAGGGGGAGGACAAACCTTGACACCGCCGTGGCCCTGACACGGATCTATGGGAGCGAGCTTGCTCGCGAAAGCGGCGCATCAGTCGATGGAAATATTGCCTGACACTCTGTTTTCGCGAGCAAGCCCGCTCCCACAGGTTTCTGATCTACAACTAAGTGAGCCGTCCAGCCCGCTCCGGCGGTGCCTCGCTCGGCGGATCTCCAAAGGGCGGCTGGGGACTGGGTGGAGGATCTTTCTCCGGAATCGGCTCCGGATCCGGTCCTGGCGGTGGCAGGTTGGGGTCGTCGATGTTTGGATCGGGTGTTTCGGCCGGGATGGGAATTGTCATCAGGGCGGGCCTCCGTAACGCACATGGCTTGAGTCGTGCTTATGGTTGTTGACCGTCCTGCGCCAGGTTTGATCCCGGCGGCACGGGCAAATCCCTCTGAACTTTTAGCCGCCGGCCCGGTTCGGAGCTTAAGTGAGTTTATTTAGGGACCCGTTGGGCCTTTACCGCCAAAAGCGCGTCCATGGGGCGTAAAAGGAGCGATGCTCGATGACTGCTGAACACCCGACAGACCTGGCGTACAACCCGCATTTGCCGTTGTCCCAGGCCTTGTTGTTGCCGCGTATTGCTATTGAAAACACGATGCCGGTGATCGACGGCGGACAATTTGCCGCCAAGGCCGTGGCCGGGCAGGACGTGACGGTGACCAGCAAAGTATTCGCCGACGGTCACGACAAGCTGGCGGTGCGCATCCGCTGGCGGGCGCTGGAGGATGAGGCGTGGAACAGCGAGGTCATGACTGACCTGGGCAACAATGGCTGGCGAGGCCAGTTCAATGTGCCGGAACAAGGTCGCTATGTATTCTGCATCGAAGCCTGGATCGACCAGTTCGCCAGTTTTCGCTACGAGCTTGAAAAGAAGTTCGGCGCCGGGGTACCCATCAGCCTGGAGTTGCAGGAAGGGCGCAACCAGGTGCAGCTGGCCGCCGAGCGCAGCAATGGTGAGCTGAGCGAGCACCTGGCCGCGTTGCACCACGAACTCTCCGGCCTGTTGCCGACCGAGCAGGTGGCGTTGTTCCTGGATCCCCGCAGTGCGGACCTCATGTCCCAGGCGGACCATCGGCCCTACCTGAGCATCAGTCCCGAATACCCCCTGGATGTGGAGCGCAAGCTGGCGGAGTTCGCCAGCTGGTATGAGCTGTTCCCTCGCTCGATCACCGACAGCCCACAGCGCCATGGCACCTTCAATGACGTGCATTCGCGCCTGCCGGTGATCCAGGACATGGGTTTCGACGTGCTGTACTTTCCGCCGATCCACCCGATCGGCCGCAGCTTTCGCAAAGGCCCGAACAATTCCCTCACGGCCGGTCCCGATGACCCTGGCAGCCCTTACGCCATCGGCAGCGAGGAGGGCGGGCACGAAGCGATTCATCCGCAGTTGGGGTCCCGCGAGGATTTTCGGCGCTTGGTAAAAGCCGCCGCTGCCCACGGCCTGGAAATCGCCTTGGACTTCGCTATCCAGTGTTCCCAGGACCACCCCTGGCTGAAGCAGCATCCGGGCTGGTTCAGCTGGCGGCCGGACGGCACGATCAAATATGCCGAGAACCCGCCGAAGAAATACCAGGACATCGTCAACGTCGACTTCTATGCGGCCGATGCGATCCCCAGCCTGTGGCTGGAGCTGCGGGACATTGTGGTGGGCTGGGTCAACGAAGGCGTGAAGATATTCCGTGTCGACAATCCCCACACCAAGCCGCTGCCGTTCTGGCAGTGGCTGATCGCCGATGTGCGGTCCCAATACCCTGAAGTGATGTTCCTGGCCGAAGCGTTCACCACCCCGGCGATGATGGCGCGGTTGGGCAAGGTCGGCTATTCCCAGAGCTACACCTATTTCACCTGGCGCAACACCAAGGCCGAGCTGGCGACCTATTTCAGCGAACTCAATGAATCGCCCTTGCGCGAGTGCTACCGGCCGAATTTTTTCGTCAACACGCCCGATATCAACCCCGCCTTCCTGCATGGATCGGGGCGTGCGGGTTTCCTGATCCGCGCCGCGCTGGCGACCATGGGATCAGGCTTGTGGGGCATGTATTCGGGATTCGAATTGTGCGAATCGGCGCCGGTGCCAGGCAAGGAGGAATACCTGGACTCGGAGAAATACGAAATCCGCCCGCGAGATTTCACCGCGCCGGGCAACATCATTGCCGAGATCGCCCAGCTCAACCGGATCCGCCGGCAGAACCCGGCGCTGCACACGCACCTGGGCTTGAAGATCTACAACGCCTGGAACGACAACATTCTCTATTTCGGCAAGCGCACGCCTGACGGCAGCAATTTCATCCTGGTGGCGGTGAGCCTTGACCCCCACAACCCGCAGGAAGCCAGCTTCGAGTTGCCGCTGTGGGAGATGGGCTTGCCGGACGATGCCCAGACCCAGGGCGAGGATTTGATGAACGGACACCGCTGGACCTGGTACGGCAAGTATCAGTTCATGCGGATCGACCCGGCTTACCAACCGTTTGGGATCTGGCGGATCAGTGTGGCGTGAGAACGGAAGCGATTCTGGGAGAGCAATCTTGAAATAGGGGGCTATTCGTAGCGAGGGAGCTGGCTCCCGCTGGGTCGCGTAGCGCCCCTAAAAACGATGAGCGCCTCGCACTCAAGCGGGAGCCAGCTCCCTGGCCACATGGAATCCCACGAGCCTGCTCCAGCGGCGTTATTGAATTCATCAGGAGTTGCAAATGGCGAAGAAACCCCGGTCTGCCACCTTCATCAAAGACCCGCTCTGGTACAAGGACGCGGTGATTTATCAGGTTCACGTCAAATCCTATTTCGACTCCAACAATGATGGCATCGGTGATTTTCCTGGCCTGATAGAAAAGCTCGACTACATTGCCGACCTGGGCGTGAACACGATCTGGCTGTTGCCGTTCTATCCTTCGCCTCGGCGCGATGATGGTTACGACATTGCCGAATACCGCGGCATTAGCGCGGACTACGGCACCATGGCCGATGCACGTCGTTTCATAGCCGAAGCCCACAAGCGCAACCTGCGGGTGATTACCGAGCTGGTCATCAACCACACCTCGGATCAACATCCCTGGTTCCAGCGCGCGCGCAAGGCCAAGAAAGGTTCGAGTGCACGGGATTTCTACGTCTGGTCCGACGATGACCATAAGTACGATGGCACGCGGATCATTTTCCTCGACACCGAAAAGTCCAACTGGACCTGGGACCCGGTAGCCGGCCAATATTTCTGGCACCGTTTCTATTCCCATCAGCCGGACCTCAACTTCGATAATCCGCAGGTCATCAAGGCCGTGCTGTCGGTGATGCGCTATTGGCTGGACATGGGCATCGACGGCCTGCGCCTGGACGCCATCCCGTACCTGATCGAGCGCGATGGCACCAATAACGAGAACCTGCCCGAAACCCATGATGTCCTCAAGCTGATCCGGGCCGAGATCGACGCCAATTACCCCGACCGCATGTTGCTGGCCGAAGCCAACCAATGGCCGGAAGACACCCAGCTGTATTTCGGCGATGTCGACGCCCAAGGCTTGAACGGCGACGAATGCCACATGGCGTTCCACTTCCCCTTGATGCCGCGCATGTACATGGCGTTGGCCCAGGAAGATCGTTTTCCCATCACCGACATCCTGCGCCAGACCCCGGAGATTCCTGCCAATTGCCAGTGGGCGATTTTCCTGCGCAATCACGATGAGCTGACGTTGGAAATGGTCACCGACAAGGAGCGCGACTACCTGTGGAATTACTACGCGGCCGACCGTCGGGCGCGCATCAACCTGGGGATTCGCCGGCGCCTGGCGCCGTTGATGGAGCGTGACCGTCGTCGAGTGGAATTGCTCAACAGCCTGCTGCTGTCGATGCCCGGCACGCCGACGTTGTATTACGGCGACGAAATCGGCATGGGCGATAACATTTACCTGGGGGACCGCGATGGCGTGCGGACACCGATGCAATGGTCGATCGATCGCAACGGTGGTTTTTCCCGCGCCGACCCGGCCAGCCTGGTGCTGCCGCCCATCATGGACCCGCTCTATGGTTACCTGTCGGTCAATGTCGAGACCCAGGCCGGCGATCCCCATTCACTGCTCAACTGGACCCGGCGAATGCTGGCGGTGCGCAAGCAGTCCAAGGCCTTCGGCCGTGGCACATTGAAAATGCTCTCGCCCAGCAACCGCCGGATCCTGGCCTATACCCGCGAATACACGAGTCCGGACGGCAAGCACGAGATCATCCTGTGCGTGGCCAACGTGTCCCGCAGCGCCCAGGCTGCCGAGCTGGACCTGTCGGCCTACGCCGGCATGGTCCCGGTGGAAATGCTGGGCGGCAACGCCTTTCCACCCATTGGCCAGTTGAATTTCCTGCTGACCCTGGCGCCGTACGGCTTTTATTGGTTCGCCTTGGCGGCGGAAAACCAGATGCCGAGCTGGCACGTCGAACCGGCCCAGAGCCTGCCCGACTTCACCACGCTGGTGCTGAAAAAACGCCTGGAAGAGTTGCTTGAGGCCCCGTCGCGCACCACGTTGGAGCAAACCATCCTGCCGAGCTGGCTGCAGAATCGTCGCTGGTTCGCCGGCAAGGACAGCGCGATCGAGAAGGTCAACATCGTCTATGGCGTGCGCTTTGGTGACCCGCAGCAGCCGGTGCTGCTCAGTGAAATCGACGTCACCAGTGGCGGCCAGACGCTGCGTTACCAATTGCCGTTCGGCCTGCTGCCCGAGGACCAGATGGGCGCGGCATTACCGCAGCAACTGGCGCTGTCGCGTGTGCGTCGGGTTCGCCAGGTCGGTCTGATCACCGATGCGTTCAGCCTGGAAAGCTTCGTCAGGGCAGTGCTGCAAAGCATGCAGGCGGGCACGGTGCTGCCGTGCGACGAGGGCGAGTTGCGTTTCGAGCCCACTGAGGGCCTGGCTGCGTTGAATCTAGGAGCCGAGCCGGAAGTCCGCTACTTGTCGGCCGAGCAGTCCAACAGTTCGGTGGTGGTGGGCGGCAGCCTGGTGCTCAAGCTGATCCGCAAGGTCGCCTCAGGGGTGCATCCGGAGTTGGAGATGAGTGCCTACCTGACGCAAGCCGGTTTCAGCAATATTTCGCCGCTGCTGGGTTCGGTCATCCGCCGCGATACCCAGGGCGAGGATGCGCTGCTGATGATTGCCCAGGGTTATCTGAGCAACCAGGGCGACGCCTGGGAGTGGACGCAGAACAACCTCGAACGGGCCCTGCGCGATGAGCTGGCGGACGCGGTGTCCGAGCAGGAACAGCACTACAACGCCTTGGGTGAGCTGAAGGATTTTGCCGGCATGCTCGGCCAACGCCTGGGAGAAATGCACCAGATGCTGGCCCAGTCCACCGACAATCCCGACTTCGCGCCGCAGGCTACCAGTGCCAAGGAGGCCCAGGCCATCGGCAAGGATGTGGCGGCCCAAGTGGAAAACGCCTTGCGCCTGCTCAAGCAGAACCAAAGCCAATTGAACCCGGCGGACCAGGCCATGGTCGCACGCTTGCTGGAGCACCGCAAAACCGTCCTGGCCCATGTCCAGGAGCTGGCCGGCAAGGCTGCCGGTGGATTGCGCATCCGTGTCCATGGCGACTTGCACCTGGGGCAGGTGCTGGTCATCAAGGGCGACGCCTACCTGATCGACTTCGAGGGCGAGCCGGCGCGACCGCTGCATGAACGGCGGGGCAAGCACAGCCCGTACAAGGATGTCAGTGGTGTGCTGCGCTCTTTCGATTACGCGGCGGCGATGGCGATCCACTTGCACACCGTCGACAGCACGGCTGATGCCGATGCGGCGCGACAACGGGTCGCCGATCGTTATTTGATAGAGGCTCGCCAGGCATTCATTGAGGCATATCGGCTGGCGGCAGCTAGTCTTGCCCATGAGTGGAAGGATGCTGAAGGCGAAAACGCCGCGCTGGCGTTGTTCGGCCTGGAGAAGGCGGCCTATGAAGTGGCCTATGAAGCCGAGAATCGCCCCGCCTGGCTGCCCGTGCCCTTGCATGGGCTGTACGGGTTGTTGAGTGGGCTGCAACCCTTTTCCGATTTAGCCGGACCGATTTAGTGGAGAGAATCATGAGCGTCTCGAACAAAGAACCACAGGGGCAGGCCAGGGAGTCGCTGCTGCCATCCAGCCGCGACATCGACGCGCTGGTGCGTGCCGAACATCAGGATCCGTTTTCCATATTGGGCCCACACGGTGATGGGGCGGGCGGACAATTCATCCGGGCCTACCTGCCCGGCGCGCTGAGTGTGCATGTGCTGGCCCGTGACGGCGGCGAAGAGCTGGGTGAACTGCAACCCACCGAAACCCCCGGCCTATTCGTCGGTCATTTCGACCGTAGCCAGGCGTACCTGCTGCGCACCCGATGGGCGGGTGGCGAACAAGTGGCGGAGGACCCCTACAGCTTCGGGCCGTTGCTAGGCGAGATGGACCTTTATCTGTTTGCCGAAGGCAACCACCGCGACCTCAGCTCCTGCCTCGGCGCACAACTGACCACCGTCGATGGGGTCGACGGCGTGCGCTTCGCCGTGTGGGCGCCGAATGCCCGACGCGTTTCGGTGGTGGGGGACTTCAACGTCTGGGACGGCCGGCGGCATCCAATGCGCATTCGGTACCCGTCCGGTGTCTGGGAATTATTCATTCCACGGCTGGGCGCGGGTGAAGGCTACAAATATGAAATCCTCGGCGCCCACGGCATCCTGCCGCTCAAGGCCGATCCGGTGGCGCTGGCGACGCAGATGCCGCCAGACACTGCGTCCAAGGTTGCCCCGCGGTTGAAAATCGAATGGCAAGATGACGAGTGGATGCAGAGCCGACGCGAACGCCAACTGCCGGGCGCGCCGTTGTCGATCTATGAATTGCACGCCGGTTCCTGGCAGTGCGAAACCGATGAAACAGGCGAAGTGGCCCGCCAATACAACTGGCATGAACTGGCCGAACGGCTGATTCCCTACGTCAAGGACCTGGGTTTTACCCATATCGAGCTGATGCCGATCATGGAGCACCCGTTCGGTGGCTCTTGGGGTTATCAGCCGCTGTCGCAGTTCGCACCGACGGCGCGTTTCGGGTCGCCGGATGACTTCGCGGCGTTCATCAACGCGTGCCACCAGGCCGGCATTGGCGTGATCCTCGACTGGGTGCCTGCGCACTTTCCAACCGACACCCACGGGCTGGCTCAGTTCGACGGCACCGCGCTGTACGAATACGGCAACCCACTGGAAGGCTTCCATCAGGATTGGGACACCCTGATCTATAACCTGGGGCGCACCGAAGTCCATGGCTTCATGCTCGCTTCGGCGCTGCACTGGTTGAAGCATTTTCACGTCGACGGGCTGCGGGTCGATGCGGTGGCCTCGATGCTGTACCGCGACTATTCGCGCAAAGCAGGGGAGTGGGTGCCCAATCGTCATGGCGGGCGCGAGAACCTGGAAGCCATCGATTTCCTGCGACATCTCAACGACGTCGTGGCGCTGGAAACGCCTGGCGCGCTGGTCATCGCGGAAGAATCCACGGCTTGGCCGGGCGTGAGCCAGAGCACCCAGCAGGGCGGCCTCGGCTTTGCCTATAAGTGGAACATGGGCTGGATGCACGATTCGCTGCACTACATCCAGCAGGATCCGGTGTACCGCGCGCATCATCACAATGAGCTGAGTTTCGGCCTGGTATACGCCTGGTCCGAGCGCTTCGTCCTGCCGATTTCCCACGACGAAGTGGTCCATGGGAAGCGTTCGCTGATCGACAAGATGCCCGGTGACCGCTGGCAGAAATTCGCCAACCTGCGGGCGTACTTGAGCTTCATGTGGGGACATCCCGGCAAGAAACTGTTGTTCATGGGCTGCGAGTTCGGCCAGTGGCGCGAGTGGAATCATGACCAGCAACTGGACTGGTACCTGCTGCAATACCCCGAACACCGTGGCGTGCAGAGACTGGTCAGCGATCTGAACCGACTCTATCGCGAAGAACCGGCGCTCCATGACCAGGACGATGCGCCCCAAGGGTTCCAGTGGTTGATCGGCGACGATGCGCTCAACAGCGTGTATGCGTGGCTGCGCTGGAGCAAGGACGGGCGTCCGGTGCTGGTGGTCGCCAACTTCACTCCGGTGCCGCGCGAGGCTTACCGGGTCGGCGTGCCGTTTGGCGGGCGCTGGGTGGAGTTGCTCAACAGCGATGCCGACACCTATGCCGGTTCCAACTATGGCAACAGCGGCGGTGCATCGACCGAAGAGGTGCCCAGCCATGGCCAGGCCCTGTCGATGGAACTCAACCTGCCGCCGTTGGCGGTGCTGATCCTGCGGCCGGAGGGTTAGAACGGCCTGATCACAACTTCCTGTGGGAGCGAGCCAGCTCGCGATGCGGTCTGCCTGAAAGCGATGTTGGATGTGCCGCCGTCATCGCGAGCAGGCTCGCTCCCACAAGGAGTCATGGTGAGTTCAAGTTCATATGCGCCATCCGCCAAACGGGAGCAATCGACTCAACGCACGAGGCACGGCTGCTTGTTGTTGAACGTCCAGCCCGGAATCAGGAACTGCATCGCCACGGCATCGTCTCGCGCACCGAGGCCCATGCCTTTATAGAGTTCATGGGCCTTGGCCAGTTGATCGGTGTCCAGCTCGATCCCCAACCCCGGCTTTTTCGGCACTTGCACGCAGCCGCCCTGGATTTGCAACGGTGCCTTGGTCAGCCGCTGGCCGTCCTGCCAGATCCAATGAGTGTCGATGGCGGTGATATCGCCCGGTGCGGCGGCGGCGACGTGGGTGAACATCGCCAGGGAAATATCGAAGTGATTGTTGGAGTGGGAGCCCCAGGTCAGGCCCCATTCATTGCACATCTGCGCCACTCGCACCGAACCCTGCATGGTCCAGAAGTGCGGGTCGGCCAAGGGAATGTCCACCGACTGCAAAGTGATGGCGTGGCCCATCTCGCGCCAATCGGTGGCAATCATATTGGTGGCGGTCTTGAGGCCTGTGGCCCGACGGAATTCAGCCATGACCTCACGGCCCGAGTAGCCGTTCTCGGCACCGCAAGGATCCTCCGCATAGGCCAGCACTTTGTGCTGGTCGCGGCACAGGCCAATGGCCTCCTTCAGTGACCAGGCGCCGTTCGGGTCCAGGGTGATGCGCGCCTGGGGAAAGCGCTCGGCCAGTGCGGTGACCGCTTCGATTTCTTCGTCGCCCCTGAGCACGCCGCCCTTGAGCTTGAAGTCCTGGAACCCGTAGCGAGCATGGGCGGCTTCGGCCAGGCGTACGACGGCGTCGGCGTCCAGGGCCTTTTCGTGGCGTACACGGAACCAGTCGTTGTCGGCGTCCGGCTCGCTGCGGTAGGGCAGGTCGGTTTGTTGGCGGTCCCCGACGTAAAACAGATATCCGAGCATTTTCACTTCGTCACGCTGCTGGCCTTCCCCGAGCAGGGCCGCCACCGGGACGTCCAGATGCTGGCCGAGCAGGTCGAGCAACGCCGCTTCCAGGCCGGTCACGGCATGGATGGTGATGCGCAGGTCGAACGTCTGCAGGCCACGGCCACCGGCATCGCGGTCGGCGAATGCGTGGCGCACCGTGTTGAGGATCTTCTGGTACGTGCCAATGGGGCTGCCGACCACCAGCGAGCGTGCATCTTCGAGGGTCTGGCGAATGCGTTCGCCACCGGGCACCTCACCCACGCCAGTGTGGCCTGCGTTGTCCTTGAGAATGACAATGTTGCGGGTAAAGAACGGGCCATGGGCGCCGCTGAGGTTCAGCAGCATGCCGTCATGGCCGGCCACGGGCACAATCTGCATGCTGGTGATGATCGGGGCTTTGCTGGTTTCTACGCTAGTCATGTGAACTTATCCTTGTGCGAATCGAATGGTCAGACGTGGCTGGCGGTTGGGTTGGCCGGCGTCACCAGCGCTTTTGGCTTGGGCGTATTGCGTGCGGCAAAGACGATGATCGCGGCGATGATCGAGGTGGCCGCCAAGCCGTAGAGGCCGCCCTGGATCGAGCCAGTGTGCTCCTCGAGCAAGCCGAACGTGGTGGGAGCGACGAACCCGCCCAGGTTGCCCACGGAGTTGATCAGTGCAATGACTCCCGCGGCGATGCGCGCGTCCAGGTAGGCCTGGGGAATCGGCCAGAACAGCGATGAAGCGGATTTGAAGCCCAGGGCCGCGAAGCAGATGGCGACGAAAGCGAAGATCGGCCCGCCAGTGGTGGACATGAACATCCCTGCCGCAGCGATGAGCAGGGCCGCCGCCACCCAGGCCTGCTGGAATTTCCACTTGGCCGACAGCGAGGCGAAGGCGTACATGCCGACAATCGACAGTAGCCATGGGATGGAGTTGAACAGTCCGACCTGGATGTCGCTGAGGTCACCCATCTTCTTGATGATGCTCGGCAGCCAGAAGGTGGCGGCATAGATCGTCAATTGAATGAAGAAGTAGATCAGGCAAAACAGAATGATCTGGCGATCCTTGAGCAACTGGCCGATGGACAGTTTGATCGGCGAGGCGGCTTCCCGTGCTCGCTGCTCATCGTCGATGGTCTTGACCAGCACATCTTGTTCTTCACGGCTCAGCCATTTGGCATCGTGGGGCTTGGAGTCCAGCCAGAACCAGACGAAGACGCACAGGCCGACGGAGAACATCCCTTCAATGAAGTACATCCATTGCCAGCCGTGCATGCCCAGGCCGTTGATCTGCAGCAGCAATCCCGACAGCGGGCCGGAGATCAGCGACGCGATGGCCGAGCCGCTGAGGAAGATGGCGATGGCCTTGCCGCGCTCCACGCCTGGTAACCAGCGGGTGAAGTAATAGATGACCCCGGGGAAGAAACCGGCTTCGGCAACGCCCAGCAGGAAACGCAGGATGTAGAAGTGGGTTTCGTTCTGGATGAAGGCCATGCCGGCGGCTACCAGGCCCCAGGTGAGCATGATGCGGGTCAGCCAGATGCGCGCGCCGATTTTTTGCAGAAGGATGTTGGACGGGACTTCGAACAGCGCGTAGCCGATGAAGAACAGGCCGGCGCCAAAGCCATAGGCCGCTGCACCGATACCCAGGTCGTGCTCCATGTGGGCACGCACGAAGCCGATGTTCACGCGGTCGATGTAGTTGACGATAAACATGATGACGAACAGCGGCAGGATGTGGCGCTTGACCTTGGATATGGCCGACAGCAGCACCGGATCCGCGCCGGCATTCGCCTTGAGGCTGGATGTGTTCACTGGTTTTTCTCCCACTCGTTATTTTTATGCGGGCATCGTGCAGGTGCCGATGTTGATAGACATCATACAACTTGATTTTTTTGGCTGACAAGCGATTTTTGATCACGATTGGATTGGATAAAAGTGCTGTTTATGCCTGAAACACTGGGCTTTAGGTAATATTTTGGCTATGGGCAGGCGAGGCCACAGAGCTGAATGAACGCTTGAGCTTGCGTTTCTACCGATCAATATGTGCTCTAGCCTGTGTGTTGTCATACAAGTTAGCTGCCGATGGCCAGCACTTATAAGCCTGCTGATGGTAGGATCTTTGAGCCTGCTTTCGAGGAACCCTGGCGATGCAAGAAATCGACGTGCCACTGCGCAAGCGTACCCACAACCTGGCCCACGACTTGGTGGCGAAGCTGAGCCAGAGCATTTTGCTGGGGCAACTCAAGCCAGGGGAAAAACTGCCCTCGGAAGGGGCCATCGTGCAAGAACACGGCGTCAGCCGCACGGTGGTGCGCGAGGCGATTTCCAAGTTGCAAGCTTCAGGCTTGGTGGAAACCCGCCATGGCATCGGCACCTTTGTCCTGGAGCAGACCGGTGAGCCGGGGTTGCGCCTCAATGTCGATACCGCGGCGGGTGTGCGGGGCATCCTGGAGCTGCGCCTGGGCCTGGAGACCCAGGCAGCCGCCTTGGCCGCCCAGCGCCGCAGCGAGCATCATTTGCAGCAGATGCGCCAGGCACTGGATGACTATCAGCGGCTGTCCAGTAACAACGACAGCTGCGTGGAGGCCGACCGGCGTTTCCACCTGCTGATCGCCGAAGCCACGGACAACACCTGTTTTGTCGAAATCATGCAGCACCTGGGCAGTGCGATGATTCCCCGGACCCGGGTGAATGTCGCCGAACGTGGCCAGGCAGACCTGGGCAAGCTGGCGCAGTTGGCGAGCCTGGAGCATGAGGCGATTTTCAACGCGATCAAGCGCCAGGACCCGGACGCCGCCCGCGCCGCCATGTGGCTGCATCTCACCAACAGCCGCGACCGGTTTGGTGCCGCTGCCTGACGACTGATCATCGCCAGGCCCACCGTCAAGGCCGGTGGGCCGGTTCGCGCGAGAATTGTGGGCCCGAGGATCAGGTCACCACGCGGTAGCACGGCACGTAGGCCGCGCCGCCTGGCAACTTCATGCGGTGCTGGGCGACGAAGGCCTGGAGCAGGCGGTCAAGGGGTTCCATAATGGCGGCATCGCCGTGGATCTCGTAAGGGCCGTGTTCCTCGATCAGGCGGATGCCCTTGTCCTTGACGTTGCCGGCCACGATCCCTGAAAACGCCCGACGCAGGTTCGCGGCCAATTCGTGGGCGGGCAGTTCGCGGCTCAGCCCCAAGCTGGCCATGTTGGCATGGGTCGGGTCGAACGGGCGTTGGAAGCCTTCGTCGATCTTCAGCAGCCAGTTGAAGTGGAAAGCGTCGTTGCGCTCACGGCGGAACTGCTTGACCTCCTTGAGCCCCTGGGTCATCTGCCGGGCCACTTCGGCCGGGTCATCGATGATGATCTGGTAGTGCTTCTGGGCAGCCTCGCCAAGGGTCGCGCCGACAAACGCGTGCAACTGGTCAAGGTACGGCGCGGCGCTTTTCGGTCCGGTGAGGACCACCGGGAAGGGCAGGTCCTGGTTGGCCGGGTGCATCAGGATGCCCAGCAGGTACAGGAACTCCTCCGCCGTGCCGGCACCGCCCGGGAAGATGATGATGCCGTGGCCGACACGTACAAAGGCCTCCAGGCGTTTCTCGATGTCCGGCAGGATCACCAGCTCGTTGACGATCGGGTTCGGCGCCTCGGCGGCGATGATGCCCGGCTCCGTCAGGCCCAGGTACCGACCACCGTGGATGCGTTGCTTGGCGTGGGCGATGGTGGCGCCTTTCATCGGGCCTTTCATCACGCCTGGGCCGCAGCCGGTGCAGATGTCCAGGCTGCGCAGGCCCAGTTCGTGGCCGACTTTCTTGGTGTATTTGTATTCTTCGGTATTGATCGAGTGACCGCCCCAACACACGACAATTTTCGGTTCCACACCCGGGCGCAAGGTGCGGGCGTTGCGCAGCAGGTGGAACACGTAGTCGCTGATGCCCTGGGACGAGCTCAGGTCGATGCGTTGGCTGTCCAGTTCGTTCTCGGTGTAGACGATGTCGCGCAGGGCGCTGAATAGCATTTCCCGGGTGCTGGCGATCATTTCACCGTCGACGAAGGCGTCGGCCGGCGCGTTCAGCAGTTCCAGGCGTACGCCGCGGTCCTGCTGGTGAATGCGGATCTCGAAATCCTTGTAGGCTTCCAGGATGGTCTTGGCGTTGTCGACATGGGCGCCGGTGTTGAGGATGGCCAGGGCGCACTGGCGAAAGAGGGTGTAGATACTGCCGGAACCGGCTTCGCTCAGTTGCTGGACTTCGCGCTGGGACAAGGTCTCCAGGCTGCCCTTGGGGCTTACCGAGGCGTTGATTACATGTCTTTGAGTCATTCAGCTTTCCTTGAAAACGATGCCATGCACACAACGACGGCATCTTTGAAAATACGTCCACGTAGGAAGATCGCACGATCCTTGCGGTATCGCCATGGACTTTGATCCGGATCCTTCGGCTCGGTTGCAACACGAAATGCGCCCCAGCATAGCTAAATCGAACGGGCAGGCGATAATGCGTGACTCTTTTTGCCCCGTACAAGGAAATTGCACCGCGATGTTCGAGATCAAACCCTGGGATGCCGGCACCTATCGCCAGCAGACCCGTCGCAGCACGCTTATTGTGGCGGTGGTGTTCCTGGCGCTGGCAATGTTGCTGTCCAGCCTGGCCGTGATGGTCTTTGGCACGCCAGGGGGCGACAATTTTCGCTTCAATCTGGGTGGCGTGATTGTCGCGGTGCTGGTGTTGGTTGGCTCGATGCGCCTGTATTTCTGGTCGCAGCCGTGGATGGCTGCGGCGGTGTATGGCTGGCAGCTCAAGCGCAGCCTGATGAGGATCACCAACGTGATGCATCAGGTAAAGGCCGGCGTGCAGGCCCAGGATCCGACCGCCATGAAGCTGTTGCGGTTCTATCACCTGGGGCTGGCACAGATGCATCAGCTGGATGCCAACTCCAGCGACCAGGGTTCACTGGTGCGCGAAGCCGATGAGCATCTGGCGAACATGCAGGCGCTGGACCTGGACACGGAACAACCGCGCCTCGACCCGTCCTGGATCGAGGAAGTAAAGCAGGCTTATACCGGGCGCTGAGCGTTTCAATGGCTGCCCGGGCCGCCTGTCGGCCAGCACGCAAGATAAATCAAACCCCGGGCCCCCGACGCCTTTCTGATGGACAGTCATCGAAAGGAGAAACGACATGCCGCGTAAAAGCCTTTATGGAACCTGGGCAGTGCTTTGGGCCACGGTGCTAGGGGTGACCGGCTGCGCCGGTAGCAATACAGACTCGCCGGTGAGCGTGCCGGGCGCAGCGAAGACGCCGACCACCGCGACGCTCGAAGCCGGGGCCGACATGCTGCAGAACAAGCCCCCGGTGCAGGCGTTGAACATGTACCTCGACGGTTTCCATTTCTATAACGGTCGGATGTCGGGGCAAATGGAGGCGCATCACTACTGCACCGCACTGAACCAGGAAGTCTTTCAATGCGCGATCTTCGACGGCAATACGTCGAGCGCCAAATTGATGGGCGTCGAGTACATCATCAGCAAACGGTTGTTCGAAGGCCTGCCGACCAGCGAGAAGCAGTTATGGCACAGCCATGTGCATGAGGTGAAATCCGGACAGTTGATCGCTCCGGGGATACCCCAGGTGGCGGAAACCCGGCTCATGGATAACCTGGTGACCACCTATGGCAAGACTTGGCACACCTGGCACACCGAGCAGGGCCAGGAACTGCCCTATGGCGTACCGCAGTTGATGATGGGGTTCACCGCCGATGGCCAGGTCGACCCGCAGCTCGTGCGTGAACGTGACAGTCGGATGGGTGTGGACAGCGAAGGGAAAAAGCGTGCCCGGGCAGGCATCGCCGCGCCGGCGGTCGATCCGGGTGCCGATGCATGGCAGAAAGGCCAGGTGTGGCAAGTCAAGGACCCGACGGGACATAGCCATTAAGATGTGACAAAAGTGCCTTGCGGCAAACGTTGGATATACAGTGTGGGTGTTTAAGTTCGACGGGGCAGTTTTACATCAGTTACGGCTGTTTGAAGTGCCCCGGAACATCATGTTCCGTTTCGTTTGGCTTAGTTCTTTTCTGAACTTGTACATCACTGATCTCGACGCTCTTCAGTTCATTGAATGTCACTCTCAGAAGCGCCTCGGCTTCTTGGGTGCTCAGCGTCTCGGTGTCCGCCTCCAACACCCGATTGTCGGGTTGGCCGTTGGCGATGAAACTGACGATGAATCGATCATGGCTGCTCATGAATGGCCTCGACGATTAAGCGCCAGGGCGCAGCAAGGCTGCGCCCCAACGGTTGCAGGGTTACGATTTTCTGCCGCCGCCATGGCTGCGTTCGCCACCTTTGCGGCCGGCTTCAGAGGCTTTTTCCCGGTCGTTTGCAAAGTTGCCGCCCGAAGCGTGTCCGCCTTTCTTGCCGGCTTCAGACGCTTTCTCACGGTCGTTTGCGAAGTTACCGGGGTTTTTGTTTCCGCTATTAGCCATTTCGAGATTCCTCATTTTGGTTAAGCGAGTAACTGCCTCGCATAACTGTGAAAGAAAATTCGGCGGGGAAGTTTAAAAAAAACGTTTCGCTGGCGACGAACGGCAATGTGGGCATTGAATAAGTTATACAGCCGCTTCGCTTGAAGTTATACAGGCTTAAATTTATTCAAAGCAAATAAACCCCGGCTTGCATATATACGCTCACGTATCTGCTCAGTCCTCGCCACCGCTGATTTTCCAATGCTTGGCCTCCGCCGGGAAAATCACCTGTTCGACCCGATGGGCGATGCCGAAGGCCAGGGAGTTTTCCGCCGGGATGACGCGCTCCTCGGCACACAGGCATTTGAAGATATCCAGTTGCGTGGCGGCGCCGGCGGTTTCCTTGACGTAGATCTCCACGTATCGGGCCACGTCGTTGTCCAGGCTGGACAGGTACTCGCGCAAGCGCGAATGGTCCACCGATTTCTGGCCGAAATACCAGTTCATTGGATGGATCAGGAACCGCGAATGGGGCGTGGTGGTGCGGTCGCTGGCGGCCAGGAACATGACGATGCCCATCGACTCGATGTTGCCGGCATTCACGGCGCGCACCGGCACGGGAAGGGACTTGATGAACGTATAGAGGGTGAAGCCGAAGTTGGTGCTGCCACCGACGGTGGAAAGGTTGAGCATGAGCGAGTCGGCGCCTTTTTCGATGGCCTCCAGGCAGCTGTCCCGAAAGCGTTCCGTGGTTCCCTGATCGATCTGGCAATGAAAATGGACAATGTGTTCGGACATCTGAAACTCCTGTCGACTTCACGGGTTGAAGTGTCTGCGGATCGGCAGTGCCGTACAGTTGGGAGTTCGCGGCTGGGCGGATGTTCCTCTGCCGTGGCGTCGCCGCACGTGTCCGCGTTGGGTTCGACGGGGCGTTCAGCAGGCCTCGGCCGCTTGTGTTATGCGCGTCAGAAACATCGTCAGCCCGGCTTCTTCCTCACTGAGGCCTTTGCGTTGCCGGGGTTTGGGCAGCTCGTTCAAGGCGCCGAGCATGAAACTCTCCACCACCGCAGGGTGAATGTAGCATTTACGACAGACGGTTGGCGTGTTGCCCAACTGGCGGGCGACTTGCCTGACCATCTCGGCGACGTGTTTTTTCGCCTGCGCCTCGGTTTCCCAACGCAGCGCCCGCAACCCGGCCAGAGCCGCTGCGCTACCCGCCCAGGTGCGGTAATCCTTGGCCGTGAAATCGGCGCCAGTGAGGGTCTTGAGGTAGGCATTGATATCGGAAGAACTGATGGAATGGCGCTCGCCGTTTTCGTCCAGGTACTGGAACAGGTTTTGGCCGGGGATCTCCTGGCAGCGCTTGATGATTCGCGCCAGGCGTCGGTCCTTCACCGTGATTTGATGTTCGACACCGCTCTTGCCGCGGAACTGGAAGGCGATGGCGCTGCCGTTGACCTCGACGTGTTTGCTGCGCAGGGTGGTGAGCCCATAGGAGCGGTTGTCCCGGGCATATTGGCTGTTGCCGACCCGGATCAGGGTCACGTCCAACAAAGTGATCACGGTGGCCATGACTTTGTCGCGGCTGAACCCAGGCTTGGCCAGGATTTCCTCGAGGCGTTTGCGCAAGCGGGGCAGGGTGCGTCCGAATTCCAGCATTCGAGAATACTTGTCGGCATCGCGCACCTCCCGCCAGCGCTCGTGGTAGCGGTACTGCTTGCGCCCCCGGGCATCGCGACCGGTGGCCTGGAGATGACCGCGCGGGTCGGTACAGATCCACACCTCGGTATAGGCCGGCGGCACCGCCAGGGCATTGATGCGCTGGATCTCGGCGGGGTCGGTGATGCGCTGTCCCTGGGGATCGAAATAGCAGAACTTGCCTCGCAGTTTGCGGCGAGTGATACCGGGAGCGGTGTCTTCGACGTAATGCAGGTCGGCCGGCAGCGCATCCGGCGGCAGAATGTCGGGCATGAAAAAATCCTTGGCGGCGAATCCGGTGGCCTGTGATCGATTGACCGCAGCCCGTTGCGGTCGTGCCAAGATTTTGAGGTTGCCCGCAACCCCCTGTGGGAGCGAGCTTGCTCGCGAAAGCGGTGGGTCAGCTTGAAGTAATGGTGGATGTGCCGCCGTCTTCGCGGGCAAGCCCGCTCCCACAGGGTTCAGTGCCGTATGCAAATGCCGCGTACACCCGCGATCTACTGTGGGAGCGAGCTTGCTCGCGAATGCGGTGAATCAGCTTGCATCAATGTTGGAGGTGCCGCCGTCTTCGCGGGCAAGCCCGCTCCCACAGGGTTCAGTGCCGTATGCAAATGCTGCGTACACCCGCGATCTACTGTGGGAGCGGGCTTGCTCGCGAATGCGGTGAATCAGCTTGCATCAATGTTGGAGGTGCCGCCGTCTTCGCGGGTAAACCCGCTCCCACAGGGTTCAGTGCCTTACGCAAATGCTGCGTACACCCGCGATCTACTGTGGGAGCGGGCTTGCTCGCGAATGCGGTGAATCAGCTTGCATCAATGTTGGAGGTGCCGCCGTCTTCGCGGGTAAACCCGCTCCCACAGGGTTCAGTGCCGTATGCAAATGCCGCGTACACCCGCGATCTACTGTGGGAGCGAGCTTGCTCGCGAATGCGGTGAATCAGCTTGCATCAATGTTGGAGGTGCCGCCGTCTTCGCGGGCAAGCCCGCTCCCACAGGGTTCAGTGCCGTATGCAAATGCTGCGTACACCCGCGATCTACTGTGGGAGCGAGCTTGCTCGCGAATGCGGTGAATCAGCTTGCATCAATGTTGGAGGTGCCGCCGTCTTCGCGGGCAAGCCCGCTCCCACAGGGTTCAGTGCCGTATGCAAATGCCGCGTACACCCGCGATCTACTGTGGGAGCGAGCTTGCTCGCGAATGCGGTGAATCAGCTTGCATCAATGTTGGAGGTGCCGCCGTCTTCGCGGGCAAGCCCGCTCCCACAGGGTTCAATGCCGTATGCAAATGCTGCGTACACCCGCGATCTACTGTGGGAGCGGGCTTGCTCGCGAAAGCGGTGGGTCAGCTTGAAGTGATGGTGAATGTGCCGCCGTCTTCGCGGGTAAACCCGCTCCCACAGGGTTCAGTGCCGTATGCAAATGCTGCATACACCCGCGATCCACTGTGGGAGCGAGCTTGCTCGCGAATGCAGTGGGTCAGCTTGAAGTGATGTTGGATGTGCCGCCGTCTTCGCGGGCAAGCCCGCTCCCACAGGGTTCAGTGCCGTATGCAAATGCTGCGTACACCCGCGATCTACTGTGGGAGCGGGCTTGCTCGCGAATGCGGTGAATCAGCTTGCATCGATGTTGGAGGTGCCGCCGTCTTCGCGGGTAAACCCGCTCCCACAGGGTTCAGTGCCGTATGCAAATGCCGCGTACACCCGCGATCTACTGTGGGAGCGAGCTTGCTCGCGAATGCGGTGAATCAGCTTGCATCAATGTTGGAGGTGCCGCCGTCTTCGCGGGCAAGCCCGCTCCCACAGGGTTCAGTGCCGTATGCAAATGCTGCGTACACCCGCGATCTACTGTGGGAGCGAGCTTGCTCGCGAATGCGGTGAATCAGCTTGCATCAATGTTGGAGGTGCCGCCGTCTTCGCGGGCAAGCCCGCTCCCACAGGGTTCAATGCCGTATGCAAATGCCGCGTACACCCGCGATCTACTGTGGGAGCGAGCTTGCTCGCGAATGCGGTGAATCAGCTTGCATCAATGTTGGAGGTGCCGCCGTCATCGCGAGCAAGCTCGCTCCCACAAGGGGCACCGCGCAGGCCCAGCCCTACGCCAACACCGCCACTGCCTTGATCTGCGCCCACAGGCATTGCCCCGGGTACAGGCCCAACTGATCGCGGGAATAACGGGTGATGCGCGCCAGTAATGGCGTGCCGGCGGCTTCCAGGCGAATGAGCACATGGGCGGCGTTGTCGGCGGCCAGTTCGCTGATCACCGTGACGGGCAGGCGATTGAGAATGCTGGTCTGGGCATCGTTCGCCAGGCTGAGGCTGACGTCCCGAGCCTGGACCTTGAAGCGCAGCGCTTGTCCAACGGCCAAGGGGGTGTGGGCTACACGCATGTTCAATTGGCTCTCAGGCAGGGTCAGTGTCAGGAGCTGGTAGGCCGGGTCATAGCCGCTGACCCTGCCCTGGATCACCACCCCCGCGTCGTCCCCCAGGGCCAGCGGCAGGTCGAGCCGGGCCAGGGTTTCGCCGATAGGCCCGCTGGCCAGCGCGCGGCCATCGTCGAGCAGCACGATGTGATCGGCCAGGCGCGCCACTTCATCCTGGGAATGGCTGACGTACAGCACCGGGATATCCAACTCGTCGTGGAGCCGTTGCAGATAGGGCAGGATTTCGTTTTTGCGTCGGGTATCGAGGGACGCCAACGGCTCGTCCATCAACAGCAGGCGAGGGCTGGTCAGCAAGGCCCGGGCGATGCCTATCCGTTGGCGTTCGCCGCCAGACAAATGCTGCGGATGCCGATCGAGCAGATGACCGACGCCCAGCAGTTCGCTCGCCTGTTCCATGCCCACTCGCCGTTGCGCCGGGGCGATGCGCTTGAGGCCGAACGCCAGGTTGGCCCGCACCGACAAATGAGCGAACAGACTCGCCTCCTGGAACACATAGCCCAGGGCCCTCTGATGAGGCGGCACGAACACGCCGCGGTCAGTGTCCTGCCAGACTTCGCCGTTGACCTCGATGAAACCCTGACTCGGCCGCTCCAGCCCCGCCATGCAGCGCAGGCAAGTGGTCTTGCCGGAGCCGGACTGACCATACAGCGCGGTCACGCCCCGGCCTGGCAGTTGCACGTCCAGGTCCAGGGAAAAATCACCACGGTCGAGTTGAAAGCGCGCTTGGATCATCGGTCAGCTCCAACCGGCACGGGTTCGGCGGCTGGAATACAGCGCCAGTAGCACAAAAAATGAAAACACCAACATCGCCGCAGCCAGCCAGTGAGCCTGGGCATATTCCAAGGCTTCGACATGGTCGTAGATCTGCACCGACACCACCCGGGTCTTCTCGGGGATGTTCCCGCCGATCATCAGAACCACGCCGAATTCGCCAACGGTGTGGGCGAACCCCAGAATCGCCGCGGTGATAAAACCCGGTCGGGCCAAGGGCAGCATCACGCTGAAAAATGTATCCCAGGGCCCGGCCCGCAGGGTGGCGGCGACTTCCAAGGGGCGGCTGCCAATGGCGGCGAACGCATTCTGCAGGGGCTGCACCACGAATGGCATGGAATAGATCACCGAGCCGATCACCAGCCCGGTAAAACTGAAGGTGAGGATGCCCAGCCCGAGCGCCTGGGTGAACTGGCCAAGCCAACCGTTAGGTCCCATTGCCAGCAGCAAGTAGAAGCCGATCACCGTGGGCGGCAGCACCAACGGCAACGCCACCAGGGCCCCCACCGGCCCGCGCAGCCAGGAACGGGTGCGCGACAGCCACAAGGCGATGGGCGTGCCGATCAGCAATAGAATTGCCGTGGTAAGCGACGCCAGTTTCAGGGTCAGCCAGATGGCGGCGAAATCGGCATGGGTCAAAGGCATTTAGCGTTGATAACCGTAGGCTTGGATGATGGCGGCGGCTTTCGGGCCCTTGAGGTAATCCATCAGCGCCACGGCGGCGGCGTTGTCCCGGCCCTTGTTGAGGATCACGGCGTCCTGCTTGATCGGGTCGTGCAACTCAGCGGGGATGATCCACGCCGAACCGCTGGTGACCTTGCCGTCCTTGTAGATCTGCGACAAGGCGACGAAGCCGAGTTCGGCGTTGCCGGTGGAGACGAACTGGTACGCCTGGGTGATGTTCTGGCCTTCGACGATCTTGCGGCTGACCTGTCCGGTCAACCCCAGCTTGTCCAGCACCTGGGTCGCGGCCAGGCCGTAGGGCGCCGCTTTCGGGTTGGCGATGGACAGATGCTCGAAGGCATTGTCCTTGAGCACCTGGCCTTGGCTGTCGACATACCCTGCCTTGGCCGACCACAGCGCCAATGTACCGATGGCGTAGGTGAAGCGCGAACCGTTGACGGCGTCGCCCTCGCTTTCGAGCCTGGCCGGCGTGGCGTCGTCGGCGGCGAGGAAAACCTCGAACGGCGCGCCATTCTTGATCTGCGTATAGAACTGCCCGGTCGCGCCGTAAGCCGCCACCAGTTTATGCCCGGTGTCTTTTTCGAAACTGGCGGCGATGGCCTGGATCGGTGCGGTGAAGTTGGAAGCCACCGCCACCTGCACCTCATCGGCCTGGACGGCGCCAACGGAAAACAGCGTGGTCAGCAGCAACGGCGCGAAGCGGGTGAGGTGCATGGGTGAGGCTCCGTAGGGTCAGATTCGCTATATACCGGAATATATAGCGAATGGCTGACAAACGGAACGCGGCATTTTGCCCGGCATCAACGACGTCCCAGTTGCGCGAGCGCCTCCTCTGCCAACCGCCGGGTCAGTTCGGCGCTCGACAACTCGCGTCCCAGGGGAAACGCCTGCCCCGCCCAAAGATTGCTGAAGTCCGCTTCATCCTTGGCGCGCAGCGGCATCAACGCTCCACCCGCCAGAGGGAAGGCCGGTGCCATCGGGCTCATGGGGCCTACTTCGCGCATCACTCGGTTGACGATGCCCCGGGCCGGGCGACCGGTGAACAGGTTGGTGACAGCGGTCTGGCTTTCCTTGGCTGTGCGCAGCGCGCGGTGATGGGAGGCGCTGATCTTGGCCTCGGGCGTGAACAGATAGGCGCTGCCCAGTTGCACGGCAGAAGCGCCCAAGGCGAAGGCCGCGACAATTCCGCGGGCATCGCCGATGCCGCCCGTGGCGATCACCGGCACTTTGACGGCATCCACGACTTGAGGCAGCAAGGCGAACAGACCCACCTGGGTATTCAGGTCCTCGCTGAGGAACATCCCGCGATGGCCACCCGCTTCATAACCCATGGCAATGATTGCGTCGCAACCGTGCTGTTCCAGCCAGACGGCTTCCTCGACGGTGGTGGCCGAAGACAGGATTTTCGCGCCGGTGGCTTTTACCCGGTCCAGCAGGGATTTTTCTGGCAGGCCGAAGTGGAAACTGACTACTTTGGGACGCATTTCTTCCAGCACGCGGCAGGCAGCGTCATCGAATGGCGTGCGATTGGACACCGGTGTCGGCGCGTCGAAATCGGCACCAAGTTCTTCGTAGTAAGGCTTGAGCCGTTGCTTCCAGGCCTCGGCTCGCTGTTCGTCGAACGTTGGCGCCTGGTGGCTGAAAAAATTGACGTTGAACGGCTTGTCGGTCTGTTCGCGAATGCTTGTCAGCGCCTGGCGCAGTTGTCCGACGTCCAGCATCGCCGCCGGCATCGAACCCAGCCCGCCGGCGTTGCAGGTCGCGACGACCATCGACGGCCCGGTCACTCCGGCCAGCGGCCCCTGGATGATGGGCAGCTCGATACCGAGCAGGTCGAGAATGCGAGTGTCTGGCCACTGGCTCATGTGCGGGGTCTCCGACGGCAGAAGGAAACCGTGTTTTTAACAGGTGTGGCCCAGCGAGGGCCAGTCGAGTTTTTCAATCGGCGGCGCAACTTGATCCCGGTGTCGGGCGGGTTACCATGCGGGCATCATTCATCAAGGAGGTGCTTTCATGGACGTCAAGCTCAAGACAGTCGAGCCTTTCACCGTGGCCGGTTTGCAGGTGCACACCCGTAACGTAGATGAGCAACAACCCGACACGGCCAGGATCGGCCCGATGTGGCAGCAATTCTTCAACGAAGGGCTGTTCGACACGATCCCGGCCCGGCAGTCGGAGTCGTTCGTCTACGGGGTGTATTCCAACTACGAGTCCGATGCCACCGGCTACTTCGACGTGACGGCCGGCGTGCAGGTGGATGCGACGAGCGCCGGTTTCCCCGCCGTGGACATCGAAGGCGGGGATTACCTGGTGTTCTGCGCAAAGGGGCCGATGCCCGACTGCGTGATCCAGACCTGGGGCCTGATCTGGGCATACTTCGCCGATAACCCGCAGACCTTGCGCCGTTTCACCACCGATTTCGAGGTCTATGGCAGCCCCGATTCGGTGGCGATCTATATTGGCGTTCAGTCTTGCGACGAACGTTCCAGCGCCAGTAACTGACGCTTGCGCTCCACGCCCCAACGGTAGCCAGACAGGTTACCGTCGCTGCGCACCACGCGGTGACAGGGTATCGCCACCGCCAGGCTGTTGGCGCCACAGGCCTGGGCCACGGCGCGCACCGCCTTGGGCAGGCCGATGCGCTGGGCGATTTCGGCATAGCTGGCGGTGCTGCCTGGTGGAATCTCCCGCAGCGCCTGCCAGACGCGCTCCTGGAAGGCTGTGCCGCGCAAGTCCAAGGGCAGGTCCAGGCCCAGGGCCGGCGCTTCGATGAAACCCACCACTTGGGCGATCAACTGTTCGAACTCGCGATCGGCACCGATCAGGTTGGCGCGACGGAACTTGTCTTGTAGGTCTCGCACCAGCGCGTCCGGGTCGTCTCCCAGCAAAATCGCGCAGACGCCGCGCTCGCTTTGCGCCACCAGGATCGCTCCGAGGGAACACTGGCCGACGGCGAAACGAATATCGATGTTCTGTCCGGCGGCGCGGTAGTCCGTAGGCTTCATGCCCAGGACCTTGTCGGCGGCTTCATAAAAGCGGCTGTTGGAATTGAACCCGGCGTCATACAGCGCTTCGGTGATGCTGCCGCCATCGGCCAGGCGTTCGCGTACTTTGCGCGAACGGTGGGCGTCGGCGTAGGCCTTGGGCGTCAGGCCAGTGACGGCCTTGAAGACTCGGTGAAAGTGAAAGGGACTCAGGCCCGCGCTATCTGCCAGTTCATTGAGGCCTGGAAGTTCTTCGGCCGCCTCGATCTGCCGACAGGCCGCCGCGACCCGGGCCGCTTGCTGGGCGGCGATCTGGGTCTGGTCCCGGGCCAAGCGTTTGCTCGGACGATAGCCGGCCGCCTGGGCCTGCTCCGGGGTGTCGAAGAATTCGACATTACGCGGGTTGGGCAGGCGCGACAGGCTGCTGGGGCGGCAATAAATGCCGGTGGTTTTCACGCCATAGACAAATTGCCCGTCGGCGCGCGGATCCCGAGCGAGCACGGCGGCCCAGCGGGGGTCCAGCTCAGGAGCGGTATCTTTTGAGATGCTGTTCATGGTCGTTGTATCCATTGGCCCGTTTTGCCTACCGTAGCGAGCCAGGAACGTGACGACACTCCGGGTCTTGCGGTTGAATTCTGCACCTTCACCCGGCAGTGCGAAACGTCAGGTTGATTCGCTGGGCGCCCAGGCGCGGGTGTTCCCCTGGCTTGAGCGGCAGCACGCCGTGATAACGCAACCGGTCGACGCCGCCCCAGACCACGATGTCGCCGTGGAATAACGGGACGCGCTGGCTTTTGTCGCTGCGCTCGAACCCGCCGAACTGGAACGTTGCCGGCAAGCCCAGGGACATCGAGACGATGGGCGCGGTGAGTTCGCGTTCGTTCTTGTCCTGATGCAACGACATCCGTGCGCCAGGCACATAACGATTGATCAGGCAGGAATCGGGCTCGAAGTGTTCGAACTGCGCCTGCCGTGCGGCGGCCTGGGCCAGCTCGCGGAACACCGCCGGCATGTCGGGCCAGGGGCGGCCAGTCTGCGGGTCTTGGGCGGTATAACGATAGCCACTGCGGTCGGTGGTCCAGCCCAGCGCACCGCAGCTGCTCAAGGCGACCGACATGGTGAAACCACCGGGCGTGACCATCTGCCGGAACGGTGCGGCCAGCAGGACGCTTTCCAGCGCCGGCAGCAAACGGTCGAGCCAGGGCAGGGCGAATCCGCGCAACACGAACGATTGCTCGCCGATCCGTTCGACCTGGCCAGGCGTCGTCGGCGTCTCGTCGGCGAACAGGTCCAGAGTGATTGGATGGTCGTTATTGCGCATCATGAAAAATAATTCCCAAGGTGTGGCGCCTGCCGTCGTGCACGCGGCTGACGCCATGACGCATGTTCACTCGATAATAACCGCGAACGCCTTTGACGGGCCGCTGATGCACGGCGAACACCACCGCATCGCCCTGTTTCAGATCGATGACCTGAGGCCGCGATTGCATGCGCGGGCGTTGCTCGGTCAGGACGAACTCGCCACCGCTGAAGTCCCGGCCAGGTTCCGACAGCAGGATCGCCACTTGCAGCGGGAACACCTGCTCGCCGTACAGGTCCTGGTGCAAGCAGTTGTAGTCCTGTGGGCCGTATTGCAGCAACAGTGGCGTCGGGCGCGTCTGCCCGGCGGCATGACAGCGCTGAAGGAAATCGGCGTGCTCGCTTGGGTATCGCACCGCAAGGCCCATGCTGGCATTCCAGCGATTCGCCAACGGCACCAGCACCGGGTACAACGACTGACGCAGTCGCTGGATGAGGTCGGGCAGCGGGTAACGAAAATACTGATACTCACCGCGCCCGAAACCGTGGCGAGCCATGATTACCTTTGAGCGAAAAAGTCCCGGCTCGGCATAGAGCGCGCTAAGGCGCTGGCATTGGGTCGCCGAGAGCAGGTTGCGAATGATCGCGCTGCCGTCCTGCTCTAGGCTTTGCTCCAGGGCTGGCCGGTCAAGATCGTCTATTCGTTGGATTCGCGAGGGGGATTGCAGGGTCATGGACATGAGCGCAAACCTGGGTGGAAAAGGATTGGTCAGTCTGGGGAGTGCTGGGACAGCTGGCACTCCGGATCTTGCGTTCCCGTACACCGAACCCCGTGGCGAGGGAGCTTGCTCCCGCTGGGTGGCGAAGCCGCCCCCCTCGATCTTCCATGCAGACCGCATCACCAGGTTTTACGACTGCTGCGCAGCCGAGCGGGAGCAAGCTCCCTCGCCACCCAAAGCCCAGCGGCAGAGGCTGTCACAGTGCTTTGCTGACACTCACTTCACTGATCTCATCATCGGTCTGGCCATGCAGCGCGTGCAACGCTGCCAGGGCTTCTTCCTGGGTGCCGGTTTTCAATTGCGCGAACTCGAAGCGGCGTTCGCCGTTGAGTTTGTACTTGATGACGTATTTGGTCGTCTGGTCCACGGTAGTGCCTGTCTGGAAGTTGTGGGCGAAGCTCAGCTCAGTTTCGAGCTGGAGCGCCGGATGATCTTGATCTTGTGGGTCAGGGTCGGCTTGCGCGTGACGCTGATCGCACGGCGGTTGACGGTGTCGATGGTGATATTCCAGAAACCGGTGCTCGGCGCGGTAATCCGGGCTGGAAAGGTATCGAACGCGCCACCGTGGTAGGTGTGACGGCCGCCATTCTTGAAGCTGCGAAAGTTGGCGTCGTTCATCAAGCGGATGTTGCACATTTGCGAGCATTCGATGACGACGATGTCGTCTTCGTTCAGGTGCTCGCGCTGGTGAATGAATTTCATGGGCGCCTCCAGAAGGGCTTTTTCTACAAAATCAAACGATAGCAAGGAGAATGATGTGCAGTTTATCAGCCTCAAGGGTTAATATCCGGCCCGCGTCCCAGGCTTTGTTCATTTATCGCAGGAAGCGCAAAAAAAGACGGTGCGCGCTGGAGAAAAACAGCGTGCGCAGTGTCGGAGGGTCTTTATCGGAGGAATCATATGAAGCGCAGCGTGTGGGTATTGGCATTGGCCTTGAGTGGATGTGCCTCAGTATCGGACATCAACCAGACGCCGCCCACCATGAGCGTCATCTCTGGAAAGAACCCTCACGAATATGCCAAGTGCGTGGCCGGCAAGCTGGCCAGTAGCCGCGGTCCGTTGCAAATGGAGCCGCACAAGAACGGCGTCCGCTTGATTGTCCCCGGCAAATTGTCGAGCCTGCCGGCGGCGGTGTTCGACATCGACGAACGCTCCAGCGGCAGCAGCATCAAGCTGCACGAAGCCATGTCCAACGTACCGGTGCGGCCGGGCGATGTGCAGGAGGCGGCCAACGCCTGCATTTCCGGCTGACCGCCGACACGACCTGACGAGCGGGCCGGGCATCGGCTAAACTGGCGCCCTCGACAAACATGCCGCCACGGCCTACGTGGGCGGCATTGTCATTTATGGAGTCAGTCGATGAAACGCGAGCAGGTGCGTGAGCGCCACGCAGAGGGCCTGATCTTTGCCACACACGTGATTCAGAACCCGGCGAGCCCGGGTGAATGGATTGCCTTCTTCAAGAAAAGCGCCGGACGCAGTTTTTTCCTGGTGGACGACCAGGACGAAGTGGAGTCTTTCGTTCATCTCGATGACCTGGTCGAGACCCTGCGCGGGCTGGGCATCAAGTTCGCCGAGATCCACATCTAGCAAACGCTTACTTGCACACCACCACGACACTGCGACTGGTGTAGTTGCCGACATCGACCCCCAGGGTTTTCTCGCTTTCCTTGGCCTGCGGCGTGCCGTCGGTACCGACGATGCGGTAGCCGGTGCCAGCGCAGGATGCATCGGCCTTTTCATAGCACGTAGCCCATGAGTTGGCTTCGCCGGAGCAATCGATGGCGAGGCCTTGTTCACCGTTGTTCAGGTAGGTTTTTTCGGCCGAGGCACAGCCCGCCAGGGCCAGGACTGTAAACAGCGCCAGAAGTGTTTTCATGGGATCGTCATCGAGAAGGGAGGGGCTGGCGCGAGATTATAGCGAATGGCCAGTCCGGTACAGCTAAACAAGCCTCGTTCAATACCTTGGCGGCATCTACCGGAGGCTGGTCGGGTTATTTCTTGCGGCGTGGGCTGCGCGCGGGGGGCTTTTCGCGTTCTTTCTCCGCCGGGGCCGAGCGGTCATCCTGGAACACCGCGGCCACTTCTACCGCCATCGCCTTGCTCGGCAGGGGGCCGGCCACTTGTTCGCCATGGTAGTTGATAATCCACCATTGGCCGGCCTTGTCCTGGCTGACCGAATAACCGTTTGCGTTTTTTGTTACCGACATCTAACTGCCTCGTTGGCGAGATTCAAGGGCGTCATGATACGTCAAATGCACGCAAACAGCGCCTATGAGCGTAGAGTGGGACCGCTCGAACCATCCAAGCGAAAGGCGATTGAACTATCCGCCGTTTTTTATTTCTCTATGATGGCACCGGTTGGCCAGTGCGGGCATTGTAAGGTGCCCGTCGCCTGATTAGACTGCGCCGAAACTCGTACATACCGCCTTTTCAAGGACTTATATGATCAAGAAATGCTTGTTCCCTGCAGCCGGTTACGGTACTCGCTTCCTGCCAGCGACTAAAGCCATGCCCAAAGAAATGCTGCCGGTGGTGAACAAGCCACTGATCCAGTACGGCGTCGAAGAAGCCCTCGATGCAGGCCTGACGGAAATCTCCATCGTCACCGGCCGCGGCAAACGCGCCCTGGAAGACCATTTCGACATCAGCTACGAGCTGGAAAACCAGATCAAGGGCACCGACAAGGAAAAATACCTGGTAGGCATCCGCAAACTGCTGGATGAGTGCTCGTTCTCCTACACCCGCCAGACCGAAATGAAAGGCCTGGGCCACGCGATCCTGACCGGTCGCCCGCTGATCGGTGACGAACCGTTCGCCGTGGTCCTGGCGGACGACTTGTGCGTCAACCTGGAAGGCGACGGCGTACTGACCCAGATGGTCAAGCTGTACAAGCAGTTCCGTTGCTCCATCGTGGCGATCCAGGAAGTCGATCCGCAGGAAACCAACAAGTACGGTGTCATCGCCGGCGAAATGATCCGCGACGACATCTACCGCGTCCACAGCATGGTCGAGAAACCAAAGCCTGAAGATGCACCGTCGAACCTGGCGATCATCGGTCGCTACATCCTGACTCCGGATATTTTCGACCTGATCGAACAGACCGAGCCAGGCAAGGGCGGCGAGATCCAGATCACCGACGCCCTGATGAAACAGGCCCAGAACGGCTGCGTAATGGCCTACAAGTTCAAAGGCAAGCGTTTCGACTGCGGTGGCGCCGAGGGTTACATCGACGCGACCAACTTCTGCTTCGAGAACTTCTACAAGACCGGCAAGGCTTACTGATAGCCTGCTCCGCGCCTTGAAAAACGCCCCGACTGGTTCGGGGCGTTTTTTTGTCGTGCGCCCAGCATGGGCGCAATCTTGTGGGTGAAAGTCCCGCCGTAAGCTGACCACAGCGAACGAAGTGAAGCGCAACTGCATGAGGGCGACCGAGTGTGGGGAGGAAGCGTGAATCGAAACCGCGAGCCGATGGACAAGAACCGGATACAAGGCGAAGCCGATCAGGGCGAGCGAGCAAAAGATCGCGAAGCTCTTGTGGTCAAGGATCAGGCTGCGTAAATCCGGCGGTTGTGCGGGGAAGGATTGCGTTCTTACCTGGGGAGATCTCGCCTTGTGCCTGAAAGGGCGACGGCGCGAGCCGGAGCGAGAAGTCAGCAGAGGCCGTAGTAGTCTTTTTTTTGACGAAGGGCCGAACGAGAGAAAGTGTTATAGACCATGTTGATGCGAGAAACCGGAAGTCAGATGCCTGCCAAACGCGGGGCGGATGTGAGGACGCGAGCGGTGAAGCCGTGAGAAGCCCCGTCAGCGACGAGGTCAATCGCCCGCAAGATGAATCCGACAACGCAGGGCAAGGGCTGCTGGATCGGGCCTTTGCGAGAGAAAACCTGAAGCGGGCATGGAAACGGGTCAAGGCCAACAAAGGTGCAGCAGGTGTGGATGGTTTGGACATTGAACAGACTGCCAAGCATTTGCTGAGCCAATGGCCGACGATTTGTGAACAGCTTATTTCAGGAGCCTACCGGCCCAGTCCGGTAAAGCGTGTGGTAATTCCCAAACCTGACGGCGGCGAACGCGAGTTGGGCATTCCAACGGTCACTGACCGGCTGATCCAACAAGCACTGCTGCAAGTTTTGCAGCCACTGCTCGATCCAACTTTCAGTGAACACAGCTACGGCTTTCGCCCGGGGCGCAGTGCGCAGGAGGCCGTCTTAGCGGCTCAGCGCTATGTGTCTTCAGGACGCAAAGTGGTGGTGGATGTTGATCTGGAGAAGTTCTTCGATCGGGTCGACCACGATATTTTGATTGATCGTTTAAGCAAGCGGATTGCGGATCGGGCGGTTATCCGTCTGATTCGGGCGTATCTGGATGCGGGAACGCTGATCAATGGCGTGGTCGAGAAAAGCCGCTGCGGGGCGCCGCAAGGCGGCCCGCTGTCGCCGTTGCTGGCAAATGTGCTGCTGGACGAAGTGGATCGGGAGCTTGAACGCCGGGGCCATTGCTTCGTGCGCTATGCCGATGATGCGAATGTGTATGTTCGCAGCCGCAGGGCCGGGCAGCGGGTGATGGCTTTGCTAAAGCGCTTGTATGAAAAGCTGAACTTGAGCGTCAACGAGAGCAAGAGTGCGGTAGCGAGTGCATTTGGTCGCAAGTTTCTGGGATACGCCTTCTGGGCATCTCCACAAGGCGTCAAAAGAGCAGTGGCGGTCAAAGCACGCAAGCGGTTCAAACAGCGGATACGCGAACTCACCCGTCGCTCAGGCGGTCGCAGTATGCGACACGTTGTCGAGAACTTACGGCCTTATCTCTTGGGCTGGAAAACTTACTTTGGGTTATCGCAAACACCGAAGGTCTGGCGAGAGCTGGACGAATGGATACGACACCGACTGCGAGCGATCCAGCTTAAGCAATGGCGGCGTGGACCGACGATCTATCGCGAACTGCGGGCCTTGGGGGCCAGCGCCCAAACCGCACGGAAAGTGGCGGCTAACTCACGTAGTTGGTGGCGTAATAGCCGCTTTGAGCTTAACCGAGTGCTGGATGTGGCATGGTTCGACAGGCTGGGTCTGGTGCGACTCTCATAACCTCAATCTCTCGAACCGCCCGGTGCGGACCCGCATGCCGGGTGGTGTGGCAGGGGAGCGGCCTATGAAGGCCGCCCCCTATGCCGATTGGAAAATCTTAGGTAGCGAGTCACCCGTGGCGAGGGAGCTTGCTCCCGTTGGGCGCGAAGCGACCCCAAAAGCGACGACTGCTGCGCAGCCGAGCGGGAGCAAGCTCCCTCGCCACAGGGGCTGTCCTGTCCAGGCAAGAGGCCAGTCGCGAAGTCCAGCTGGCTTTTTCATTTTCCGCCCCCATAACCAACAGCATCGCTGCCTCAGGTGAAAACAGCGGGTATGCTGGTGGCCTGCCGAAGGAGATAGAAATGGCCTACGATTTTGACTTGTATGTGATTGGCGCCGGTTCCGGTGGTGTACGGGCTGCACGGTTCGCCGCCGGTTTCGGGGCGAAAGTGGCCGTGGCGGAAAGTCGCTACCTGGGCGGCACCTGCGTGAACGTGGGTTGTGTGCCGAAAAAGCTGCTGGTCTACGGCGCGCATTACGCTGAGGATTTCGAGCAGGCGTCGGCCTATGGCTGGACGGCGGGAAAGGCGAGTTTCGACTGGGCCACGTTGATCGCCAACAAGGACCGCGAGATCAATCGCCTCAACGGGATTTATCGCAACCTGCTGGTCAACAGCGGCGTGGTGCTACACGAGGGGCATGCCAGGCTGACCGGGCCCAACGAGGTCGAGATCAACGGCCAGCGCCACACCGCCCGGCACATCCTGATCGCCACGGGCGGCTGGCCGGTGATCCCGGACATTCCGGGGCGCGAGCATGCCATCAGTTCCAACGAGGCGTTTTTCCTCAAGGACCTGCCCAAGCGTGTGATTGTCGTCGGTGGCGGCTACATCGCGGTGGAGTTCGCAGGGATCTTCCACGGCATGGGCGCGCAGGCGTCCTTGCTGTATCGCGGTGAGCTGTTCCTGCGCGGCTTTGACGGTGCGGTGCGCAAGCATCTGGCGGAGGAACTGACCCGCCGGGGCTTGGACCTGCAATTCAATGCTGACATCGAGCGCATCGACAAACAGGACGATGGCAGCCTTAAGGTGACACTCAAGGACGGTCGCATATTGCTCACCGACTGTGTGTTCTACGCCACCGGTCGGCGGCCGATGCTCGACAATCTCGGCCTGGAAAACACCGCTGTCACGCTGGATGAAAAGGGCTTTGTCCAGGTCAACGAAAAATACGAGACCACCGAGCCATCGATCCTGGCTATCGGCGATGTGATCGGTCGTGTCCAGCTCACGCCCGTGGCCCTGGCCGAGGGCATGGCGGTTGCGCGGCGTTTGTTCAAGCCCGAGCAGTATCGCCTGGTGGATTACCGCATGATTCCCACGGCCGTGTTCAGCCTGCCGAATATCGGTACGGTTGGGTTGACCGAAGAGCAGGCGCGGGAGGAGGGGCATGAGGTGCAGGTGTTCGAAAGCCGCTTCCGGCCGATGAAGCTCACCCTGACCGAATGCCAGGAACGCACCTTGATGAAGGTCGTGGTGGATGCCCAAACCGATAAGGTGCTGGGTTGCCACATGGTCGGGCCGGATGCCGGGGAAATTGTCCAAGGCTTGGCCATCGCGTTGAAAGCGGGCGCCACCAAGCGTGATTTCGACGAAACCATCGGCGTGCATCCGACCGCCGCCGAGGAATTCGTGACCATGCGTACGCCCACCGCCTGACCCTATCTGTAGGCGCTGGAGACTTTTCTCGCGCCTACAGATTTCTTCTATCTATATAGATTCCTGATAGCCAAAACCAATCATTTACATGAGGTTTGCCAATGAGCCAGCCCGGGAATGAATGAGTAAGATTCCTCCATCAACTTTTCAAACCCTGATGGAGAAACATCGATGCCTATCATCAACAGCCAAGTTAAACCGTTCAACGCTACCGCCTTCAAAAACGGCGCATTCGTCGAAGTATCGGACGCCGACCTGAAAGGCAAGTGGTCCGTCGTGTTCTTCTACCCAGCTGACTTCACCTTCGTTTGCCCAACCGAGCTGGAAGACCTGGCCGACAACTACGCCGAATTCCAGAAACTGGGCGTCGAGGTCTACAGCGTTTCGACCGATACCCATTTTGCCCACGCAGCCTGGCACAACACCTCGCCAGCCATCGGCAAGATCCAGTACACCATGATCGGCGACCCGACCCACGTGATCTCCCGCAACTTCGACGTGCTGATCGAAGAAGTCGGCCTGGCTGACCGCGGTACCTTCGTGATCAACCCTGAAGGCCAGATCAAGATCGTTGAAATCAACGACGGCGGCGTAGGCCGTGACGCCTCCGAGCTGCTGCGCAAGGTCAAGGCCGCTCAGTACGTTGCCGCTCACCCGGGCGAAGTCTGCCCAGCCAAGTGGAAAGAAGGCGAGGCCACCCTGGCTCCGTCCCTGGACCTGGTTGGCAAGATCTAAGACCGTGAGTCCTTTGAGGGCGGTCACCCGCACTTAAGCAAGCCGCACCGCCCCCAAAAAACGCCCGGGCGAGATTCGCTCGGGCGTTGTTTTTTCTGAAATTCAAACATGGAAATCGCCCGTATGTTGGACGCCAATCTTAAAGCTCAGTTGAAGTCTTACCTGGAACGGGTCACCCAGCCGATCGAGATCGTTGCATCCCTCGACGACGGTGCGAAATCCCAGGAAATGCTTGCGTTACTTAAAGACGTTGCCAGTCTTTCCAGCCAGATTACCTTGCTCGACAACGGCACCGATGCGCGCACGCCATCGTTTTCGTTGAATCGCCCGGGAGCCGATATCAGCCTGCGTTTTGCCGGCATTCCCATGGGCCACGAATTCACTTCGTTGGTGCTGGCCTTGCTGCAAGTTGGTGGCCACCCCTCGAAGGCCAGTGTCGAAGTGATCGAACAGATCCGCGCCCTCAAAGGCGAGTTCCACTTCGAGACTTATTTCTCGCTGTCCTGCCAGAACTGCCCGGACGTGGTACAGGCGCTGAACTTGATGGCCGTGTTGAACCCGAACGTTCACCACGTTGCAATCGACGGTGCGCTGTTCCAGGCCGAAGTCGATGAGCGCCAGATCATGGCCGTGCCAAGCGTTTACCTGAACGGCGTGAACTTCGGCCAGGGCCGCATGGGCCTGGAAGAGATCCTTGCCAAGATCGACACCAGCGGCATCGAACGCCAGGCCGAGAAAATCAGCGCCAAGGATGCCTTTGATGTGCTGGTGGTCGGCGGTGGCCCAGCGGGGGCTTCGGCGGCGATCTACGCGGCCCGTAAAGGCATTCGCACCGGTGTGGCAGCCGAGCGTTTCGGCGGCCAGGTGCTGGACACCATGGCCATCGAGAACTTCATCTCAGTCCAGGAAACCGAAGGGCCGAAACTGGCCGTTGCCCTGGAAGAACACGTCAAGCAGTACGACGTGGACATCATGAACCTGCAACGCGCCGATGCATTGCTACCCGGCAAGGAAGGCGCACTGCACGAAGTCAAGTTCGCCAGTGGTGCGAGCCTGAAGGCCCGGACCGTGATCCTGGCGACCGGCGCCCGCTGGCGTGAAATGAACGTGCCGGGCGAGCAGCAGTACCGCAACAAGGGCGTGGCCTACTGCCCGCACTGCGATGGTCCGTTGTTCAAGGGCAAGCGCGTGGCGGTGATTGGCGGTGGTAACTCCGGCGTCGAAGCGGCCATCGACCTCGCGGGTATCGTGGCCCATGTCACCTTGCTGGAGTTCGATGTGCAATTACGCGCCGACGCGGTATTGCAACGCAAGCTGCACAGCCTGCCGAACGTGACGGTGATTACCAACGCCCAGACCACCGAAGTGACGGGGGATGGCCAGAAGGTTACCGGCTTGCGCTACAAGGACCGTCCAAGCGGTGAGGTGCGCGACGTAGCACTGGAAGGGATCTTTGTGCAGATCGGCCTGCTGCCCAACACCGATTGGCTCAAAGGCACCGTCGAGCTCTCGCCCCGTGGTGAGATCATCGTCGACGCCCGGGGTGAAACATCGATCCCTGGCGTGTTCGCCGCCGGTGACGTGACCACCGTGCCGTACAAGCAGATCGTGATCGCCGTCGGTGAAGGGGCCAAGGCTTCGCTGAGCGCCTTCGATCACTTGATCCGCACCTCTGCGCCGGCCTAAGCAGCCGACAGCGGAAAAAACAAAACCCCATGGCCTTGGCTCATGGGGTTTTTTATCACTCATTATTCTGTAGGAGCGAGCTTACTCGCGAGGACGGTGGGCCAGCTTGCATCAATGCTGAATGTGCTGCCTTCATCGCGAGCAAGCTCGCTCCCACAATGGGCATCAGTCCCGTTACAGCGGTGCTGGCTGGATGATTTCGACCCAGTAGCCATCCGGGTCCTTGATGAAGGCCAGGCTTTTCATGCGGCCGTCGGTCAGGCGCTTTTGGAAGTCGCAGCCCAGTGCTTCGAAGCGCTCGCAGGCGGCGACGATGTCCGGGACCGAGATGCAGATGTGGCCGAACCCGCGCGGGTCAGTGTTGCCGTTGTGGTAGGCGAACGCCGGGTCGGTTTCGGTGCCGTGGTTGTGGGTCAGTTCCAGGATGCCGGGAATCGATTTCATCCATTCGGTACGGGCCGCGGCATCCGCTGGAATCTGGTTCTTGTCCACCAGGGCGAGGAAATACAGGCTGAATTCGGCTTCCGGGAAGTCGCGTTTTTCCACCAGGGAGAAACCCAGTACCCGGGTGTAGAAATCCAGGGACTTGGTAATGTCCTTGACCCGCAACATGGTGTGGTTGAAAACGAATTTGGCCGTGGCGACGTCGGGTTGGGCGGTGACGCCGGGAAAAGTATTGAGTTCGTGCAGGCTCATGGGCCCTCCGGAAATGAAGTGGGGCAAACGGCGCCGCAACCTGGCTGCGACGGTTCCTTGGCTTGCGCTGGGCGGCTTCCTTGCAGGTGCGACCATGATACGCAAGGGGCGTGGCATCGCCAAACCGCATGTGGCTATTGCCTGGTTCTGCCTCGGGCTTCAGACTTCACGATTCGTCCCTGAGTACCCATGCAATGATTCGACTGTTCCTTTCGCTGTTTGTCCTGCTGTCTGCCGCTGTCGCCAGTGGTGCCCCGGCGACCGAACCGCAGGTCACATGGCCGCAGGGGTGGATCGTCGAACCGTTGTCTTCCGACGCCACTGCTCCGCAGGGCATGCCGGCGGCCCAGCGACAACGGGCGACCAAGAGTGATCCGGCAGGTAACGCCGTGATGGTCATGGAACTGACCACGACTCCCGTCGAGCCCGATCATCAGGTCAACTTGGAAGGCGTGTTGCTGGAAATGCGCAAGTCGATCCAGAAGGATTTTTTCCAGGGCGGTTACCAAAGTGTGTGCACTAAAATCCACCCTTCCATGTTAGGCGGCGTAACTGCATTGGAAACCACTTGCACAATCACGCAGAACGGACGACATGTATTGTCCCAGGCACTCGTTGCGGCACTAAATGAGGGCAAGGCGTATGTGCTGTCCTATGCAGGACAGGCGCAGGTCTTTGTTGAAAGCCAGGATGAAATACAGTCAGTACGCAACAGCCTGAAACTCTAAGGCTTGCAGCGTTATACCTTGGGATTAATCCCAAAGTTCAGCCCCATGAAAAAGCCCCGAATGTACTCGGGGCTTTTTTGCATCGCCGCAGCTTTCAACCACGCAACCATGAATCGACGGTGGCGGCGCCGTATTGTTCCTTCCAGGCTTTCAGGCCGCGGTGGTTGCCGCCCTTGGTCTCGATCAACTCGCCGGTGTGCGGGTTCTGGTAGACCTTTACCACGCGGGCACGGCGGGTCTTGACGGGCTTGTTCGACTGCAGGTTGGTCTTGGACGGGTTCGGGTCAAGGATCGCGACGATGTCGCGCAAGCTCTTGCCGTAGGTCTTCATCAAGCCCTGGAGCTTCTCTTCAAATTCGATTTCCTTCTTGAGCCCTGCATCGTTCTTCAGTGATTCCAGCTGCTTGAGCTGTTCTTGAAGGGCCTTTTCGGCTGCACGAAATTCAGCGAGTCTGGACAAAATCGTTACTCCAATCAGAATATTTGGCTGATACCAACCGCAAACAAAGCTATAAGCCAAGCGCCTTGAAGCGACTCGGTGATAATGAATCTCCTGCTATTGATCACAGGTAAAAAAATTGTAGTAGTTAAACCGATAAGTGTAAATCGTAACTTTTTCGTTATGTAACAAGAGCAAGCTTTTTATCAGTTGGCCTGTGCTCGTCAATAGATCGGCGGCGGCTTAATGCCATTTAGTCGGGCTACCGCCTCAATGAAATCCTCTGCGCTAATAGGGCGGTCAAATTGATAACCCTGTAGAAAGTTCGCCCCATGGGACGGCCAGGTAGTCACTTTGTTCGGCGGTTTCGAGCTGACTGAACAACTGCTGGGTAAGCGGCGTAGGTTCGATTAGCTCGCGCTCGGTCAACGCCAGCACCCGTGCAATCGAGCCCGCTGGGTGGACCCGTTGGCCCATGTTTGGCTGACCCGACGCTTTCGCGAGCAAGCTCGCCCCCAGGTTCGGTGTTGTATCGGAATTACTGTCGGGCCAGCTCGATGAACGCCAGCGTGGCGGGGGAGGCCTGGCGGCTGTCCAATACGGCGAGGCCGATCTGCCGCGGTACTCGTGGCGACAATGGCCGTGCGACGAAACCCGGGTTGTCGCCCTCCGGCAGCGAGCCTTCGGAAACCACGCTCACCGCCTCGCCACGCCGGACCACATCCAAGGTGCTAAGCAGCTGTGCGCAGCGAAAGCGCACGTTCGGTGTCAGCCGGGCGGCATTGAACAGCCGCGAAACCAGCTCCGACGATCCGGCCTCGGTGAGCACGAAGGGATCGCTGCACAGGTCCTTGAGACTCAGGCTGGCCTGGGCGGCGAGGGGATGGGCGGTGGGCAGCAGGGCAACCATCTGGTCTTCCAACAACGGGAATGTATCGAAACGGTCCTCGGGCAGCACCACGAAGCCAACGTCGATTCGCCGCTCGTCCAGCCATTGGATGACTTGCCGATCCGGTCCCTCGTCGATGTGCACTTCGATACCCGGATGCATGGCGCGGTAGCGTCGCAGGATGGCCGGCAACAGCTTCATCGAAGAAGTCGGCCCGAACGAGCCGATGCGCAAGGTGCCACGGCGCATGCCACGGGCGTCGGCGGCTTCCTGGCACAAGGTGTTGGCCAGGCCGAGCATGGCCCGGGCCCGCAACAGCAATTGCTCGCCGATGTCGCTGAGTTCCACGTGGGATTGATGGCGCCTGAGCAAATCCACCCCCAGCTCTTGCTCCAGGGACTTGATGGCATGGGACACCGCTGATTGGCCGATACCCAGTCGCGTGGCCGCAGCGGTAAAGCCACGCAGCTCGGCGACCAGGGAGAAGATTTCGAGTTGGGTGAGGGTCATGAGTGATTACTCATTTTACGATGATTAAACATGAGTCGGACAATACGGTATCTGCACAATGCGCGTCACTGTGGTAAATCATGAAAACAGTCGAACAAGCTCTTCCCACATCTTCAGACCTGCCGGTCTACCTGAAGCTCGCCATGGTCACCATGATCTGGGGCGGGACTTTCGTGGCCGGCAGGATTCTGTCCGACGCCTTGGCACCGCTGCTCGCCGCCAGCCTGCGCTTTCTGCTCGCCAGCCTCGCGCTGCTGTTATTCCTTGCGCTGGCGCGGGTCCCGCTGGTCAGGCCCAGCGCCAGGCAGTTGCTGCAATTGGCCACGCTGGGGTTCTTCGGCATCTTTTTTTATAACCTGTGCTTTTTCTATGGCTTGCAATACATCAACGCGTCGCGGGCCTCGCTGATCGTGGCCCTGAACCCGGCCGTGATCGGGCTGGCGTCCTGGTGGTTGTTCAAGGAACGGCTGGGCCGTTTGAAAGTGGCGGGTATCGTATTGTGCATCGGCGGGGCGGGATTGGTGATCGTCAGCCGTGATCCGTCCTTGTTGCAGGACGCAGCGCAGGGCTGGATCGGCGATCTGTTGATTTTCGGCTGCGTGCTGGGCTGGGGCGTCTACTCACTGTTTTCCAGAAGCCTGAACGACAGCCTGGGTCCGTTGCAGACCGTTACGTGGTCGATTCTGCTGGGTACGCTGATGTTGTGGCTGGCCTGCGGGGCTACCGGCGAGATTGGCCTCGAACCCTTGCGCGGGTTGGACATTCGCCAATGGCTGAGCCTGCTCTATCTCGGCGTGTTGGGGTCGGCCCTGGCGTACATCGCCTGGTACGACGGCATTCGCCGCATCGGCGCAACCCGTTCGGGTGTGTTCATTGCGCTCAACCCATTGACGGCGGTGCTGCTGGGAGCGCTGCTGTTGGACGAACGGTTCACGTCCCTGATGTGCCTGGGTGGCGGGTTGATCCTGGCAGGTATTTTCCTGTGCAACAAACCCCTTGCGCGGTCGGCGGAAAAGGCGATTTGATACAGGAGGCGGACAAATCCGGTTACGCTGTGTAGAATCGATTTACGCATATAAGAATAACGTCTTCTGGCAGCAGAAGCCTCGCCCGCGAGAGCCTTGGGTCGACAATGAAGATACTTGGGTTTCAACTGATCTACGGCGATTTCCTCGCCCGCAGCGTTCGCGGTATCTCCTGCGCGCCACCGCATGCCCTCGACATGACTAGCAACTAACGTTTTTCTGTTAATTGATAAGAATAATGAGGCGCCGACATGGCCGATCTATACGAAAACCCAATGGGCCTGATGGGCTTTGAATTCATCGAGTTCGCATCGCCGACTCCCAACACCCTGGAGCCGATCTTCGAGATCATGGGCTTCACCAAGGTGGCCACCCACCGCTCCAAGGACGTGCACCTGTATCGCCAGGGCGCGATCAACCTGATCCTCAACAACGAACCCCACAGCGTGGCGTCTTACTTTGCGGCCGAGCACGGCCCGTCGGTATGCGGCATGGCGTTCCGGGTCAAGGATTCGCAAAAAGCCTTCAAGCGTGCCTTGGAACTCGGTGCCCAGCCGATCCACATCGAGACCGGCCCGATGGAGCTGAACCTTCCGGCGATCAAGGGCATCGGCGGCGCGCCGCTGTACCTGATCGACCGTTTCGGCGATGGCAGCTCGATCTATGACATCGACTTCGTGTTTCTTGAAGGCGTCGACCGCAACCCGGTGGGCGCAGGCCTGAAAATCATCGACCACCTGACCCACAACGTCTATCGCGGGCGCATGGCCTACTGGGCCGGCTTCTACGAGAAACTGTTCAACTTCCGCGAGATCCGTTACTTCGACATCAAGGGCGAATACACCGGCCTGACCTCCAAGGCCATGACCGCCCCGGATGGCATGATCCGCATCCCGCTGAACGAAGAATCGTCCAAGGGCGCCGGGCAGATCGAAGAGTTCCTGATGCAGTTCAACGGCGAGGGCATCCAGCACGTGGCTTTCCTGACCGACGACCTGATCAAGACCTGGGACCAGCTCAAGGGCATCGGCATGCGCTTCATGACCGCGCCGCCGGACACCTACTACGAAATGCTCGAAGGCCGCCTGCCGAACCATGGCGAACCGGTGGACGAACTGCAAGCGCGGGGCATCTTGCTGGACGGTGCTTCGGAGCAGGGCGACAAGCGCCTGTTGCTGCAAATCTTCTCGGAAACCCTGATGGGGCCGGTGTTCTTCGAATTCATCCAGCGCAAGGGCGACGATGGCTTCGGCGAAGGCAACTTCAAGGCACTGTTCGAATCCATCGAGCGGGACCAGGTGCGTCGTGGCGTGCTGGCGACCGAGTAATACCAAAGCCCAAAAAAAGCCCGCCCGGCAGTGATGCCGGGCGGGCTTTTTGTTGAACGACAAGGCCCAGGGTGGGAGCGGGCTTGCTGGCGAAAGCGGAGTATCAGTCGATACCATGGTGCCTGACACTCCGATTTCGCGAGCAAGCCCGCTCCCACAGGTTCGGTGGAGGCCTCAAGCCCTGCGCCGCTGCCGCACCAGATGCTTGAACCCTTCGAATACCAGCACCGCCACCGCCATCCAGATCGGGATGTAGGTCAGCCATTCACCGGTCTTGATGCTTTCGCCCAACAGCAGCGCCACGCCCAGCAGCAGCACCGGTTCGACATAACTCAACAAGCCGAACAGGCTGAACGGCAGCAGCCGACTGGCGACGATGTACGAGACCAGGGCGGAAGCGCTGATGACCCCGAGCAACGGGATGAGCAGCGACAGCCACGGGTACTGGTCGAACACGGCGAAACCTTGTTCACCGCTTTGCACGAACCAGAGTGCCACGGGCAGCATCAGCGTCATGTCCAGCCAGAGCCCGCCGAGGTTATCGGTCTTGAGACGTTTGCGCAGGATGAAATAGATCGGGTAGCCGATCACCACCAGCAAGGTCGCCCAGGAGAACCCGCCCACTTGGTACAACTCGTTGAACACCCCGAGGATGGCAAAGAACACGGCGACTTTTTGCAAATAGGAAAGCCGTTCGCCGTAGACGATGCGGCCGGTCAGGACCATCGACAGTGGCAACAGGAAATACCCCAGCGATACGTCCAGGCTGTAGCCGTTGAGCGGTGCCCACATGAATAGCCACAACTGGGCGCCCATCAGCGCCGAAGAGGCCATTGCGCCGATCAGCAGCCGCGGCGTGGCGATCAGTCGCCGGACCAGCGCCGTGACAAGTCCCCACTCCCGCGCAACCAGCATGAATGCGGTCATGCACGGCATCGTCAGCAGCATGCGCCAGCCGAAAATCTCCACGCCGGTCAGGGGCGAGAGCAGCGAGGTGTAGTAATACATGACGGCGAACAGGGCAGAGGCCGAGACCGATAGAGCGATGCCTTTGGACACGGATGCCTCTTATTATTGATGGGGCTGGAGCACCGTAAAGTGCGAGTTGATGTGTGGCGAGGGAGCTTGCTCCCGCTCGGCTGCGAAGCGGCCGCAACTTAAGGGTCCGCTTCGCGGCCCAGCGGGAGCAAGCACCCTCGCCACGTTGGTTGTTTCGATGAATGATTATGACGTGCGCGGCACTCGCCCCGGCACGAAATGGCTAACGTCGTTGAACCCTGGCGTCGAAGCATGCCCCGGCGTCACCAGCGAATCGATGAAGGCTTCATCTTCCGCCGTGATCTGCACGGCCTGCGCCTTGGTGTACGAATCCCACTGCTGCTCGGTGCGCGGTCCGACGATGGCTGAGGTCACGGCCCGGTTGTTCAACACCCAGGCAATGGCGAATTCGACGATGCCTACGCCCCGGCCCTGGGTGTATTGGAGAATTTGCTGGGCAATGCGCAGGGACTCGACCCGCCATTCGGTTTCCAGGATGCGCTTGTCCTGGCGGCCGGCGCGGCTGTTGGCGTCCGGTGCCACGTCTGGCGCGTACTTGCCGCTGAGCACGCCACGGGCCAGGGGGCTGAAGGGCACCACGCCGAGGCCGTAATTCTGCGCGGCGGTGATTTGCTCGGTTTCCGCCTGGCGGTTGACGATGTTATACAGCGGCTGACTGATCACCGGCCGGTCGATGCCCAGGCTGTCGGCGATCCGAATCACCTCGGCGATGCGCCAGCCACGGTAGTTCGACAGGCCCCAGTAGCGGATCTTGCCCTGGCGAATCAAATCGCCAATGGCCGATACGGTGACGTGCAACGGCGTGTTGTGGTCTTCGCGGTGCAGGTAGTAGATGTCCAGGTAGTCGGTGCCCAGGCGCGTGAGGCTGGCCTCGATGCCGTTGAACAAGTGCTTGCGGCTCAGGCCGCTGCGGTTGGGCACGCCGTCCGCCGGGCCGAAGCCGACCTTGGTGGCCAGCACCCATTCCTGGCGATGGCTGGCGATCGCCTCGCCGACAATCTCTTCGGAGCGACCGTTGCTGTACACGTCGGCCGTGTCGATGAAATTGATGCCCTGGTCCCAGGCCTTGCCGATGATCCGCAGCGAGTCCTCGGTGCTGGTCTGCTCGCCGAACATCATGGTGCCCAGGGTCAGCGTCGAGACTTGCAACCCGGATTGGCCTAGCGTGCGGTAACTCATGACAAGATCCTTTCATCCATGGGAAAGGCCCAATCAAACCCCAGAACAGGCGCACGGATCAAACAGATTTCTCGAACACCCCAAATCACTTGTGGGAGCGGGCTTGCTCGCGAAGGCGATGAACCAGCCTATAAAGATGTTGGCTGACCTGACGCAATCGCGAGCAAGCGCGCTCCCATAGGGAAAAAGAGTGTCAGGCTCGCAGGGTGCGGGTCATGCGCAACGCCAGCAGGCTGCCGCAGACAATCACGCCCGCCAGCACGTACAACGCGGCGTCGGTCGAGCCGGTGGCGTCCTTGACCCAGCCCACCAGGTACGGGCTGAGGAAACCGGCCATCTGGCCCATGGAATTGATCAGCGCCAGCCCACCGGCGGCCGCGCCGGCGCTGAGCAGGGCGGTGGGCACCGGCCAGAACATCGGCAGGCCGGTGAGGGCGCCCATGGTGGCGATGGACAAGCCGATGATGGCGATGGCCGGCGTGGTGGCGAAATTGACAGCGATGAGCAGTCCGGCCGCGCCCATCAGCATCGGCACCACCAGGTGCCAGCGACGTTCCTTGCGCAGATCCGCCGAGCGGCCCACCAACAACATGAACACCGCCGCCAGCAGGTACGGAATCGCGCTCAGCCAGCCGATCACCAGGTTATCGCTGAAGCCCAGGCTCTTGATGATCGACGGCAGCCAGAAGTTGATCGCGTAGACGCCGCTCTGAATGCAGAAATACACCAGGCCAAAGGCCCAGATCGCCGGGTTCTTGAACACTGCCAGCAGCGAGTCGGTGGTGGTTTTCGGCTTGTTGGCCAGGTCTTCGGCATGGTCGGCGGTGAGCACGGCGCGTTCCTGATCGGTCAGCCACTTGGCGTTGGCGAAGGTGTCGCTGAGCAGGAAAAACGCCAGGGCGCCAAGAATCACCGTCGGGATGCCCTGGAGCAGGAACATCCACTGCCAGCCGGCCAGACCGCCCTGGCCTGCGCCGAAATGGTTGAGGATCCAGCCGGAAAACGGACTGCCCAACAAGCCGGACACCGGAATGGCGGACATGAACAACGCCATGATCCGGCCCCGTCGGAACGTCGGGAACCATTGCGAGAGGTACAGCACCACGCCCGGGAAGAACCCGGCTTCGGCTGCGCCGGTGAACAGCCGCAAGGTATAGAACTCGGTGGGGGTGGTGACGAACAGCAGGCAGGTCGACAGCGTGCCCCAAGTGACCATCATCAAGGCGATCCAGCGCCGCGGGCCGAATTTGGTCAGGGCCAGGTTGCTCGGTACGCCACACAGCACGTAGCCGATGAAGAAAATTCCGGCGCCGAGGCCGTACACGGTTTCGCTGAATTTCAACGCGTCGAGCATCTGCAACTTGGCGAAGCCAACGTTGACGCGGTCGAGGTAGTTGAACAGGTAGCAGATGAAGATGAACGGGATCAAACGCAGGGTGATGCGTTTGTAGACCGTATTCTTTTCGTCGGGGGTAGCCAGGAATGCAGCTGCGCTCTGGGACATGGCGGGTCTCTCTTTATTATGATTTTTGCGAGCCAAGGGGTAACGTTGACCGCCCCTTGAGTCTCGGCCAGCCCAAGGTCCCGTGTCTTTGTGCCTGGGCACAGGGTTTGAATGCAGACCCTGTGCGCCTGACCAATCGCGTGGCGCATCCTACTCAAAACAATAATGCCGCTTGCAAGGAACACCGCCCATGTTCGAACTCGATCACGACCTGGCGCAGGACATCGTCGACCGGGCGATGGCGATCCTGCCGTATAACGTCAACGTCATGGACAACCAGGGCCTGATCCTCGGCAGCGGTGAGCGCGAGCGCGTCAATACGCGGCACGAAGGTGCGCAACTGGTCCTGGCCAATGGGCGGGTGGTAGAAATCGACGAGCACACCGCGGCTCACCTCAAGGGCGTGCAGCCGGGGATCAATCTTCCGCTGATGTTTGACCAACGATTGATCGGCGTCCTCGGTATCACGGGTGAGCCTGCGCAGTTGCGTACCTATGCCGAACTGGTGCGCATGACCGCCGAAATGCTGGTGGGCCAGCGTAACCAGCAGGCCGAGCAGCAATGGCGGCGCCAGCGTTGCGACGATCTGCTGGCGTTATTGCTGGGAGACGCCGGGGACTCGCCGCGCCTGCTGGACGAAGCGCGGCAGATGGGACTCAAGCCACAGTTATCACGAGTGCCTTATCTGTTCGAACTGGGGCTGGAGCATGGGCCTGGGCAGACTGTGGAGACGCTGAGCGCCTGGCTGATGTCGCGTTACCCCGACAGTTGGTGCCTGACCTCGTCGAAATCCTCGCTGCTTTGGTGCCGCCCGGTGACCGCTTCGGTGGAAAATGAGCGGTTGCTGGCCAAGCTCGACGGGTTGGGCTGGAATATCTCGCGCGTGGCGGTGGGCGGTCAGGCCGAAGGGCTGGCGGGCCTGCGCCGTTGCTACCGAAGGGTCGGGGACTTGCTGGCTTACGGACGCGATGTGTTGCCCCAGTCACGGTTACTGGCCCTCAGCCGTTATCGCCTGCCGGTGATGCTCTGGCGCCATCGCAGCGACGACGCCCTGGACGAATTGCTGGCACCGCTGCGCAGGGTCATCGCCAAGGACAGCAACGGCCAGTTGCTCGCGACCTTGCGCAGTTGGTGTGAACACGATGGCCAGAGCCAGGCCTGCGCCGAAGCCCTGGGCATCCACCGCAACAGCCTGCGCTACCGCATGGAGCGCATTGCCGAACTCAGCGGGGTCGATCCGTTGCGGCTGGATGGGATGCTGGCGTTGTACTTGGGAGTGCAGCTGTTGCCACAAAACCCAGAGGTAGCCAAATAGCCCTGTGGGAGCGGGCTTGCTCGCGATGAGGCCACCAGCCCCTGCAGCATCCCAACCAAACCGGTGTTTGTGAAATTGAACAATAATGCCCGGTGTCTTTTGTGCGCCAGACCGGCGTCACGGCTGCGCTCAGCTGGCAGCATGCTGTGCATCGGAACCGGAGAATAATATGAAAATAATCATCGCCCCCGACTCGTTCAAGGACAGCCTCAGCGCCCAGGGTGTCGCCGATGCCATTGCCCTGGGATTGGCCCGGGTCTGGCCGGATGCGCAGTTGATCAAGTGCCCGATGGCCGATGGTGGGGAGGGGACGGTGGTATCGGTGCTCGCCGCCTGCAACGGAGAATGGCGCAGCACCCGAGTTCGAGGCCCGCTGGGGGCTCCCGTCGAGGCGCGCTGGGGCTGGTTGGCCAGCAGCCGCACGGCGATCATCGAGATGGCCGAGGCCAGTGGCTTGCAGTTGGTGCCGCCAGGCCAGCGGGACGCCTGTGCCAGCAGCACCTATGGCACTGGCGAGTTGATTCGTGCCGCCCTGGATGAAGGCGCCGGGCACGTCATCCTGGCGATCGGCGGCAGCGCCACCAACGATGCCGGTGCCGGCGCGATGCAGGCCTTGGGCCTGGCCTTGCTGGATGAACACGACCAACCCCTCTCTCCCGGCGGCCTGGCCCTGGCGAAGCTGTCGCGTATCGACCTGAGTGGCCTGGACCCACGCCTGGCCCGAGTGCGCTTCGAAATCGCTGCCGATGTCGATAACCCGTTGTGCGGTCCCCACGGGGCATCGGCGGTTTTCGGCCCGCAGAAAGGCGCCTCGGCTGAGCAGGTGCAGGAACTTGATCGGGCCTTGGGGCACTTCGCCGAACACTGCGCCCAAGCCTTGGACAAGGATGTGCGCGACGAACCGGGCAGCGGCGCCGCCGGCGGCCTGGGCTTCGCAGCCAAGGCGTTCCTGGGCGCTCAATTTCGTACCGGCGTGGATGTCGTCGCCCAGCTGACTGGGTTGGCCGCTGCCATCGACGGCGCCGACCTGGTCATCACGGGCGAAGGCCGTTTCGACGCCCAGACCCTGCGCGGCAAAACCCCTTTTGGCGTGGCCCGCATCGCCCGCCAGCGCGGCGTCCCGGTGTTGGTCATCGCCGGCACGCTGGGGGAGGGTTACCAGGCGTTGTACGAGCATGGTATCGACGCAGCTTTTGCCTTGGCCAATGGCCCGATGACCCTGCAAGAGGCCTGTGCCGATGCCGCGCGCTTGTTGAGCGAGCGCGCCGAGGACATTGCACGGCTCTGGCGGGTGGCGCACCGATAAAACGGCTGGGAACCGCACACGTGGCAATGAAGCAAGCTTCCTTGCCACGCACCCCTCGGGAAATATTTTTTACATCCCCCTGCAAAAACTCTAAAGCCCAGCCGATAACCAGTCAGGCGTACAACAATTATCCCAATCGATGCGCTTTTGGCATGGACGCTCCACCACCCCCGAGGTCTTCCCATGTCCCTACGCAGCCTGAACATCGCGCCCCGAGCCTTTCTCGGTTTCACCGTCATTGCGTTGTTGGTGATTATCCTGGGCGTCTTCGCCGCCAATCGCATGTCGGTCATCCGCCAGGCGTCACTGGACATGGAGCAGATTCAGGTACCCAGCGTCGGCTACCTCGCCAACGTGATGGAAAACGTGCTGCGTATGCGCATCCTCTCGTTCCGCATCCTGGTCAACCGGGACCCGGCCAGCCTGACGGAAGCGGACAGCCGCATCGGCGTGCTGGTGGAAAAACTGCTCAAGGCCAACAAAAGCTATGGGGCCCTGACGACTTCTCCTGAAGAGGCGGAGCTGTACAAGGCTTTTTCCGCGACGCTTGATAAATACCTGCAAGCTCAGAAAGAAATGTTGGAGCTGTCGCGCCAGGACAAGATCGAGCAGTTGCGCACTCATATTAATACGCGGATCAAGGAAGGCACCGACTTGATGGGCGAGCAGCTCAACAAGCTGATCGCGATGAGCGTGGCCAGCGCCGGCGACGCATCAGCCAAGGCAGGTGAAAACTACAACAGCGCCCTCACCGGCATTATCATCGTCTCGATCATTGCCGCGCTGGCCACTGTGGTGCTGGCGCTGCTGCTGACCCGCAGCATCGTCGCGCCGCTCAACCGGGCCTTGGAAGCCGCGCGCACGATTGCCGGCGGGAACCTGGTCCAGGTTATAACCGACGATGGCAAGGACGAGCCCGGCCGCTTGCTCCAAGCCCTGGCCGCCATGCAGGGCAGCCTGCGCCAGACCATCGAGCAGATCGCCGGTTCAGCCACCCAATTGGGCGCTGCGGCCGAAGAATTGAGCGCGGTGACCCAGGAATCTTCCCGTGGCTTGCAACAGCAGCACAACGAAATCGAACAGGCTGCCACGGCTGTCAACGAAATGACCGCTGCCGTTGAGGAAGTGGCCCGTAATGCGGTGTCCACCTCCGAAGCCTCGAACCAGTCGACCCAGGCCGCCCAAGAAGGCCGCACCCGGGTGGTGGAAACCGTCGATGCGATCCAGACCATGACCCACGACGTGCAAAACACCGCGTCGATGATCGAAGGCCTGGCGGTGCAGGGCCGTGACATCGGTAAAGTACTGGATGTGATTCGCGCCATCGCCGAACAGACCAACCTGCTGGCCCTCAACGCCGCCATCGAAGCCGCCCGCGCCGGGGAGGCCGGACGAGGTTTCGCAGTGGTGGCCGACGAAGTCCGGGCCCTGGCCCATCGCACCGCGCAGTCGACCCAGGAAATCGAAAAAATGGTCGCGGGCATCCAGAACGGCACCGGCCAGGCCGTGCAATCGATGCAACAGAGCAACCAGCGCACCCAGAGCACCCTGGAAATGGCCCGGGCCGCAGGCGTAGCCCTGGAGCAGATCACTCAATCGATCCACCAGATCAACGAACGCAACCTGGTCATCGCCAGCGCGTCGGAAGAACAGGCCCAGGTCTCCCGTGAAGTGGACCGCAACCTGGTCAACATCCGCGACCTCGCCACCCAGTCGGCCAGCGGCGCGAAACAGACCAGCGACGCCACCCACGAACTGTCGCGCCTGGCGGTGGGTTTGAATGCGATGGTGGCGCGGTTTGTAATTTGAGATAGGGTTGAGGCTGGACCTCGCGCAATCAGGAGACGTACATGCGCTTTTCAGCCTTGACCCAACGCATCACCGGCGACGGTGCCGCTGCCTGGGATATTCATGATCGGGCGCTGGCCATGCGTGAGCGGGGCATGGATGTGTTGCTGTTGTCGGTGGGCGATCCAGACTTCGATACGCCGCGGGCCATTGTCGATGCGGCGGTGGGCAGTCTGCGGGCCGGCGACACGCATTATTCGGATATTCGTGGCCTGCATTCCTTGCGTACCAGCATTGCCCGGCGCCATCGCCAGCGTTGCGGCCAGGGCGTGGATGCAAGCCATGTCACCGTGCTGCCGGGTGCGCAATGCGCGGTGTATGCGGTCGCGCAATGCCTGCTCGACCCTGGGGATGAAGTGATCGTCGCCGAGCCGATGTACGTCACTTATGAAGCGGTGTTTGGTGCCTGCGGGGCGAAAGTGGTGCCGGTGGCGGTGCGTCCGGAGAACGGTTTCCGGGTCGAGCCGGCCGATGTCGCTCGCCTGGTCACGCCACGCACCCGGGCGATGTTGCTCAACAGTCCCAATAACCCGTCTGGCGCGAGCCTGCGATTGCCTATCTGGCAAGCCCTGGCGAAGTTGTGCATCGAGCATGATTTGTGGCTGATCAGCGATGAGGTCTACAGCGACTTGTTGTACGAAGGCGAACACATCAGTCCGGCGAGCCTGCCGGGCATGGCCGAGCGCACCGCCACCATCAACAGCCTGTCCAAGTCTCACGCCATGACCGGATGGCGTATCGGGTGGGTGATCGGTCCGCAGTCGTTGGCCGGGCACTTGGCGAACCTGTCGCTGTGCATGCTGTTTGGCTTGCCGGATTTTGTGCAGCGGGCTGCCCAGGTGGCGCTCGAGCAGGACTTGCCAGAAGTGGCACAGATGCGTGACGAATATCGCCAGCGCCGGGGCCTGGTGTGTGCGGCCCTTGATGATTGCCCAGGCCTGAGGCCGGTGCGGCCCGATGGCGGAATGTTCGTGATGGTCGACGTGCGCCAGACTGGCCTCGGCGCCCAGGGCTTCGCCGAGCGGCTGCTGGACGGCTATGGCGTGTCGGTGCTGGCCGGCGAGGCGTTCGGGCCCAGTGCGGCGGGGCATATACGGATTGGGTTGGTGGTCGATCAGGCGAAACTGGCGGATGCGTGCCGGCGGATTGTCCTGTGTACGGAGGGGTTGCTGCGGGAGCGGCGGGCTTGAGGGATCGCGGAGTTATGGTTTGTGTGTATATCCGTTTTTTTGGTAACGGCTGCTGGCGGTTCCGCTCTTACAGCGGGTCACTTTTGAGAAGCGCAAAAGTAACCAAAACGCTTTTGCCCCACCACTCGGTGCCTTGCTAATGCTCGGCATGCCCTCACTCCGGCATTGCTCCGTGGGCCCACTACGCAATACCTACGTTCGGCCAGCGTGGTTAACGGGGCGCCGAGATCAACGTCCACCGCGAGGCGGCCTGAGAGCCGACCTGTTTTTTTGGGACCGCGTTTCTTCTGTGGGACCGAGCTTGCTCGCGATAGCGGTGGTTCAGCTATAAAGATGCTGGGGGGCGCCCTGCTCTTGCTTTGCTTTAGATCTGGATCTTGACCTTGACCTTGACCTTGACCTTGACCTTGACCTTGATCTGGACGCCCCGTTAAACCACGCTGGCCGAACGCAGGCATTGCGTAGTGGGCATCCCGGCATGGATGCCGGGATAGCCGCGCTGGGTCATGGATGACCCTTCGCGGCGGGCCCACGGAGCAATGCCTGCGTTCGGGCATGCCGAGCCCTAGCGAGGCACCGAGTGGTGGGGCAAAGCGCTTTTGGTTACTTTTGGCGCTCTTCCAAAAGTGACCCGCCGTAAGGGCGGAACCCTAAGCAGCCGTTACCAAAAAACGGATATACACACAAACTATAAAATCACAATCAGCCTCGTTCCCTCAGATTCAACGCTGTTTGCCGGATCTGCGCACAAGCCTCATCACCGCCACGAAAAACACCGGCACAAACACCACCGCCAACGTTGCGGTGATCATCCCGCCAATCACCCCCGTACCGATGGCCTGCTGGCTCGCCGAGCTGGCCCCGGTAGCGATCGCCAGAGGCACCACGCCGAGAATGAACGCCAGGGAAGTCATGATGATCGGCCGCAAACGCAGGCGCGCGGCCTGGAGCGTGGCGTCGACCAGATCGTGGCCTTCGTCGTACAGGCTCTTGGCAAACTCGATGATCAGGATCGCATTCTTCGCCGACAGCCCGATGATGGTGACCAGTCCGACCTTGAAGAACACATCGTTGGGCATGCCGCGCAGCGACACCGCCAGCACCGCGCCGAGCACGCCCAGCGGTACCACCAGCAGCACCGAGGTGGGGATCGACCAGCTCTCATAGAGCGCCGCCAGGCACAGGAACACCACCAGCAGCGACAGGCCCAGCAAAACAGGCGCCTGGCTGCCGGACAGACGTTCCTGCAAGGACAGCCCGGTCCATTCCTGGCCCAGGCCTGCCGGCCCCTGGGCCACCAGCCGTTCGATTTCCGCCATGGCCTCGCCGGTGCTGTGACCGGGCGCCGGTTCGCCGGAGATGCTGATCGCCGGGTAGCCGTTGTACCGGGTCAGTTGAGTCGGACCCTGGGTCCACCGGGCCTGGACAAAGGCTGACAGCGGCACCATTTTTCCGGCGTCGTTGCGCACGTGGATCTTCAACAGGTCGGCGACCTGGCTGCGTTGATCGCCTTCAGCCTGGACCACCACCCGCTGCATGCGACCCTGATTGGGGAAGTCATTGATGTAGGTCGAGCCCACGGCGGTCGCCAGCACACTGCCGACGTCGGCAAAGGATACGCCCAGGGCGTTGGCCTGCTTGCGGTCCACTTCCAGTTGTACTTGCGGCGCTTCGGCCAGGGCGCTCTCGCGCACGTTCATCAAGACCGGGCTTTTTTCCGCGGCAGCGAGCAGTTCGCTGCGGGCTTGCATGAGCGTGGCATGGCCAAGGGCGCCGCGGTCCTGCAAGCGGAACTCGAAACCGCTGGACGTCCCCAAGCCATCCACTGGCGGCGGGAGGACGGCAAAGGCCATGGCGTCCTTGATCGAGCCGAACGCCTGGTTGGCCCGCTCGGCAATGGCGCTGGCCGAGTCATCGCTGCCGCGCTCCGACCAGTCCTTGAGGGTGGTGAACGCCAATGCAGCGTTTTGCCCGCTGCCGGAAAAGCTGAAGCCCAGGATTATCGTGCTGTCGCCCACCCCGGGCTCGCCGGCGTTGTGGGCTTCGATCTGCTCGACCACCTGCACCGTGCGGTTTTTGCTCGCGCCGGGCGGCAATTGGATGTCGGTGATGGTGTAGCCCTGGTCCTCCACCGGCAGGAAAGAGGAGGGCAGGCGACTGAACAGCAGGCCCATGCCCACCAACAGCACGCCGTAGATCAGCAGGTAGCGCCCGGTGCGTTTCAGCGCGTAGGCCACCCAGCCCTGATAGCGATCACCCAACTGGTCGAAGCGCCGATTGAACCAGCCGAAGAATCCACCTTTGGCGTGGTGTTCGCCCTGGGCGATCGGTTTCAACAGGGTCGCGCAGAGTGCCGGGGTCAGCGTCAATGCCAGGAACGCCGAGAACAGGATCGACGTGGCCATGGACAGCGAGAACTGCCGATAGATGACCCCCACCGAACCCTGCATGAACGCCATCGGGATAAACACCGCCACCAGTACCAGGGTGATGCCGATGATCGCCCCGGTGATCTGCTGCATGGCCTTGCGCGTGGCTTCCTTGGGCGATAACCCTTCGCTGGCCATGATTCGCTCGACGTTTTCCACCACGACGATGGCATCGTCCACCAGGATGCCGATGGCCAATACCATGCCGAACATGGTCAGCACGTTGATGGAAAAACCCAGGGCAAACATCGTGGCGAAGGTGCCCATCAACGCCACCGGTACCACCAATGTCGGGATCAATGTGTAGCGCACGTTCTGCAGGAACAGGAACATCACGGCGAACACCAGCAGCATCGCCTCGGCGAGGGTATAGACCACCTTGGTGATCGAGACTTTGACGAAAGGCGACGTGTCGTACGGGATCTTGTACGCCACACCCGCCGGGAAATAGCGCGCCAGTTCGTCCATCTTCTGGCGCACCCGGTTTGCCGTGCTCACGGCATTGGCCCCGGGGGACAATTGCACGCTGACGGCGGTGGACGGCTTGCCGTTCAAACGGGTGGAAAATTGGTATTCCTGGCTGCCGACCTCTACCCGTGCGACGTCGGCGATGCGCACGGTCGAGCCGTCGGGGTTGGCCTTGAGCACGATGTCGGCGAATTCTTCGGGCGTCGACAGTTGGCCCTTGACCAGCACCGTCGCGGTGATTTCCTGGGTCGTACGGGTCGGCAAGTCGCCGATGCTGCCTGCCGACACCTGAGCGTTCTGCGCCACGATGGCCGCGTTGACGTCGGCCGGGGTCAGGTTGAAGCTCAGCAATTTCTGCGGATCGATCCAAATCCGCATCGCCCGTTCGGCCCCGTACAACTGCGCCTTGCCGACACCGTCCAGACGCTTGATCTCATTCATCACATTGCGCGCCAGGTAATCGCTGAGGGCCACGTCGTCGAGTTTGCCGTCACTGGAGGTCAAGGTGATCAGCAGCAGGAAGCCGGCCGAGACCTTGTCCACCTGCAAGCCTTGCTGGGTGACCGATTGGGGCAGGCGCGACTCCACGGCCTTGAGGCGATTCTGTACGTCGACCTGGGCCAGTTCGGGGTTGGTGCCGGGCTGGAAAGTCGCAGTGATGGTGGCGCTGCCCAGGCTGCTCTGGGAACCGAAATACAGCAGGTTGTCGGCGCCGTTGAGTTCTTCTTCGATCAGGCTGACTACGCTTTCGTCCACGGTTTGCGCCGAGGCGCCCGGGTACACCGCATAGATCTCGATCTGCGGTGGCGCGACGTCAGGATACTGCGCCACCGGCAGCTTCGGGATGGCCAGCGCACCGGCCAGCAGGATGAACAGCGCGACCACCCAGGCGAACACGGGACGGTCGATAAAGAACTGCGGCATAGGAAACGTCCTGCTTATTGACCAGGCACCTGGGCAAGGGGAAGAGGGGAGTCGTCGATCCGGACCTTTTCACCGGGGCGAGCATGTTGCAGCCCTTGCACCACGATGCGGTCGCCAGGCTTGAGGCCGTGGGTGACGATCCAGCGATCGTCTTGCACGGTGCCCAATTCCACCGGTTGCAGGCTGAGCTGTTGCTGCGCGTCGAGCAGCAACACGTGGGCGATGCCGGCGCTGTCGCGCTGGATGGCCCGTTGCGGCACGCTGATACCCTGGCGGTCGAAGGCTTGTTCCAGGCGTACGCGCACAAAGCTGCCCGGCAACAGGTCAAGGTCGGGATTGGGAAACTCGCTGCGCAGGGTGATCTGGCCGGTGCCCGGGTCGACGCTGATGTCGGTGAACAGCAGCTTGCCCGGCAACGGGTAGAGGCTGCCGTCGTCCTGGATCAACGTGGCCTTGGCCTGGTCCTGGCCGACCTGCTGCAACTGTCCGGAACGCAAGGCCCGGCGCAGCTCGTTGAGTTCGCGGGTCGATTGCGTGAGATCTGCGTGGATCGGATTCAACTGCTGGATGAGCGCCAGGGGCGTGGTTTCGTTCTGGCCCACCAGTGCGCCTTCGGTGACCAGTGCCCGGCCGATGCGCCCGGCAATCGGCGCCGTGACCGTGGCATACCCCAGGTTCAACCTGGCCCGCTCCACGGCAGCTTTGTTGGCAGCAACGTCGGCGGCGGTCTGGCGAACGGCGGCGCGGGCATTGTCGTAGTCCTGGCCGCTGATGGCGTTGTCGGCGATCAACTGCGAGTAACGCTGCTCTTGCAGGCGGGCCTGGAACGCGTTGGCCTCGGCTTTGCGCAACGCGGCCTCGGCGCTGTCGAGGTCGGCCTTGAACGGGGCTGGATCGATGCGGAACAACACCTCGCCTTTCTTTACATCGCTGCCTTCGCGATAGACCCGTTGCAACACCACCCCTGGCACTCGCGCGCGTACCTCGGCGGTTCGCGGCGCGGCAATGCGCCCGCTCAGTTCGCTGCTGATGGACAGTGGCCGGGCCTGGATGGTTTCGATGGTTACGGTGGCCAGCGGCGCTTCGTCGGCAGGGGGCGAGGCGCTGTCGCAGGCGCTCAACAGCAGCACCCCGAGCAACAGGCCCAGGGTGGCGAAGGTGTTCGTTGACATGGTGCTTCCCCAATAATGAACGCTGCCATGCTACGAGGGACGATCGCGAGCAGCGGTAAAGCTTTGTAGGGGGTATGTGAAATTGTGTAAGGGGTTTGCTCGGGAATGGGCGAGGGCGTATATCCTTGGCTGCTTGATTCTCGGGTGACTGCAGTGCCGCCTTCGCGAGCAAGCCCGCTCCCACAGGAGTTCGCGTGATTATTGTGGGAGCGGGCTTGCTCGCGAAGGCGGCCTATCAGGCGCTAAAGCACTTTCTGGAAACACGATGCCCAACATCCTCCTGGTCGAAGACGACACCGCACTCTCCGAGCTGATCGCCAGTTATCTGGAGCGCAACGGCTATCAGGTCAGTGTGCTCAGCCGTGGCGACCATGTCCGCGAGCGGGCGCGGGTCGATCCGCCGGACCTGGTAATCCTCGACCTGATGCTGCCGGGATTGGATGGGTTGCAGGTCTGCCGCTTATTGCGAGCCGATTCGGCGACCTTGCCGATCCTGATGCTCACCGCCCGGGACGATAGCCATGATCAGGTACTGGGTCTGGAAATGGGCGCCGACGACTACGTCACCAAACCGTGTGAGCCCCGGGTGTTGCTGGCGAGGGTGCGCACCTTGCTGCGTCGCAGCAGCTTCAGCGAACCGCAGACGGCCAACGATCGCATTCTCATGGGCAATCTTTGCATCGATTTGTCCGAGCGCACCGTGACCTGGCGTGGGCAGGCGGTGGAGCTGTCCAGTGGTGAATACAACCTGTTGGTGGTGCTGGCCCGTCATTCCGGAGAAGTGCTGAGCCGCGATCAGATCCTGCAACGGCTGCGAGGTATCGAATTCAATGGCACCGACCGTTCGGTCGACGTGGCGATTTCCAAGCTGCGGCGCAAGTTCGACGATAACGCCGGTGAGGCGCGCAAGATCAAGACCGTGTGGGGCAAGGGTTATTTGTTCAGTCGTTCCGAGTGGGAATGCTGAGCCGATGTGGAAACTGCTGATCCGTCTTTACCTGGTCACCATCGTCTCCTACAGCGCGGCGATCTATCTGATGCCGGAGCTGGTGATCCGCCTGTTCCATGAGCGCTTCCTGACTTACAACCTCGATTATTCCCGGGGCCTGCAAACCTTGCTGGTCAAGCAGTTCCGTGCCGTACCCAGCGAGCAATGGCCGGCGCTGGCGGCGCAGATGGATCAGGAGTTCGATCCGTTGCGCATTGAGCTGGTCGCCATTGATGACGGCGGTTTCAGCCCCGTGGAGCAGGCGCGCCTCAAGCATGGCGAGAACGTTGTACGCCTGGGCGACTGGGCGTGGCGAACCCTGGCGGTCTCGCCGTTGGATGAGCACACGGCGGTCAAGATGATCGTGCCGCCGGATCCGGCGGACGTAAGTTGGTTGTATTGGAGCATCAATGTGTTGATCGGCGCGACGATGCTTGCCTGCCTGCTGCTCTGGCTGCGGCCTCACTGGCGTGATCTGGAACGCCTCAAGCGCACCGCCGAGCGCTTCGGTAAAGGTCACCTCAGCGAGCGTACGCACATCGCCTCTCGGTCGAACATTGGCAGCCTCGCCCATGTGTTCGACACCATGGCCGGCGATATCGAGAACCTGCTCAACCAGCAACGGGATCTGCTCAACGCGGTGTCTCATGAACTGCGCACGCCCTTGACCCGGCTCGATTTCGGCCTGGCCCTGGCGCTTTCCGATGACCTGCCACTGGCCAGTCGTGAGCGTCTGCAAGGGCTGGTGGCGCACATCCGTGAGTTGGATGAGCTGGTGTTGGAGTTGCTGTCCTATAGCCGTTTGCAGAATCCCGCGCGTTTGCCCGAACGGGTCGAAGTACCGTTGGATGAGTTCATCGACAGCATTCTGGGCAGTGTCGACGAGGATCTGGCGGCGCCGGATGTGGTGATCGATGTGCTGTTGCACGGGACGCTGGAGCGCTTCGTGCTGGATCCGCGCCTGACCGCCCGAGCCTTGCAGAACCTGCTACGCAATGCCATGCGTTATTGCGAGAAGCGGATCCAGGTGGGTGTGCGGGTCAGCGACCGGGGTTGCGAGATCTGGGTCGACGACGATGGCATCGGAATTCCTGACAGCGAACGCGAGCGCGTGTTCGAGCCGTTCTATCGCCTGGACCGCAGCCGCGACCGCGCCACGGGCGGCTTCGGCCTCGGCCTGGCCATTAGCCGTCGCGCCCTGGAAGCCCAAGGTGGGACGCTGACGGCCGAAGCCTCGCCGCTGGGCGGAGCGCGTTTCAGGCTGTGGCTGCCAACGCCGTCCTGACTCTTTAGTTAAACAACCCCGCCGCAATATTGACCGAAAATCCAAGAATCGCCGTATTGAACAAAAAGCCGATCAACGACTGCGCCAGTACGATCTTGCGCAACTGCCGCGTGGCCACCCCCACGTCCGATGTTTGTACCGCCACTCCAATGGTGAAAGAGAAGTACAGGAAATCCCAATAGTTGGGCGTGGTCAGCCCTTCGGCAAACCGCAGGGCGGGCTCCTTGCCTTCCCAGGTGTAATACAACCGCGCGTAGTGAACGCTGAAGATCACCCCGATCAGCAGCCACGAACCGATCACCGTCATTGCTGTAAAACCGTAATGCAGGAGTTTGCCGGCGGTTTGCAGGTCGCGGCTGCCGGTCAGTTCGAAGGTGATGGTCGCCAGGCTGGCCAATGCGGCGATGCAGACCATCAGCAGGACCAGTCCGGCATTTTCATCTTCGATTTCGGCGATGCGCTTGACGTCGGGCGCCTTGGCCCGGACGGTGAGCCAGAACATCAGGATCAGGTAAGTCCAGACCCCGGCGTTCCAGCCGATCAGGACCTTGCTGAGGATAGCGTCCACAGGCGCCAGGATGCCGACAGCCAGGCCAAGGACCGTGGCACTGGAAAGACGCGGGTGAGTGCGGGCGAGGAAAGGCATGGCAATCACTGTTCGAGAAAGGTGCGCCGAGTATGAGCCATCACGCGCGCGGCGGGCCTGTTATTGCCATCGATTGAATCAACTCCAAACCCTGTGGAAGGGGACTGAGGCGGGATTATGGATCCAAGGCGTCCGAAATGGGCAGGCGAAATGTCTTTCGTCGAAAATATTCGAGCGTTGATGGCTTTTTGACATTTGAACAGTGCGTCGGCGATACGATTGCGTACAATCGCCACCTTTCAACCGGGCATGGAAGCAGTTCGGCTTTGCAGTCACGAGAAAAACCATGCTGATCGGCAGTTATTCCCCCGCCCTTGTTTCAATCTCCGTGTTTGTTGCCGTACTGGCTTCCTACACCGCACTGGATCTGGCCGGGCGTATCGCCACCACCCAGGGGCGCGCGGCGCATGCGTGGATGGTAGGTGGCGCGTTGGCGATGGGGGTGGGCGTGTGGTCCATGCATTTCATCGGCATGCTGGCGTTCACGCTCCCGGTGGAGCTTGGCTATGACCTGTCGATCACCGCGCTGTCGCTGTTGATCGCCATCCTTTCCTGTGGATTTGCCTTGTGGCTGGTCAGCCAGCCGCGTTTGCCCGTGTGGCAGTTGGCCTTCGGCGCGCTGATCATGGGTGCCGGCATCAGCGCCATGCATTACACCGGCATGGCCGCGCTGCGGATGCAGCCAGGCATCGATTATGACCCGACGTTGTTCGGGGCTTCGCTGATGATTGCCGTCGGCGCCTCGGCGGCCGCGCTGTGGATTGCCTTTCGCTTGCGCCGCAACACGCCCCATGTGCGCCTGGCTCGCGCGGGCGCGGCGGTGGTCATGGGCATCGCCATTGTCGGCATGCACTACACCGGCATGGCCGGGGCGCAATTTCGCGATGGCAGCTTTTGCGGTTCCCTGGACGGCTTGAGTGGCAAGGGCCTGGACAATGTGGTGCTGATCACCACGCTGGCGGTACTGGCCATCGCCTTGCTGACCTCTATTCTTGACGCGCGCATGGAAGCCCGGACTGCCGAACTGGCCCAATCCCTGACCCAGGCCAATCGGGAACTGACCCAACTGGCCCTGCACGACCCACTGACCGGATTGCCCAACCGCGTGCTCCTGGCCGATCGTATCAGCCAGGCGATGCATCGAGTCCAGGAGCAGGGCGGCTGCTTTGCCTTGATGTTCATCGACCTCGATGGCTTCAAGCCGGTCAACGACGCCTTCGGTCACCACATGGGTGATCTGCTGCTGCGGGACGTGGCCCTGCGCCTGCGTGAAGACTTGCGCAGCCAGGATACGCTGGCGCGGATCGGCGGCGATGAGTTCGTGTTACTGGTGCAACTGGCCGAGCCCGACGACGCCTTGCGACTGGCGGCGCGTCAGGTCGGCTTGATCGCCCGCACGTTCCGGGTGGCTGAACATGACTTGCAGATCTCTGCGAGTGTCGGCATTGCGCTTTTCCCCGGCAACGGCCAGAGCGCCGATGAATTGCTGATGAATGCGGACGCGGCGATGTACCACGCCAAGGGCGCCGGCAAGAACGGCTACAGTTTTTTCGACGCCTCGATGAACAGCAACGCCCGCAAGCAGTTGCAGTTGCTGCAGGACTTGCGCATCGCCGTGGAGCAGCGGCAGTTCAGCCTGCATTACCAGCCCAAGTTCGACGCCGCCAATGGCCGCCCGGTCGGAGCCGAGGCGTTGTTGCGCTGGGCCCATCCGACCCAGGGGCAGTTGATGCCCGACACCTTTATCGACTTGGCGGAAAAGACCGGTTTGATCATTCCCATCGGCGAATGGGTGCTGAACGAAGCTTGTCGCCAGATGCGCGAATGGTACGTGCTCGGTTATACCGATTGGCGTATCGCGGTGAACCTCTCGGCCTTGCAGTTCTGCCACGCCGGGTTGGTGCAGAGCGTGGCCAAGGCGCTGCAGACTCATCATTTGCCAGCCAACAGCCTGACCCTGGAAATCACCGAGACCACCGCCATGAGCGATGCGGACGCCAGCATGACGGTGCTGCAACAGCTTTCGGACATGGGCGTGGACCTATCCATCGACGACTTCGGCACTGGCTATTCGAGCCTGATGTACCTCAAGCGCCTGCCGGCCAACGAGCTGAAAATCGACCGGGGCTTTGTCCGTGACCTGGAACACGACAGCGATGACGCGGCCATCGTTTCGGCCATCGTTGCCCTCGGCCAGGCCTTGGGCCTGCGGATCGTCGCCGAAGGGGTGGAAACCGACGTGCAGCAGAGCTTCCTGACGAAGTTGGGCTGCGATTCGCTGCAGGGCTACCTGCTTGGCCATCCGCAGCCTGCCGAACGTTTCATCCACGACATACGCCAGGCGCAACACGTGGCGATGGCCTGATACGCCTCAGGAAAGAATGTCGAATGCCGTGCTGCCCAATCGCTCGCCGTTGACCAGCAGGTGCACCGCGTGCCGGCCGGCGTAGTGCCGGCGGGTGGTCAACTCGCGGATGGATTGGGAGCGGCTGAGGCTGATGCAGCCCTGGGCGGGCAGGTCGAAGGTCTTGAGCTTGAAGACTTTGGCTGAGGTGCCGCCGGAAGCCTTCACGTAGTCGATGGCGTAATCGATCACCAAGCGCTGCTCCTGTCCGAGGGTTGATTGCACCTTGAACGACAGGGTGATCTGGTCTCCCAGGCGAATCACTGCAGGGCTCACTTGCAAATCCAGGATATGGACGTGTGCCTTGCCGCCCACTCCGATGACAGCCAGCGCCCTGGCATTCCCTTGTTTGATCAGGCTGCGCAGCGCGTGTCGGGCAATCCATCGGGTGTGGCTATTGTCGAGCGGCCAGCCCTCGATCCGGTCCAACACCCAATCCGGATGTGCCTTGGTCACGTCATTGAGGTGGTTGGCCACTGACTTGCGCACGTAAAGGCTGCTGTCGGCCTTGAGTGCGTCGAGGATCCCGGCGGCAAGTCCGGGGTTGGCCTGGATCGGCTCAAGGTGAAACGACCATGGCAAGCGTGGCCGGCTGCCTTCGCTGGCCAGTCGGCGCACGTGCTCGTTGGCATCCAGGGCCCATTCATGCATGACCTTGAGGGTGCGCTCCAGGTCGTCGCGCAAGAAATGCCGCACCGCAAACTCCGAGGAGCCGAACCGGGTGAAGTACTTGAGCGCGTCCAGGGACGGGTCGAAGGCGTGCCGACCGTAAGACGCCACATAGTGGGGTAAAAACATGCTGACAAAAGCGCTGTTCAGGCGCGGTGCGACCTCGCGCAGCACGTCCAGCGATGCCTCAAAGCTGAGGGGCAACACCGCATGCAAGCATTCGCTGACCCGGGCCATGCGCTGCATCACTGACAACCCGGCCAGTCCGTCATTGGCCATGTGCAAGAACCCCTTGGCATCGAAGTCCGGATACACCGCGCGCATTTCGCTGGCGATGTGTTCCAGGCGGGCGCTGTTGAAGATTTCCTTGAGGGCTGGTGATGCGGTGGTGCTCATGGTGGGTCCGTCCGGCGCAGGTTGTAGTCCAAAGGCTCGCCACTATGCCATGCCAGGCATAACCCGTGGTGGCGCTTCTCCCAGCTTCAAGGCGCTACATTAAAAGGAATGATTCGCCGCCCGCGAAGTCCCAGATTCAGTCCTTCGTATAACTGGAGTTTTTTCTATGCGCAAACCAACCCTGATCGCCAGCCTGGTCCTGATTGCCGGCCTCGGAGCCCTTGGGCCTGTTGCGCAAGCGGTCGAGAAGACAGGAGACGCTCTTGAGCATTCGCCGAGCAATGGCCGCCGGCTGGTAGAGAACGACCGGGTACCGGCCGACTACCAGCGTGCGGACAAAGCCATGAAAGACTGGAAACAGAAAAAGCTCGAGCAGCCGACAGAAGAGCAGCAATGGGTGCATATCGATGATAAGTATCTGCTGATCGAAACCGTGTCCGGCGCAATCGTCAAGATCGTGCCGGCCACGCGCTAGCTCAGAGCACTTCGCCCTTGTCCCACAAGTGCACCAGTTCGCCGGGTGCCTGGTCCTCAGGCACCTGCATCACCATTTCGTCATCCTGGTCGTTGGCGCGGTAACGCACTTCGATCTGGAAGAAGCGCTGGTCGCCTCGCCCGGGTGTGGACGAGGTCAACGGCAGACAACCTTCCAGCACCGAACAGATGCGGGTGCGCTGGTCGAGGTCGCATTGGGCGAATTCGATTTCCCGTGGGCGGGTCAGTGCATGGATGGCCGCCACGCCACCTTGGCGTGACAGCCGTACCACAGCGTTGTCGTCGAGGTCTGGAAGGTTTTTCATCAGCTCTCCTGTGTCAGGTCGACGCCGACCTGCAGCCAGCCGTTCTGCACCGCCTGCACTTCCCGCGTACCGAATCGCTGGCGGGCGTGCTCGACGGTCAAGCGGGCGAAGGCGCTGAAGGACGCGTCGTTGGCCAGTCTTCTGTCGCACAAGGTTTCATACCAGATCCGCCCGGCCTTTTCCCAGGCGAATCCGCCCAGCGTGGTCGCCGTCAGATAAAAGGCGCGATTGGGAATCCCCGAGTTGATGTGCACGCCGCCGTTGTCCTCACGGGTGATGACGAACTCGCGCATGTGCGCCGGTTGTGGGTCTTTGCCCAGCAGCGGGTCGTCATAGGCGGTGCCGGGGTTGGACATGCTGCGCAGGCCATCGCCGTTGATCTTGTCGGTGAGCAGGTCGGCGCCGATCAACCAGTCCGCCTGGTCGGCGGTCTGTTCGAGCACGAACTGCTTGACCAGCGAGCCGAACACATCGGAGATGGACTCGTTCAACGCACCGGACTGATTGGCGTAGATCAACCCGGCTTCGCTTTCAGTGACCCCATGGGCCAGCTCATGGGCCACGACGTCCAGGGATCGGGTGAAGCGCTGGAAAATTTCACCGTCGCCATCGCCGAACACCATCTGCGCGCCATTCCAGAAGGCGTTTTCGTAGCCCTGGCCGTAATGCACGCTGCCCACCAGGGCAAAGCCTTTGTTGTCGATGGAGTCGCGGCCCAGCACTTTCCAGAAAAAGTCGTAAGTGGCTCCGAGGGCATCATAGGCCTCGTCCACGGCCGGGTCGCCGCTGGCTGCCTGGCCTTCCAGGCGTATCGGTTGGCCGGGCAGTTCCATGGTGTTTTGGGCGTCATGCACGGCGCGCTGCGGATGACCGGCCTTGTCGCGCTTGGGCAGTTTCGCGGCGGCGGGAAGATTGCCGGGTGGGCCGGGATTGTGCCGCAGGCTGCGCACGTGGGTCAGCGTGCCGAGGGCACTGGAACGTTGCTGTTCGGAGCCGTGGGCGATGATGCGGTTGAGGATGTAGGGAGGAATGAAGCTGTGGAGGGGGCGAGAGTCGATCATCAGAAAATCCTTATCTGAAATGCAGGGACGATACCCATGTGAACCGAAGTGGCCGCTGCGGTTCCCTCAGGAGCTCCCTTGCCACAAAAGATTGCCAGATGCCCGCAATTCTGCGAAAACCCGCGCCTTGGATCACTCGGGAACGCCCCATGAACGAAGAACTGCAAATCATCGACCTGGAACAGGGCGACGGTAAAAGCGTAGTCAAAGGTGCGCTGATTACCACTCAATATCGCGGCACGCTGGAGGACGGCACCGAATTCGATTCGTCCTACAGTCGCGGCAAACCCTTCCAGTGCGTCATCGGTACCGGACGCGTTATCAAGGGTTGGGACCTTGGCCTCATGGGCATGAAAGTCGGCGGCAAGCGCAAGCTGCTGGTGCCGGCCCATCTTGCCTACGGTGAGCGGTCCATGGGCGCGCACATCAAGCCCAACGCCAACCTCATCTTCGAAATAGAGCTGTTGGAAGTACTGACCCGAGACGATTGATGGGCGCTTCGCTCAGGGCCGGTCGCTGAACTGCGGGATGCGTCCGTTGAGAGAGGGGCGGTAGCGCCAGGCCAATCGGTCCAGCGACAGTTCTCGCGCAAGTATCGTACCCAGCGTGGCGCGGGCGATCTCCAGCGCCAGAGTTTGCCCCGGGCATTCGTGGCGGCCGGTACCGAAGCTGAAACTGCGGCGGTTCGCGCGCTCCAGCAGCAGGGCATCCGGCTGCGGATTGAGCTGGGGATCGCGGTTGGCCGAGGCCAGCAGCACCAGGATCGTCGCGGCGGGTTCCAGCGCGGTGCCGAGAATCTGGCAAGGTGCGGCGACGAAGCGGCGGGTGTTTTGCACGGGCGGGTCGAAGCGCTGGATTTCGGCCAGCAACGGGCTGATCTGTGTGGCATCGTCCTTGAGTGTTTGATGCAACTCCGGATTGCGTATCAGCGCCAGCAGCGCATTGCCGATCAGGCCTGCCGTGGCGTCAAAGGTTTGCGAGAGCAGGCCGATCAGGTTGGCGACCCGATTATCCGGATCGGCGCCCTCGAAGCCCTGGCCAATGCCCATCAACAATGGGTTGTCTCGCGCCTCGGTCCGTTCGTTAAACAACCTTGCCAGTTGCTCGCTGGCCCGGTGGGCGGCCGCCAGTTGCGTTGCATCGCTCAGGGGCGACAGGCAGGCGACGAAATCGGTCGTCAGTTCGCTGACCAGCCGACTGTCCGCCGGATTGAAACCCAGCAACGCCGCTATCACGCTGACCGGTCCGATGAATTGGGCCTGGCGCAGGCCTTCGGCGCCTTCCCTGAGGAAACGTGCCCTGACCAGATCCTCAATGCGCTGTGGATCAACGTCCTGCAACCCCGGCGCAATCGCCGCACGTGGGCAGCGATGCCGTTCTCCTTCGTTCATTCGCATCAACTGCCCGAACACCCGGCCGGCAGGCCCCTCGGCAATCGCCTTTGGCACCGGCTCATCGGCGGGGCGCACCTGGCAATCGGGGTGACGCAGCACCGCGCATACCGCCTCGGCGCTGCTGGCGATCCACAGGTTCGATGGCCGGTCGAAGGTCAGCCCGCCCTTGGCCCGCAGGCTTGCGTAGTAAGGGTAGGGATCGGGGTGGGTTGCGGCGATGATCGGGTCCATGAAGCGCTGCCTTGTTCGTCAGGGAGAAAGTGTTGCTACTATCTCCAGTCGATGCATGGCTTGATTCGTCGTGGAGCGAAATATGAACGCAGAACATCATGATGTGGGCGTGTCCCAGGTAGCCGCCGCCATTGCTGAACCGGCCCGCACCCGAATGCTCTGTGCATTGATGGACGGCCACGCCCGCACCAGCACCGAATTAGCGAGCATTGCCGAGGTCAGTGCTTCCACCGCCAGCGCTCACCTGGCCAAGCTCAAGGACTTGGCCTTGGTGCGCCTGCATATCCAGGGCCGGCATCGCTATTACAGCCTGGCGGACCCGCGCGTCGCCCAGGCCCTCGAAGCGCTGATGGTGATCGGCCAGAACGCCGCGCCGACCTTCACGCCACGCACGCCGGATCGCCTGCAATTTGCCCGCACCTGTTACGACCACATGGCCGGCACGCTGGCGGTGCGGTTGCATGATCACATGATCGAGGCCGGCTGGCTGGTGGAAGGGGAAGGCCCCGACTATCGCCTGAGCGAAGCCGGCGAAGGGCTGTTCGCGGGGTTGGGCATCGATGTGCAAGCCCTGGCCATTCAGCGGCGCCGGTTCGCCTGCCCGTGCCTGGATTGGAGCATGCGCCGCCCGCACTTGGGCGGGGCGCTGGGGGCGGCGTTGTTGCAGCTGGCGATCAAGCGCAAGTGGTTGATCCAGGATCTGGATAGCCGGGCGTTGGGGCTGACGGCCAGTGGCCGTCGGGAGATGGCGGGGCGGTTTGGGGTGAGTGCGCAAATGGATGTCGAACCCACTGACGCTTTCGCGAGCAAGCCCGCTCCCACAGTGGAATTGCGTTAACCATGGATTTTGTCGATACCTGGGAGCCCTGTGTGAGCGAGCTTGCTCGCGAAGGCGGTTTCAGCAGCGCCATCGCCAGCCAGTCATGCCTGGGTCAAATGCCTGCGTCGATACTCATCCGGCGTGGTCCCCATCATCTTGCGAAACATGCTGATAAACGCCGAGGCGCTGCTATAGCCCAGGTCCAGGCCGATGGTTTCCACGGTCTGGCCTCGTTCAAGCAGGGCGAGGGCTTCGATGACCTTCAGGCGCTGGCGCCATTCCACCAAGGACATGCCCAGGTCCCGTTGGGCCCTGCGCATCAGGGTGCGTTCGGTGGTGTTGGCGGCGCGGGCCAGTTCCGGCAGCGAACGTAGATCGCCGGGGTTGGCCTCCAATGCCCGTAGCACCGGGCCAAGAAGCGGGTCATCGGAAGAGGGCAGGTAGCTGCCGACATGCGGCGCCTGGCCCAGCTTGTCCACCAGCACCTGCAACAGGCGTTGCTGCTGAACGGTCTGCGGCTGGCTCGGCGGGTCGCTGCGCAGTTCTTCGAGAAGGGCGCGGATCAACGGGCTTAGGGTCAACGCGCAAGGCGCAGCGGGCAACGCGTCGCACAGTTCAGCCGCCAGGTACAACGAACAATGGCAGGCCTCGTGCCGATTGAATCCGACATGCTCCAGATCCGGCGGCAGCCAGATACCGTATTGCGGTGGCGCCAGATAATGGTGGTGCGCGGTCTCGATCTCCATCACCCCACTGTACGAATAGACGAACTCGCCCCAGGCATGCCGGTGCCGTGGATAAGTGGCATGGGCCGGCATGCAGGCGCTGCGAAAATAGATCGGTGCGGGCAGCGCCGTTTCGAACGGCGGGATCCGCAAATGTTGCGCGGGAATGTGCATGGCGGTGGCTCTGACGGAATACCGGGATGGTTTGTCGGATAAACACTATATCCAGCAAAGATGCCAGGCAGACAATCCTTTCATCGATTCCAGACAAAGGATTATTCCCATGACCACCCGCCGCGCCCTGGATGGCCAGGTCTGCGCCTTGATGACCGGCCTTTGCGCCATTTGGGGCTTCCAGCAAGTCGCCATCAAGGCCAGCGCCGCCGACATGGCGCCGATGCTTCAGCTGGGTGTGCGCTCCGCCATCGCTGCGCTGCTGGTCTGGTTGCTGGTGTTGGTGCGCGGTGAGCGCCTGTCCATGGCCGATGGCAGTTGGCGTCCGGGCATGCTGGTGGGCTTGCTGTTTGCCCTGGAGTTCGTGCTGGTGGGCGAAGGCCTGCGGCATACGACGGCTTCGCACATGGTGATCTTCCTGTACACCGCGCCGATGTTCGCCGCCCTTGGCTTGCACTGGAGACTGCCCAGCGAACGCCTCAAGCCGGCGCAATGGCTGGGCATCGCGGTGGCATTCAGTGGAATCGTGGTGGCCTTCAGTGGCGCCTCGGGCGCGGGCAGCGGCAGTTCACTGCTCGGCGACGGCATGGGCTTGCTGGCCGGTGCGCTGTGGGGCGCTACCACGGTGACGGTCCGTTGCTCGCGGTTGACCGACCTGCCAGCCAGCCAGACGCTGTTGTATCAATTGGTGGGCGCTGGGGTGCTGTTGATCGGGATGTCGATGGCGGTGGGCCAAACGACGATCAATCCCACGCCGCAATTACTGGCGAGCCTGGCGTTCCAGGTGCTGCTGGTGTCGTTCGCCAGTTTCCTGATCTGGTTCTCGTTGCTGCGGCGCTATCTTGCTTCGCAACTGGGCGTACTGTCGTTCATGACGCCGCTGTATGGCATCGGCTTCGGTGTCTGGCTATTGGATGAGCCACTGGAACCTAACTTCATCGTCGGGGCGGCGTTGGTTCTGGGCGGGATTTTGCTGGTCAGTGGCTACGGCTGGTTTCGCCAACGCTGGGGACAATGGCTGGTATTGCGTCGAAATTAACCGAAGCATCCATAAGAAAGCCCACCCGTAGTTGAAGTGCGGGTGGGCTTTTTTGTCGGCTGTGCGTTACTTGCTTGGATGAGCGGCTTGAAGCTTCTTGGCTTCTTCCAAGTGATGTTGCAGAGCGGGCAACAGTTTCTGGGCAAATGCCTTGAGTTCGGTGTTGCCGGGCTTCTTGTCGTCGGTGACGGTCTCGGCTTCCTTCTTGAACAGGGCGATGGTTTCTTCGTGGGCCATGACCTGGTTGTTGGCGTAGGCCGCGTCAAAAGACTCGTCACGCATATCGAGGATCTTGGCCTTGGCCTTCTTCACCAGAGTGGTTTCATCTGGTACTTCGATGTCGTATTTTTTCGCCAGGGAAAGTAACTCTTCGTTGGCTTTGGTATGGTCGGTGATCATCGTATTGGCGAATGCCTTGACGTCCGCCGAGGCGCTTTTTTGCAACGCCAGTTTGCTGGTTTCGATTTCCGCAATGCCACCGGCCGCCGCGTTGTCGACGAAATCATTGGAAGTCGCGGCCCAGGCCATGCCCATGCTGGTACTCAAGGCAACTGCCAGGCCGAGTTGACGCAGGGTAAATCCGTCCATAGTTAGTCTCCACACAGGTTGTAAAAGCGGTCGTTGCCGCCTCTGTTCAATGGAGGCACCTGCGTGCGCAAAGGTTTGATCGCAACGCGTTCCAGTACGACGAACGGTCACCACTGGTCGGATTAGCGGTCGACAGAACCCGGTCGACGAGGCCATTCTGATAATCGACGAGCGTCGTAAAGACGTCTGCCACTGACCTATCGATGGAGGTATCCCATGCCTGTGACTCATGACTTGACCCAGGACCTGCACTGGAGCAAAGAAGACATTCAGCTGCGGCGGGCCAAGGACCCCAGGCTCAATACGCTCTTCGATAAATATGCCGACATCGACAAGGCAGTGCTTGAAGCCGAGGCCGGGGCCAGCCTGGACGACGAACTCAAGAAGCTCAAGGAAAGGCGCCTGTCGATCAAAGACCAGATTCTGGAAAAGTTGCAACGACCCTCCTGAGGCCGTTCTGACTGTCGCCAGGCTTGCTGATTCCGGCAAGCCTGGCACCGCGGGCCTTCACGTCAGCGGATCCCAGCGTTGCGACCAGTCACTGCCGGTCTTGACGATCTCTCGCAACACCTCGAACGCCTGCTGCAATGCCGCCGAATCCCGGTCCCGGGAGTACACCAGGTAGGTGGGGTAGTTGAATTCCGGCGCCTTGGGCACCCGTTCCAGGATGCCGCTGTCCAGGTAACTTTGCACAACGCGGGTACGGAAGTAGCCGCTGCCGCCATTTTCCAGAATGTACTGCAAGGCCAGGGGGCCGAGGTTGAAGGTCACGGCGGCCTTGGCCTTGTCCGGTAGCGCGGTGTCGTGCTGGCGCCGGAAATCCGCGCTCCAGTCGATGTACACGTAGGGTTCGGAGCGGGCGGCCAGGCGCACCAGGATGAGTTTTTCTTCCAGCAGTTGTTCCACTTGCAGGCGTGGCCAGTATTCGGGCTGATACACCACCGCCGCATCCAACAGGCCCAGCTCCAGCTGTTGCAGCAGTTTTTCACCGTCGCGGATGTCCATGCGCAGGGCATGGCCTGGGATCTGCCGGCGCAGCTCACCGGCCCAGGCGAGCATCAACGGATTGCACAGGCTGACCTCGCCGCCCAGGTGCAAGACGTTGCGGTAGCCCTCAGGCAACGGCAGGTCACGACGGGCCGCTTCCCAGGTTTGCACCAGTTGGTTGGCGTAGATTACGAAGGCTTCGCCGTCAGCGGTCAGGCGAGCACCGGCACGGTTGCGTACGAACAGCGCGCAGCCGAGCTGGCTTTCGAGCTTCTGTACCCGGGCGGTAATGGCCGTCTGGGTGACGTGCAGCTTTTGCGCCGCTGCGGCGAGGCTGCCATGGCGAACGATTTCCAGGAAGGTGCGGGCGAGGTCGATGTCCATGTTCAGGCCGATGCAAGGGAAGCCGGCATTGTAAGAGCTGCCACCCCGCACCGATACCTGGAATCACAGGGTCAAGGTTGTGGATGGGATGTGAATCGGGGAGCGCTAGAAACACAAATCCCGCCACGGGGCGGGATTCAGCTGCAACGCAAGGCCCGCGATGCACGCGGGCGCTGTCTCAGCTTGGGAACAGCTCGGACAGTTTCATCGCCAGCATCATGTCGCCTTCGGCGCGCAGTTTGCCGCCCATGAAGGCTTGCATGCCGTCGGTTTCGCCGCTGACGATGCCTTCCAGGGTTTCGCCGTCCATCACCAGGGTCACCTGGGCGTCCGGGTTTTCACCTTCCTGCAGTTCGCAGGTGCTGTCCTTGACGATCAGCGAGAAATTCTTGGTGTCATCGATGCGGAAACCGAAGACCAGGTCCAGGCCGGCAGCGGCGGCTGGGTTGAACTTGGCTTTCATGGCTTGTACGGCGTCGGCTACGGAGGTCATGGTTCAATCCTTATTTGGGTGGTACAGCAAGGGTCTACAGTAATCCGGACTCAGCGAAAGGTGATGAGGTCCGGGGTCTTCAACAGTTGCAGATGGGCATGGCTGTTGAAGGAAGCCAGGGCCACCTCGCTGCCCCTGAATTTCAGGTGGTTGAGCGAGGTGTTGACGATTTGCCAATTCAATTCGAAGGCCTGTCGGGCCGGTATCTGGATGATCAGGTGGAGCAGGGCGGTAATGGTGCCGCCGGAAGTGAACACGGCGATCTTGTGGCTGTTGTCGGCTTGCGCCAGGATGCGCAGCAGGCCGGCCTGGACCCGCTCGACGAATCCGAGCCAGCTTTCCAGCCCGGGCGGATCGTAACGGCCGCTGAGCCAGCGCTCGACGATCAACGCGAAGATGCGCTGGAATTCGGCGCGGTTCTGCGCGGCATTGCGCAGGATATCCAAGGCCTCCGGTTCCTGCACGAGCATGTCCGGCAACAGGGCGCGAATCACCGCGTCGGCGTCGAACTCGTTGAACGCGGCATCGATTTCCAACTCAGGAACCGGCAACCCGGCGGCGGACATCTGGCCCAGCGCGCCCGTGGCGGTGTCTTGCTGGCGACGCAGGTCGCCCGAGAGGCAACGATCGAATACGACACCCAGCTCTGCCAGGTGGCTACCGAGCACTTGCGCCTGGCGTACACCGTTAGGTGAAAGGACATCGTAGTCGTCCGCACCGAATGAGGCCTGGCCATGTCGAATCAGATAGATGCTGCCCACGTCCGCGTCATCCCGGTACGTTGAAGGTTTGGCGAGGTTATGAGGATGGCGGTGAGCTGTCAATGAAAAAACATACGCTTGTTTGAAATGCCTGTTACAGCCCCTGGGCAGGGCGTTTGCGGAGGGCGTAGTGCCTGCCGCGCAGCAAGGTTACCGCAGGTTTCATGGCTGGCCGCGAGGCGGGCGCATGGGTATGCTGGGCACCAGCAACACCGCGCTTGAGCGGCGTATTGAATTATTAGGAGCCATTGTGGAGTTTTTCATCGAATACGCCAGTTTCCTGGCCAAGACTGTGACACTGGTGATCGCCATCCTCGTGGTGCTGGCCAGTTTCGCTGCGTTGCGCAGTAAAGGGCGGCGCAAATCGGCCGGCCAGTTGCAGGTGAGCAAGCTCAACGATTTCTACAAGGGCCTGCGTGAGCGCCTGGAGCAGACGTTGCTGGACAAGGATCAGCTCAAGGCCTTGCGCAAGACACAGGGCAAGGTTGAAAAAGCCGAAAAGAAACGCAAGGACAAACCGGCCGTCAAGCCTCGGGTCTTCGTCCTGGATTTCGACGGCGACATCAAGGCTTCGGCCACCGAGAGCCTGCGCCATGAAATCACCGCGCTGCTGACCCTCGCCACCCCGAAGGATGAAGTGGTACTGCGCCTGGAAAGCGGCGGCGGCATGGTCCACAGCTACGGCCTGGCCTCGTCGCAGCTGGTGCGTATCCGCCAGGCCGGCGTGCCGTTGACGGTCTGCATCGACAAGGTCGCAGCCAGCGGCGGCTACATGATGGCGTGCATTGGCGAGAAGATCATCAGTGCCCCGTTTGCCATCCTGGGCTCCATCGGTGTCGTCGCGCAGCTGCCCAACGTCAACCGGCTGCTGAAAAAGCACGACATCGACTTCGAAGTGCTGACGGCGGGTGAGTACAAGCGCACCTTGACCGTGTTCGGCGAAAACACCGAGAAGGGCCGGGAGAAATTCCAGGAAGACCTGGACATTACCCATGAGCTGTTCAAGAACTTCGTGTCCAACTACCGCCCACAGCTGGCCATCGATGAAGTGGCGACCGGTGAAGTCTGGCTGGGTGTCGCGGCGCTGGGCAAGGGCCTGGTGGATGAGCTGAAGACCAGCGATGAATACCTGGCCGAACGAGCCAAGGGCGCCGAGCTGTATCACCTGCACTACGCCGAGCGTAAAAGCCTGCAAGAGCGCGTCGGCATGGCGGCCAGCGGTTCGGTGGATCGGGTCTTGCTGAGCTGGTGGAGCCGTCTTACCCAGCAGCGTTTCTGGTAACTGGGTTTCCAGAGTTGAGTCACTGACAATCCCATTGTGGGAGCGGGCTTGCTCGCGAAAGCGGCAGCAAATCCAACATCATCTGTTCAGATGCGCCGCCTTCGCGAGCAAGCTCCGCTCCCACAGTAATCAGCGCCCACAAAAAAGCCCTGGACCGGAAACCCGGACCAGGGCTTTTTCATGGAGCTTTTTAGCTTGAGCGGCGGCGAAACAGCGGCAATGGTTCGTCAGTGGCAGCCTGGTAGGTCACCGAGAAGTCCTTGAGGCTTTCGAGCGCCTCATAGGGGTCTTTATCGGCGCGCAAGGCAAACGCATCGAAACCGCAGCGGCGCATATAGAACAGCTGGTCGCGCAGCACATCGCCAATCGCCCGCAATTCACCCTTGAAGCCATAGCGATCACGCAACAGGCGGGCATTGGAGTAGCTGCGACCATCGGTAAAGGCTGGGAAATTCAGGGCGATAACCTGAAAATGATTGGCGTCATCGCCAATTTCTTCCGCTTCCTCGTCGGCATCCAGCCACACGCCCAGGCCACCATCGCGGGCCTTGAGGGCGTGACCATGATCACGCCACAGGGCCAGGGGCACGATCAGGTCATCGCAGTTGGAGATACCATCGAAGGACGCATCCTTGGGCAACAAGTGCCAGGTTTCGTCGATGACCTCGTTGTTCTTAATGATTCGCTGCATAGACGCGTTCCTTGAAGAGGTCGATGCCAATACGTTGGTAAGTGTCGATGAAGCGCTCGTCTTCGGTACGTTGTTCAATGTACACGTCGATCAGCTTTTCGATCACGTCAGGCATGTCATCCTGGGCAAACGACGGGCCGAGGATCTTGCCCAGGCTGGCGTCACGGTTACCGCTGCCGCCCAGGGAGACCTGGTAGAACTCTTCGCCTTTCTTGTCCACGCCCAGGATGCCGATATGGCCGACATGGTGGTGACCACAGGCGTTCATGCAACCGGAAATGTTCAGGTCCAGCTCACCGATGTCGAACAGGTAATCCAGGTCGTCGAAACGACGCTGGATCGATTCGGCGATGGGAATCGACTTGGCGTTGGCCAGGGAGCAGAAATCACCGCCAGGGCAGCAGATGATGTCGGTCAGCAGGCCGATGTTCGGGGTGGCGAAACCTTGCTCGCGCAACTCGCCCCACAGGGTGAACAACTGGCTCTGTTCAACATCCGCCAGAATGATGTTCTGCTCGTGGGAAGTGCGCAGTTGGCCGAAGCTGTAGCGCTCGGCCAGGTCGGCCACGGCGTCCAGCTGCTTGTCGGTGATGTCGCCCGGCGCAACGCCGGTCGGCTTCAGGGACAAGGTCACCGCGACGTAGCCCGGCTTCTTGTGGGCCAGGGTATTGCGGGTACGCCAACGGGCAAAGCCCGGATGTTCTTTGTCGAGGGCAGCCAGCTCGGCGTCCTGATTGCTCAAGGCTTTGTAGTCGGGGTCGACGAAGTGCTTGGCCACGCGATGGACTTCGGCTTCGGTCAGGGTGGTCTGGCCGCCACGCAGGTGAGCCATTTCGTCTTCGACCTTCTGGGCGAACACTTCAGGCGTCAGGGCCTTGACCAGGATCTTGATCCGCGCCTTGTATTTGTTGTCGCGACGGCCGTAGCGGTTGTACACCCGCAGGATGGCGTCGAGGTAGCTCAGCAGGTCCTGCCACGGCAGGAACTCATTGATGAACGCGCCGACCACCGGCGTACGTCCGAGGCCACCGCCCACCAGCACACGGAAGCCCAGCTCGCCGGCGGCGTTGTAGACCGTCTCCAGGCCGATGTCATGGACTTCGATGGCAGCACGGTCCGAGGTCGAGCCATTGATGGCGATCTTGAACTTGCGTGGCAGGTAGGCGAATTCCGGGTGGAACGTCGTCCACTGGCGGACGATTTCGCACCATGGACGCGGGTCGATCAATTCATCGGCCGCGACGCCGGCGAACTGGTCGGTGGTGACGTTGCGCAGGCAGTTGCCACTGGTCTGGATCGCGTGCATCTGCACGGTAGCCAATTCGGCCAGGATCTGCGGCACATCTTCCAGGGCCGGCCAGTTGTACTGGACGTTCTGCCGGGTACTGATGTGGGCGTAGCCCTTGTCGTAGTCACGGGCGATCTGGGCCAGCTTGCGCACCTGGCGCGAAGTCAGTTGGCCGTAAGGCACCGCCACGCGCAGCATCGGAGCGAAACGCTGGATATACAGGCCATTCTGCAAGCGCAGGGGGCGGAATTCTTCTTCGCTCAGCTCGCCTGCCAGATAGCGTCGGGTCTGATCACGGAACTGCTTGACGCGGTCCTCGATGATTCGCTGATCGTACTCGTCATATACGTACATATAAGTCTCGGTCTCAGGCTTGGGCCGATCAGAAACAGCTGCATGGTGGCTCGCTGAAATCGGGTTCTGCCTCGGCAATTCTGCGCGCACGGCCGCGCACTCCTAAAGGAGCCGATGCAAGATACCTGTTTTGAGTTATGCGCAAAAGTGATGTTTGAGTATATGCAAAGAACCAAATCGACTAATGAGATTGATTATTGCCTAACCCACATTTGTCGTACGGGCAATCATCGTCTTAACTGTGGTCGAGTCCCTATGCAATCACCTACAAAACCGACAAGAGGCGATGCAATGAGCAATCCGACCAAAGCAAGGAAAAGCGACAGTACCGTTGATGCCTGGGCCATTTTGTTCCTGATTATCCTGGTGGTGGGCACCGCCGTGTTCTGGGTCAGTCACCAATAGTCTTTCATCACACTCAATACCCAATGTGGGAGCGGGCTTGCTCGCGAAGGCGGTGCATCAGTCAAAAATGATTCTGACTGATACACCGCCTTCGCGAGCAAGCCCGCTCCCACAGGGTTAAGTAGTGTCCGCGAGTTTTATAACCCCGCCAGATGCACCACCAGCTTGACGATGCCAAACAGCGTCAGGGCGAATATCACCGTGAACGCGATGCCCAATATCACGAAGTGACTGGGCTTGCCGTGGGTGAAGTCACGGGCGCGGTTCTTGCCGCTCTGCACGCCGAAAGCGGCAGCCAGCACGCTGTGCATCATCTGCCACAGGGTTGGCGGCTTGTTGTCGACTGGATCGTCCATAAATCCCTCGTCTGCCATGTGTGTGGGACAAGCATAGACAAAAGATCGCAGTCTGCGGTGGCCTCGGTCATGGATCCCTGGCTCCCGGTCTTCCCCCAACGCCTTCGCGGACAGAAAATCAGTAAACCTAAGCCTTCCTGACCCGTGTCGCTACTGGTACTTCTGTCAGTATCCGCTCCGGTGGGATTGGATCACGCTGATGACTCCTGTCACCTGCGAAGATATCAGCCATGAACGTCCGAAGCTCGTCCACGTCCGCGGTTTTTTACCGTTGCGCTACGGCTACGCTGTTTTTTCTCTTGGGTTTTCCGGTAAGCAATGCGGCAACCGAAAGCCAAGAGAACACACCTCAACCGACGTCGGCGAGTGTATATGCCAATGCGATTGGCGATGCCCGCTTTGAGCGTTCGGCGATACACGTTGAGCAGGGCTATACGATTGAGAGTGGCAATCTGTATGCCCGTGATGGGGAGGCAGGCTCGCTGGTGGTGGTTCGGTCTCCAGATGGGGCGGTCGTTGGAATCGTCAACGAGCCCGATAAGCACGGTTTGTTAAAAGTTGACCCCCAGGGGCGCCTTACATTCATCGCCGAGCCAGCTGAAGATTTGTTGGAAAACGATACGGTCAAATCACAGGAAGACATTGGTCGTCCGGAGACGGCCAGTGACGGGCCCTCTTATATTGATATGCTCTTCGCTTATTCTGCCAATGCGCTGAATCAGCTGGGAGTTGATCCCATTGCCTATGCGCTTGCGCAAGTTGAAATGGTCAATCTCAGCTTACGAAACTCGCGTGTCGGGGAAGTTTCGTTGCGACTCGGTGCCGTTAGCGTTTTTGATGTGCCTCACAATACCAGTGACGAGGGATTGACCAATTGGCAAAATCTTCTCAGCTCCTATCGGGATCGGTACAAAACTGATGTGAACGCGGCCATTTCGGCGGGCACCAGCCAAGAGCAGGGAAGAGCATATTTTCGTGGATACACAAGCGTTAGCGCCTGGTATGCAACCACCACTTTTGCCCATGAGATAGGGCATAACGCCGGAGGGGAGCATTGCGAAGAGGCAAACGGTTCGGACTACAACTATGGCTATAACAACGGTAGAACCAAAACCAATATGTGTACCGGTAGTCGATCCCTCTACTATTCGACACCTGCCGTCAATGATGCTTACGGCTTGCCGATAGGAAGTGCAAGGACGGCCGACATGGCCCGCGTCTGGCGTGAGAGTACGGCGCGATTGACGGGTTACAGACCGGAACTACCAGGCCTGCGTATGATGCTTGTCAGCTCTCCTGGAGAACAATCTGAAGCCTACGCTGAATTGGCCGTGCCTGGTTCATCAGGCCGTGAGGGCGCCTTTGTAACCTTCTCCCCAGCGGTGGGGCCGACTGAGTTAATACCATCTTCAGGGAGCGATGCTGGCACTAAAATTAATGTGAAACTGCGCAATGCCAGAGGGGATGATGTCAGTGTCGAATTATGGGCAAGGCGCGTGAGGGGGGATAAATGCGTCTCGCGAATGAATGCCATTTCGGGATGCACGATATATCCCTTGAACCTTCGGCTGGAATACTATCCCTATGGTGGAAATGAGGCGCTGCCGGCGGGCTATTATAATGGCTTTCTCCAGCTTGAAGCTCGAAGGCCCAACTCCGATTGGAAGGTGCCTATCAATATCGCCATTTCTGTTAAGAAGTAACTTTGTGTTAGACGTGGCGGATAATTACTAACGCCCTCGCGAAGTCAGCCAAATGTCGGTGGCTTGTGCCCTGTCGCCGCTTTCACGACGCTCTTCATGTACACCGCTATATATATGAAGAGCATCATCAATCGCCACCGACTTAGTTCTTAGTTGTCATACCCCAAATTCGGCGACAACCAACGCTCCGTCACACTCAACTCCTGGCCTTTACGCGCCGTATAGCTCTGGACCTGATCCTTGTCGATCTTGCCCACGGCGAAGTACTGCGCCTGGGGATGGGCGAAGTACCAGCCGCTGACCGCTGCCGCCGGGAACATGGCGTAGTGTTCGGTGAGGAACACGCCGCTGCGTCCGGCCTTCAGTTCGCTGGCCTCGGGGTCGAGCAGGCGGAACAGGGTGGCTTTCTCGGTGTGGTCCGGGCAGGCCGGGTAGCCGGGAGCGGGGCGGATGCCGGTGTATTGCTCCTTGATCAGCGCTTCGTTGTCGAGGCTCTCGTCCTGGGCGTAGCCCCAATAGTTCTTGCGCACCTGCTGGTGCAGCCATTCGGCGCAAGCCTCGGCGAGGCGGTCGGCCAAGGCCTTGACCATGATCGAGTTGTAGTCGTCGCCGGCTTCCTGGTAGGCCTTGGCCACTTCTTCGGCGCCAATGCCGGCGGTGGTGATGAAACCACCGACGTAGTCGGTCACGCCGCTGTCCTTGGGTGCGACGAAGTCGGCCAGGGAGAAGTTCGGCTTGCCGTCGGTCTTGATGATCTGCTGGCGCAGGTGATGCAGGCGCGCCAGCGGTTTGCCGTCTTCGCCGTAGACTTCCAGGTCGTCGTCATGCACCTGGTTGGCCGGCCAGAAGCCGAACACGGCGCGGGCGCTGATGAGTTTTTCGTCGATCAGCTTGCGCAGCATGGCCCGGGCATCGGCGTACAGCGCGGTGGCGGCTTCGCCGACCACTTCGTCGGTGAGGATGCGCGGGTATTTGCCGGCCAGGTCCCAGGAAATGAAGAACGGCGTCCAGTCGATGTATTCGGCCAGGACGTTGAGGTCGATGTCGTCCAGCACCCGTGCGCCGGTGAAGGTTGGTTTGACCGGCTGGTAGCTGCTCCAGTCGAACTGCGGTTTCTTGGCGACGGCGGCGGCGTAGCTCAGGCGTTCGGTGCGGGCGCTGCGATTGGAGGTGCGCTCGCGCACGTCGATGTAGTCCAGGCGGGTTTTCTCGACGAACGCCGGCTTGAGCTCCTTGGACAGCAATTGCGTGGCCACGCCCACGGCGCGGGAGGCGTCGGTGACATAGATGACGGCGTCATTGCTGTACTTGGGTTCGATTTTTACCGCCGTGTGGGCCTTGGAGGTCGTCGCGCCACCGATCATCAACGGCAGGTGGAAATCCTGACGCTGCATTTCGCGCGCCACGTGCACCATCTCATCCAGGGACGGGGTGATCAGGCCGGACAGGCCGATGATGTCGCACTTCTGCTCCTTGGCCACCTGCAGGATCTTCTCCGCCGGCACCATCACGCCCAGGTCGACGATGTCGTAGCCGTTGCAACCCAACACCACGCCAACGATATTCTTGCCGATGTCATGGACATCGCCCTTGACCGTGGCCATCAGGATCTTGCCCTTGGCCTCCGGCTTGTCGCCTTTTTCCGCCTCGATGAACGGGATCAGGTGGGCCACGGCCTGCTTCATCACCCGCGCGGATTTCACCACCTGGGGCAGGAACATCTTGCCGGCGCCGAACAGGTCGCCAACGATGTTCATGCCGGCCATCAGCGGGCCTTCGATGACTTCGATCGGGCGAGCGAAGGACTGGCGCGACTCCTCGGTGTCTTCGACGATGTGGGTGGTGATGCCCTTGACCAGCGCATGTTCCAGGCGCTTGTTGACTTCCCAGCCGCGCCATTCCTCGGTTTCCGCTTCCTTGACGCTGCCATCGCCCTTGTACTTGTCGGCGATGGCGAGGAGGGCGTCGGTGCCTTCGGGGGTGCGATTGAGGATCACGTCTTCCACGGCGTCGCGCAGTTCCGCCGGGATCTGGTCGTAGATCTCCAGCTGGCCGGCGTTGACGATGCCCATGGTCAGGCCCGCGCGAATCGCATACAGCAGGAATACCGAGTGAATCGCCTCGCGCACTGGGTTGTTGCCACGGAACGAGAAGGACACGTTGGACACGCCGCCCGACGTCAACGCATAGGGCAGCTCGTCGCGGATATAGGCGCAGGCGTTGATGAAGTCCACCGCGTAGTTGTTGTGCTCTTCGATGCCGGTGGCGACGGCGAAGATGTTCGGGTCGAAGATAATGTCTTCCGGCGGGAAGCCGACTTCGTTGACCAGAATGTCGTAGGAGCGCTTGCAGATTTCTTTCTTGCGCGCTTCGGTGTCGGCCTGGCCGGCTTCATCGAAGGCCATCACCACCACGGCGGCGCCGTAGCGTTTGCACAACTTGGCGTGATGGATGAACTGCTCGACGCCCTCCTTCATGCTGATGGAGTTGACGATGCCCTTGCCCTGGATGCACTTGAGACCGGCTTCGATCACTTCCCATTTCGAGGAGTCGATCATGATCGGCACGCGGGAGATGTCCGGTTCGCCGGCGATCAGATTGAGGAAGGTCACCATGGCCTTCTTCGAATCGAGCATGCCTTCGTCCATGTTGATGTCGATCACCTGGGCGCCGGCCTCGACCTGTTGCAGGGCCACTTCCAGGGCTTCGGTGTAGTTGTCTTCGCGGATCAGTCGGGCGAATTTGGCGGAGCCGGTGATGTTGGTCCGCTCGCCGACGTTGACGAACAACGAACTGCGGTCGATGGTGAACGGCTCCAGGCCCGACAGGCGGCAAGCCCGGGGGATTTCCGGGATCTGGCGCGGTGCGTAGCCGGCCACGGCCTTGGCGATGGCTTCGATGTGCGCCGGGGTGGTGCCGCAGCAACCGCCCACGATGTTCAGGAAACCGCTCTGGGCGAATTCCTCGATGACTTTCGCGGTATCGGCCGGCAATTCGTCATATTCGCCGAATTCATTGGGCAGGCCCGCGTTCGGGTGCGCCGAGACATGGGTGCTGGCCTTGTTCGACAGTTCTTCCAGGTACGGGCGCAACTCGCTGGCGCCGAGGGCACAGTTCAGGCCCACGGAGATGGGCTTGGCGTGGGCCACGGAGTTCCAGAAGGCTTCGGTGGTCTGGCCGGAGAGGGTGCGGCCGGAGGCATCGGTGATGGTCCCGGAGATCATGATCGGCAGCTCGACGCCCAGCTCTTCGTAGACACCTTGCACGGCGAAGATCGCTGCCTTGGCGTTCAAAGTGTCGAAAATGGTTTCGATCAGGATCAGGTCGGCGCCCCCTTCGATCAGGCCCTGGGTGGCCTCGGTGTAGTTCTCCACCAGTTCATCGAAGGTCACGTTGCGGTAGCCAGGGTTGTTCACGTCGGGCGACAGCGAGCAGGTACGGCTGGTCGGGCCGAGCACGCCGGCGACGAAACGTGGCTTGTCCGGAGTTTCCAGGGTCTTGGCGTCGGCCACCTTGCGGGCCAGGCGCGCGCCTTCCAGGTTCAGCTCGTAGGCCAGGCCCTGCATACCGTAGTCGGCCTGGGACACTTGGGTGGCGTTGAAAGTGTTGGTTTCCAGGATGTCCGCGCCGGCATCCAGGTAGGCTTTTTCGATGGCGCCGATCACGTCGGGGCGGCTGAGCACCAGCAAGTCGTTGTTGCCCTTGACGTCGCTCGGCCAGTCGGCAAAACGCTTGCCGCGATAGTCCTGTTCCTCCAGCTTGTAGCTCTGGATCATCGTGCCCATGCCGCCGTCGAGAATCAGGATGCGTTCCTTGAGGGCTTGCTGCAGGAGATAAAGGCGAGCGCTGCGATCGGACATAGGACTACCTGGAAAAAAGACTGTTACGAAAGCCGGGATGATAACAAACCTGTGCGGGATTTGATCATGACTGCCTTTTGCATGAATATCGCTCATGTTTGCAAGGCGATGCTGGCCCGGTAGAATCGCCGGATTATCGCTCTGGAACCCGAGACATGCCGTACCGCGTCTTATTCGGCAGTCTCCTGCTGTCGTTGTCTTTTAGCGCAGCCGCCGGGAATTCCACTCCGGCGATTTCCTATACCCGCGACATTCAGCCGATCTTCACGGAAAAATGCGTGGCGTGCCATGCCTGCTACGACTCTGCCTGCCAACTGAACCTGGGCAGCGGTGAAGGTGTGGCGCGGGGCGCGAGCAAGCTCTCGGTGTATGACGGCGAGCGGCGCGAGGCGGCCGCTCCGACCCGCTTGTTCTACGACGCCACCGGTCAGCGCGCCTGGCAACAGAAGGGCTTCTATTCGGTGCTCGACGCCCAAGGCAGCCAGGCGGCATTGATGGCGCGGATGTTGGAACTCGGACACCGTGCGCCGCTGCAGCCCAACGCCAAGTTGCCGGAAGACATCATGCTTGGGCTCAACCGTGACAACAGTTGCCCAATGCCAGGGCAATTCGATGAGTACGCTGTGGTGCACCCGAAAGAAGGCATGCCCCTGGCTGTCACGGGCCTAACCGATCAGCAATATCAGACCCTCCAGCGCTGGCTGGCTGCAGGCGCCCCCATCGATCAGCAAGCCCTGGCCCCGAGCGCCGCCGAAGCCTTGCAAGTGGTGCAATGGGAAAACCTGCTTAATGCGCCGGGTGCCCGGCAGAGCCTGGTGGGCCGCTGGTTATTCGAGCATTGGTTCCTGGCCCATATCTATTTCAAGGACGGCGAGCCAGGACATTTTTTCCAGTGGGTGCGTTCGCGCACGCCCACTGGCCAGCCCATCGACCTGATCAATACCCGCCGCCCCAACGACGACCCTGGCACGCGCATCTATTATCGGCTGTGGCCGGTACAAGGAGTGATTGTGCACAAGACCCACATCACTTACGGCTTGAGCGCGGCCAAGATGGCGCGGATCAAGAGCCTGTTCTACAGCGGCAACTGGCAGGTCGATGCATTGCCAGGCTACGGGCCGGAGCGGCGAGCGAACCCGTTCTCCACCTTCGAAGCGATCCCGGCCCAGGCCCGCTACCAGTTCATGCTCGACAATGCCGAGTATTTCGTGCGCACCTTCATCCGAGGGCCGGTGTGCCGGGGCCAGATCGCCACGGACGTGATCCGCGACAACTTCTGGGCGCTGTTCCAGGCCCCGGAACACGATCTGTACATCACCGACCCGAACTACCGAGGCCAGGCCACGCCGCTGCTGGCGATGCCGGGGCAGAACGATGATGTGGGCAGCGTTGTCAGCCTGTGGCTCGATTATCGGGACAAGCGCAACGCATACGAAGCCTTGCGCCGCGACAGCTATGCCGATGCGCCGGCCCCCAGTTGGTCGACGCTATGGGCTGGTAACGACAATGCGCTGCTGAGCATCTTCCGGCATTTCGATAGCGCCTCGGTGACCAAAGGCCTGATCGGAGAGGTGCCGCAAACGATGTGGTTGTTCGATTTTCCACTGTTGGAGCGTACTTATTATCAATTGGCGGTGAACTTCGATGTGTTCGGCAACGTGTCCCACCAAGCGCAGACCCGGTTGTATTTCGATTTGATCCGCAACGGTGCCGAGCAGAACTTCCTGCGCCTGATGCCCGCCGACTCCCGGGAAGGCTACCTCGACGACTGGTACCAGGCCGGCGGCAAAGTGAAAATGTGGCTCGACTACGAGGCCATCGACGATGACAAGCCGACCGCGCTCAAGCTTGACGAACACGACCCCAAGCGTGATTTCGCCCAGCAATTGCTGGCCCGTTATGGCGACTTGAATGCGCGCCCGGATCCGATCAACCGCTGCGACGGTGCTTATTGTTCGCGGCCCAACATCGATCCGATGCTGCAAAACGCCGAGCAGGCCCTCAGTCGCCTGGTGTCGCGTCCGGCGGCGGGGCTCAAGGTGATCGACCAACTGCCGGAAGCGACCCTGCTGCGCGTCGAGACTGCCGGCGGCCACCGTGAAATCTATAGCCTGCTGCGCAACCGTGCCCACAGCAACGTGGCGTTCCTGCTGGGCGAGGAAATGCGCTACCAGCCGGGGCTGGACACTCTGACGGTCTACCCGGGCGTGCTCAGCAGCTACCCCAATTTCATTTTCAATATTGCGGCGGGGCAAGTGCCGGCGTTCGTCGATGCCATGGAGAGCGCTCAGGATGCGCCGGCGTTCGAGCGGATTGTCGAGCGTTGGGGGATTCGTCGCAGCCATCCGCAGTTCTGGCAGTACTTTCATGATCTGAGCCAGTACATCCGGGAGACAGAGCCGCTGGAAGCCGGTGTGCTGGATATGAATCGTTATCAGAACCTCTGATCGGAAAGTCCGGCGGCGACCCTGCGCCGCCGTCGGCTGCTTTCCCGACAAAAATACTAGGACTTTGTCCGGCGCGATGATTGGCGTAAACTGCCGGCAAGCCTGCGAGGAGTTCCCATGACCGCCATTACGATTACCGATGCCGCCCACGATTACCTGGCCGACCTGCTGTCCAAGCAGAACACCCCGGGTATCGGGATCCGCATCTTCATCACCCAGCCCGGCACCCAATACGCCGAGACGTGCATTGCCTACTGCAAGCCGGGGGAAGAGAAACCCGAAGACACCGCGCTGGGGCTCAAGAGCTTCACCGCGTATATCGACTCGTTCAGCGAAGCGTTCCTGGACGATGCCGTCGTCGACTACGCCACCGACCGCATGGGCGGCCAGCTGACCATCAAGGCCCCGAACGCCAAGGTGCCGATGGTCAACGCCGACAGCCCGGTCAACGAGCGCATCAATTATTACCTGCAAACCGAAATCAACCCGGGGCTGGCCAGCCACGGCGGCCAGGTTTCGCTGATCGACGTGGTGGAAGACGGCATCGCCGTGCTCCAGTTCGGCGGCGGCTGCCAGGGCTGCGGCCAGGCCGACGTGACTCTCAAGGAAGGCATCGAGCGCACCTTGCTCGAACGCATCCCGGAGCTCAAGGGCGTGCGCGACGTGACCGACCATACGCAGAAAGAAAACGCCTACTACTGATAGGTGTTCGCTGTGGCGAGGGAGCTTGCTCCCGCTCGATTGCGAAGCAATCGCAAGGCAACCGATGTGCTTTTCGTGATGAGCGCGTGGGTTGCTGGGGGTCCGCTTTGCGGACCAGCGGGAGCAAGCTCCCTCGCCACAATTACTTGAGCATCCGTCAGATCGAGTCAGGGTCTGTAGAGATGCGCATGCCCGGCTCGGTACAGCGATGATTCGCTGAATACATCATTACCCAGTACACGCCCCACCAGGATCAACGCCGTTCGGCGAAACCCCTTGACCTGTACCTTCGCGGCAATATCAGCCAGCGTTCCCATCACCCAATCCTGATCGGGCCATGTCGCCCGGTGAATCACTGCAATCGGACAATCCACGCCGTAGTGGGGCAGCAATTCATCGACGATTTTTTCAAGATGATTGACCCCCAGGTGAATCGCCATGGTCGCCCCATGTTGCGCCAGACTGTTCAGTTCTTCTCCGACGGGCATCGCAGTCTTGTCGGCGTAGCGGGTGAGGATCAGGCTTTGGGAAATGTCCGGCAGGGTCAATTCCGCACCGAGCAGGGCGGCGCAGGCTGAGGTTGCGGTCACGCCCGGGATGATCTCGAAAGGGATATCCAGCTCCCGCAGGCAACGAATCTGCTCGCCGATGGCGCCGTACAGGCTCGGGTCGCCGGAATGCACCCGGGCCACGTCCAGGCCTTTGCGATGCGCGTTATTGATCAATTCGATAATTTGTTCCAGGTGCAGCTCGGCGCTGTTGATCACCTGTTCAGCGCAATGGCCCTCAAGCACGGCAGCCGGCACCAGGGAGCCGGCGTAGATAATCACCGAGCAGCTGCGAATCAGCCGCTGGCCTTTGACGGTAATCAGTTCCGGGTCGCCGGGGCCGGCGCCGATGAAGTAAACGGTCATGACCGGTTCCTGTAGCGGGTGATTGAGCATCGTTCAAATGAACAGCGCTCATGATCCTGAGGGACGAATTATCGGGAATTACCAGACTTGCGCCAATGCCAGCGTCACCTTAAGGGCTTTCTGTCGAGTAACCAGCAACGTTGCGGGCATCGCGCCCATCTGATCGGCCAGGGCCAGGGAGGCGCTTTCGGCGATGCCATGGCAGCCGGTGCGCTGGAAGGCGATCTCGGAGCGGTGACTGAGGCGCTCTTGATAGGCACTCAACTGCTCGACACTGAAACAAATCAGCGGCAGTGCCAGTTGGCTGGCCAATTCCAGCAGGGCCGGTTCGTCACGCTTGAGGTCGATACTGGCCAGGGCCTGCACCTGCGCCAGCGCAATGCCATGGGCCAGCAGCGTTTGGTCGAGCAATGCCCGCAGCGCACTGACCGGACTGCCGCGCTGGCAGCCCAGGCCGGCCACCAGCATTGGGCCGATGCTCATGCGTCGTGATGGGTTTGGCCGTGACGGCGGAACAGCCAGGCGCTGATAACGCCCAAGGCCAGCCAGAACGCGGCGTTGGTCACTTGCGAGGCGATCTTGAACTGACTTTCAAGGGCTTCGGGGGCGAGCGTCGAGTGGACTTCCGGCTGTGGTGCGCCGATGACATGGGGCACCAGCAATGTCGCCAGGCCCAGCAGCTTGAGCAGCCAGTGCCTGCCGAAGGCGATCAGGGCGATGCCCACTGCCGTAGACGCCGCGGTACCGATCCACCACATTTGCCGTTGGGCCAGGTCCGCCGCGGCGGTGCCGGGCAGTTCCGGTGGAAGACCAAGGGTTGGCGCCAGCACGAACGTGGCATAACCGGCCAGTCCCCAGAGCAAGCCTTGGGAGGTGCGAGTCGGCGCACGCAAGGTGTACAGGCCCGCCAGCATCAGCGCGAAACCCACCGCGACCACCAGGTTGCCGCCCGTGGTGGACAGCACGCGCTGCCAGCCGTCCTGCGGCTCCCAGGCCTCGGCATCATGGGTGTGGGCAGCGCCGTCGGCGTGTTCATGGACTTCGGCCGTCGGGGCCTTCTCAAAGGTCTCGGCCTGGAGAATCAGCGGCGATACCCAGAAACTTTGCAGCAGGGTCAGCAGCAGGGCGGCCAGCAATCCGCTGAAGCCTGCGGTCCGGGCGATACGCTTGATCATGTCGTCAGGCCTCAATGGCACGGAAAGGCGGCGCTGTGACGGGTGTCGTGGGCGGCGTTGTGCACGGCTTCGATATGGGAGAAACCAGCGAAATAGACCAGCCCGGCGCCCAGGATCGAAGCAAGGATCGCCGCACTCAGGCGTTGGCTCAGGGTAGTGGTGCTGCTGGTGGAGCGGGCGGTGCTGCTGATGATGGTCGACATGGCGCTTCCCTCTGTTCTCGTTCAGCGGGTGATTGGAGCGCAATGAAAACCCGGGCGATGAACACCCAGGGTTCGAACAGCGCCCGCCCACCGCGGGTTTGTTGATGCATGAGTCATGGGCCGGTCTCCGGGCTCGCGAGGGGCGGGGCTTGCGCCTGGCCTGCAAGCGTCTCCTTCCCATGTCCTGGGACACAGTGGTTCAGACGCTTCGCTCGCTTACCGTTGCGGGGGCAGCACCGGACTGACGTGGCCTTGGAGTAAAGCACACGATTCACCGGTTTCCCGTTTCACCCTGTGAAGGGCACCCGTAACAAGTGGTTTGTGTAGCGGGTTCTGTTAGCCCAACTTCGGCGCCAGAAATCCATATCCTGCGTTGCTGTTCCTCGCCATAGCGGGCTATGACTCGTCACAGCGCCTTGGCTATGGACTTCCGGCATCCGAATTTGAGCTAACAGAACCCGCTACGCAAACCATGCACAGGAGAGCATGGGCGAGGGCGGGGCGTCAATTGGCATGGGTTCACAGGCTCAAACCGAGTTGTGCCCTTCGCGAGCAAGCCCGCTCCCACATGGGATCGTTGCCGAATCCAAAATTTGAGGCCAACGTAGATCCAATGTGGGAGCGGGCTTGCTCGCGAAAGCGGCAGCACTGGCACCGAAGAACCCTCTGGAGATTGACCCGCACCCACACCCTGCGTAGCCTTGCGCCTTCGAGGTTCTTCGGCCTGCGCCGAAGCTAAGAAGGGAACGCGGTCCAAGCCGCGGCTGCCCCCGCAACTGTGAACGGTGAGGTTTCTGCAAGGCCACTGTGCTAGTCCTTTTCAAAAGGCGCACGGGAAGGCGCAGCGATTGCCAGTCGAACGACTGGCCCACCGTCAGCCAGGAGACCTGCCTCGAGACAGATTCTCACTACAACCGGGCGGGGTGATCCGGTGGCGAAATCTTCCGCGCACGCCTGTGCCAGCGGTTGTCGTCCCGTTTGCCCGCCACCTTGCCAAAGGGCATCCGATGAAAACACTGGCCAAGCTCCCCGTCACCATCGTTACCGGTTTCCTCGGCTCGGGTAAAACCACCTTGCTGCGGCACATGCTCGACAATGCCCAGGGCCGGCGTATCGCCGTCATCGTCAACGAATTCGGCGAGCTGGGCATCGACGGCGAGATCCTCAAGCAGTGCTCCATCGGTTGCACCGAAGAAGAGGCCAACGGTCGTGTCTACGAGCTGGCCAACGGTTGCCTGTGTTGCACGGTGCAGGAAGAGTTCTTCCCGGTGATGCGCGAGCTGGTAGCGCGGCGCGGCGACCTCGACCACATCCTGATCGAAACCTCCGGCCTGGCCCTGCCCAAGCCGCTGGTCCAGGCCTTCCAATGGCCGGAAATCCGTAGCGCCTGCACGGTCGATGCGGTGATCACCGTGGTCGACAGTCCGGCCGTGGCCGCCGGCACCTTCGCTGCGTTCCCCGACCAGGTCGATGCCCAGCGCAAACTCGATCCGAACCTGGACCATGAATCACCGCTGCATGAATTGTTCGCCGATCAGCTGGCGAGCGCCGACCTGGTGATCCTCAACAAAGCCGACCTGATCAGCCCTGAAGACCTGGCGAAAGTACGCCTGGAAGTCGCCGAAGAGCTGCCACCGGCGGTCAAGGTCATCGAAGCCAGCAGCGGTCGCCTGCCGCTGGACGTGCTGATCGGTCTGGGCGCCGGCTCCGAAGAACACATCGACGGTCGCCACAGCCATCACGATCATCACCATGACGGCGACGATGACGACCATGACCATGACCATGACGCTTTCGATTCGATTTCCATCGAACTGCCCCAGGCCGACGAAAGCCAGTTACTGGACGCGCTGACGCAACTGGTGGTCCAGCACGGCGTGTTGCGGGTCAAGGGTTTCGCGGCGATCCCGAACAAGCCGATGCGCCTGTTGATCCAGGGTGTCGGCACGCGCTTTGACAAGCATTTCGACCGTCAGTGGGGCGCCGAGGAAGCACGAGTGACCCGCCTGGTGCTGATCGGCCAGGCGCTGGACGCCGCGTTGCTTGAAGCGCAACTGCGCGCCGCCCTCAGCGCCTAAGCCATGCACCTGCTCAGGACCCAGCCCGGCGGTTTCGTGTCGGATGACAACATAGCCGACCTGGGGCAAACCCCCGCCGAGCTGGTGATCCTGTGCAGCGGCGATTCCAGCCTGGCGCTGCTGGCCGAGGCGGCCAAGCAGTTGCCTGGTGACTATCCGGAATTTCGCCTCGCCAACCCGATGCAAGTGCAAAACCACGCCTCGGTGGACCTGTACTTCGACGACGTGCTGCGTCATGCCAAGGTCATTCTGTTGTCACTGCATGGCGGCATCGGTTATTGGCGCTACGGCATTGAACGCCTGATGGAACTGGCCGGGCGTGGCGTGAAGCTGATCCTGATACCGGGGGACGATCGTCCCGACCCGGAACTCAGCGACCTGAGCAACGTGCCCTTCGAGGACCGCGACCGGCTCTGGCAGTTTCTGCGTCAGGGTGGGTTGGGCAATGCCCTGGACCTGTTTCACAATGTGGGCAGCCAATGGTTTGGCCGCGATTACGCCTGGGCCGAGCCGCAAACGCTGCCGCGCACAGCGATCTACCACCCGGGGAAAACCAACGCCAGCCTTGGCGATTGGCAAGCCGACTGGCAGGCCGAACAACCGGTGGCGGCGGTGCTGTTCTATCGCTCGCACTTGCAAGCGGCGAACACCGCGTTCGTCGATGTGTTCTGCCAGCGGCTGCAAGCGGCGGGGCTCAATCCGCTGCCGATTGCCGTGGCCAGCCTCAAGGAGCCCGGTTGCCTAGCCTTGGTCGAAGATTGGCTGGATGAAGTCGCAGCCGGGGTGATCCTCAACACCACCGGCTTCGCCCAGTCCAGCCCGGAAGCCCCGCACCTGCGGCCGTTTCGCCGCGACATCCCGGTGATCCAGGCGATCTGCGCCCAGGACAACGAACCGGGCTGGCGTGCCAGCGAACAAGGCTTGGGACCGCGGGACCTGGCGATGCACATTGCCTTGCCGGAGCTGGACGGGCGGATCATCAGTCGGCCCATCAGCTTCAAGGACCTGGCCTGGCGCAGCGAGCGCAGCCAGAGCGATGTGGTCTGCTACCGGGCCGTGCCGGAACGCATGGATTTTGTCGCCGAACTGGCGCGGCGCTGGACCACGTTGGCGCGTTTGCCCAACGCCGAAAAGCGTGTGGCGCTGATCCTCGCCAACTACCCGACCCGGGACGGGCGCATCGGCAACGGCGTTGGCCTGGATACCCCGGCGGCGGCGCTGAATATCCTGCGCGCCATGCAGACCGAGGGCTATCTACTGCCGGCTGAATTGCCTGGGAGCGGCACCGCGTTGATCCAGCAATTGCTCGGCGGGGTCAGCAACGACCTGGACAGCCTCGACCTGCGGCCGTGTCACCAGAGCCTGGCCCTGGAAGCCTACCAGGCCATGTTCGACGCGCTGCCCGAGGGCAACCGCCAAGCGGTGCTCGAACGCTGGGGGGGGGCCGAGAAAGATCCCATGTTCCGTGACGGCCGCCTGATGGTCGCCGGCCTGCGCCTGGGCCTGACATTCGTCGGGATCCAGCCGGCCCGGGGTTATCAAGTCGATCCGAGTGCGGTGTACCACGACCCGGACCTGGTCCCGCCCCACGGTTATCTGGCGTTCTATTTCTGGTTGCGCAACACCTATGGCGCCCATGCAGTCATCCACGTCGGCAAGCATGGCAACCTCGAATGGCTGCCGGGCAAGGGCGTCGGGCTGTCGGAAAATTGCTGGCCGGACGCGCTGCTGGGACCGCTGCCGAACATCTATCCGTTCATCGTCAACGACCCGGGCGAGGGCGCCCAGGCCAAGCGCCGCACCCAGGCGGTGATTATCGACCACCTGATGCCGCCGCTGACCCGCGCCGAAACCTACGGGCCGCTGCGTAACCTCGAACTGTTGGCGGACGAATATTACGAGGCGCAATTGCTCGATCCGCGCCGTGCCCGAGAGCTGCAACGGGACATCCTCAACCTGGTGCGCGAGACGCACATCGACCGCGAGTTGCAACTCGACGCCGCCCTCAATAGCGACGCCGACGCGGCGATCTGGCTGCCGCGCCTGGACACCTACCTGTGCGATTTGAAGGAGTCGCAGATCCGCGATGGCCTGCACATTTTCGGCGAATCGCCCAACGGACGGCTGCGCATCGACACCTTGCTGGCGTTGTTGCGCATTCCCCGTGGCGATGGCAAGGGCGCGCAATCGAGCCTGCTGCGAGCGTTGGCCAAGGCGTTCGGGCTGGGTTTCGATCCGCTGGATTGCGCATTGGCCGAACCTTGGGCCGCAGACTGTCCCGAGGCCTTGCGCCGAATCAGCGACGAGCCTTGGCGCACTGCCGGCGATACCCGCGAGCGTCTGGAGTTGTTCGCCGCGCGGTTGATCGAGCAAGCGCTCAGCGATGAGGTGCCGCAACTTGACGCGCCGGGCTGGGAGACGGTGGGCAGCATCATCGACAACCTGCGCACCGTCGTGGCGCCGCGCTTGGACGCCTGTGGTCCGGCTGAGATGCGCGGCTTGCTCGATGCGCTGGGCGGGCGCTTCGTGCCGGCTGGCCCCAGTGGCGCGCCGAGCCGCGGGCGCCTGGATGTGCTGCCCACCGGACGCAATTTTTTCTCGGTGGACGTGCGCAACCTGCCCACCACCACGGCGTGGCGCATCGGTTTTCAATCGGCGAACCTGATCCTCGAGCGGCACTTGCAGGACCACGGCGATCACCTGCGCCAGCTCGGCCTGTCAGTCTGGGGCACCGCCACCATGCGCACCGGCGGCGATGATATTGCCCAGGCGATGGCACTGATGGGCGTGCGTCCGGTATGGGCCACGGGCAGCCAGCGGGTCGACGATTTCGAGATCCTGCCGTTGAGCCTGCTGGACCGGCCGCGGGTCGATGTCACGTTGCGGGTATCCGGGTTCTTCCGGGATGCCTTCGCCAACCTGATCCGGCTGTTCGATGCTGCCGTGCAGGCCGTCGCCGATTTGCAGGAACCGGACGACATGAATCCCTTGGCGGCGAAGGTGCGTGGCGAACGCGAAGCGCTGCTGGCGTCGGGCCTGGAGCCGGAAGCCGCTGCGCGACAGGCCGGCTGGCGGATTTTCGGTGCCAAGCCGGGCGCCTATGGCGCAGGCGTGCAGGGCGCGATCGACGGCCGCCTCTGGCAGAGTCGCGAAGACCTGGCCGAGGTGTACCTGAACTGGGGCGGCTACGCTTACGGCGGCAGCGATGAAGGCACCGCCGCACGAGAGCAGTTTTCCCGGCGCCTGAGCCAGGTGCAAGCGGTGGTGCAGAATCAGGATAATCGCGAGCACGACTTGCTCGATTCCAATGATTACTACCAATTCCAGGGCGGTATGCTGGCGGCGGTAGAGACCCTCAGCGGTGAAGCAGCGGCCAGTTACCATGGCGATCACAGCCAGCCGGACCTGCCGAAAATCCGCAGCCTGAAAGAAGAGCTCAATCGCGTTATCCGTGCCCGAGCGGCCAATCCGAAGTGGATTGAGGGCGTGAAGCGTCATGGCTACAAAGGCGCGTTCGAACTGGCGGCGACGGTGGACAATCTGTTCGCCTTCGACGCGACCACGCAGTTGATCGACGATCATCAGTACGCCTTGCTGGCCGATGCGTACCTGCTCGATGCGGATACTCGCGAGTTCGTCCGCCAGCACAACCCCGACGCCCTGCGGGACATGACCGAACGCATGCTCGAAGCGCAGCAGCGAGGGATGTGGCAGGCGCCGGGTGAGTATCGCGAGGCGTTGGAGAATTTGTTGTTGGACATCGAAGAGGATGGTTGAAATGCGGACAGGAGCCGTGCACTTGTGGCGAGGGAGCTTGCTCCCGCTCGGCTGCGCAGCAGTCGTCATTCTGAAGGGGCACTGGGACCTCAAGTTCTGGGGGCCGCTTCGCGCCCCAGCGGGAGCAAGCTCCCTCGCCACCGGGGAACCTCGCACATTCATTAGGCATTCGACATGACCCACACCCCCCATTTCCCCCTCTCCGCCGTGGTCGGCGCCGATGACTTGAAGCTCGCCCTGTGCCTGGCCGCGATCGATCCGAAAATCGGCGGTGTGCTGATCGAAGGTCCGCGCGGTATGGCCAAGTCGACGTTGGCTCGAGGCCTGGCGGATCTCTTGGCCAGCGGTCAGTTCGTTACCTTGCCCCTGGGCGCCACCGAAGAACGCCTGGTGGGCACCCTCGACCTGGACGCTGCCTTGGGGGAAGGGCGCGCGCAGTTCTCTCCCGGCGTGCTGGCCAAGGCCGACGGCGGCGTGTTGTACGTCGATGAAGTGAACCTGTTGCCCGATCATCTGGTGGACCTGCTGCTGGACGTGGCCGCCAGCGGCACCAACCTGATCGAGCGTGACGGCATTTCCCACCGGCATCCGGCGCGCTTTGTACTGATCGGCACCATGAACCCGGAAGAGGGCGAGCTGCGCCCGCAGTTGCTTGACCGTTTCGGTTTGAACGTGGCCCTCGACGGCCACACTGCGCCGCTTGAACGCGGGCAGATCATCCGCCGACGGTTGGATTTCGACAGCGATCCGATGGCGTTTTGCGTGGAGTGGGAAACGGCCCAGCAGCAGTTGCGCGAGCGCTGCCAACAGGCCCGCAACCGCTTGGCCGCAATTGCCCTGGACGATTCGACCCTGGCGCACATTACCGAGCGCTGCTTTGCCGCCGGCGTCGATGGCTTGCGTGCCGACTTGGTCTGGCTGCGAGCGGCCCGAGCCCATGCCGCGTGGCGCGGTGCGCAATCCATCGCCGCTGAAGACATCGATGCGGTCGCCGAGTTTGCCTTGCGTCACCGACGCCGCGGGCATACTGCGCCGGCACCGTCCCAGGCACCGCAGGCGGGTGCCAATGAAACCAGTCGGCCCGATGAAGGCCAAGGCCAGTGGGGCGATTTGCCGGCCCGGGCATTGCCGACCGGCGCCCGACGTGAAGTGCCGAGCTGGCCAAAAAAGCCCTAGGCATTCGCCCTCGTTCAGTTGCGGGGGCGAATGCCAGACCCCGCGCCGGACGCCTCGATCAGGGCCGCCAGGGCCGCAGCAAAGCCGCCGCCAGCGGTGCGGTGAATTGGCCGGGCACGTTGCTCAAGGGGCGTCCACGCCTGCATGAGGACCTGCGGTTTCACAATCGCTGTCGCTCCCCCCATGAGCTGTGGCTGGTGATCGTCGACGCCTCGGCCTCGACCCGGCGTCATCAAGCCTTGAGTGAGGGCAAGGGCCTGCTGGCGCAATTGTTCGACGACGCCTACCGGCAACGGGCCCGCTTGGCGCTGTTGACGGCCAGCGGCACGCTCCCGAACTGGCAGGTACAAGGGCTCAAGGCTTCTGCCGGGCTGCGGGATTGGCTGGATGGGCTCGGTGCCGGTGGCGGTACGCCGTTGCTCGCAGCGCTGAGTGAGGCCGGGCGCTGGTTGACGGCCCGGCGCAAGCGCTTCCCGGTGGAGCAGCAGCGGGTATTGGTGATGACTGATGGGCGGGTGAAAGAGGGACGGGCTCTGCCATCCCTGGATTGCCCGTGCCTGTTGATCGACATCGAGCGCGGCCCGATCCGCCTGGGCCGGGCGCGGCAGTTGGCGGGGCAGCTGCAGGCGGAGTATTGGCATATTGATCAAATGTAATAGTTTTGAATGTGCGGCGTCTGGAAGGACCTCTTCGCGAGCAAGCCCGCTCCCACACGTGTTATGAGGCGTCCACTGAATTTGTGTCGCAGCGGATCTCATGTGGGAGCGGGCTTGCTCGCGAAGGCATCACCTCGGTCCCGCATCTGCCCACTTGTTCGGCATCACTGCTCTATGCTCAGGCAGCCCCTCACAGGAGTGAACCATGCGCGTACTCGTCACCAACGCCCAAGACGATTTTCGGGTCAAGGCCTATGCCGGCACCAATGGCGTGCTGCTCGCCATGGACCTGGCCGAGTCCCGGCGCAAGGGCCTGCTGGGTTTCGCCATCGAGAAGCAACAGGGCGACAAACCCTGGCTGTTCCTCTTCAACAGCCTGACCTTTCCCGACAAGGCCCACACCTTTCCCCAGTTCCACGCCACACCCAGCGACAAGGCGCCCTTGCAGAAATTTCGTTGGGCCGATTACGCCGTGAACCCCGGCATAACGATGCACTACCGCGTACACCTGGCCTACGGCAGCCCTGATGCGCCGCAGTTGGGTGAGTCATTGGAGGTCACGGTTACCAGTGATGACGGACAGCCGGCCAGCCAGCGGGTGATCTTCAATCGAGCCGTCGCTGCCAGCCAGGCTTTCCAGCGCAAGTTTCCTGAAGTGGATGCGTTGATAAGCGCCAACAAAAACCTCTCCATCGATGACTGGCCCGACGCCCCGCGTCGCTGGCTGGAAAATGGCTTGCTGGGGCGTTTGATCGGCTTCATCGATCGGGCGCTGGACGCCACCTGGGCTCTGGACGTCGCCATCTATGAATACGAATTGCCGGTGATTATCGACGCAGTCAACGCCGCTCATGCGCGCGGCGCACAGGTCCGCGTGCTCTACCATGCCGAGCCGGGCGACGACACCACGCTGCGCAACGAAGCCAGCCTCGAAAAACTGCCGGCGGCCAACCAGCGTGGGCGGGTCACCCACAACATTTTCCACGACAAATTCATCGTGCTGAGCAAGGTCGATGGCAGTGGCGCGTTACAACCGCAGGCGGTGCTGTGCGGCAGTACCAACTTCACCGCCAACGGTGTTTACCGCCAAGCCAACGTTGTCCACGTGCTGGACGATCCGCAGGTCAGCGATAGCTATCGCCAAGTGTTCGAGCAAATCTGGGCCGCACCACAAGACGTCGATGGCATTCGCCAATGGCTGACCCTGAACAACCCCATGGCACCGACGAAAGCCCTGTTTGCCGGGTTCTCGCCGCGTACCGGGGAGGGCGACCTGGACCGCTTCGTCGAGATCATCAACGCAGCTCGAAAGGACCTGTTGTTCGTCACTGCATTCGTCTTGCCCGACCGGATCCTCGATGCCGTGCTCGGGCAACCCAATGACGACGTGCTGCGCTACGGCCTGCAAAACACCAAGAGCCGCATCACCGGCTTCCATGCCGACCGCACCGCCGAATTCGCGGCCACCGCGCTGCTCAACACCGGCCTGGAAGGTTGGCTCAAGGAAAACATGAAAGGCCAGAAGGGCAACCTGCTGGTGCATACCAAGGCCATCGTCACGGACTTCACCAGCGACACACCGACCATCATCAGCGGCAGTCATAACCTGAGCGCCGCCGCCAGCAGCGGCAACGATGAAAACTACCTCATCATCCAGGGCGACACCGACCTGGCCGACCGCTACGGGCTGGAACTGCTGCGTTTCTATGAGCACTACCGCTTCCGCTACTTCGCGAAAAAACTCGCGCTCAAACAGGTCAAGCCCCTGGCGGTGGATGACAGCTGGAGCGACGACTATTACCGCGAGGGGGATTTGCGGATGTTGTCCAGGGTTAGGTTTTGCGGGCGCTGAGGAGTGGTAAGGGGTGTTTCGGAGTGCTATTTTTAGCACTATTAAAAGTATTCAAGGTTTATTCCATGACACATATCGTGCTTTCTCAAGTTGTAGCAAGCATTTCTGAGCTCAAGAAAAATCCGATGGGCACCGTTGCCGCTGGTGGAGGATTGTCCGTAGCGATCCTCAACCGCAATGAGCCGGCTTTCTATTGCGTCCCTGCCAAAGAATATGAAGCAATGATGGACCGGCTTGAAGATATGGAATTGGTCGCTCTCTGCCGCGAGCGTGAAAATGATCCAACGATCAAGGTTTCCCTTGATGACCTATGAGTTGGAGTTTTCTGATAAAGCATGGAAGGAATGGCAAAAGCTGGGAGCTACTCTGAGAGAGCAGTTCAAAAAGAAGCTTGAAGAGCGACTGGTGAACCCGCATGTCCACGCCGACCGCCTACATGGGTTGGGCAATGCCTATAAAATCAAGCTGCGCAATGCTGGGTATCGATTGGTTTATCGTGTGGTCGATGAGGTGCTGGTCGTCACGGTGATCGCGGTGGGTAAACGGGAGCGCGGGCAGGTCTATGATGAGGCAGCCAAGCGGTAATTCCCATTTTCCGGCTATGTTTGCAAAACTTGCCTGGTGATATCATGAGGCCACCTATCAGCCGGGAAGCTGTCATGAGCCTCTGTCACGGAATGTTCGCTCCACTTCGCATCAGCGTCGCAATTTTGCTTTTGGTCTTGTCGACTTCAGCCATCGCCGCCAATCAACCGTGTTCCGGGCGCAAGGGCGGTATTGCCGGGTGTGACGGCGATACCTTCCTGTGCAATGACGGCTCCATCAGTGCTTCGAAGAAATCCTGTTCTGCCGTGCTGGGGCTGCGCAATGAGGCTCGGCCGCAGTCGTTACTCAAATCTTCCGACGGTTGCCAGTGCGGCAGCGGCGATTACTGCGTCGGCCCCCGGGGTGGGGTTTATTGCCTCACGCCGGGCGGCAGCAAGAGTTACAAGCGTAAATAGCGCACACACTTTCAGAACCACCGCCGAACAAACTGTGGGAGCGGGCTTGCTCGCGAATGCGGTATTTCATTAACAGCATTATCGACTGACCCACCGTATTCGCGAGCAAGCCCGCTCCCACAGGTTTTCAATCCCATTGCTCCTGATTCACCTGCTTCTTTTCCGTGCTGTGGGCGTTCAGCCTGGCGCCGGTTTGGGGCCCTGCTACCCGTGCGCCGTGGCCAACGGTAGCAATCGCGGTACGTCCTCAAGCCGTCTTCAATCGTGCTGATTTCCCCATCCCGCTGATTTCCCTCACTTTCCATTTTCCTCACCCATACGCCCCCAGCCTGTGGCACACTTTCTGCTGTCTATTCCGTTGTTACATACCGTGTTCCGGTATAGCGGAATAAACCCATCCTGGAGTGCTTGCCATGCAACGCCGACCTTCCTTGTTCAAAGCGTGTGTTTTTCTCTTTGCGGCCACGACGGCTGCCGTGGGTGTCGCTCAGGCGGCAGACAGCAAGCTGGACAGCGTGCTGCAACGTGGGAAATTGATTGTGGGCACGGGCAGTACCAACGCGCCGTGGCACTTCCAGGGAGCGGATGGCAAGTTGCAGGGCTTCGATATCGACATCGCACGGATGGTCGCCAAAGGCCTGTTCAATGACCCGGAAAAAGTCGAGTTCGTGGTGCAGTCTTCCGACGCGCGGATTCCCAACCTGCTGACCGACAAGGTCGACATGAGCTGCCAGTTCATCACCGTCACCGCCAGCCGCGCCCAGCAAGTGGCGTTCACCTTGCCGTACTACCGCGAAGGGGTGGGCCTGTTGTTGCCGGCCAACAGCAAGTACAAGGAAATCGAAGACCTCAAGGCCGGCGGCGACGGCGTGACCGTGGCGGTGCTGCAGAACGTGTATGCCGAGGAGTTGGTGCATCAGGCCTTGCCCAAGGCCAAGGTCGACCAATACGACAGCGTTGACTTGATGTACCAGGCGGTGAACTCCGGGCGCGCCGATGCCGCCGCCACTGACCAATCCTCGGTCAAATACCTGATGGTGCAGAACCCCGGCCGCTATCGCAGCCCGGCCTATGCCTGGAGCCCGCAAACCTACGCCTGCGCAGTCAAGCGCGGCGACCAGGACTGGCTGAACTTCGTCAATACCACCTTGCATGAAGCCATGACCGGCGTGGAATTCCCGACGTATGCCGCGTCGTTCAAGCAATGGTTCGGCGTCGAGCTGCCGTCGCCGGCGATCGGTTTCCCTGTTGAATTCAAATGACCCTGTGAGCCCGGGGCGCCACTCCAGGCGCCCCGATGAAGGTAGTGCCGACCATGAATTATCAGTTGAACTTTGCCGCCGTCTGGCGCGATTTCGACACCTTGCTGGCGGGGCTCGGGCTGGGGCTTTCCCTGGCGCTGGTGTCAATCGCCATCGGTTGCGTGATCGGCCTGGCGATGGCGTTCGCGCTGCTGAGCAAGCATCGCGTCCTGCGGGTGCTGGCCTCGGTGTATGTCACGGTGATCCGCAATACACCGATCCTGGTGTTGATTCTATTGATCTACTTCGCCTTGCCGAGCCTGGGCATTCGCCTGGACAAGCTGCCGTCGTTCGTCATTACCCTCTCGCTTTACGCCGGCGCCTATTTGACTGAAGTTTTTCGCGGCGGGTTGATGAGCATCCACAAGGGCCAGCGGGAGGCGGGCTTGGCCATCGGTCTGGGCGAGTGGCAGGTGAAAGCCTACGTCACCGTGCCGGTGATGCTGCGCAATGTGCTGCCGGCGCTGTCGAACAACTTCATTTCGCTGTTCAAGGACACCTCACTGGCGGCGGCGATTGCCGTGCCGGAGCTGACCTATTACGCGCGCAAGATCAACGTGGAGAGCTACCGGGTGATCGAGACCTGGCTGGTGACCACGGCCCTGTATGTCGCGGCCTGTTACCTCATTGCCATGCTGCTGCGGTATTTCGAGCAGCGCCTGGCGATCCGCCGTTAGGAGCTACCCATGTACGAATCCCCTAGTTGGTTGCATGAGTTGTGGGTCGCCCGGGACACCTTGTGGGCCGGTTTTCTCACCAGCGTGCAATGTTCGGTGCTGGCCATTTTGCTCGGCACCTTGATCGGCCTGGTGGCCGGCTTGGTACTGACTTACGGCCGCGTCTGGATGCGCGCACCGTTTCGTTTCTACGTCGACCTGATTCGCGGCACGCCGGTGTTCGTGCTGGTGCTCGCCTGCTTCTACATGGCCCCGGCCCTGGGCTGGAAGATCGGTGCATTCCAGGCCGGCGTGCTGGGCCTGACGCTGTTTTGCGGCTCCCACGTGGCCGAGATCGTGCGCGGTGCCTTGCAGGCGTTGCCGCGAGGGCAGATGGAAGCCAGCCAGGCGATCGGCCTGACGTTCTTCCAGGCGCTGGGTTATGTGTTGTTGCCCCAGGCACTGCGACAGATCTTGCCGACCTGGGTCAATTCTTCCACCGAGATCGTCAAGGCCTCGACCCTACTGTCGGTGATCGGCGTCGCCGAACTGCTGCTCAGCACCCAACAGATCATCGCCAGGACCTTCATGACCCTGGAGTTTTACCTGTTCGCCGGTTTTCTCTTTTTCATCATCAATTACGCCATCGAATTGCTCGGGCGGCACATTGAAAAGCGGGTGGCGATGCCATGACTGACGTTTCGAAGCTCTCCAATACAAAGCTCTCCAATACCCAACCGCTGCTGGACATTCGCGGCCTGCGCAAACAATACGGCCCGCTGGAAGTACTCAAGGGTGTGGACTTGAGCATGCAGCGCGGCAACGTGGTCACGCTGATCGGCTCCAGCGGTTCGGGCAAGACCACGCTGCTGCGTTGCGTGAACATGCTGGAAGAGTTCCAGGGCGGCCAGATCGTGCTCGACGGTGAATCCATCGGCTACGACGACATTGGCGGCAAACGCGTGCGTCACCCCGAGAAAGTCATTGCCCGGCACCGGGCCATGACCGGCATGGCGTTCCAGCAGTTCAATCTGTTCCCTCACTTGACTGCGTTGCAGAACGTCACCCTGGGCCTGCTCAAGGTGAAAAAACTGCCCAAGGACGAAGCGGTGGCCCTGGCCGAGAAGTGGCTGGAGCGGGTCGGCCTGCTGGAGCGGCGCGATCACTTTCCCGGCCAGTTGTCCGGCGGCCAGCAGCAACGTGTGGCGATTGCCCGCGCAATTGCCATGAATCCCAGCCTGATGCTGTTCGACGAAGTCACCTCGGCCCTGGACCCGGAACTGGTGGGCGAAGTGCTGAACGTGATCAAGGGCCTGGCCGAGGATGGCATGACCATGCTGTTGGTGACCCATGAAATGCGCTTTGCCTTCGAGGTCTCCGACAAGATCGTATTCATGAACCAAGGGCGCATCGAAGAGCAGGGGCCACCGAAGGAACTGTTCGAGCGGCCGCAGTCGCCGCGCCTGGCGGAATTTCTCAAGAACACCCGCTTTTAATTCAATTTCAGACAAGCAAGGAGAAACACCCATGAGCATTACGCGCTACGGCACCGGCAGCACCGCAGGCGGCGGTCAGCCACGGCCCTTCGCCCGCGCCGTGGAGGCCGATGGCTGGTTGCATGTGTCCGGCCAGGTACCGGCACTGAACGGCGAAATTATTGTCGGCGGGATCGTCGAACAGACGCACCAGACCATGAAGAACCTCATCGCGATTCTCGAGGAGGCCGGTTACGACCTCAAGGATGTGGTGCGTTGCGGCGTGTGGTTGGATGACCCGCGGGATTTCTGGAGTTTCAACAAGGTCTTCGGCGAATACTTCAGCCCCGAACACGCCCCGGCCCGGGCCTGCGTGCAGGCCAGCATGATGGTTGATTGCAAGGTCGAGATCGATTGCGTGGCCTACAAGAAAAAGGCCTGAACCAGATCATCTGGCGAATTCGCTTCCGTGGCGAGGGAGCTTGCTCCCGCTGGCCTGCGTAGCAGGCCTATCTCTTGCGACTGCTGCGCAGCCGAGCGGGAGCAAGCTCCCTCGCCACGGTAAAGATACATGCGACTATAAGCGAAATTTCAGGAATCCAAGACATGACCGAAGACACCATCAAACGCCGGGCCCGAGGACTGGATCGGGCGTTCGATATCCTCGATTTTCTCAAGGAAATCGGCCAGCCGCTGCGCCCGAACGATATCGCCAGCGGCATCGGCAGCCCCAAGTCCACGGTCTACGAACTGGTCGCGTCGCTGCTTGAGCGGCGCATCCTGGAACCGGTCGGCAAGGACGGCCACGTCTACCTTGGGCGACAATTGTATTTCCTCGGCCAGGCACACTTGCGGCATTTCGACCTGAGCCGCGAGGCCGATCACGCCCTGCAGGAAATCGTCAGCCAGACCCGGGAAACCGCGCAGATGTGCCTGCTCAACGGGCGCAAATATACCGTGGCGCTGATGAAGGAAGGCGAGCGGCATTTCCGCATCTCATCGGACATTGGCGAGAACGCGCCGATCCCGTGGACGGCGTCCGGTCGCCTGTTGCTGGCGCATTTGAGCGACCAGCAGATCGTCGACTTGATTGACCCCGACGACTTCATCCTGCCGGACGGCGAGCGCCTGCCCCTGGAACAATTCCTCAAGGAAATCCGCCAGGCCGGCCTCGACGGTTTTTTCTCTTTCGACAGTGTCGCCGACACCTTCACCCACTGCTTCGCCGCACCGGTCAAAGACCCCAACGGCGTGGCCATCGCGACCTTATGCATTGTCGCCCCCCGGGCCGACGCCAAGAACAATTACGCCGACTACCGCCGGGTGCTGATCGAAAGCGCCAACAACCTGGCCCGTCGCATCAATGAATAGACAGCAACGGCTGCCAGCGGCCGTCTGCAAGGAGTTCGAACATGTCTTCTGCCATTCTTAATGCCGCCGTCGAGAAGGGCGCCGCCATCACCGGCGCCCACCTGCTGAAGGACGTCAGCTTGCCGGCTCTGGTGCTGCACCGCGAGGCGCTGGAGCACAACATTCGCTGGATGCAGGCCTTCGTCACAGGCAGCGGCGCCGAACTGGCGCCCCACGGCAAGACCAGCATGACCCCCGCATTGTTTCGCCGCCAACTCGATGCCGGCGCCTGGGGCCTGACCCTTGCCACTGCCGTGCAGACCCGCGCCGCGTACGCCCACGGGGTACGCCGGGTGTTGATGGCGAACCAACTGGTGGGAGCGCCGAACATGGCGCTGATCGCCGATTTGCTGGTGGATCCGGCGTTCGAATTTCACTGCATGGTCGACCATCCGGACAACGTCGCTGACCTGGGCGCTTTTTTTGCCGCTCGTGGCGTGAAGCTGAACGTGATGATCGAATACGGTGTGCTCGGCGGGCGTTGCGGTTGCCGGACTGAAGCCGAAGTGCTGGCCCTGGCCGAGGCGATCCGCAGCCAGCCGGCGCTGGCGCTGACCGGTATCGAAGGTTACGAAGGGGTGATTCACGGTGATCATGCCGTCAGCGGTATCCGCGCCTTCGCCGCGTCCTTGGTGCGGCTGGCGGTGCAGTTGCAGGACAGCGGCGCGTTCGCCATCGATAAACCGATCATTACCGCCTCGGGCTCGGCCTGGTACGACCTGATCGCCGAGTCCTTCGAAGTCCAGAATGCCCACGGACGTTTCCTCAGCGTGCTGCGCCCGGGCAGCTATGTCGCCCACGACCATGGCATCTACAAAGAAGCCCAGTGCTGCGTGCTGGAGCGCCGTAGCGACCTGCACGAAGGCCTGCGCCCGGCCCTGGAAGTCTGGGCCCACGTGCAATCGCTGCCGGAGCCTGGCTTCGCGGTGATCGCCCTGGGCAAGCGCGACGTGGCCTACGACGCTGGGTTGCCGGTGCCGCTCAAGCGTTACAAGCCTGGCTCGGATTCGGTGGCCGGTGACGACGTGAGCAAGTGCCAGGTGACGGCGGTGATGGACCAGCATGCGTTCATGACCGTGGCGCCGGGGGTTGAGTTGCGCGTGGGCGATATCATTTCGTTCGGTACTTCGCATCCGTGCCTGACGTTCGACAAATGGCGGGTGGGGTGCCTGGTGGATGAGAGGTTGCGGGTGGTGGAGAGCATGGAGACTTGCTTCTAGGGCTTGAGACCGAGTCGCGGCTTTCGCGAGCAAGCCCGCTCCCACATGTGGACGGGCGTGAACGCAGAGTTTGTGTTCGCCAAAAATCCCCTGTGGGAGCGGGCTTGCTCGCGAAGGCGGCCTGTAAGACACCACCGGAACATCAGGATCATCCATGAGTACACCCAACCCAAAACCCCGCATCGCCCTGATCGGCGAATGCATGATCGAACTGCAACAACGCGCCGACGGCAGCCTGCAACAGAGCTTCGGCGGCGATACCCTGAACACCGCCGTGTACCTGTCCCGCGCCTTGGGTGACAAGGGCTCGGTGGATTACGTCACGGCCCTGGGCGACGACAGTTTCAGTGACGCCATGTGCCAGGCGTGGGCCGCGGAGAATATCGGCCTGGAACGGGTCCAGCGTTTGCCTGGGCGCTTGCCGGGGTTGTACTGCATCCAGACCGATGCGGCGGGCGAGCGGCGGTTCCTGTACTGGCGCAACGAGGCGGCGGTGCGCGAATGCTTTACCACGGCGGCCGCCGGACCGATCCTCGCGGCGCTGCCGGATTACGACATGCTGTATTTCAGCGGCATCACCCTGGCGGTGCTTGGCGAACAGGGGCGCGCCAGGCTCATCGAAACCCTGATCGAAGCGCGTCGGCGCGGGGCGCAGGTGGTGTTTGACAACAACTACCGGCCCAGGCTTTGGGCCAGCGTCGAAGCTGCCCGCGCGGCCTATCGCAGTGTCCTGCCTTATGTGGAACTGGCGCTGCTGACGGTGGAGGATGAGCAGGCGTTGTTCGGGTATGCCGATGTTGACGCGGTATTTACTGCTTATGGGCAGTTAGGCACCCCGGAAGTAGTGCTCAAGCGCGGCGCGCAGGCGTGTCTGATTCGTTGCGATGGCAAGTTCTATGAGGTCCCCGCCCAGCGGGTCGAACGCGTGGTGGACACCACGGCGGCGGGAGACTCTTTCAGCGCTGCGTACCTGGCGAGTCGCTTGCTGGGCGGCAGTCCGCGGGAGGCGGCCGAGGCGGGGCACTGGCTGGCGAGCCGGGTGATCCAGGTGCCGGGGGCGTTGATGCCCAAGGACTGACTACACCGGAAATTGGGTGTGTCCTGTGGCGAGGGAGCTTGCTCCCGCTCGGCTGCGCAGCAGCCGTTTCTGTTTGTTGGGGCCTGCTTCGCAGGCCAGCGGGAGCAAGCTCCCTCGCCACATAAATCAGTGTTGTCAGCGCACCATCGTTCAATCCCGATAAAACACCTGCACCAGGTGATAGCCAAACTTGCTCTTGATCGGCCCATGCACGACCCGCAGCGGCTTCTTGAAAATCACCGCATCGATCACGCCGACCATCTGCCCCGGTCGCACTTCGCCCAAGTCACCGCCGCGTTTGCCGGAGGGGCAGGTGGAGTATTTCTTGGCCAACACATCGAAGGCTTCGCCCTTGGCGATGCGTTGCTTGAGCTGTTCGGCTTCTTCGGCGGTTTTCACCAGGATATGGCGGGCTTGGGCTTTCATTGCAGCGGCGACCTGAGCGGTGGAGGGCAGCGGGGCGGCGATTATGCCTCAAGTCAGCTGCCATGGTTGATCATCCGTCGAATCTTGTTCGCCAGCAGATCCAGGGTGAAAGGCTTGGCGACCATGTCCATGCCCTGTTCCAGGAACGCCTCCCGTTCAGCGGCTTTCTGCGCATAACCGGTCATGAACAGGACTTTGAGGCCTGGCCGGTGCTGGCGAGCGATCTCCGCCAGTTGCCGGCCGTTCATGCCCGGCAAGCCGACATCGGTCACCAACAGGTCGATACGCCGGCCTGATTCGAGCATTGGCAGCGCCGTCTTGGCGTCCTGGGCTTCCAGGGCGGTGTAGCCGAGGGTGTTCAACAGATCCAGCACCAGCATGCGCACCGCGGGCTCGTCTTCCACCAGCAGGACCGTTTCCCCGGCGATTGCCGCCGGTACCTCGAGCTTGCCTGGCGTTGTCGCTGGCTCAGCGGGCGTAACGTGCAACCGTGGCAGATACAACTGCACCCGGGTGCCCTGTCCCGGCACGCTGTCCAGGTGCAAATGACCGCCGGACTGCTGGGCGAACCCGTAGATCATCGACAGCCCCAGGCCGGTGCCCTGGCCGATGGGCTTGGTGGTAAAGAACGGATCGAAGGCCTTGGCCAGCACCGACGGCGTCATGCCGCTGCCGTTGTCGCTGACGGCAATCATCACGTAGTCGCCGGCCTTGACCGGCTCCAGGGTGCTGATATCGCTGCCGTCGAGGTAGACGTTCGCGGTCTCGATCACCAATTCGCCGCCGTCTGGCATGGCGTCCCGGGCGTTGATGACCAGGTTGAGCAGGGCGTTTTCCAACTGGCTGGCATCGGTGCTGACCGGCCACAGCTCATTGGCCAATTGCAGGCGCAACACAATGTGTTCCCCGGTGGTGCGCCTGAGCAGGTCTTCGAGTGAGTGCACCAGCTCGTTGCCGTCCAGCGGTTTGCGATCCAGGGATTGGCGGCGAGAAAAAGCCAGCAGCCGATGGGTCAGGGCTGCGGCGCGGTTGGCCGAGGACACCGCCGCCTCGGTGAAACGGCCGATCTCGTCGGCGCGGCCATTGGCGATATAGCGCTGGATCAGGTCGAGGCTGCCCAGAATGCCGGTGAGCATGTTGTTGAAGTCGTGGGCGATGCCGCCGGTGAGCTGGCCCACGGCTTCCATCTTCTGGGCGTGGCGCAGGGCTTCTTCGGCGCGTTCGCGTTCGAACATCTCGCTTTGCAGCCGGTGGTTGGCCTCGGCCAGTTGCTGGGTACGGGCGATGACCCGCTCTTCCAGTGTTTCGTTGAGGTTGCGCAACGCTTCCTCGGTTTTCTTGCGCTCGGTCTCATCGATGACAAAGATGTAGAAACCGTTCACCGCCCCGTCCGATCCCCGGCGCGGCAGGTAGTTGGTCAGCGCGTGGCGCGGACGTCCGTCGCGGTGGGCCGACTGTATGGCGAAGCTGCACGGCTTGCCCGCCAGCGCCCCGGCGATCTGCGCGGCGCGGGCCGCGTAGGCTTCTTCGCCCAGCACCTCGCGAATGGTCTTGCCGTAGAGCTCCTGCGGGGTCAGGCCGTACCAGTCCAGGTAGGCACTGTTGTTCAGCCGGAACCGCTGGTCGCGGTCCACGTAGCTGATCAGGATTGGCATGGCATTGATGATCAATTGCAGTTCGGTCTGGCTCTGGCGCAGGGCCTGCTCGGTGCGCTTGCGTTCGGTCAGGTCCAGGGCCGCGCCGAGGAAACGCTTGGGCCGGCCGTGCCGATCCTTGTAGCAACGCCCGCGCACGTAAACCCAGCGCATTTCACTGTCGGGCTGCAACAGCCGGTATTCCTCGGCATATTCGGTGCCGTGGGTAATGCAATGCTTGATGCTGCGGGCAACCATGGCCCGGTCTTCGGGGTGGACGCCTTCGAGGTAGGCGCTGATGGGCAACTGGCGCGACAGATTCGGGTCGACGCCATGCAACAGGGCGAAATGCGTGTCGGCGATGAATCGGTCTTCGCTGATGTCCCAATCCCAGGTGCCCAGTGCATCGGCGGCCGCCAAGGCCAGTTGCAGCCGTTCCTCGCTTTCCTGCTGGGCCTTGAGGCTGGCCTCGGAACGTCGCTCGAATTCCAGGGCCAGGCGTCGTCGCTCGCTGGTCTCGATGGCCGTGATCAGAATCCCGGCGACGGCGCCGCTTTCGTCGCGCACCGGGCTGTAGGTCAGGTCCAGCCAAACGTCGCAGAGGCGACCGGCGAATGGCACGCGCCATCGTTGATCGCGACTGCTATGGGTCTGGCCCTGCAACACGCGGTGATAGATCGCCTCGGTCACGCCCCTGAGTTCGGGCCACGCCGTATGGGTCGGCTGGCCGAACGCCCGCGGGTGCTTGTCGCCGGCCAGTCGGGCGAAGGCGTCGTTGTAGAGGTGGGACAGCTCGGCGCCCCACAGCAAGGCCATCGGCATGGGCGAGTGAAACACGATGTCCACGGCGGTTCGCAGGCTCTGCGGCCAGGTATCGGCAGCGCCCAGCGGTGTGGAGGCCCAGTCCAGGCGGTCAAGCAGACGCTGTGTTTCGCTGCCGTTGGGTGTTGCATTCATTACAAAATCCCTGGAAATCATGTCGGTGCTATGGCGTCTACTATCCTCTGGATAAGGTAAGCGCGGGCTGGTGTGAGGTTTTCCATACTCGGGTCGGCTTGTTTCATTGATGTCTCGCGGAAGTTTCAGTCCATGGAAATCGATCCTTTGTTGCGCACCCTGGCGAGCCAGGATGGCTCCGACCTTTATCTGTCCACCGGCGCGCCACCGTGTGCGCGTTTCGAGGGGGTGCTCAAGCCCTTGGGTAACCAGGCCTTCAAGGTCGGCGACATTGCCAGGCTCGCCGAGTCTTTGATGGACGCCGAACAGCGCCTTGAGTTCGATCGGGAGCTGGAAATGAACCTGGCCATTTCCCTGGCGGGTGTCGGAAGGTTCCGGGTCAATATCTTCAAGCAGCGCAATGACGTGTCCATGGTGATACGCAACGTCAAGCTGGACATCCCGCGTTTCGAGGACCTCAAGCTGCCCAAGGTATTGCTCGACACCGTCATGCAGAAGCAGGGCTTGATACTGTTCGTCGGTGCGACGGGGTCTGGCAAGTCCACGTCCCTGGCGGCATTGATCGACTACCGCAATCGCAACAGCAGCGGCCATATCATCACCATTGAAGACCCTGTGGAGTATATCCACCGGCACAAGAAATCGATCATCAACCAGCGGGAAGTCGGTGTCGACACCCGCAGCTTCCATGCCGCCCTGAAGAACACTTTGCGCCAGGCGCCGGACGTGGTGCTGATCGGCGAAATTCGCGATCGCGAAACCATGGAACACGCCCTGGCCTTCGCCGACACCGGGCATCTGGTGATTTCCACGCTGCATGCCCATAACGCCAACCAGGCCCTGGACCGGGTAATCAATTTCTTTCCCGAGGAGCGCCGGCCGCAACTGCTCAACGACCTGGGCAACAACCTCAAGGCTTTCGTCTCCCAGCGCCTGGTGCGTACCCGCAACGGCCAGCGCCGGGCGGCCGTGGAGGTCATGCTGGGTTCGCCCACGGTGGCCGATTTGATCCGACGCAACGAATTCGGCGAGCTCAAGGGCATCATGGAGAAATCAGAGGAACTGGGGATGCAGACCTTCGACCACGCCTTGTTCAACCTGGTGCTGGAAGGGGCCATCGATGAAGAAGAGGCACTGAAGAATGCTGACTCGGCGAACAACCTGCGCTTGCGTTTGAAGCTGCATGCCGAGTCGGGTGCGGTACCTCCACCCGACCCGGCGGCGGGTGAGTGGGGGTTGGTGGACTGATTGCTTGATAGAAATACCGCGTTATCGTTCTTCGCGAGCTAGCCCGCTCCCACAGCGGACCACTGTGGGAGCGGGCTTGCTCGCGAAGAGGCAGTCAAGGCCAACAAAGCGCTAACGGTCAGCTCGCAAGCTCCACCCGATCCCGAAACTGTTCCAGCGCCTCGGGATTGGCCAATGCATCGGTGTTTTTCACCACTTCGCCATGCACCACGTTACGCACCGCCAGTTCTACTACCTTGCCGCTGATGGTCCGTGGAATATCGCTGACCGCCAGGATTTTCGCCGGCACATGCCGTGGCGTGGTGTTGGCGCGGATGACCTGGCGAATCTGCTGCGCCAAGGCTTCATCCAATGCCACGCCCTCGCGCAGGCGTACGAACAGCACCACCCGCACATCGCCTTGCCATTGCTGGCCGATGGCGACGCTGTCCAGCACCTGCTCGACCTTTTCCACCTGTCGATAAATTTCCGCCGTGCCGATGCGCACGCCACCGGGGTTGAGCACGGCGTCGGAGCGTCCGTGGATCAGCAGGCCGCCGTGGGGCAATTCTTCGGCGTAATCGCCTTGGGCCCAAACACCGGGAAATTGACTGAAATAGGACGCGCGAAGTTTTTCCTGCCCAGGGTCGTTCCACAAGCCAATGGGCATGGCCGGGAAGTGCCGGGTGCACACCAGCTCGCCTTTTTCACCCATCACCGCTTGGCCGGCCTCGTTCCACACCTGCACCGCCATGCCCAGGCTCTTGCCCTGCATCTCGCCCCGGCGTACCGGCGACAACGGGTTGCCATTGACGAAGCACGAGACGATGTCGGTGCCGCCGGACATCGAGGCCAGACAAACGTCGGGCTTGATGTCGCGGTAGACGTAATCGTAGCTATGGGGCGCCAATGCCGAACCGGTGGACAGAATGGTTTTCAGACTGTCCAGGCGGTGTGTCTGCCGGGGCTTCAGGCCCTCGCTTTCCAAGGCAGCGAGGAACTTGGGGCTGGTGCCGAACACACTGATGCGTTGCTGATCGATCACGTCCAGCAGGCGCTCGGGCCCCGGGTGGAACGGCGAGCCGTCGTAAAGCACCACGGCGCTGCCCACGGCGAGGGCCGACACCAGCCAGTTCCACATCATCCAGCCGCAGGTCGTGTAATAGAACAGCCGGTCCTCGGGACCGAGGTCGACATGCAGGCCATGTTCCTTGACGTGCTGCAGCAGTACGCCACCGGTGCCGTGGATGATGCATTTCGGCACGCCGGTCGTACCGCTGGAATACAGGATGTACAGCGGATGGGCAAAAGGAACGCTGGTGAATTCCGGCTCGCCACCACTTTGATAAAACCCGTCCCATAGCGCGACATTGGCTGACGTCTTGAAATCGTCGACGCTGGCGTCGGGTTTTGCATATGGCAACACGATCAGTTGTTGCAGCGACGGCAGCCGTTCGAGGATTTCATTGACCTTGGGCCGTTGGTCAATGACCTTGCCGGCGTAACGATACCCGGCGCAGGTGATGAGGACTTTGGGCTCGATCTGGCCGAAGCGATCGATCACGCCCTGAGTGCCGAAATCCGGCGAAGAACAGGACCAGATCGCCCCGAGGCTGGTGGTGGCAAGCATGCCCACCAGGGTCTGCCAGGTGTTGGGCATGCAGGCAGCGACTCGATCGCCCTGGGTCACGCCAGTGGCTTTCAGGCTTCTTTGCAGGCCGGCGACATGGGCGGCGAGTTCGGCCCAGGTCAGTTGTTCCTGGTCGCCGTTCTCGGCGAGGGCGACCACGGCCACCGCTTCGTCGCGACGCCGCAGCAAATGTTCGGCGAAGTTCAGCGTCGCCCCCGGGAACCACCGGGCGCTGGGCATCTGTGGGTCTTCCAGCAGAACCTGGGTAGGCGCCTGGTGAAAACGGATGTCGAAGTAATCGACGATGGCCTGCCAGAACGCTTCGCGCTGCTCGATGCTCCAGGCGTGCAGGGCCGGATAATCGCTCAGTCGCAGAGAGTGCCGCGCGTTGACGAACTGGCCAAAGGCGTTCATGCGCGACTGGGCGATGCGTTCGGGGCTGGGTTGCCAGAGGATGTCGGACATGGGGTGCCTCTTGTGTTTTTATGGGCTTACGAGCATTGCAGCACAAGGTGCTTTATGTGGCGAGGGAGCAAGCTCCCTCGCCACAAACAGCATGTTCGCCAGAGGGTGGTGGTGTTACTGAGCCAACCACCCACCGTCAATATTCCACGCCGCGCCGCGTACCTGGCTGCCGGCTTCGCTGCACAGGAACAAGACCAGCTCGCCCAACTGCGGCGGGGTGACGAACTCCAGGGACGGCTGCTTTTCGGCCAGCAGGTCGTGCTGGGCCTGTTGCGGATCGACCCCTGCGGCGATGCGATCATCGATCTGCTTTTGCACCAACGGTGTCAACACCCAACCGGGGCAGATGGCGTTGCAAGTGACGTTGGTAGTGGCGGTTTCCAGGCCGACCACCTTGGTCAGGCCGATCACCCCATGCTTGGCCGCGACATACGCCGCCTTGCCGACTGAGCCGACCTGGCCATGCACCGAGGCGACGTTGACGATCCGTCCCCAGCCCTTGGCGCGCATGCCGGGAAGGCTCAGGCGGGTGGCGTGGAACACCGAGGACAGGTTGATGGCGATGATCGAATCCCAGCGCTCTACCGGAAAGTCTTCCACGGCAGCCACGTGCTGGATCCCGGCGTTGTTCACCAGGATGTCCACGCCGCCGAACTCACGCTCGGCGTAGGCGAGCATGTCGGCGATCTGCGCCGGGTCGCTGACATCGGCTGGATGATGGCCGACCTTGCCACCGAACTGCTTCACTTCGGCGATCACCGCCGAGGCATCGCCGAAACCATTGAGGATCAGGTTGGCACCGGCCTTGGCCAGGCTCAGGGCGATGCCCAGGCCGATGCCACTGGTGGAGCCGGTGACCAGGGCAGTCTTGCCCGAAAGAAGGGTTGTCATGGGAACCTCACACGATGCCAGTGGCGTAAAACACGCTGATCACGACGAAGACCGCCAGGGTCTTGATCAGCGTAATACAGAAGATGTCTTTGTAGGCTTCACGGTGGGTTAGCCCGGTCACTGCCAGCAGGGTAATCACCGCGCCGTTGTGGGGCAGGGTGTCCATGCCGCCGCTGGCCATGGCCGCAACCCGGTGCAGCACTTCCAAGGGAATGTTGGCGGCGTGGGCGGCGCTGATGAAGCTCTCGGACATCGCCGCCAGGGCGATGCTCATGCCGCCCGACGCAGAGCCGGTAATGCCCGCCAGCAGCGTCACGGTCACCGCTTCGTTGACCAGCGGGTTGGGGATGCTCTTGAGCCAATCGGCCAAGACCAGGAAGCCCGGCAGCGAGGCGATCACCGCACCGAAACCGTATTCAGAAGCGGTGTTCATCGCCGCCAGCAAGGCACCGCCCACCGCGCTCTTGCTGCCTTCGGCCAGCTTGCTGCGAATGGCGCGAAAGCCAAACAGCAACACCATGATGATCCCCACCAGCAGCGCCGCCTGCACGGCCCAGATCGCAGTGAGCTTGGCGATATCGCTGGTCACCGGTGCGGCCATGCCTGGCAGCGCGAGGCTATGGGTCTTACCGTACCACTGCGGGATCCACTGGGTGAACAGCAGGTTCATGATCCCCACCGCCAGTAAGGGCGACACAGCGATCCATGGGTTGGGCAGCTTGATGTCTTCGGCGGTTTCCGGCTCGTTGCGCAGTTGCGTGCCATAGCCTTCACCCAGGCGCTGGGCCTTGTTGCGCTGGCGTTGCAAAAACAGCATGCCGAGGCTGAACACAAAGAGCGTGCCGATTACACCCAGCCACGGCGCGGCCCAGGCGGTGGTGTTGAAGAAGGTGCTGGGGATGATGTTCTGGATCTGCGGCGTGCCGGGCAGGGCGTCCATGGTGAACGAGAATGCGCCAAGGGCGATGGTGGCCGGGATCAAGCGCTTGGGAATATTGCTCTGGCGGAACATCTCGGCGGCAAATGGATAGACCGCGAACACGACGACGAACAGCGACACACCGCCGTAAGTCAGCAAGGCGCAGACCAGCACGATCACCAACATGGCCTGGCGCGTGCCCAGCAAACGAATCGCCGCGGCGACGATGGAGCGCGAGAAGCCCGACAACTCGATCAGCTTGCCAAACACCGCGCCGAGCAGGAACACCGGGAAGTAGAGCTTGATGAACCCGACCATTTTGTCCATGAACACCCCAGTGAACGCAGGGGCGACGGCGGAAGGGTCAGTCAGCAGGACGGCGCCGAGGGCGGCGATGGGGGCAAAAAGAATGACGCTGTAGCCACGGTAGGCGGCGACCATCAGCAGCGTGAGGGCTGCCAAGGCAATGATCACACTCATGGTGTGTCTCCTGGGGATTGTTATTGTTGTGATGAAGCTTGGGAGAGGCTCTAGCGATTTTTGTGCCAGGTTGGTAACTATTTGAAATATAAGGAGATTGGTAAATATTGCGGTGTGTATTTCGAGTTTTGTCTCTGATTTGAGATTTGCGTGGCTATGCGGGCTTCATCGCGAGCGAGCTCGCTCCCACAGGGGGACGGGGTATTCCAGGAAGACACCGCCTCCTGTGGCAGCGAGCTCGCTCGCGATAAGCGTAAAACGCTTACAAGATGATCTGTCTACGTTTGGAGATCGTCGTCTCGCTATTGAGACTCGGCAATCCCCAACGCCACCATTTTCTTGTACAGCGTCGACCGCCCCAACCCCAATCGCTCAGCCGCTTCAACCACCTTGCCCCCGCATTGCGCGAGGGTGGTTTCGATCAGCTGCCGGTCGAATCGCGCCCGTGCCTGGCTGAAGGTTTCGTGGGGCAAGGCGTCGAGGTGCGGGCTTGTGTCGCGGGTGACTGGGGTGAAGGTGCCGATGGCCGCGCGGATATCGGCCGCAGTGAGCACCAAGTCATCGCTGAGCAACGCTGCCCGTTCCAGCACGTTGCGCAGTTCGCGGATGTTGCCGGGCCAAGCGTGTTGGGCCAGCAAGGCGAGGGCGTCGTGGTTCAGTTCGTGCTGGCTGCGCAGCTCTTCAAGGATCGCTTCGCTCAGGGCGGGCAGGTCATCCAGGCGTTCGCGCAGCGGTGGAACCTGGATTGGCAGTACATTCAGGCGGTAATACAGGTCGGCGCGAAACTCTCCGCGCTTGATGGCCGCTTCCAGATCGGTGGATGTGGCAGCGATCACGCGCACGTCGCTTTG